>DAOPZM010000019.1:0-59290 GCA_035353375.1 Syntrophomonadaceae bacterium
GCTTCGCTGCTGAAGCATTCGGAGCAGAGGTTGGCTGGGATGCAGCCAGTCAGACTGTTATCATTATCAGATAATACAGTTAATCCTTAAAAAGGGTGTGCCGAAGGGCACGCCCTTTTTTTGAGTTTATATATCCTGCACCACCTTTATAACCTGCCAATTATCCTGGGCTTTTTCATTTTCCAGTAGTTGATATATGATTATAATAGAGATAAGCAAATTATTGTTTCCTGTGGATTCTCCCAAAGACCAGTAAGGATCTGTGCAAGTTTCACAAAAGTGTTGTCGTAAACAAGGAAAAGAGAAAAAGGAGGTCATCAATTTGATAAAAACAGACAGCAAATTAGCGTTATTAATGGTTCTGGCAATGATCATGACCATGTTTGCCGGACTGGGTACGGCATCAGCAGCGGGCATCACTTATTCATCATTGGATATGCCCACCTACAAGACCGGATCCGCACCGCAGACTGAAGATGCCACAGTGTTGATTGAGGCCAGTGATGCTATATTCCTGGGCGACGATCTGCAGATTGCCACGGTTACACTTCCTGCCGGAACTGAATTTGCTATGCCGGGCTCCGAAGTCAAGCTGGAAGTATTCGGAACTGATCCTGGTTTTGCGGAGGTCAAAGCAGTCATTAAATCTTCCCGGACCGCGGATCTGTTTATTGATGCCAGGAACGGACCTTTTTCCGGAAATGTAAAGTTTATTTTAACTTTTTCCGGACTGGTGGTGAGAAGTGGTGCTGGTGATTTGAAGGTGGAATTTTCTGCCCCGAGCGGAAGTTCATTTAACTTTGCTGCGTTGGATATAGCTTATGTAGGCGGTACTGACAGTATCAATGTTCAGACCGGCACGATTAAAAAAATCGGCGAGGCAGGGGGATACATAGATACTATAACGATATCCGAAAATACTCCCGGGGTATTAAAAGAAGGCGATACCATAACCTTCAGGCTGGGAAACGGATTCACCTGGAAAGACACTACCAGGATCGTGGCTGCAGGCGGCTGGGCATTCAATGGTTATCATGGCATGGGCGCCGGGACTACACATGATTTTAATGTCACGACGGACGGCAGGGATCTGGTTTTGAAAATTTTAAACCTGCCTGCGTATCGTTCTACTGCCGGGCGGATCAGAATAGGCACAGATGAACTGCAAAGTGTTTATCCGACCGGCGTCTATCCTTTTGTCGAAATTAATGACGAGGACGGTTATGGCAATATTGCAATAAGCGTAAGCAGTTCCAACAGCAACCTTAAGATCACTTCCATGGAGGTTGCCGATTATAATGATTACGGTGTGACCCTGAGAGCTGCCCTCAAAAGAGAGCTTATATCAGGGAGAACCAATCAGGAACTGGCGAATATTTATATCGAAGAGGATATTGCCCGCTGTCTGAAGGAAGACAAAACCCTGTTATTTGAACTTCCCGAGGGAGTAAAGTGGGTAAGGTACGGCAATATAGATATTGACGGTACCAATATAATCAGTGCCGGTAATTACGAACTGGTAACAGGCAGCGACGGCAGGATAATAAAGAATAAACTGACGGCAACCACCAGCACACCTACCAGCCTGGTTTTCAAAAATATGCAGGTCAGCATCGAACCGTGGTTTGAAGGTCCTCTGGATATAACTGTCAGCGGTACAGCTGATGTCAGCGGCACCGTCACAGTGGCGGAAGTGGTCAAGCCGGTGGATGTTTCAGTGGAAGGAACAGCGAAAGTAACCGTCGGGGCGATGAACCAAAAGGCCGGCGATATAATCATTACTGAGGCAAAATCCGGTGCTCTGCAGAGCAAAACCGGGCATGACCAACTGCTCATTACACTTCCGGCCGGGGTAACTTTGGCTGAAAAACCGATTGTAGAAGTTACATCCGGGGATCTGGGCCTGGGAGAAGTAAAAATTGGTACTACGGGTGCCGATGCCGGGGACAACGCCTTGCTGATCAATATTGAAGACAGCAGTATGATAAAGAGTGTTATAAGGATTTCCGGAATTTACCTGACCCTGGACAGGACTGTACCACACGGTATAGTGCAGGCTGAATTTGCAGGGGTCAAAGACCTGGGCTGGGCAGACGGCTCGACTGCCCTGGTCGACTTTAACACGGCAGAATCAATAGGGAGCATTGGCATTGCCACAACATCAGCAGCTTCTGGGCTGGGAACTGCATCCTTTGTGATTGGTTCCAAAACTTTCCTGGTGGAAGGAGTAAGCCAAACCCTGGATGCAGCACCTTATATAAAAGAAGATCGTTCTTTTGTACCGATCCGCTGTCTGGCGGAGAACATGTTGGGAGCGACTGTGACCTGGAATGACAGTGAACAGAAGGTAGTAATGGAAAGAGACGGAGTGGAAGTAGTTTTAACTATCGGCAGCAGGACTTATTCCGTAAACGGGTCAGTGAAAACTGCTGATGTCGCCCCGGAAATAGTTGCCGGCAGGACCTTCCTCCCGGCCCGTTATGTGGCGGAAGCCTTCGGCGCTGCAGTAGTTTGGGATGCTGCTGCCAATACAGTAACTATTCAAAAATAACTGATAAAAAGGGGGGAGTGCTCTCCCCTTTTTATCAGGTGATCATGCTTTCAATTACAGGAAAAGTTAGCACCTTTATTCAAAAGCAAGTGGTTTTACGGTTTTATAAAAAGCGGGCTCGAACTTTGTCCCATATTTATTATTGACACTGTAAATGGGCCAGATTATAATTTATCTACAGGACTGACCAGCCGGTCAGATAAACAAGGGAGGGATTTTTATCAGCAAACTAAGATTAATGATAGCCTTTTTGCTGGTCTTTATTTATATGGCTTTGATTATACCTGCATATGCAAATGCGGAAGAATTGCAGCAAAGCGAAACATTGAGCATACAGCAGGCTATTGAGAGAGCCCAAGAGAATAACCCGGCTCTGCGTTTGGCGGAGCTGGAGACAGAAAAAGCGCAGATTAACCGTGATGATGCTGCCGATGCTGTAAACTGGCTTCCCAGCGAGGGAGTTGTTACCACCGCTTTTGACCTGGTAGTAAATAGCTGGCAGCAGTCGGAAATAGGACTTACAACTGCTAAAAGAGCCGAAGAGGCTAAAAAGGATGAAATTGCCAAGGATGTTATAAGCGCTTATGCAGCTGCGGTGAAAAATTATAATAATTTGAAGTCTGTGGAGCTGACCCTGAAAAATACCAAGGACCAGCAGTTGGTGAGAAATATAGCGCTTAATACCGGGTGGATGTCCTCTTTTGATTATGATTCTTCCTGGAATGGAACCAAACAGGTGGAAGAAGGGTACCGGGCGGCTGAGCTGGCTTATGAAGGCTCCATAGCCGACCTGCGTTCTCTGTTGGGGGAAAGTGCCGGCTGGACACCGGTTTTAACCAGTGAAGCGATTATAACCGAGCACCCGCGCAAAGATTTAAATATTGAAATAGTCAGTGCTTCATCGGAATCGGTTCTGGTCTGGACTATGGAAGCATTGCTGGATATTGAAAAGAGCAAGGAAAACTGGTATATCAAGGGGGTTTCCTCGGAAATGAAGCAGATAAACCTGGATACTGCCAAACTTAACTATGAAGATGCAAAAAGAACAGCCCGAACAATGGTAGAGCAGATGTACTATGCTATTGACACCCTGGAAGGACAGATAGACATGGCCGAGCTGAAATATAATGAAGCTATGCGCCAGGAAGAGCTGGCCCGCCTGAAATATGAGCTGGGAATGATCCCGCGGATCTCAATGGTGCCGGGGGCTGACAACCTGGAGTCTGCTGTACTGGCAGCCAGCCAGGCAAAAATCGATCTGGAGAATATGAAACTCGAGCTGGTGGGATTAAAAGCCCAGTATGCATTGCTGACCGGAGCGGAAGTTTACAGCTGGACTGACTGGATCCAGTAAACGGAAACATAAACCAAAGCAGAAACACAAGAAATACAGGTATATTAAGGAAGAGCCCGTTAAGCGGCCTCTTCCTTTTTGTTGTGCCCGGCATGAAGTAATTAAGCTTACAGCAAAAGTGGTTTGACAACTTAAGGATATGGCAAAACAACTATTGACCAATCAGTCGGTTAATAAGTATAATGCAATTATGTAGTCGACCGGCGGGTCGGAGGATGAGTTTTGATTATTATTGGAGGGGTTTTAGTGCAAAAAAAGGCGGGGTTGATCACTGTACTGATATTGGTATTATTAGTTTCCATCATGGCTGTTGGCTGTAATGACAAAGATGAAAAGGAAAAAGAGTCGGAAATTACTGTTACGACAGCAGCAGCAAAAATTCAGGAAATCGCTAAAAGCGCCACATACCCAGGTATTGTCAGAGGGCAGAATGAAGTCTACATAATACCTAAAGTGTCGGCGCGGGTGACCGGCATATATGCTTCCCCCGGCGACCAGGTAAGACAGGGACAGACCTTGATCACTTTGGACAGCAGCGATTATACGGCTTCAGTGCAGCAGGTCCAGGCTGGCAAGCAACTGGCCGAGATAAGCCTGCAGACTGCCCGGGATAATTTTGAACGGATAGCCAGGCTCTATGAAGCGGAAGCTGTATCACAGAGTGATTATGAAGCGGCCGGGAGGGGAGTTGAAACTGCTGAAGCGGCAGTCGAGCAGGCGGCAGCCGGACTGGCCCAGGTTATGAACACGATAAATAATTGTACGATCACATCTCCAATAAACGGTACTTTAGGCAGCATCAACCTCTCTCTGGGCGATATGGCCAGCCCGTCTTCAACGGCAGCAATAGTCAGTGATACTTCAAGCCTGGAAATAGAAATAATGGTGAGTGAATCAGAAGTAAGTTATATAACTCCCGGCAGCGAAGTGGATGTTGAGATCAAGGCAGTGGGAGATCAGGTTTTCAGGGGAACTATTGCCAATGTGGCTGCAGTTGCTGATCCGCTTAAACGGAGCTATGCAGTCAAGGTATCTCTTGATAATCCGGATAATATCATTAAATCCGGTATGTTCGCTGAAGTAACCGGTTCAACCATTAAAAAAACAGATGCGGTTTGTATTCCACAAAGTGCCATCGTTCCCAAAGGTGCCACCAATGTAGTCTATGTAGTAGATTCTGAAAACCGCGCCCGGGAAAGACAGGTTACGATAGGAATTGAATCAGAAACTACTGTGGAGATTACCGAAGGGATAAAAGCAGGAGAAAAAGTGATCACCAAAGGCAACACCCTGGTAAGGGAAGGTACGCTGGTAAAAGTGGTTGGCGGGGGTGAAAAATAATGCCTTTGGTAAAATTTGCTGTAAAAAGGCCGGTTACTATTATAATCCTGACCTCGGTGTTGCTGATCCTGGGATTTTTTACATTTTCAAAACTGCCGCTGGATCTTTATCCGGAAATGGATCTGCCGGTAGCAGCGGTGATAACTTCTTATACCGGGGCCGGCCCTGAGGAGGTGGAAGCTCAGCTTACCAAACCTTTGGAAAGCGCGGTGACCACTTTAAGCAATATAAACGAACTCCAGTCAATTTCCAGTGATGGTCAGTCGATTCTGATAATCACTTTTAACTGGGGTACCAATATGGATTTTGCTGCTGCGGATATCCGTGAGAAGATCGGTTATGTAGAATCATATCTTCCCAGTTCGGCTTCTGAACCTATGATCATAAAGATGGACCCTACCATGATGCCGATACTGCAGATGGGCATCAGCGGAGGAGACAGTCAGGCAGCTTTGCAGGAGATTGCTGAGACCTATATAGAACCCAGATTATCAAGGATACCGGAAGTAGCATCGGTTATTATTACCGGCGGGCTTGAACGTGAGGTAACCGTGGAGGTGGACCCGGTTAAGCTGGAAAACTATGGTCTCAGCCTTGCTCAGGTCAACTCGGTCTTGCAGACGGAAAACTTCAATATGTCAGGCGGCAAGATGGAACTGGGCGGCAGGGAATACTTCGTACGCAACCTGCAGGAGTTTGAGACTGTCAAAGATATTGAGGATGTAGCTATATTGACTGCCACGGGCAATACAGTATATCTGAAAGATATCGCTGACATCGTTGACGGATACAAGGATCAGGAACAGATTACCAGGGTCGATGGAGAAAATGCGGTCGGCATCCATATAATGAAACAGAGCGATGCCAATACAGTAAAGGCATGCCAGGCAGTTCGCGATGAGATGGAGAAGATCAAATCCGAACTGGGCATCGACTTGAATGTTAAGATAGTAATGGATCAGTCTTCCTATATCGTCCAGTCGATTGATAATGCCAAAAAAATGATGGTTGAAGGTGCACTGCTGGCTGTCCTGATACTGTTCCTGTTTTTAAGAAACGGGCGCAGCACATTGATTATATTTACAGCCATACCTCTTTCAATAATCAGCTGTTTCATTCTTATGTATTTTACCGGGAATACAGTTAACCTACTGACGATTGGAGGTCTGGCCTTAGGGGTCGGCAGAATTGTCGATGACTCCATCGTTGTGTTCGAAAATATTTACCGTCATCGAAGTATGGGTGAACCGCCGCTGGAAGCAGCCATCAAAGGTGCTTCCGAAGTCAGCGGTGCTGTCATTGCTTCCACAACGACTTTGGTTGCTGTTTTTATACCTATTGTTTTTGTTGAAGGGCTGGCTTCGATAATTTTTAAGCCGATGGCATTGACTATATCCTTCGCGATTTTCTGTTCACTTATGGTTGCATTGACGATTATTCCTTTGATGTCATCAAGGATGTTAAGTGACAAGTCGATGGAGAGCAGGCCGGATTCTGCCGGCAGAATGGTGCGACTTACCAATAGTTTCGGCCGCTGGCTGGATGATCTGGGAGAAAAATATAAGGAAGTACTGAAAAAGGCTCTGAATAGAAGACGGGCGGTCATACTGACAGTAACGGTTTTAATGATTGCAGCCCTGGCTTGCATACCCTTTGTCGGTGCCGAGTTCCTGCCGTCTTCCGATTCCGGGGAGATTTCGATAACAGTTGAGACGGATAAGGGCAACAAGCTGGAAGCTACTCATGAGATATCCGAACAGGTCGAAGAAAAACTGCGCAGTTTCCCGGAGGTGGAAACCATATTTGCCAGTGTAGGTTCTTCCGGGACTTCATTGATGAGCGAAAGCAATCAAAGTGATATCGCCACCTTCTATGTCAAGCTGGTTCCAAAAGATAAGCGCGATATTTCCGTTGAGGACATGACTGAGGAGATACGGCAGGCATTAACAGATATTCCCGGAGCGAAAATAGAGGTCAGTGTATATGATATTATGACTATGATGGCTTCCGGGGAACAGATCAATGTGCAGATAAGAGGCGATGATCTGGAAGTCTTAAAAGAATTGTCCAATGAAATTGCTGAACTGGTCCGCAAAGTTCCTGGTACCCGTGAAATAGAGGCTTCGCTTACCGATGGCAGCCCCGAGATGCAGGTCAGGATAGACCGGCAAAGAGCAGCCAGCTATGGCTTGACACCAATCCAGGTGGCTGCTTCTATCAAGAATGCTATGGAAGGTTCGGTCACAACTACTTATAAGGTCGAAGGCAGCGAAGTAGATGTTCGAGTACGTTATATTCCCGAAGGCAATAAAAACCTCAACCATTTAAGCGACCTGACTATTCTGTCTCCCAGCGGGGCAGCAGTTAAACTATCCCAGATAGCAACCTTTGAAGTTGGCCAGGGTCCGGTTTCCATAGACCGTATTGATCAGGTGCGTTATGCCTCAATTACGGGAAGCCTTTTGAACCGTGACTTAAACAGTGTTATTACTGATATCCAGGCTGAGGTAGACAAACTTGATTTGCCGGCCGGATATACAGTTGAATATACCGGACAGAACGAAGAGATGATGGATAGTTTCGGCAGCCTGGCTATTGCTTTGCTGTTAGCTATCTTACTGGTATACGCGGTCATGGCTATTCAGTACGAATCTTTCTTCAGTCCGTTTATAATAATGTTTTCCGTACCTACCGCCATAATAGGTGTTGTATTCGGTTTGCTTCTGACTGGCAGGACTTTAAGTGTGACGGCCTTTATTGGCTTGATAATGCTGGTCGGTATCGTGGTCTCCAATGCCATAATACTGGTCGATTATCTCAATAAACTCCGGCAAAGAGGCATGGAACGCAATGAAGCCATAGTCGAAGCAGGACGGGTAAGACTGCGGCCTATATTGATGACCGCCCTGACTACCATTCTGGCTATGTTGCCAATGGCCTTCGGGCTGGGTGAAGGCGGAGAAATGACTGCTCCGCTGGCAACTGTTGTGGTCGGAGGACTGATAGTATCAACCTTTATCACCTTACTTTTAGTTCCGGTAGTATACAGTATCTTTGATGACTGGGGACAAAAAATAAGCCGCAGATTTAGAGCTGATAAAGCTGAAAATAATATTAAGGCATGATTATTTTGCCCGTTAAGCGAAGGAAAAACTCGGTGCTTTTTTTGTAAATCATTGTCTGCAGAGGAGAGAAAGGAGATAATCATGGCAACAAACAGTAAGAGCGGCAAAAGGCAGGTTATAATCGAAGCCGGGCTCAAGGTTTTCTCCCAGAAAGGCTTTCATGATGCCCGTATGGAGGAAATAGCTGCAGCTGCCGGCATAGGTAAAGGTACTATTTATGAGTATTTCAGCAGCAAAAGCCATCTTTTCCAGGAAATAATGTCAGTCAGCGTCAATTCCTATTATGAAAACCTTGCGGCTAAAGATCTTAACGCATTGCCTTTCAGGGAACGTATCCAGTTTTTACTTGCAGGGCATTTACGTTTTTATATAGAAAATAAGGATTTAACGCGGCTTATTTTCTGGGATGTTGAAATAATGGATGAGGAATTGAAAGAATGGGGCAACAAATTACGTAAAGAAAAGCAGTTGCTGTTGATAGAAATTATAAAACAAGGGATAGCTGACGGGGAAATCCGGGAATTGGATCCGCAGTTACTGTCATTGCTTATAATGGGCAGCTTTGCTTCTTTCTGGTTGCCCATTGCTGTTGATGCTGAATTAATCGACCCTGAAGCTACCGCACAGCAAATAACTGACATCATTTTTAATGGGATCAAACCTTGATAGCATTGATCGATACTAAAGATCATAAGGCATTGAAGAATACTTAAAATACATATTCCAAGGCAGGAACTTATGAAAATAAAAATATACATAATAACTATTCTGGTATGCGTTGCCAGTTTTATTGCATTGGCAGTGCAACCGGCTGGTGCTTTTCCTGATACGCGCGGTCACTGGGCACAATCACATATTGATTTATTGCAAAGCCGTCAGTTGGTGTCCGGTTATCCTGACGGCTTGTATCAGCCTGAGAATCCTGTTTCACGTCAGGAATTAATTTCATTGATTATAAGAATCCTGGGTAGAAGTGAAGATGCTTTGCAACTGCAAAAAGGTGAAGCTTCATATAATGATACCGGCGAGGTCTGGGGCAAAGGTTATATAGAGCTGGCCCGGGAACTGAGCATTGCTCATGGTGATGAAAAAAACCATTTTTATCCAACTGCTCCGGTAACCAGAGAAGAGGCAGTAACTATGATGGTTAACAGTCTGGAGCTGGGAGAAGAGTCAGAATTTGCTGTTCAGTTCAGTGATGAGGAGGATATTTCCGACTGGGCCCTGAGCAGTGTTGCTGCTGGGCTTAAAATTGGCCTGATAAACGGCTATCCCGACGGCAGTTTCCGCCCCCGGCAGAATGTCACCCGGGCTGAAGTAACGGTACTGCTGGAAAATTTATTAGGTATTAAAGGACAAAAATTTCATTTTTACGGGCAGATTTTGAAAATCGATCTGCCAGCCAGAGAAGCCAAAGTTTTAATTGACGGTTCAACACAAGTTTTTGCTTTGTCAGAAACAGTTCAGGCTTATCAGGAGAGCAATAACCAACCGGTAACAGAATTACAGCTGCCGGCTAAAGCCTACATCAACGTAAATTCTATGGGACAATTAGCTTATTTATATCTGCTTGACCAGTTGCCGGCTGATAATGTCAGCTTATCCTTGGCAAGTTTACCGCAGATTAAACCTGCCACTGACGAGGCGTCAAGCAATCTTGTGCCGCTGGAGGAAGATGTTGATGAAAATGCGGCGGATTATACTGAAAAGGATTTACCCCGCAGTCTTTATAATACCAAAGAAGCGATGGGGGTTAATGAATTTATAGAAGATCATGGTATAACCGGGAACGGCCAATTGGTGGCAGTGATTGACAGCGGGATAGACCCGGGACATGTTGATTTACAGAAAACCAGTGAAGGCTTCCAGAAAATATTGGATTTTGTCGACTTGACTGAGCAGGGAAAAATAATTCTAAAAGCAGCTCCCGGTCAAGATGGTAAATATATTACCGTCGACGGTCATAGAATCGATGTCAGCAGTTTGCCCAACAATGCTGATAATTACCGTTACGGTTATCTCAAACTTCCGTCGCTGCCGGTAAGCTTTGATGAGGGGAACCAGAATCCCTCAGTTTTAGTAATAGCTACTGCCAGCAAATATGATGAACAGTTCGATACGGTTTTTATAGATACTGATAGGGATTATCAGTTAAATGACGAGATCGCTGTTAAAAGGTACAGCCAGATGCACCAGTTTGTTTCTATAAAAGGACTTGATGGCAGAAAGCTGAATCTGGTATTAAGCGAGATACCCAGTGAAGGTACATTCATTAAGCTGTCTTTTGACAGCCTGGGGCATGGAACCCAGGTGGCAGGGATAGTAGCAGCCAATGGTAAAATAAAGGGAGTAGCCCCCGGAGCACAGATCTTGCCTATCAAAGTTTCAGACAGTATGGGAGTGGCCTCGCTAAGCAATTTGGTCAAAGCAGTAAGGCTGGCAGCTGAACGCGGGGCAAAAGTGGCAGTCATCAGTATGGGTCAGTATGATTTGACAGCTGATGAGAAACAAATGCTGAATGAAGCTGTGGAAGAAGTCTTCACCGAGTATGGACTTATTATATTTATAGCTGCCGGCAATGAGGGACCGGGGATCGAAACAACAGCCAGCACGGCTGCCATTAGAAATGTTATCAGTGTTGGTGCTTATGCTACACCTGCCATGTGGAAAAATGACTATGGCTGGTCAGTTGCGGGGCCGACCATGTGGTATTTCAGTTCTTCCGGACCAGCCAGTAATGGAAATATAGCACCGGCAGTAATTGCTCCCGGCAGCGTTATATCAACTTATCCGCTCTGGGGCGATAAAATGTACCGGCTGAGTGAAGGTACCAGTATTGCTGCACCTCATGCTGCCGGAGCGGCGGCATTATTGGCCAGTGCTCTCAGTCAGGAACTGTATCGTCATGATACTCAATCAGTTTATTATGCCATACTGGAAGGTGCACTTCGCATTGATTCCTTCAGCAGAGCAGAACAGGGAATGGGAGCGGTAAATATACTGAATGCCTGGGAGCAGCTGCAAAAAGGGGAAAAAGAAATAATAGCATATGAAACCAAACAATACAGCCCTGATTATGGTTATACCAACAGTCTTTACTCAAGGCTTTTACAGCCGGCTGAATTATGGCTTACTGTTTATAATAACAGCGATAAAAACTACAATATGGCGGCCGGCGGACTGTCATCCTGGATAAAACCGGAACAGTATACTATCCAACTGCCCGGTCATGGATATCGCAATATAGAAATTACCTACGACCAGTTAAATGATGCCGGCTTATACAGCGAATTAATACTACTTGATGATATCGACACCCCCGGGTATGATATATCAGTCCTGCAGACTCTGGTGGTACCGGTTCAATTACAGAAGGCGGAAAACAATCAATACTCCGACGAAACTCAGCTGCCCGCCGGACAGATGCAAAGATATTATTTCTACGTACCACCCGGCGCAGATAAACTTAACTTCAGCCTGGATGTCGGCGATAAAGGACGGGCGCGTATGCATGTGATCTCACCTTTGGCAAATACCAGGACCAGCTCTTATGCCGGAGTTGGTGAAATTCAGGTACAGGCTTCTGTTTCGCTGGAATACAGCCAACCTGAAACTGGTACTTGGGAAGTAGTAGTATACAGCTCAGCTTCGCTCAGTGATTATAAATTGAAAGCGACCAGTTATAAATTGACCGTCGGTATTCAAGGCTGGCAGGAGCAAAGCAGCCAGCCTCCCAGCAATAAATATTTGGTTACAGCTATTACCGATAAAGTGATAAAAGGAGAAAAAAGCATTGTTACATTAAACTTTTGGGATCCTGTCACCAAAAAACCTGCCGATGGGGTAGTTGCTATTGAAGAGCGCCTCTATGAAATCCATAATGGTATGGTGCAAATTCCTGTCATCCCCCTCACCGATCAAATCCATCTTACTATCGCCTGGTAAATGTCCCGGCAAATTTCCTTTTTTTATTTTCCTCTGTTACACTATCAATAAAATTAGAAAAAAAGGAGGCCGCTCATGGAAAGCGAATTGATTGAAAAAGCCCGGGACTTGATCAATGCCAATTATATTTCAACTACACTAAGTACAGTCGACAAGGACTATAATGTAAATATCGCGGTAATATCAGTCATGGAAATGATCGGAGACGATACGATCATTGCTGCGAGGTTCGGAGCTGAAAAAACTTATGCCAATCTTAAGGAAACCGGCGGGGGAGTATTCATGGTTCTGCTGGCTGATGAAAGCCGGCAGACTAAAGAGGGTATCCGCGTATATGTAAAATTGCAGGATGACTTGACCGCGGGTGAATTTTACGACAGAATAAAGCAGAGATTGGAGCAGACAAAATATAGCAGTTTCCCGCTGAAGAATTGCCTGGTTTTTAAGATAACAGATATTTTGCCGGTCTCACTGCTGAAAAAGGCTTGAATAATGGTACGGTAATTTTACCGGAGCATATGTTAATATTAAAAGTTCGGGGATAAATAGAATAGAAATGTCTAAGCTTTTGTATCAAGCTGGAGAGTTGTAAGGTATAAAGATAAGAAAAATTACTGGAATCACATAGGATTGACAGTGTTGTGATTTGATCTGGCAAAAAAATGGACAAAGGTGGAGGTATTAAATTGTATCTGGGTAAAGTAATGGTTGTTTTCGGCACCAGGCCGGAGGCGATTAAGATGGCACCGGTAATAAAGGAACTGAAAAAGCTTGAGGATATTCAGACAATTGTTGCCGTAACTGCTCAGCACAGGGATATGCTGGATCAGGTTCTCAAGCTTTTCAACATAATTCCGGATTATGATCTGGATTTGATGAAAAAGCAGCAGGATCTATACAGTATCACTACCGGAGTCTTAAATGGGTTGCGGGACATTTTGGTTAAAGAAATGCCGGATCTGGTACTGGTTCACGGCGATACTACCACAACTTTCGTGGCAGCGTTGGCAGCATTTTATGAAAAAATTCCGGTCGGCCACGTGGAAGCAGGGTTGCGTACCCGTAATAAGTATTCGCCTTTTCCTGAGGAGATGAATCGCAGCCTGACTGGTCGTTTGACTGAATTGCATTTTGCACCCACCGATACCGCCAGGGAAAATTTACTGATGGAATCAGTCGCCGCTTATAAAATTTGGGTTACCGGCAATACGGTTATTGATGCCCTGCTGGAAACTGTCCAGCCTGATTATCAGTTCCCGGCTGATTTCCCCGCCCTTGATTTTGACCGGCGGCTGTTGCTGGTGACTACTCATCGCCGTGAAAATTGGGGCGGCCGAATGAGGAATATTTATGAGGCTTTAATTGAACTGGCTGACGAATTCAAAGATATCGAGGTAATATTTCCGGTGCACAGGAATCCGGTAGTGAAAGACGTGGCCATGGAGATGTTGAGCGGCCGTGAACGTTTCCATTTGATTGAACCGCTTGATTACGAACCATTTGCCAACCTGATGCGGAATGCATATTTGATTCTGACCGATTCCGGCGGGTTACAGGAGGAAGCGCCTTCTTTAGGCAAACCGGTTTTAGTATTGCGTGATACCACAGAACGTCCCGAAGCGGTGAAAGCTGGTACGGTTAAGCTGGTTGGCACCAACCGCCAGGCAATTGTTAAGGAAGCCAGGCTTTTGCTAAGCAGCAAGACTGAATATGATAAGATGGCGATGGCTATTAACCCATATGGGGACGGTAAAGCTGCACAGCGTATCGCCAAGGTGATCACAGAATTTTTGTATGTCAGGATAGGTGCGAAAAATTAGTTATTTAATTTTTACTTTGTCTGCAAATATAAATTAGCTTTTATAATGATAAGCACTAATCATTTTAAGTGCCCAGGGAGGATTGGATGGCAATGATCAAATTTGGTACTGATGGTTGGCGGGCGGTAATAGCCAGAGAATTTACTTTTGCCAATTGTTGCATAGTAGCCCAGGGAATAGCCAGTTATATGCTCAATCAACAGCTGGCGAAAAAAGGAATAGTGATAGGATATGATAATCGTTTTATGTCCAGGGAATTTGCCCGTGAATGTGCCCGGGTACTAACAGGCAACGGAATCAAAGTATTTTTTCTTAATAAGGTTTCACCAACGCCGGTTACAGCTTTTGCAGTTCAGGCCCAAAATGCCGGGGGTGCTTTAATGATAACGGCAAGTCATAATCCGCCTGAATATAACGGGATAAAATATATTCCTGAATATGCGGGGCCAGCCCTTCCAGATGTGACTGATGCCATTGAGAGAGAAGTGCAGCGGCTCCTTGAAGGAGGAAGGATTTATGAACTGGATATTGAAGAAGCAAGGGGTTTAGACATTTTTGAAGAAATAAATGTCGATGATATGTACATTAATCACCTTAATACTTTGCTGCAGGGGGACAGCTTTATAAAGAATCCCTTAAAAGTTGTAGTTGATCCAATGTTCGGAGCCGGAATAGGTTATCTGGAACAGATATTAAGCAAATTTGGCTGTGAAGTCAAAGCTATAAACAATTACCGGGATGCTTTGTTTGGTAACTCGCTGCCCGAACCGGTAGACGAAATTTTAACAGATCTGAAACGGGCAGTAGTCTCCTATGATGCACAAATAGGCCTGGCTTTGGACGGAGATGCTGACCGCTTTGGCATTATTGACCAGGAAGGGACTTTTGTAACTCCCAATGAATTCATGTACCTGTTACTGCATCATTTGTTAAAAACCAGAACCTTTCGGGGGCCTGTAGCCCGTACCCTGGCTACCACCCATATGCTGGACCGCATCGCCCGGAAAAACGGTCTGGGAGTAATTGAAACGCCGGTAGGTTTTAAATACATCGGACAATGCCTGCGGGAAAAGGGTTGTATGCTGGGCGGGGAAGAAAGCGGGGGCATGAGTATTTTTGGTCACATTCCTGAAAAAGACGGAATCCTTGCCTGCCTGTTGGCCGGGGAAATGCTGGCTTATTCCGGTAAAAGTTTTTCCGTTTTAAAAGCAGAATTTGAGCAGGAATATGGTACGGCAGTGAGCCGGCGTGTGGATATAAAGGTAAAAGAGGAGAAAAAAGAAGAAATAATAGCACAGATGCATAATTATAATCCCGTAACGGTAGCCGGGCAGAAAGTCGAGTCACAAAACAGGACCGAAGGCTTAAAGGTATCACTGAAGGATGAAAGCTGGTTTTTGATCCGTCCATCCGGAACGGAACCTTTATTCAGACTATATGTTGAAACCAGTGACGCGAAGAAGATGGAAAAAATTATAGCTGATGTCCGAAAAGCATTAGATTTGTAGAAATAAAAAAACCCGGCTTTCAAGAGAGGCCGGGTTTTTTTATCCGTTAAAATGTAATAGCGGGGCAGGATTTTTATGGTATACGACGAAAGTCTATTAATAATGACAAATTAGGTCCCGGATTTAATAAAATAAGCAGAGAAGCAGGGCAAAATAAATTGGAAATGGAAAGAAAAATACTTGCAGTACAGGAAGCCGAACGCCGAAGAATTGCCCGCGATATTCATGATGGGCCTGCTCAGTCCCTGGCGGCTGTTTTATTGCAGCTCAATTTTTTAACTGCAGAACCAATTACAAATAATACAGAAGAGCTCAGGCAAGAATTACTGCGGCTTAAGGGTATTGCCCAGGACAGTATGAATGAGATGCGGCAAATTTTGTTTGATCTTAAACCAGTACGCCAAAATAACGATAGTTTATTGTCAGTGCTGGAGGATTATTTTGCTGAAATAAAGGCCAAATATAATTTCTGCATAGAATTGAACTCGAGAGGAGTGCCGCAGATATATCCGCCATATATACAGACAGCTTTATTCAGGCTGGTTCAGGAGTCGGTGAACAACTGCAGGAAACATGCCGGGGTAAACAAGGTTCATATAATGTTGGCCGAGAACAGGGAACAGATTGAGATTCTTATTGAAGACGCAGGAAAGGGTTTTGATAAAACCGGGGAACTTAATAAAGCTGATAATTTCGGAATTGCAGGTATGCTGGAAAGAACAGCTTTACTGGGTGGAACTATAGAAATAGAATCAAAACCTGGTGCCGGAACGCAGATATTGATTATAATTCCGCTTAATGGGGAGGTACTATAGTGGGGAAGATAAAAGTATTGATTGCAGATGATCATTCCCTGTTTAGTGAAGGGCTGCGTAAATTGCTGGAAAGTGACAGCAGTCTGGAGATAGTCAGTGAAGTTGGTGATGGCCAGGGGGCCATTAATGTCACGCGCAAATTCAAGCCTAACCTGGTTTTGATGGATATAAATATGCCGGGAACCAATGGCCTGGTTGCCACGCAGGTGATAAAAAGAGAATTTCCTGCCACCAAAGTAATAGCGTTAACTATCTTTGAAGGGGAGGAAGTTTTGGAATTAGTTAAAGCTGGTGTTTCAGGGTATATGCTTAAGGATGTGCTGGGGAGTGATTTAATTCAGACGATCCATAAGGTTATGGCTGGGGAAGTTGTGATCCACCCCCGGGTAACCAGTTATTTAGTCCAGGAATTGACGCGAACGGAAAAGAAAAACGATAATCTGAATCTGACCAGAAGGGAAAAGGATATTCTGGAAATGCTGGTTAAAGGCAACAGTAACCGGGATATGGCGGAAGCTATGTTTATCAGTGAAAAGACGGTCAAAAACCACCTGACCAGTATTTTCCGTAAATTGGGGGTCAAGGATCGCACCCAGGCGGCAGTTTTTGCGTTGCGGCATAAAATAGTTGAAGAAGCATAAGCAAGTAAACAATATTATACCAGTAATCAATTAACCTCCTGTAAGCATAATATATATTGTTAAGGGCTGAAAGGAGGTTTTTTATGCTTATTCTTCTCAAGCTGTTGTGTTTTGCAGTATGGCTGGTAATCATGCTGTATTTAGTCCGGGGCAGCGCTTACTCCTTTCAAAGTTTCAGTGAAGTTAAAATCAGGATCAAAGATGAGGACAACCTGGAGATGAATGTCTGCCGTGCTTTATTAAAGTTAAAAAAAAACGACAGACTGATCATCGAAGATGCGTCTGATGCTTTACAAAGCCAGCGCAATCAGGTTATATTCAAACGCTTATTAAGAAAAAATCCATCGCTGGTTTATTCGTATTTAAGAGAAAACTGGAGCTGCTGATCAGCAAAAATATGTAGACAATCGTTATTTATTGCATATTATGATATAATTAATAATTATTTAATGAATATTGATGGATGATTTCAAATCGTGTGAAAGAGCAGGGGACTTTCAGACGATTATTTTAGGTAATTTCAAAAATATCCGGGCATGTTATGTTGCCAGCGGGGGGGAGGCGAGAGGAATGCAAAATTTATTTCTTGATATAATATTTCCGCAGCATTGTTGCAGTATCTGCCGGCAGCCAGGTAGATTTGGCACCAAACGCCCATGGTGTCAGCAATGCGAAGACAGCATGCAGAGTCTTAAGAAGAGTGCACCAATTTGTGACAAATGCGGTAAATATATCGAAGAATTTAACTCCCTTTGTGCTGATTGCCGCAGAGAAGACCCCCCTTTTTATATTGCCAGATCGGTTGGGCCTTATAATGAATCGTTCCGTATAGCCATTAAAGTTCTGAAATTTCTGGGACGGCGTTTTCTGGCGGTACGCATGGGGCAGATGATGGCTGAAACTGTCCTGAACGAACCGCGTTTTTGGCCGCTGGACATAATTATCCCCGTACCTGCTTCACGGGGGCATTTGGAGCAGCGGGGCTTTAACCAGACGGAGCTTTTGGCCTGTCAGATTGCAAAAAAGATCAAAGTCAAAATGGTTGCTGATATTTTGAAACGTATCAAGGAAACACCATCGCAGAGGGAATTAAGCAAACCTGAAAGGGAAAAAAATCTGCTCTGTGCTTTCGAAGTATCAAATCCAAAGCGAATAAGCGGCAGAAATATTTTACTGGTGGATGATGTTTATACAACCGGTTCAACCAGCAAGGAATGTGCCAAAACCCTTTTAGAGGCTGGTGCCGCCAGGGTTTCGGTTATAACCTGGGCAACCGGATGCGGCTTTTAAACAAGAGGCAGTTTAAAAAGCATCATATAAATGATGACCGGACATAAAAGTCCGGTTCAGCTTTTCAGAAGAATTGGCAGGCCGAAGAAAAAAAGTGAAGGTCGAGGCACGAGCAAGCCCCGCGATTGAGGCGTATATGAGTACTTCGATTGAGCGGGGCTTGTAAAGTAACAAAGAGATTCATTTTTTTTAACGGTCTGGACCGGACATAAAAGTCCGGTTTTTTATTATTCAGCAGTCTGGAAATTAATGATTTAGGCAACCTTTATGTTATGACAATCAAAGAAATTTAACAGGATTTAATCTTAATAATGTAGAATAATATATATACAACCGGGAAAGGGGTGGTCGCATGAAATTTGAGATCAGAGGCAAGAACATCGAACTGACAGACGCTTTAAAGGAGTATACCACTAAACGGCTTTCCAAGTTGGAGAAATATATTGATGATGTAAAGGAGGCAAAAGTAGCTTTATCGGTCGGAAGCGAAGGTCATAAAGTGGAAGTGACTATTCAGCTCAATGGAGTCATTCTGCGTGGCGAGGAAGCAACTGAGGATATGTACTCCTCCATTGATCTGGTAGTGGAAAAACTGGAAAAGCAAATCGAAAAATATAAGACCAAATTATATAAAAACCATCGCGGCGCTGGACTTAAGCAAGCTCTGCGGGAAGATATCCAGGCCAATCTGGAAAAATATCAATATCAGGAAAATGATAACTTTAAAATAGTTCGCAATAAAAAGTTTGCCTTAAAACCGATGGACGAAGAAGAAGCTATTATGCAGATGAATTTGCTGGGACACAGCTTTTTTGTTTTTTTTAATGCCGATACTGATGAAGTGAATGTGGTGTACAAGCGCAAAGATGGTAATTACGGGCTAATTGAACCTGATTTTAATTAGTTGAAGTACTTAATAAAAACATGTTAGTATAAGTATTATGTTTAGAAGCAACATGAGGAACCATTAGGTTCCTCTTTTTTTGAAAGAGGTTGGTATGCCATGATAAAAAATATGCTGAAAAACCTGCTCGATGACAACGAAAAAGAAGTAAACAGGCTGCGTAAAAAAGTCGCAGGCATAAACGAACCGGAAGAGCAGTTCTCTAAATTGCACGACGAAGATTTCCCGGTCAAAACGGCTGAGTTTAAAGAGCGTCTGGCTAACGGAGAAAATACCGCGGACATATTGCCGGAAGCTTTTGCCCTCATTAGAGAGGCATCACGCCGTACTCTGGGGATGAGACATTTCGATGTACAGTTAATAGGTGGGATGGTTCTGCATGAAGGTAAAATTGCCGAGATGAAAACCGGAGAAGGAAAAACTTTGGTGGCGACACTGGCTGCCTATCTGAATGCATTAAAAGGCCTGGGGGTTCACATAGTAACTGTCAATGATTATCTGGCCAGCCGTGATGCCGGATGGATGGGGCCGGTTTATGAATTCTGCGGTTTAACTGTTGGTTTGATTGTTCATGGTTTAAGCAATGAAGAAAGGAAAGCAGCGTATCTTTGCGATATTACTTATGCCACCAACAACGAGTTGGGCTTTGATTATCTGCGCGACAATATGGTGGTAATCAATTCACACAAAGTGCAGCGACCGCTATATTATGCCATAGTTGACGAAGTTGACTCGATATTGATCGATGAAGCCCGGACGCCGCTCATTATTTCCGGTGAAGGTGACAAACCTACTGAGCTTTATACTCAGATAGCCAGGTTCGTTCCCCGGCTTCAACGGGAAGACGATTATGCAGTTGATGAAAAAGCTCATGTGGTAACCCTTACAGAAGAAGGGGTCAAAAAAGCTGAGAAATATTTTAACATCGATAATCTTTCTGAAAACATGGAAGTTGCCCATCACTTAAATCAGGGCTTAAAAGCCCAATATTTAATGAAAAGAGATAAGGATTATGTAGTCAAAGACGACCAGGTTATTATTGTCGACGAGTTTACCGGTCGGTTAATGTTTGGGCGCCGCTACAGTGATGGCCTGCATCAGGCTATTGAAGCCAAAGAAGGGGTCAAGATCGAAAAGGAATCACAAACTTTGGCGACCATAACTTTCCAGAATTATTTCCGCATGTATAAAAAATTGTCCGGTATGACTGGTACCGCCAAGACCGAAGAAGAAGAATTCCGCAAAATTTATGGCATGGATGTAATTGCTATTCCGACCAATAAAGACATGGTCAGATATGATCGATCTGATTTCATTTATCGCAGTGAAAGCGGTAAATTTGCTGCTGTTGTAGCTGATATTGTTGAAAGACACAAGATGGGCCAGCCGGTACTGGTAGGTACTATCTCCATCGAAAAATCAGAACAGCTGAGCAGCTTATTGAGCAAAAAAGGGGTCCGGCACCAGGTATTAAATGCCAAGCATCATGAGAAGGAAGCACAGATTATAGCTCAGGCAGGACAAAGAGATGCGGTTACTATAGCTACCAATATGGCCGGACGTGGAACTGATATTGTGCTGGGAGAAGGAGTTCAGGATTTGGGAGGGCTGTATGTTTTAGGCACGGAGCGTCATGAATCAAGGCGAATTGATAATCAGTTGCGGGGCCGCTCAGGCCGGCAGGGAGACCCGGGGGAATCAAGATTTTATGTATCACTGGAAGATGATTTGATGCGGCTGTTTGGTTCATCCAATATCGAAGGTGTAATGGAACGGCTGGGTATGGATGACGATATGCCTATTGAAAATAAAATCATAACCCGGGCCATTGAAAACGCCCAGAAGAAGGTAGAAGGCCGCAACTTCAGCATTCGTAAAAATGTTCTTGAATATGATGATGTTATTAACAAGCAGCGCGAAGTAATTTATGGTGAACGCAATAAAGTTCTGAATGGCGAGGATTTAAAAGCCACCATTTCCAGTATGATCGAAGATGTGATCGAAAATACAGTGGGCAGTTTTGCCGGGGATGTCAAGTTCAGCGATGAATGGGATCTGACCGGCCTGGTTTCTTTCGTTGAACAGAATATACTGCCTCAAGCGGATCTGAAACCTGACGATATAAAGGGTATGACCAAAAAGGAAATGAAAGAACTGCTGCTTAATAAGACCATGCAATACTACGAAAAACGCGAAGCTGAGCTGAGTCCGGAAACGATGCGGGAACTGGAGAAGGCTGTTATGCTGCGTATCATAGACAACAAATGGATGGATCATATCGATGCTATGGATCAGCTGCGCAACGGCATTTCACTGCGGGCTTATGCCCAGCGCGATCCCTTGATTGAATATAAATTTGAAGCTTACGATGCTTTTCAGATGATGATTGAGAGTATCAAAGAAGATGTAGTTCGTTACATACTGCGGGTGCGAATTATACAAAAACCAGAGGAACGGAAAATAATTGATGCCGGCAGCCCTGACGATATAAGAAAACCGGTCAAGGTGGCAAATAAAATTGGCCGTAATGACCCCTGCCCTTGCGGCAGCGGGAAAAAATATAAAAAATGCTGTGGCAGGAATGCTGTTTAACAGATAAAAACTGCTTAAAGATATAAGGGGGAGAAAATAATGGCAGATGAAGATAAGGCAATTTGTCTGGAAATTATCAGCCGCTTAAAAGAGATGAGGGCTTCTCTTTGACATCGACAACAAGAAGTCATTGATTGCTGGTCTGGAAAAGAAAACCGGGGAGGAAAATTTCTGGCAGGATAATCAGGAAGCGCAAAAGGTCTTAAAAAATATCAGCGATTTGCAGGGCGCAGTGGATCGCTATGAGAAGCTTTTGGACAAAGCTCTTTATATCAATGATATTCTGGATATGGCTTTCGCAGAAAACGAACAGGATCTGATCAGAGAATCCGGCAAAGAAGTAAACCGCCTGGAAAAAGACTTTCATCAGTTTGAACTGGAGGTATGTTTCAGCGGTCCTCATGATGAGAATAATGCCATATTATCATTGCATGCAGGTGCCGGCGGCACGGAAGCCCAGGACTGGGTCGAAATACTGCTGCGCATGTATACCCGCTGGGCTGAAAACTCCGGATATAGTGTGGGAATACTGGATTTACTCGATGGAGATGAAGCTGGTATAAAAAGTGTGACTTTTTTAGTCAGTGGTCTGTATGCTTATGGCAAGTTGAAATGTGAGCACGGAGTCCATCGCCTGATTCGGATATCTCCTTTTGATTCTTCCGGCAGGCGCCATACTTCTTTTGCTTCTCTGGCGGTTTTGCCGGAAATCAGTGAAGAAAGCGATGAAATAAATATTAACCCCGATGATTTGCGTATTGATACTTTCAGATCAAGCGGTGCCGGCGGGCAGCATGTCAATAAAACTGATTCGGCGGTCCGGATCACTCATTTGCCTACCGGTATTGTTGTACAATGTCAAAATGAAAGGTCACAGCATTCCAATCGCCTGACGGCTATGAAATTACTTAATGCCAAACTTTATGATTTAAAAGAAAAACAGGCTGATGATAATCTGCAGAGTCTTAAGGGAGAATACAAGGAAATTGCCTGGGGAAGTCAGATAAGGACCTACACTTTAAACCCTTTTACCCTGGTAAAAGACCATCGGACCGGGGTGGAGATCGGCAATGCCCAGGCAGTTTTAGACGGAAATCTGGACGATTTTATTTATGCGTATCTGCACAATGGACAGTAGACTGACAAGGGAGGATAACGGTGCGAGAGATTAATGAAGAGTCATTGAAGCTGGTTGTCAAAAAGGCGGTAATCATCCGGGAGAGTATCATAAAAATGCTGGGTGAGTCGGGTTCAGGACATACGGGCGGCTCACTGTCAGCAGCCGACATAATGGCCTGTCTGTACTTCTGGGAAATGAATATTGACGCCAAAGAGCCGCAGACACCCGGACGCGATCGTTTTGTACTCAGCAAAGGGCATGCTGCTCCCGTCCTTTATGCGGCTCTGGCAGAAAAAGGCTTCTTCCCGGCTGAATATTTAATGCGTTTGCGTAAATGGGGCAGTCCTTTGCAGGGACATCCGGATATGCGAAAACTGGCGGGAGTGGAAGCATCAACCGGGTCTCTGGGACAGGGAATTTCCTGGGCAGTTGGCATGGCCCTGGCGGGAAAAATAGACCAGGCTGGTTTCCGGGTCTATACATTGCTAGGTGACGGGGAGTTGGAGGAAGGAATGGTCTGGGAAGCGGCAATGGCTGCTGCTCATTACCATCTGGATAATTTAACGGCTATAGTCGACAACAACGGCCTGCAAATTGACGGGCGGGTGCAAAAAGTAATGGGGGTCGAACCTATCGCAGAAAAATTTGCGGCTTTTAACTGGGAAGTATTTGAAATTGACGGACATGACCCGGAGCAAATTATGATTGCCCTGGAAAAAGCCCGCAGCATAAAAGACCGGCCGACTGCAATAATAGCTCACACTATTAAAGGTAAAGGCTGTTCATTTATGGAAGACAAGGCTGAATGGCACGGCACTGCACCGAAAAAGGATGAAGCCGACCGGGCTTTGGCAGAAATAAAAGCTTATGCTGAGTCAAGGGGAATTTGTTGATATTGAATTAATACGAGGAGGAATAACAGTGGAAAAACAGGCTACCCGTGATGCCTATGGGGAAGCACTGGTGGAATTGGGACACCTGCATAATGATATAGTAGTTTTAGATGCGGATCTGTCATCTTCAACCAAGACGTCAGGCTTTGCCAAAACCTTCCCGGACAGATTTTTCAACGCTGGTATTGCCGAACAAAATATGATTGGCATGGCGGCCGGATTGGCTGCGGCAGGGAAAACAGTATTTGCCAGTTCCTTTGCTATTTTTGCTGCCGGCCGGGCTTTTGAACAAGTGCGTAACTCTTTGGCTTATGCCAATCTGAATGTAAAAGTATGTGCTACCCATGCCGGTCTTACAGTTGGAGAAGACGGAGGTTCCCATCAGGCAGTGGAAGATATTGCCCTTATGCGGGCAGTCCCTAATATGTGTGTAGTAGTTCCGGCTGATGGGCCAAGTACCAAAGCAGCACTCTTCAAGCTATATGAAAGGCAGGGCCCGGCTTATCTCCGTCTGGGACGTCCGGCGGTACCAAAAATATATAATGATAAAACAGATATTGTTATCGGCAAAGGTATCGAACTTCGTACCGGGAAGGATGCTGCTATTATCGCCTGCGGCATAATGGTGCAAAAATCACTTCAAGCCGCCCGGCTTTTAGCTGAAGAGGGCATTGAAGTTACGGTTGTTGATATGCATACTGTAAAACCGATCGATAAAGAGCTGATAATCAGGCTGGCCAAAGATACCGGAGCTATTTTAACGGCAGAAGAACATAGCATTATTGGCGGCCTGGGCAGTGCAGTAGCAGAAACAGCCGCGGCCGATTTTCCGGTGTTAGTTGAGCGGCTGGGGATCAACGACATATTCGGACAGTCAGCAACACCGGATCAGCTTTTGGAACATTATGGCTTAACAGTTCAGGATATAACTGAAAAAATACATTTATTGTTAATAAAGAAAAAAGGATAGAAATAAAAAAGGTATTTTAGTTATTTTTGTAGAATCACCCTCATAGGGTGGTTTTTTTTATGCCAACAAATGCTGTCACTGGATAGCGTTGGCATAGAAAAGATTTTTATATATGGGTCGGAGGGAGATAAATGCTGGTCCAATTTTATAATGTCTCCAAGATATATCCCAATGGTGTTAAAGCACTTGATGATATTTCGTTAAAAATAGACCGGGGCGAGTTTATCTTTTTAATGGGGCCCAGCGGAGCTGGTAAATCCAGTTTTGTAAAATTGCTTTTTCGCGAAGAGCTGCCCAGCCGCGGCCAGATATTTATGAATTCGCGCAGTATTATCAGAATGAAACGCAGTGAAGTACCAAAAATGAGGCGTAATATCGGCGTTGTTTTTCAGGATTTTAAATTGCTGGAGAATAAAACCGTAGCGGAAAATGTTGCTTTTGCCATGGAAGTTGTCGGAGCGCCTTACCGTAATATTCAAAAAAGAGTCCCGCAGGTAATAAAACAGGTGGGACTGGAAGGATATGAAAATACTTTTCCCGGTCAGTTATCCGGGGGAGAGCAGCAACGGGTAGGTATAGCCAGGGCTTTAACCAATGAACCGTTAATGCTTATTGCTGATGAACCTACCGGCAACCTGGATCTTAACACATCCCTGGAAATAATGGAATTACTTTATGATATTAACCGCAAGGGAACTACGGTAATAATGGCGACCCATGCCCAGCAGCTGGTCAAATCGGCGCATAAAAGAGTAATTATGCTGGATAAAGGTAAGATCGTATCGGATTCGCAGATTCAGTTCGGGGAGCAGCAAATATGAATATGCGCAGTTTAAAATATTTTTTCAGTGAAGCTTCCAAATCCCTTTACCGCAACAGGCTGTTGACCTTGGTTACCATTGCCAATGTAGCTATATGTATTCTTATACTGGGCGCAGCAGTGCTGATGACAGTGAATGCCAATAACATAATCGATAACCTGGAATCTGATGTGGAGATAGTAGCTTTTATCGACAAGGAAATGTCTGACAAAGATACTGATTTATTACGGGAAAAAATCGAGAAAATCGACGGAGTTAAAGCTGTAGTTTTTATTTCCAAAGAAGAAGGTTTAAAAGATTTACAGGAAAAACTCGGCGGCAAGGAATATGATTTAAACTCCACCCTGGAGGAAAACCCCCTGCGCAATTCCTTCGAAATTGAGGCGGTTGACCCCCATAAGGTGCCGGATATCGCGAAAAAAATAGAAATACTGAATGGAGTCTATAAAGTAAATTACGGCAAGGGAGTTGTAGAAAAGCTTTTTCAGGTAACAAAATGGGTCAGGATTGTTGGGATAGTAACAATTGTTTTATTGGCTTTCGGAGCAATATTCCTTATTTCCACGACTATCAGACTGGCTATATTCAGCCGCCGTAAAGAAGTATACCTGATGAAACTTATTGGTGCTTCTGACTGGTTTGTAAGGATGCCATTTTTCCTGGAAGGAGTATTTCTGGGGTTGACCGGTGCCATCATCGCTGTATTCTTCCTGGCATTGGGTTATGGTTCGTTGACCGGGCAGGCCCATAAGATATTGTTCCTGCCGTTAGTTACTGATATAGGATTTTTGATCAATATCTATCTCATTTTACTGGGGGCAGGAGTTCTGTTAGGGATTTTTGCCACTTATTTTTCCTTAAGTAAATTCCTGGATGTTTGATATCATTTCATTTTTTCAGCGTTAAGCAAAGGAGGACGAGTACAGAGTGAGCAGGATAAAAAAATGGTTAAGCCTGATAATTTTGTCTGCCTTTTTTCTGGGCAGTATTTTGCCGGTATATGCTGATGAAATTGATGATGCCCGCAGTCAGCTGCAAGAAGTAGGACAACAAATCAACAATCAGCAGGGCAAACTGAATTCAGTAAAAAAACAGGAAAAAACTATTATGGGACAACTGCAAACTATAGAAAAAAATATTATTACCAGGGAAAATGAAATTAAAACCCTGGAAGGCAAGATAGAGTATCTGCATACCAATATTGCTGTAACCGAAGATGATATCGAGCTGGCAGAGGCGGAACTGGAAGAAAAAAACCAGCTGTTAAGTGAACGCCTGGTTTACATATATGAAAAAGGAGATCTTACTTACCTGGAGGTATTGTTGTCTGCTACCGACATAAAAGATTTTATTACCCGCTACGAAATGGTTAATATGATCGTGGAACAGGATCTGGAATTGATCGATTCCATAAATCAACAAAAACATACCTTGAATACGAAGAAAAGTGATTTGTTAGTAGAGAAAAATGAGTTGGTTTATGCTCAGGACAGTGAAAAAACTAAACGGGAAGAATTAAGCGAACAAAAACAGGATAAGAAGACAGTATTAAACAGCGTCCAGAAGGAAAAAGCTCAATATGAAAAAGCGCTGGCTGAGCTGGAGCAGACTTCCAATGAACTGGAAGCCACCATTAGAAGAATACAGTCCGGAACCAGCGGGGAACAGTTGGGGACCGGTGTATTTACTTGGCCGGCACCTGGTTACAGTACTATTACTTCGCCCTATGGCATGAGATATCATCCTATTTTAAAATATAACAAGATGCATACCGGGGTTGATATCGGAGCACCAAGCGGTGCCGATATAGTCGCCGCAGACAGTGGAACTGTCATCCAGACCGGATGGTTGGGAGGCTATGGACAGGTAGTGGTGATCGATCATGGAGGTGGGATTTCCACCCTCTATGCGCACATGTCCACAATAATAGCTGCAAATGGGGCTTCGGTAACTAAAGGCCAGGTTATAGGCAAAGTAGGTTCGACCGGTTGGAGTACCGGACCGCATTTACATTTCGAAGTAAGAATAAATGGGGCTTATACTGATCCAATGAGTTATATTTAACTTAATAATTAAAATCAGCCGACCAGGGGCGGAGCAGGGCTCTGCCCTTTTTTGTCACAAATTAGTCATATTTGTTGCTGTCTTGCACCGGAAAAAACTATAAATGTCATCTGTGGTGAAGTAACATATTAAATAGAGTTTTGAAATAAAATGCAGTATGGTGGTGAAGATTTATAAATGCGAGGATTCATTAAAGGACTGAGTATGTTTTTTGCCATAGTGGGTGTAATTGCAGCCGGGTTGACATTGTTTCTTTTGTTGACGAACTTTGCGGCTGTTACTACTTTTTTCAGCGTGCTGGGCCTGGTCAACACTCAATCATTGTATGATTCGGATTCAACCGGGTTGATCAGTGGGGCTACTGAAGGATTGGTGGCATCACTTGAAGATCCTTACTCACGTTATCTTGATCCGCAGACCTGGCAGGATTTAGAAAGCAAACTGGAAGCTAAATTCGGCGGCATAGGAGTTTATGTTTTACAGGATGATGAAGGCCGACATAAAATAGTGGCACCTATAAAAGACACCCCGGCCTTTAAAGCGGGAATTAAAAACGGCGATATTATCATCGGCATTAACGGAGAAAGCACTATGAACATGAGCCAGGATGAAGTGGTTCACCAGATGCGCGGTGATCCGGGAACCCAGCTGATACTGTCAGTGTATCGGGAAAGCGACGGAAAAGAATATGAATTCACCATTATACGGGAAATTATTAACGTGCCTTCTGTTGATGCTGAAGTTCTGGATGAAGTACCTGGTACCGGTTATATTAAATTAAATCAGTTTCATACTTTATCAGCGCAGGAGATGGCGGATAGTTTAAATACCCTGATAGGAGAACAGAATATTAAAGGCTTGATCCTGGATCTGCGCGATAATGGCGGCGGCGAATTTCAGGCATCGATTGCCATTGCCAGCCTTTTTCTTAAAAACGGTGAGAAAGTAGTAAGTGTTGCTGACAGTTATGGCAATGAAACTGTACACCAGGCTTCCGGGCAATCGGTGGATATTCCCCTGGTGGTTTTAGTCAACGGCAACAGTGCCAGTGCTTCAGAGATATTGGCAGGAGCATTGCAGGATAACAAGCGGGCAGTATTAGTTGGTGAACAAACCTTTGGCAAAGGACTGGTGCAGACAATCTTTGAGTTGCCTGACGGGGGGGCGCTGCAGCTTACTACCCAGAAGTATTTTACACCCGACGGTACTGATATCAATAAAATCGGCATTACACCTGATTATGTTGTGGAAGCCGGAGAAGATGACACAGAAGATATTCAACTGCAAAAAGCTATTGAGATCATGAAAAAACAATTATTTTAAAGAAATTTATAAAAAAACTTGTTTTTTTATATCGTGCAAAAAAATGGGTGATTTAACTGATCACCCGTTTTTTTATTAGCATAAATGACAAAAATATAAACTCCTTTTAGCTGTTTTGCATATACTAAAACAGGTTAAAGGGAGAGGGGCTGATTCACATGCAAAACCGGGGAAAAGTCCGCTATGTTTTCACCAGCAGTTATACCCGCCGGGGCTTTCATACTTTTATTCCCCAACTACTTTCCGGACTCCGCCGCTTATTTGTCCTGAAAGGTGCACCCGGATCAGGGCAGGCAGCTTTTATGCGGCAATTGGGCGAGGCTATGCTTAAAAGAGGTTTCCGGGCAGAATTCTGGATTTCAGCTTTTGATCCTTTAAATCCCGAGGGAATATTGATTCCTGAAATAGAAACAGCTTTAGTCTGTGAAAATTCACTTGAGCCTGCTGTTTATGATCAAATTCCAGACGTACAAATCATTGATCTGGCTCTTTATGAGAAACAGAGTCTGGCAGCGGCGAAAACGGCTGCTATTGATCATTTATGTGAGCAAATAGCAAATTGTAATGAAAGGGCCGCTCAGCTTATAGAAGCCGCAGGAAAGTCTGCTGATGCTATCCAAAAAATAACAGCTGCACATATCAACCAAAAGAAAATCACAGAACTTGGCAGTGATTTAGCGGAGCGGATATTTGATCCGTCAGGTGTGGAAAAATATTATTTTGCCAGTGCAATTACGGCAGAGGGAGTTATAAACTATATCGACAAGCTCAGCCAATCCTGCCGCAAAAGATATATTTTTACGGGGCCGGCCGGCAGCGGCAAATCAGCTGTAATCAAGGCTATTGCAATACAGGCCCGGGAAAAAGATTTGGCTGTGGAATATTACTACAGCGGTTTTGATGCTGAAAGTTTAGCAGCAATTATTATTCCAAATTTTCAGGTGGCTTTGGTGGATGCCGGCTATCTGGCAATAAATGTACAGCCAGGTGATGAAATAATTGACAGCACACAATATTTAGACCATTATGATCCGCAACAATTCGGATCAGAAATTATGCCGGCGCAAAGGCGGAATGAAGCCCTGCTGCAAGAAGCACAGCGGCAACTGGAGAAGGCCCAGCTTAAATTGACAGAATTGAAACGTATTTATGCCGCAGCAACCGATAATATTAAACTGAACCGGCTGCGGGAAGAGATAATAGCGGAAATCGCCAATTTTCAGCCGCAGTAATTTATAGTGTTCGTCAGCAGTTTTATTGGCTATGATATTATAGAGTAATATAATATAGGTGAGGGATTCTAAACGGCTGGAAATTAATGCCCGTAGGGATTTCCTTAATTGTGATGCTTAAAATTATTAAGGTCGTGATCAAATGGGACAATTTGTTTTACATTCTGATTATAAACCGACCGGTGACCAGCCGGAAGCTATTGATAAACTGGTTAACGGGCTGTTTAAAGGTTACAAGGAGCAGACTCTGCTGGGAGTAACCGGTTCCGGTAAAACTTTTACTATGGCGAAAATAATTGAGCAGGTGCAGAGGCCGGCTCTGGTAATGGCTCCCAATAAAACCCTGGCCGGGCAGCTCTATGCGGAGTTCAAACAGTTTTTTCCTGACAATGCAGTGGAATATTTTATCAGTTATTATGACTACTATCAGCCGGAAGCATATGTACCTTCCACCGACACTTATATCGAAAAAGATTCTTCGATAAATGATGAAATCGATAATTTACGCCATTCGGCAACCGCTTCTCTGCTGGAAAGAAGGGATGTACTGATAGTTGCCAGTGTTTCATGTATATACGGACTGGGGGCTCCGCAGGATTATTACGAAATGGCAATATCTCTGCGTCCGCAAATGGAAATCGGGCGGGATAAATTGCTGCGCCGGCTGGTGGAGACCCACTATGAGCGTAATGAAATGGCTTTCGAACGAGGACATTTCAGAGTAAGGGGAGATATAGTTGAAGTTTATCCGGCTTCATCCTGGGGCCGTGCGATAAGAATTGAGTTTTTTGGTGATGAAATTGAAAGATTGCAGGAGTTCAGTCCTTTGACCGGTGAAATTTTTGGACGCCGCAATCATTTCATGATATTTCCGGCTTCCCATTTCGTAACTACCCGGGAAAATATGCTGGCGGCAGCGGAATCCATAGAAACAGAACTGGCCTGGCAGGCAGAAAAATTAAAAAAGGAAGGCAAATTGATCGAGGCGCAGCGTATTGAACAAAGAACCAGATATGATCTGGAGATGATAAAAGAAATCGGCTACTGTAAAGGAATTGAGAATTATTCACGCTATATTACCGGACGGACTGCCGGGGAACCGCCCTATACCCTGATCGACTTTTTCCCCGAGGATTACCTGCTGTTTATGGATGAATCCCATATTGGTTTGCCGCAGGTAAGAGGAATGTATGCCGGGGACCAGTCCCGCAAAAATAATCTGGTCGAATTTGGGTTCCGTCTGCCATCGGCCCTGGATAACCGTCCTTTGCGCTTCAGCGAATTTGAAGCTAAACGCAATCAGGTTATTTATGTCAGTGCGACTCCAGGGGATTTTGAACTGGAGCGCAGCAGTCAGATAGCGGAGCAGATAATAAGGCCTACCGGTTTGATCGATCCTCAGATAGAAGTTAAACCGACCTTGAATCAAATCGATGATTTAATGGCTGAAATCAGGGCAAAAGTAGAATCAGGGTTCAGAGTTTTAGTTACTACCATGACCAAGCGTATGGCAGAAGATTTAGCCGATTATATGGATGAAAACGGCATTAACTGCCGATATATGCATTCAGATATCGATGCTTTGGAGAGGCTGGAAATTTTACGTGATCTTCGCCTTGGCAGTTTCGATGTTTTGATTGGCATCAACCTGCTGCGGGAAGGTTTGGATTTACCGGAAGTGGCATTGGTCGCAATACTGGATGCTGACAAAGAAGGTTTTTTGCGTTCTGCGCGCTCACTGATCCAAACCATCGGCCGGGCAGCACGTAACGAGGAAGGCAAAGTTATCATGTATGCTGATAAAATTACTGATTCCATGCAGAAGGCGATTGATGAAACCAACCGCCGGCGGGAAAAACAGATGACCCATAACCGGTTAAACAATATTACTCCGGAATCGATACACAAAGCAGTGTATTCGGCAATCGAACCAGCTTTGGCTGAAGAAGCAGCCGAGTATGATATAAATAAATATCAAAGCCTGCCGGCGGAGGAAAGAAACAGACTGATTTCTGAAATCGAAACACAGATGCAAAAAGCTGCGGAGAAACTTGAATTTGAACGAGCAGCAGAGCTGCGCGATATGATGCGGGAGCTGGCCCGGCCTCCTAAAAAGAAAACCCGCTCCAATCGTCAGCGATAGGAAACAATAATAAAAAACCAGAGGAGAATAATATGCGCAATAACATTGTGGTGAAAGGTGCCCGGGAACACAATTTAAAAAATATTGATATTGTAATACCCAGAGACAATCTGATTGTATTTACCGGAGTATCTGGTTCCGGCAAATCAAGCCTGGCTTTCGATACTATTTATAATGAAGGGCAGAGGCGTTATGTAGAGTCGCTTTCCACCTATGCCCGGCAATTTTTAGGGCAGATGAATAAACCTGATGTGGATTTTATCGGAGGGTTGTCGCCATCGATTTCCATTGACCAGAAATCCACCTCCAATAACCCGCGTTCAACGGTTGGTACTGTCACCGAAATATATGATTACCTGCGTTTGCTGTTTGCCAGGGTAGGACGTCCCCATTGCCCGCATTGCCATTTGCCTATCCAGCGGCAGACTGTTGATCAGGTGGCAGATAGTCTTTTAGCCTTGCCGGACGGCAGTAAGATAAAACTGCTGGCCCCGATTGTGAAAGGCCAGAAAGGAGAACACAAAAAAGTTATAAGCAGACTTTTCCGCGATGGTTTTACCCGGGTAATAGTGGATGAATTCGAATATACTTCTGATGAAGAGATTGAACTGGATAAAAATAAAAAACATGATATCAGTGCAGTAGTTGACCGTTTAATTATCAAAGCAGGGATTCGCAGCCGTCTGGCAGAGTCACTGGAACTGGCTTTTGAGCTCAGTGAAGGCACGGTTAAAGTTCAGCTTCTACGTGAGGACGGTCTGGAAGAAATATTATTCAGCCGTGATTTTGCCTGTCCCCAGTGTGGTTTCAGTCTGCCGGAGCTCAGCCCCCGTATGTTCTCTTTCAACAACCCTTTTGGAGCCTGTCCGGATTGCAGCGGCCTGGGTGAAAGGAGAGAGATCGATCCTGCTCTGGTAACCGATATGAGTCTGAGCCTGGAAGAAGGCGCCATAATTCCCTGGTCCAATAACTTCAATACATACTATAACCAGATTATGGCCGCTATGGCCCAAAAAAACGGGATACCTACCGACAAACCATTAAAAGACCTGAGTGAAAAGCAGTTAAACCTGATAATGCATGGCAGCGGGGAAGAGCGATTTCGCCTTTCCTACATTAATTCTTACGGGGAAACCAGCAGTTTTCGTTCCAGCTATGAAGGAGTTATAAATAATTTAGCCCGCCGTTATCAGGAGACCAAATCGGATTACGCCCGGGAAGAAATCGAAAAATATATGACTTCCAGTCTTTGTCCAACCTGTAAGGGGAAAAGACTGCGGGAGGAGATTCTGTGGGTGCTGGTCGGAGGCCAGTCAATTAACGGGGTAACTTCCTTGTCAGTAAGGCAAGCCCGCAGCTTTCTGGATAGTTTAGTGCTGGACGAGCGTGAAGCTATGATTGCCCGGCAGATAATAAAGGAAATCCGGGAAAGGCTGACTTTTTTAATTGATGTGGGGCTGGATTACCTTACCCTGGACCGTTATGCCGGAAGCCTGTCCGGAGGCGAAGCTCAGCGCATCCGCCTGGCAACCCAGGTTGGTACTAGTTTGGTAGGAGTTTTATATGTTCTGGATGAGCCCAGCATCGGACTTCATCCCCGCGATAATGACCGTTTGTTAGCCACTTTGAAAAGATTGCGTGATTTGGGCAATACCGTCATTGTGGTTGAACATGATGAAGATACTATCCGGGCTGCCGACTATATAGTAGATATCGGGCCTCTGGCCGGCCGGCTCGGGGGTGAGATAGTTGCTCAGGGTTCCCTGGAAGATATCATGAAATGTTCCGCTTCTTTAACCGGGCAATATTTGGCCGGCCATAGGAGTATTTCCCTGCCCGCTGCCCGCCGCAGGGGAAACGGCCGCTGCCTGACTATCGAAGGGGCAGCCCAGCATAATTTGAAAAACATCGATGTCACGATTCCCCTGGGAGAAATGGTAGTCATAACCGGGGTATCAGGATCCGGCAAAAGCACACTGGTTGAAGAGATCATTTATCCGGTTCTGATGAAAAAATTGCACGGCGGACGGCACCGTCCCGGTAAACATAAGGATATTGCCGGAGCACAATATATAGATAAAGTTATAAATATCGATCAGTCGCCGATCGGCAGGACTCCCCGGTCAAACCCGGCAACTTACACCGGGGCTTTTGACGGTATCCGGGAGTTGTATGCTGAAACGCAGGAAGCCCGTGTCCGGGGCTACAAGCCGGGGAGATTCAGTTTCAATGTCCGGGGCGGCAGGTGTGAAGCTTGCTCAGGGGATGGCATCATCAAAATTGCCATGCATTTTTTACCGGATGTCTACATACCTTGTGAAGTATGCAAAGGTAAACGTTATAACCGGGAGACCCTGGAAGTAAAATATAAAGGCCGGAATATTTCTGAAGTCTTAAATATGACGGTTGATGAGGCAGTAGATGTTTTTGAATTGATTCCGCGGGTGCACCGTAAACTTAAGGTGCTCCAGGATGTCGGACTGGGTTATATTCAACTGGGGCAGCCTGCTCCTACCCTGTCCGGCGGCGAAGCCCAGCGGGTAAAGCTGGCAACTGAGCTTTCCAAACGTTCTACCGGCAGTACTTTGTATATCCTTGATGAGCCAACTACCGGACTGCATAAAGAAGATGTCAGACATTTGCTGGAAATCTTAAACCGGTTGGTCGACAACGGCAATACGGTTTTAATTATCGAGCATAATCTTGACGTTATAAAATCAGCTGATTATATTGTGGACCTGGGGCCGGAAGGCGGAGATGAAGGTGGTTATATCGTAGCTGCCGGCACTCCTGAACAAATTGCCTGCTGCCTGCAGTCTTATACAGCTAAATATCTGCAGGAAATTTTAAGTCAATAATGTCAAAGGTGTCGGATTGCCCGGAAATAACCGGGAAATAATAAATCAGGCACTACCTGCAGGGTGAAGGCGAGTGATAAGTGCCGGAACCTTTTTTTAGAATTTGGAGGTCAGTATAATGAGGGAGCGGCTGCAAAAGGTGCCGTTAAAGCCAGGTGTATATTTGTATAAAGACCAGGAGGGGCAGATTATTTATGTGGGCAAGGCAAAAGCTTTGCGTAACCGGATGCGCTCCTATTTCCAGTCTCCGGAAAAATTGCACCCCAAGGTAAGGGCGATGATGGCCCGGGTAAAAGATTTCGATTATATTGTTACCGCTACGGAAGTGGAAGCTTTAATTCTGGAAAACAATCTGATCAAAGCCTGGCAGCCTCGATATAATATAGACCTGCGTGATGACAAAACTTACCCTTATGTAAAGATTACCACCGGGCAAAAGTTCCCCCGGGTTTGTATTGCCCGGGAAGCCAAAGACGGTGTTTCACGCTATTTCGGTCCTTACACTGATGTAACTTCACTGCGGGAAACGCTGAAAGTGCTGGCGGAACTTTTCCCGCTCAGGACCTGCAAAAACTTGCAGCGCCGTGAGCGCCCCTGCCTTAATCATGATATGGGCAGATGCCTGGCACCTTGTATGGGCAAGGTGACGGAAGAGGAATATGCTTCGCAGGTGGAAAGAATAATTGCTTTTATGGAGGGCCAACATCTTCCTGTTATAAAGGAATGCGAAAACAGAATGCGGGAGGCGGCTGCAAATATGGATTATGAAAAAGCAGCCCGCTGGCGTGATCAAATCAATAATATCAGGAAAATTGCTGCTGAACAGAAAACGGTCTTTGATAATCCTTATAACCTGGATTTAATTGCCCAGGTAGCCGGGGAACGCGAGAGTTTACTGCTGGTCTTAAGGATCCGCGCCGGGCAAATAAGCGGCAAGGATTTTTTCTGGCTTAAACAAGCGATAGAGGAAGAAAACAGTGAAGTTATGGATTTCTTTATCCGCCGTTATTATGATAATAACCAGGATATCCCCAGGGAAATCGTGGTAAACCAGCTGCCGGCTGATGCGAAACTGTTGGAATGCTGGCTGAGTGAAAAGACCGGCCGTCGTATTACCATAAAAAAAACCCGCCAGGGTGATAAGAGGCACCTGCTGGATATGGCAGAGGAAAATGCCGCCGTTTTATGGGAAGAAAAATACCAGCAGAATCTTAAAAACCGCAGGGTGCTGTTACGACTCAGCCAGGTACTTGATCTGGAGGTAGTACCGGAGCGTATCGAATGTTATGATATTTCCCATCTGGCCGGAAGCGAAACCGTAGCATCCATGGTGGTTTTTACTGAAGGAGAGGCAGATAAAAAAGCGTACCGCCGATTCAAAATAAAGACTGAACAAAATAACGATTTTGCCTCCCTGGCCGAAACGCTTAAGCGCCGTTTTAAGCAGGCGCAAAGCGGCAATGCCGCGTTTCTTCCGCTGCCGGATCTGATAATTATCGATGGGGGTTTAGGACAGGTAAACAGCGTACAATCAGTTTTAAATGATCTGCAGATTGATATCCCGGTATTTGGCCTGGCTAAAAAGCACGAAGAGATTTGGAGGCCGGGATGCGGGCAGCCAATAAGATTAACGCTTCGTGATGAGGGCCTGAAATTATTGCAGCGCCTGCGGGATGAAGCCCATCGGTTTGCCCTGGACTTAAATCGCTTAAGGCGGGCGAAAAAGACTACTGCTTCGGAGCTGGATAATATTGCCGGCATAGGTCCGGCCCGAAAAAAAGCTTTATTCAACAGCTTAGGCTCAGTCAGTAAAATCCGCCAGGCCGATTTGGAATCTTTATCGGTCATACCGGGCATGAATAAAGCTGCAGCCAAAAAAGTCTATGATTATTTTCATCATGATGCAAATAACACCAGCGTAAATGAATGATTTGTTATGTTTATATGGTAAAATAATGAATGATAGAAAAAGTTATAAGTTTGATGAAAGGGGGAAACACTTTTGCGTGGTTGGTTGTTGAGATGGCTGTTGAATATTATCGCAATTCTTATAACTGCTTATCTGATACCTGGGTTTGAATTGACTTTTTGGGGTGCAATCGTAGGCTCGATCTTTTTAGGTATTGTAAATGCTATTATTCGTCCTGTATTGATAATCCTGACCTTGCCGCTGAATATAGTTACTTTAGGGTTGTTTACCCTGGTGATAAACGGCTTTACGCTCTGGCTGACAGCTATTACGGTAAAAGGTTTTGATGTTACAGGTTTTGGCGCTGCTATTTTAAGTGCCCTGGTTTTGAGCATAGTTAGTTTCGTAATAAGTTATTTCGTAAAAGACAGATAATTAACAGCAATAAATATCGAATGGTAAGAATTCACAGCCGGGCACTTGCTCGGCTTACTGATATAAGGCATAAGGAGGCAACTATGGGTATAAAACTAGTGGCTGTCGACCTGGATGACACTTTACTGGATTCAGGATTACAGATTTCACCTGAATGCATAGCAGCTGTTAATCAGGTTCAGGAAAAGGGTATAATAGTTACTTTAGCTACCGGACGTATGTTTATATCTGCGCTTCCCTACGCCAGGCAACTGGAGTCGATAAAGGATATTCCTGTCATTACTTATCAGGGTGCTCTGGTTAAATGCAGCCTTTCGGGAGAAGAACTATATTATCGTCCTTTGAAAAAGGATAAAGCGATCGAGATAATGCAATACTTTAAGAAAAGCAAAGTTCATTTTCAGGCTTATTTTAATGATCAGCTCTGTATGGAAAGTCTTACGGAGGAAGGAATGGAATATTCCCGCCTGGCAGGAGTGGAACCGGTAATTATAAAAGACCTGATCGAGGAAGCCTCCCGCCAGGATACCTGCAAAGTATTGGCGGTAATAGAAAATGAAAAGCTGCTTTTAGATATGGAGTTGGAATTGCGTGGTATATATACACGCGATCTTTATATAACCAGATCGAAACCTTGTTATCTGGAAGTTATGGATCCCCAGGCCAATAAAGGTGATGCGCTTAAAGTAATTGCCGGGCATTATGGCATAGACCGCAAAGAAGTGCTGGCTATTGGCGACAGCTATAATGACATGGCCATGATTGAATGGGCGGGGATAGGTGTTGCCATGGGAAATGCACGTAAATCAGTCAAAGAAACCGCTGATTATATAACAACCAGCAATGAAGAAGAAGGGGTAGCTGAAGCACTTTACCGCTTTATATTAAAACCCCGCGCTCAGCAATAAATGGCAGGTACGGTTAAATGACGCGAGAAGTAATTATCGGCGTTGACCTGGGAGCCACAAAAATTTTAAGCGGTGTTGGTACAGAAGACGGACAAATTTTACGGAAAATGAAGATACCGACCCCCCAGGGCAGCCCATCTGAAGTATTGGATTTTATAGCTGATAATATAAATTATTGGATAAAAACTGCTGAGGGGGAACATGACCAGATCAAAGGCATTGCAGTTGCTGTCCCCGGGCCGGTTTCTTATCCTGAAGCAGTAATTGAGAACTCCCCTAATTTAGTGTGGCAGCGGGTAGAAATAAGAGAAGAACTGTGCCGGCGGCTGGGAAGACCGGTCCTGATAGATAAAGATACCAATCTGGCTGCTTTAGGTGAATATCATTTCGGACAACAGGGGAGATATGCAGATTTATTATACTTAACGGTCAGCACAGGTATCGGCGGTGGGATTATAATTGATGACCGGCTCTATCACGGGCACCGGGGTGGCGGAGGAGAATTCGGGCATATGGTTGTAGACGCAGCCGGGACTGAATGTAATTGCGGACGTCAGGGGTGCCTGGAGGCTCTGGCTTCAGGAGCGGCTATTGCCAGACAGCTGAACGCAATGATTAAAGAAGGCAAGGGACTAAATATCATGGCCTGCCAGAGCAGTTCTGTCCTGGGAGCGCCTGAATTAGGGCAGGCAGCGCGGCAAGGTGATGCCGAAGCATTAGTGCTGATAGAGGAACTTGGCAAAAACCTGGCTATTGGTATAACAAATTTAGTCAATATATTCAACCCGCAAATAGTAGTAATGGGCGGCGGAGTTATGCTGGGCCTGGAGGATTTATTGCTGGAACCGATAAAAAAATATGTGGGAGAAAAGGCTTTCCCTATGCACCGGCGGGATTTGATCATGGAAAATACTAAATTAGGCAATGATATAGGTTTATACGGCTGTATCGCGGCGATTGCCCGAGGGATTTAAAAGACCGAAATATATGATCTGGAGGGAAGTTTCGAAATGATAATTGATTCGGAAATAATGGCTGGATATATTCACAGTCTGCCGCGGCAATTTGAGGATTGCCTGCAAATGGAATTTGATTTTATCGAAAGATACCAGGGCCGCTATGAGAATGTTTTAATTTGCGGAATGGGAGGTTCTGCCATCGGCGGCGATATTTTAAGGACCTGGGGACAACTGGACGCCACAGTTCCGCTGATAATAAACCGCGATTACCGGATCCCTCATTTTATTAATGAACATTCGCTGGTTATTGCCGTCAGTTATTCCGGCAATACCGAAGAAACTTTACAGGCATATCACCTGGCCAGGGAAATCGGAGCCCCAATAATAGGGGTGACCAGCGGAGGGAAATTAGCCGATTTAGCTAGAAAAAACGGCGATGGCTTAGCTATTATCCCTGGAGATTTGGTGCCCCGTGCCGCTTCCGGTTACTTGCTGGCCCCGGTGGCTTTGATTTTGCAGCAATTAGCCATACTGCCGGGAGCCAGAGAGGCGATCATGGAAACCGCTCAGTTGCTGGCCAGTTTGCGGCGGGAAATAGGACCGGAAGTAACCGGAGATAAAAATCAAGCCCGGCAAATCGCGGCCGGTCTAAAAAACAGCCTGCCGCTTATCTGGGGAGTTGTCGGGACCTCTGAAGCAGCGGCCATGCGCTGGAAGGGGCAGATAAATGAAAATGCCAAGGCCCCTGCTTTCTTTAATCTTTTCCCGGAATTAAACCATAATGAAATAGTAGGTTTTGAGCTGTCGGAGGAAATACTGGGCAGAATAGCAATAATTATCTTAAAGGACAAGTTCGATAATGAAAGGATCAAGAAACGGATAAAAATCACTAAAGATATAGTATTGCCAAAAGTAAAAGCCGTGATCGAAGTTGAAAGTTCCGGGGAAAGCTTTTTAGCCCGCCTTTATTCGCTGATTTATACTGGTGATTATGTCAGTTATTATCTGGCCATGGAGTATGGGATCGATCCGACCCCGGTAAAGGTTATTGATTTTTTGAAAAACGAACTGGGCAAATAAAATTATTGGGCACAAAATGAGCCTTTATAGTTATTACGAGCAAAGCTTTTCACAGCTTTGCTTTTTTATATGGCTGTTCATATCAACCGCTGAGCGGGGCATATTAAAAATAAAATATGTAAAAAGGAGAGTTATATGATGGATTTTTATGGTGACTATCATACCCATTCCCGGCAAAGTGACGGTCGTCAGAGCGATGTCCAGATCATAAATGCAGCTAAAGAGCGGGGACTGAAAGAAGTTGCCATAACTGACCATGGGCCACTGGTTCTTGGTATAGGAATTAAGGATACAGCGGTTTTAGCAGATATGCGACTGCGAGTAGATGCTTTAAACAGCCTGAACCCGGATATTGATGTACTGCTGGGAGTCGAAGCTAACATCAGGGATTTAGACGGTAACCTTGATATTGATGTTCAGTCTATGGAGTCATTGGACATTCTGATTGCGGGGCTGCATCCTTATACACTGCCAACTTCATGGTCGGATGGTATTAATTTGTTCGGGCAGAATTCCTTTCGCCATTTAAGCCGCAGGCAAAGGCAGAAAGCAGTTAAAGCCAATACGCAGGCAACCGTAGCAGCACTTAATAATAATCCCCGGCTTGAAATTCTTTCTCATCCCGGGTTATTCTTTCATGTTGATATAGCGGAAGTGGCCCGGGCGTGCGTAAAAAACCAGGTGCTTTTTGAAATTAATTGCGGGCATGGATATCCGCCTATTTCTGATATAATGATAGCTAAGGAACAGGGTGTAAATTTTATTGTTAACAGTGACGCCCACTTTATAGAAACTGTCGGGCAACTGTCATACGGTCTGACGGTAATCGAACAACTGGGCATACCAGAGGAGCGCATAGTCAATCTGCAGCGAAAAGGGGGGTATCAAAGGTGGTCGAAAAAACTGAGGGGTTACATACACTGATCATAACCGGTTTATCCGGAGCGGGGAAAACACAGGTTATAAACTGTCTGGAGGACATGGACTATTATTGTGTTGACAACTTACCCCCGGCATTACTGACAAAATTTGTCGAGCTCAGTTGGCAGTCGGAAGGCAAGATAGATAAAGTTGCTCTGGTAATAGATGTAAGAGGAGGAGAGTTTTTTCACGACCTGTCCCATGCCTTGGAAGAAATGCAGGATAATCTTATACCCTATGAAATATTATTTTTAGAAGCTGCGGATGATGTCCTGATCCGCCGCTTTAAAGAATCGAGGCGGCGCCATCCTTTAGCCAGCAACAGCAGTCTGTTGGAATCGATTCGGCAGGAGCGGGGCATGCTGGAAGAACTGCGTGGCAAAGCCAACCTGGTTATTGATACTTCCAATCTTACACCCCTGGAATTGAAGAACAAATTGCAGAGCATTTATTGTGAGCGCGGTACCGGGAATTTCTTTATAAATATTATCTCCTTTGGCTACAAGCTGGGCATACCGATGGATTCAGATATTGTGATGGATGTACGTTTTTTAGCTAACCCTTTCTATGATCCGGTTATGCGCAATCTTACCGGTGAAGACCAGGAAGTAATAGATTTCGTACTCTTATCTCCGGTTACCAAATCTTTTGTGCGCCGTTTCATTAATCTGCTTAAATTCCTTGTACCCTATTATATTGGTGAGGGCAAAACCAGTCTGGTAGTAGCCATAGGTTGTACCGGGGGACAGCACCGCTCAGTGGTACTGGCTGATTATACCGGCAAAAAACTTAAAAATCTGGGATATAAAATCATTATTCGGCATAGAGATATTGCAAAATACCAAATTGATAAAGATATTTCCGGAGATATAATGGAGGATTAGAATGCAATCCAAAATTGATCGATCAGGTAATGAACCTAAGATAGTTGTAATAGGCGGAGGAACCGGCCTGCCGGTTTTGCTTAAAGGCTTGAAAAACTGGACCTCGGAATTAACCGCTATAGTAACCGTTACTGACGATGGCGGCAGTTCGGGACGTTTACGTACTGAATTGGGAGTACTGCCTCCCGGGGATATTCGCAGCTGCCTGGTAGCACTGGCTGAAACTGAAACTTTGATGGATAAAGTATTTCAGCACCGCTTTGGCCAGGGGGACAGTATAAAGGGACACAATCTGGGCAATCTTTTACTGGTGGCCATGACTGAAATAGCCGGCGATTTTGTTTCGGCCATTAAAGAAGTAAGCAAAGTTCTGAAAGTGAGGGGGCAGGTAATACCTGTTACCCTGGAACCCGTAAATTTAGTTGCCCTAATGGCTGACGGTATTACTGTCAAGGGGGAAACCTCGATAAGAGAATATCCTGGTTGCATAAATAAGCTGTGGTTAACTCCGGAAAATTGCCATCCGGTGCCGGCAGTTCTGGAGGCAATTTCAGAAGCAGATGCTGTTGTTATCGGGCCTGGCAGCCTGTTTACCAGTATTATTCCTAATCTGCTGGTAGATGGAGTAACTGAGGCTATATCCCGATCTAAAGCTAAAACCATTTTCATCAGCAATATTATGACAGAACTTGGTGAAACCGATGATTTTACTGCTGCAGATCATTTACGCAGTCTGTTGCATTATATTGAAAGTGACATTATTGATTATGTGCTTGTCAATACCGGTCATATTGATGAAATAAGGCTAAGCCGCTACCGGGAGGAAAAAGCATTACCGGTTGACCCCAGTTCAGCAGAGATTGAAGCTATGGGATATACAGCAGTGGAAGAAGACCTGGTATCTGATGATGATGTTGCCTGGCATGATTCTGATAAACTTGCCAGGATAATTATGGATATTATCGGGTATTAGGTTATGTGTATGTTAAAGGGAAGAGGGAGGAAGCTTTTTGAGTTTTGCCAATGATGTAAGAAATGAATTAGCTCGCCTTATGCCGGAAAAAGAATGTTGCCGGAAGGCGGAACTGTCAGCGCTTCTCCTGACCAGCGGCCAAATCCACTGCCAGGCGGACAATCAGTACAACCTGGAGGCGGTAGTGGAGAAAGCTGCTACTGCCAGGAAAATATTCAAAATGCTGAAAGAGCAAAATCTGCAGTCTTCGGTACGAATGGAAAAACGTAAAAGATTTAATAAAACCAGAGTCTACATGGTCAATACGCTTATAAAAGATGAACAGGACTTCAAAACAATAGAAGGAATTAATATAATCGACCGTAATTTAATACTCAAACCAGCAGTTAACCAGGAATTAATTGCGAAAACCTGCTGCAAGAAGTCATACCTGCGGGGCCTGTTTTTAAACCGCGGTTTTATAAACCGCCCGGAAGGCGTGTATCATCTCGAGTTAGTAATAAATGATGCAAAACTGGCTGCTGATATTCAAAAAATGCTGCTGCGTTTTAATATTCCGGCCCGGTTGGGTGAGAGAAAAAACAGTCTTTTCCTGTATGTTAAAGAAAGTGAAATAATAGCTGATTTTTTACGGGTTGTGGGAGCCAGTACTGCCTTATTGGAGTTTGAGAATGTCAGGATCATCAAAGCGATGCGCAATGATGTCAACCGCCAGGTAAACTGTGAAACAGCTAATTTGGCCAAAACTGTCGATGCGGCAGTCAGGCAGAACAATCTGATCAAAGAGTTGCTGAACCAGGAGGGCTGGGAAGGGATACCACCGCAATATGTACAATTAGTTCAGCTCAGAATAGATTTTCCCGACAGCAGTTTAGCTGAACTGGGTAAAATGATGGGGCCTCCTTTAAGTAAATCAGGGGTCGCATATCGGATGCGCAAACTGGAAGAGTATGCGGCGGCAAAACTTCAAAGCCGAATTGAGGCAGGATTTATGTAAAGTGATGCAGAATTGTTAATTAAGAATTAATAATAATGGGAGACTGCAATGCGGCTGACACCGGATATTTTTTTGCAACAACAACAAAAACTGATTATGACACCTGAATTGCGTCAGGCAATTGCTATATTGCAGATGTCTTCTCTGGAGCTGAATGATTATGCTCAGCAGGAATTGGAAACAAACCCTTTACTGGAGGAAAATATAGAGGAAACCGAATTTTTTGAAAACCATGAAAACGGCCCGGAGGATAATGTGAATAGCGAACTGTACAAACAGTGGCTGGAATATTATAACGAACGGGGTTCAGCTTATGCTGAAAGAGAAAACGAAGAGCAAAAATCATATGAAAACATTATGAGCAGAAGGCCGGGGCTTTATGAGTACCTGGAGACGGAAATGCATCTGGCCCTGACTGGCAAACAGTCCATTGCCATTGGTGAATACCTGATCGGTAACATTGATAATAACGGATATCTTTCTACTTCTCTGGAGGAAGTCAGCAGGTACTGTGATGCCAGTGTGGAAGAAGTTGAAAAGGTTCTTAAAATAATACAGTCTGTCGTTCCTGCCGGAATAGGTGCCCGTGATTTAGCGGAATCGCTTAAGCTGCAGCTGCAAAGCTACGGCAAAGAAAGTGCGGCAGCTGATCAAATAATCGATGAATATCTTGAGGAACTGGCTAAAGGCAAATTGAATAAAATTGCCCGGGAATTGAATATCCCGGTCCACCAGATCCAGGAGATATGTGATTTGATAAAGACCCTTGACCCTAAACCCGGTTTGCAATTCAGCAACAATAATGAAATAAAATACATTGTCCCGGATATTTTTGTGGAAAAGATCGAAGGGCAATATATTGTTATTGTAAATGATTTTCAGTATGGCCGCCTGATGGTTAACAATACTTATAAAAAGATATTACGCCAGCCCGAGTCTTTTCCGGAAGAGACCAGGAAATACCTCGAGGAGAAATTGAGCTCAGCACTTTGGCTGATCCGAAGTATTGAACAGCGCCGTATGACCTTATACAAAGTAGCCCGTTGTATAGTTGATATCCAGACTGAATTTCTCGACCATGGAGTGGAATACTTAAAACCCCTGACTTTGCATCAGGTAGCTGATTTGGTTGAAGTTCATGAATCAACTGTCAGCAGAGCTACTGCCAATAAGTATATCCAGACTCCGCAGGGTCTGTTGGAAATGAAATACTTTTTTTCTACTGCTGTCAAATGTTATGGCCAGAGTGAAGTATCATCCAAATCCATAAAACATGTTATAGAAGAAATTATCCAACATGAAGACACCGGCAATCCTTTAAGCGACGAAGCTATAGCAAAACAACTGGAGGATAAAGGTATAAAGATCTCCCGCCGTACTATTGCAAAATACCGCCAGGAATTAAATATTCCTGCCGCTATGTCCCGCAGAAGGTATTAATCACATAAATACTTGCCACATCCAAATTTTCCCCCATATTTCTCTTCATTTTCTGCTATACTATTAATTTAGAAGAACTTTTTCTCTCATACTGTTACATTTTTTAGCAAAATCACCTCAAATATATTTTATTGTTATTTTAATTAGAGCTTTCTGATGTCAATGCTTAGAATTAATTGATCCAGGGCAAGCTATTAAACAGTATTAATTAAACAGTATATCTGAAAGGAGTGAATAGTTGTATGTCGGTGAAGGTGGCGATCAATGGTTTTGGCCGTATCGGACGGTTGGTAACCAGGGCAGCATTGCAGCGTACTGATATTGAAATTGCCGCTGTTAATGATTTGGGCAGTATCGAATCCAATGCGCATCTTTTCAAGTATGATTCCATCCATGGTGAATATAAGGGCGATGTTCAGGTTGCAGGGGATAACATCATTGTAGATGGCAGAGAGATCAAATATTTGCAGGAAAAAGATCCCGAAAAGCTTCCATGGCAGGAACTGGGTATTAAAATAGTGATTGAAGGAACCGGGGCTTTCAGAAGCAAAGCCAAGGCCGGCAAACATATTACTGCCGGAGCATCCAAAGTCGTCATTACTGCACCTGGTGAAGGAGCCGACTTGACTATGGTAATGGGTGTAAATCACCATAAATACTTGCCTGAGCATAATATAATTTCCAATGCATCATGTACCACTAACTGCCTGGCCCCGGTAGCCAAAGTCCTGCTGGAGGAATTCGGGATCGTTAAAGGCATGATGAATACCATACATTCCTATACTAACGATCAGCGGATCCTGGATCTGGAACATAAAGATCTAAGGCGGGCCAGGGCTGCCGGTTTATCACTTATTCCTACTACTACGGGGGCTGCCAGCGCACTGGGGTTGGTTATCCCGGAACTGGCAGGCAAGCTGGACGGATTGGCAATAAGGGTTCCAACTCCCAATGTTTCATTGCTTGATTTGACCGTTGAACTGGAAAAGGCAGCTAAACGGGATGATATAAATAATGCTTTTAAACAAGCCAGTCAGGGCAGTCTGAAAGGCATTTTAAAATATACTGAACTGCCATTGGTTTCCACTGATTACCGGGGCGAAAATAACTCGGCTGTTGTTGACGGTTTGCTTACCATGACTATGGGTGAGCATATGGCTAAAGTAATTGCCTGGTACGATAATGAATGGGCGTACTCTCTCAGGGTAGTTGATGCGGTAAGTTATATAGCTTCAAAGGGGATATGATCCGGCTGAATTATTCGCAGTTTTTTGGAGGTGAATGGTTTTGAGGCACTTAAGGGATGCCGAGCTTAAAGGCAAAAGAGTATTGATGCGGGTAGATTTTAATGTCCCCCAGGATGATGAAGGCAATATTATAGATGACAACAAAATAAAAGCGGCTTTGCCCACAATTGAGTATATTCTTAAACAAGGTGCCCGGCTTATTCTCATGAGCCATCTGGGCAGGCCCAAAGGTCAAAGAGATGATAAATACAGCCTGAAAGCAGTAGCCAAAAGGCTTGACAGCCTTATAGAGGCTAATGTATATATGTCATCTGAAACAGTGGGACCGCAGGCGGCAGCAGCCGTGGCAGCGCTTAAACCAGGTGAAGTATTATTGCTGGAAAATGTCCGCTTTTGTCCCGGGGAAGAAAAGAACAGCCCGGAACTGTCAAAACAAATGGCAGAACTGGGAGATATTTTTGTAAATGACGCTTTCGGTTCAGCCCACCGAGCACATTCTTCCACAACTGGTGTAGGTAAATTTTTGCCATGTTATGCCGGCCTGTTGATGGAGAAAGAAGTAAAGATGTTAAGAAGGGTTCTGGAATATCCAGAACCACCTCGAATGGCTATTTTAGGCGGAGCTAAAGTAGCTGATAAAATTGGCCTGATTGAAAACCTGCTGGATAAAACTGCTATTGTCCTGATTGGCGGCGGGATGGCCAATACCTTTCTTAAAGCTCAGGGAAAAAATATCGGCAAGTCCATGTTTGAAGAAAAATTCGTCGCTGAAGCTGAGCGGCTGCTTAAAATGGCGGCATATAAGAATGTGGAATTGATTCTGCCGGTCGATGTAGTTGCAGCTGCTGAGTTATCGCCGGAAGCAGTGCCGGTTATAATTGACGCGGACAGTATTACCGATGATCTTATGATTTTGGATATCGGGCCGCAGACCATTGAGTTGTTTAAAAATGCAATAAAACGGGCTAAAACAATAATCTGGAACGGACCGTTGGGGGTTTATGAATTCGAACAGTTTGCCAACGGTACCCGGGAAATATCACGAGCTTTAGCCGAGGCACAGGCCATTACGGTTATCGGCGGCGGCGATTCATCAGCAGCAGTTATCAGTATGGGGCTGGAAGATAAAATTACCCATATATCAACCGGAGGCGGGGCTACGCTGGAATTCCTGGAAGGGATTACTCTGCCGGGAGTAGCAGTTTGTGAAGAATAAACAGGGAGATAAATTGATGACTCCATCACTCATTATTGCCAACTGGAAAATGCATAAAACCATCAGCGAGGCGCAGGCTTTCTGCCGGGACTTTATTGTTTTAAGCCGGGGAATAAAAAAAACTACCGTAGTAATTTGTCCGCCCTTTACTGCCCTGGCTGCAGTAGGGCCCAGTCTGTTGTCTTCAGGTATTGGGCTTGGAGCCCAGGATATATTCTGGGAAGAGCAGGGCGCATATACCGGAGAAATAGCACCGTTTCAATTAGTCGAAGCCGGATGCCGCTATGTAATCATCGGCCATTCGGAAAGACGTCAGATCATGGGAGAAACAGATCTGATGATAAACAAAAAAGTGAAGGCTGCGCTTAAGAGTGGTTTAATACCGGTGTTATGCGTTGGGGAAACATTACAGGAAAGACAGGATGATAAAGCCCGGGAAATTGTGGAAAAGCAACTGACCGGAGCTTTGAAGGATATCGAATTTACCGTGGAAAATCTGGTAATTGCTTATGAACCGGTCTGGGCAATAGGTACCGGGGCAAATGCCAGTTTTCAGGATGCCGATGACATGGCAGTTTTTATCCGCCAGTGCCTGCAAACAATAAATGATAAGGCAGAGGCCGAAAAAATACCGCTGCTTTATGGCGGCAGCGTCAAAGCTGATAATTTTGCGGAATTTTTGCAGGGCGGCATAAATGGTGCCTTGGTTGGAGGCGCCAGTCTTGAGGCCGATTCTTTTTATCAAATTGTGAGGTTAAGTGAAAATGCCTGAAAAAACAGTAGTGCTGATGATTTTAGACGGTTGGGGCAGCAGGGAGGCCTGTGCTGATAATGCCGTAACCAGAGCTGAACCTCGTAATTTTTACCGTTTGCAATCTGATTATCCGCATACCCTGCTTAAATGTTGCGGACTGGATGTCGGCCTGCCTGCCGGCCTCATGGGTAATTCGGAAGTCGGGCACTTGAATATCGGTTCAGGCCGTATTGTATATCAGGAAATAACCCGCATCAGCAAAGCAATCGAGGATAAGAGTTTTTTCTCAAATCCCTCCCTGGTGCAGGCAATAGATGGCGCACGGGATACCGGGCGGGCCGTACATCTGATGGGATTGCTGTCGGATGGCGGTGTACACAGTCATCTTGATCATATTTATGCCCTGCTTGAGCTATGCCGGCAGCGGCAAATGAATAAAGTATTTATTCACGGTTTTCTTGATGGACGCGATGTAAATCCCAAAAGTGCTGGCGAATATGTGGCCAGGATAAACCAAAAGATGGAGGAGATAGGGATCGGCAAATTTGCTACCGTAGGCGGCAGATTTTACGGTATGGACCGGGATAAACACTGGGACAGAATTGAAAAAGCCTATGACGCCATGGTTGCAGGAATTGGGTTTAAAGCAGCCAATGTCTTTGCCGCCATAGAACAAAGTTATGAAGCCAGGATATTTGATGAGTTTGTAGAACCCACCGTTATAATAGACAGTAAAGGGGAACCGGTGGGTTTGGTTGAGGATGGCGACAGCATAATATTTTTTAATTTCCGTGCTGACCGTGCCCGCCAGATAACCAGAGCTTTTACTGAACAGGAATTTGCCGGTTTCAGCCCGGTAAAGCGGCCGAAGGTCAGTTTTGTATGCATGACGCAATATGACCATAATATAGAAGCTCCGGTAGCTTTTAAACCTCAGAATCTGAATAATACATTAGGTGAATACCTTTCCAGGCAGGGGCTGAAGCAATTGCGCATTGCAGAAACCGAAAAATACGCTCATGTCACTTTCTTTTTCAACGGCGGGGTCGAAGAAGCCAATCCCGGAGAAGACCGCATCCTGATACCATCGCCGAATGTTCCCACTTATAACCTCAAACCGGAAATGAGTGCTCTGGAACTGACCGAACGGGTTATTATGGAGATCGACCGCGATTATTATGATGTAATCATTATCAACTATGCCAATGCCGACATGGTTGGACATACAGGAGTTCTGGAAGCGGCCATACAAGCGGTGAAAGCAGTAGATGGTCTTATGATTCAGGTGGTTGAAGCGGTTTTGGCTAAAAAAGGAGCCGTTTTGATCACTGCTGACCATGGCAACTGTGAAATGATGGTCTGCCCGGAAAGCGGCGGCCCATTTACAGCGCATACTTTAGATCTGGTACCCTTTATACTGGTCGATGATGGTTATAAAAATCAAGCACTGTTAAATAATTGTTCTTTACAGGATATTGCTCCGACAATATTGGATTTGCTTGATTTGGCAATACCTGAAGAGATGACCGGACGGAGCATAATAAAACACTGAAAATCAGGTTAATAAAAGTCAAACATAAACGGAAGGAGAAAGATTCTAATGAGTACTATTGTTGATGTATTTGCCAGGGAACTGCTTGATTCGCGAGGCAATCCAACTGTTGAAGTCGAAGTTGTACTGGAAGACGGGACTATGGGAAGGGCAATCGTACCTTCCGGCGCCTCAACCGGAGCCCATGAAGCAGTTGAACTGCGTGACAATGACATGGAAAGATATTTGGGCAAGGGAGTATTGACCGCAGTGGACAACGTCAACGAAATAATCGCACCGGAAATAGTCGGTATGGACGCCACCGGCCAGATCGATATAGATACGTTCCTGCTGGAACTGGACGGAACTCCGAATAAAAGCAGATTAGGTGCCAATGCTGTTTTAGGAGTATCCATGGCAGTGGCCCGGGCGGCGGCAGATTTTTTAGGTATTCCATTATATCAATATATTGGCGGTATCAATGCCCGCCAGATACCGGTACCAATGATGAATATATTAAACGGCGGACAGCATGCAGACAATAATGTGGATATTCAGGAATTTATGATAGTTCCTGCCGGAGCTGCTTCTTTTGCGGAAGGGCTGCGCATGGGAGTGGAAGTGTATCATAACCTGAAAAAAGTGTTAAAAACCAAGGGGCTGGCAACGGCAGTAGGAGATGAAGGCGGTTTTGCTCCTGACCTTCCTTCCAATGAAGCAGCAATTGAAGTGATACTGGAAGCCATTGCCGCTGCCGGTTATAAAGCCGGGCAGGATATATACCTGGCGCTCGATGTGGCTGCCAGTGAATTATATAAAGACGGCAAGTATTATTTTGAAAGCACAAACCAGGTGATGACATCAGAAGAAGTAGTGGAATTTTATGCAGGCCTGGTGCAGAAATACCCGATTATTTCAATCGAAGACGGACTGGCAGAGGATGATTGGGCTGGCTGGGCGCTGCTGACTGAGAAACTGGGTAAAAAGATCCAGCTGATTGGTGACGATTTGTTTGTCACCAATACTGAACGGCTGGGCAAGGGAATAAAAGAAGGTATATGCAACAGTATTCTTATAAAACTGAATCAAATAGGTACCGTAAGTGAAACCCTTGACGCCATTGAGATGGCCAAACAAGCCGGATATACCTGCGTGATTTCCCACCGTTCAGGAGAAACCGAAGACACGTTTATTGCCGACTTTGCTGTAGCAGCCAATGCCGGACAAATAAAGACCGGGGCGCCGGCCCGCACTGACCGGGTTGCCAAGTACAATCAGCTGTTAAGGATCGAAGAAGAGCTGGATCAGTTTGCTCTTTATAAGGGACTGGGAGCTTATTATAATCTTAAACTGTAACTGACATTGTTTTAGCCGGATTGATTATGTTACAATACTAGATGACTGTTTAAAGGTAATCGGAGGTGAGAATTTTGAAGATAGCAGTCTTGATACTACAAGTTATATGTGCATTAGGATTAATTACTACAGTTCTCCTGCAATCAGGGAGAAGTGCCGGGCTGTCAGGCAGTATAGCCGGTGGCGGTGAAGCCTTGTTCGGAAAGAAAAAAGGTGTGGATGATCTACTGGCCAAAATTACCGGTTGGCTGGCCGCTTTATTTATGATATTGACATTAGCCCTGGCAGTATTATAATTTTCTTTTGCATAATATGCATAAACACTCACACAAGGAGATGATCAAACTAAAATGGAATATTTAACCATGTTTGCTCCGGCCGGTGGGGCAATAGCATTATTGTTTGCTTTTTATCTGGCGGGAAAGGTATCCAAGGCTGATCCGGGCAATGCCGCTATGATGGAAATTGCCGGTCACATTCATGAAGGAGCCATGGCGTTTCTTAACCGCCAATACAAGGCTATAGCAATATTCGTAGTAACAGTATTTTTAGTACTGGGCCTTTTCATCCACTGGCAAACTGCTGTATGTTTCTTGGCCGGTGCAATCTGTTCGATGTCAGCTGGTTACATAGGAATGAGTGTAGCAACGAAAGCTAACGTAAGGACTGCCAATGCAGCCCGTACTTCACAGAATGCGGCCCTGGGGATCGCTTTCTCCGGCGGCGCAGTTATGGGGATGTCAGTATCGGGCTTGGGGCTTCTTGGCCTGGGCATTATGTATCTTATTTTTAAAGACCCGACCATTGTTAACGGTTTTGCTCTGGGAGGCAGTTCAGTAGCCCTCTTTGGCCGTGTCGGCGGAGGCATATATACTAAAGCTGCTGACGTAGGAGCTGATCTGGTTGGTAAAATTGAAGCCGGGATCCCAGAAGATGACCCGCGCAACCCGGCTACTATTGCTGATAATGTTGGTGACAATGTAGGAGACGTTGCCGGCATGGGTTCCGACCTTTTCGAATCATATGTAGGATCGATCATTGCGGTCATGACATTAGGCGCGGTATCATTTGCTGCCAAACCGGAACTTGGAATTGGTATAATAATTCTGCCCATGATAATTGCCGCCGGCGGAATTTTAGCTTCTATTATCGGTACTTTCTTTGTTAAAACTGACGAAAACAGCAATCCTTTGAAAGCGCTTAATGCCGGAACTTTTAGTTCTGCTGCCCTGCTGGTTTTAATTGCTTTTTTGGCTGTAAAATTTATTTTACCGGCAGAAATGTTTTCCGTATTCTGGGCTCTGGTGGCTGGCTTAATAGCCGGAACCGCTATCGGACTAATTACCGAATACTATACATCCGATGAATACAAACCAGTTCAGGGAATTGCCAAGGCTGCTACAACCGGTCCTGCTACTGTAATTATTTCCGGGCTGGGAGTAGGGATGTTTTCGACTCTGCTGCCGCTGCTGGTCATCTGCGCTGCCATTTTGGTAGCCTTTATTGTCAGCGGAGGAACTGCAGGTTTTGGACTTTATGGCATTGCTCTGGCTGCCGTCGGTATGCTGGCAACTACCGGGATGGTAGTGGCAGTCGATGCTTATGGGCCGATTGCCGACAATGCCGGCGGAATTGCTCAGATGTCAGGTTTGCCTAAGGAAGTCAGAGAAACCACAGACAAGCTGGATTCAGTCGGCAATACAACTGCTGCCATTGGCAAAGGTTTTGCTATTGGTTCTGCAGCATTGACTGCTTTGGCACTTTTAACTGCCTTTGCCCAGGTAGCAGGAATTGAAGGTGTTGACCTGCTTAATACCTATGTTATTGTTGGTATTTTAATAGGAGCTATGCTGCCCTTCTTCTTCTGTGCTCTTACCATGAATGCGGTGGGGAGAGCTGCTGCTGAAATGGTGGATGAAGTCAGAAGACAATTCCGGGAAATTACCGGTCTGATGGAAGGCACCGCCAAAGCTGATTATGCCCGTTGTGTTGATATAAGCACCCGGTCTGCGATTAAAGAAATGATAATTCCGGGTTTGATTGCAGTAATTGCTCCATTAACAATTGGTATTGGCCTTGGCCCCGAAGCCCTGGCTGGAATGTTGATTGGGTCAATTGGTTCCGGCGTTTGTCTGGCGATTATGTTAGCTAATGCCGGAGGCGCCTGGGATAATGCCAAGAAATTTATTGAAGCCGGTAATTATGGCGGAAAAGGCAGTGATGCCCATGCTGCAGGAGTAGTCGGTGATACAGTCGGTGATCCCTGTAAAGATACTGCCGGGCCTTCGCTTAATATTTTACTCAAGCTGATGTCTATTGTTTCGCTGGTGTTCGTTCCCTTGTTCATGTAACCGTCAGCAGATTAAACATCAGGGCAGTTGGGTCAGCCGGCTTGCCCTGATTTTGTTTTAACGGTAAGAAAACAGCTTATTGCTGCCAGCGATTTATTTATTGCGGAGAGGAGCAATCAATATGATCAAGCCGGGGGCAGAGGACTTCTTTTTACCGGGAAGCGATGAAACGGCCATACTATTTATTCATGGTATCACTGCTTCACCGTCGGAAATTTATCCGACAGCAAAATTGGTTAATGACCTGATACAATGTACCGTAAAAGGGGTATTGCTTCCCGGTCACGGAACTTCACTAGCAAACTTAAGCCTGACCAGGTGGACCGACTGGTATAACACCGTAAAAAAGGAAACCGAGGAACTGCAAAAAAACTACTCGCAGGTTTACCTGGCCGGCCTTTCCATGGGAGGCCTTTTAAGCCTTTATGCCGGGATGAAAATGGATAATATAGCAGGAGTTATAAGTATTAATGCGCCCATATTCCTGCGAGTTCCTTTGGCAGGCATACTGGCACCAGTTATGCGCTTGTTTATCAGGAATCTGCCCAAAGTACAAACAAGCTGGAACCAGGAATTAAATAGCCAGGGGCGTTTTAATTATGATGCTACCCCCATCGATGCCTTTGAAAGCATGTGGCAGCTGCGGCATAAAGTCGTGGCGGGATTAAAAAATATCACCATACCGCTTCTGGTAATGCAATCAATACAGGATGAAACAGTCCGGCCTGACAGCGGCAGATTTATTGTCAGCCGGGCGGTCAACGCACCGGTTGAATTGGTGGAGCTTAAGTCATCAAGGCATGTCGCAACGATGGACCGGGAAAAGGAAACAATTGCCCGGAAAATAGCCGATTTTATAAAAGACCGGCAAAATGTGCAATAATATAGATTGAATAAACTTGTGATTAGGAGGTTAATGAAGTGCAAAGAACTGAAGCCTTGAATTTGCTGAAACAGCATCTGCACGATGAAAATCATATCAAGCATTCTCTGGCAGTTGAGGTAATTATGAGAGGACTGGCTGCCCATTTGGGGGAGGATGTCGAAAAATATGGTTTAACCGGGCTGCTCCATGATATAGATTATGATATAACCGGTGACGACCCGCACAGGCATTCTGTAATAGGAGCGGAGATGCTGGAGGAAAAAGGCTTCCCGGCAGATTTAGTCTATGCCGTCAAAGTACACAATGAAATACACGGATTGGAACGGAAGAGCCTTTTGGATAAAGCATTGTATTGTTGTGATCCGACCAGCGGCTTTATAACAGCTGCTGCCCTGGTAAGGCCGGACAAGCAATTGAACAATGTTGAACTTAAATCCCTGAAAAAACGTTTTAAAGAAAAAGCTTTTGCCCGGGGTGCCAACCGGGAACAGATGGCAGCCTGCAGTGAGATCGGTTTGGAGCTGGAGGAATTTCTGGCCATAGCTCTGGACAGTATGCAGAAAATAGCGCCCGACTTGGGTTTATAGAAATTAAGTATTCTGGTAAAGCTAATAACAGCTAATTTTCCATACTATCAGAGGAGGAGTAAATATAAACAGAGAAACAATACTTGGCTTTATGCGCCGGGAAAGCTATCGGCCTCTTAGCTATGGTGAACTGATCCAGGCTTTGGAAGTAGAAAGCGGCGAAGCAGAGATCAGATTCAGCAAAGAATTGGGGCGGCTGGAAAAGCAGGGAGAAATCGTTAAGACCCGCAAAAATAAGTACGGACTGCCAGAAATGATGAACCTGGTCAAAGGAGTAATAAATATCAGTCAGCGCGGTTACGGCATATTAAAACCGGATGATGTAAACGCAACGGAAATATTTGTTTTCGGTAAAAACCTCAATGGTGCCATGCACCATGATCGGGTCATGGTCAGACTCCAGGAAAAAGTATTTGACGGGCAGCGTCCCGAAGGGGAAGTGATTCGGACTATTAAACGTGCCAACAAGGAATTGGTTGGTACTTTTGAACGCGGCCGCTCCTCAGTCCAGGTGATACCTGATGATTCCCGGCAAATATATCCCATAAATGTAAAAGCAGGTACCAAATTAAAAGTCAAAAGCGGCGACAAAGTTCTGGTTGCAATTACTGCTTATCCCGATAAAAACAAATATCCGGACGGCAAGATCATCGAAGTATTAGGCAGAAAAGGCCAGCCAGGTCTGGATATACAGGTAGTAATCAGAAAACATGGATTAAAAGACTTCTTTCCCGAAGCGGTTATAGCCGAGGCCCAGGCCATTGCTGAACCGGTAAGCGCAAGGGAAAAAGAACACCGTCGGGATTTGACCGGGGTGAGGATGGTTACTATGGATGGAGCAGATGCCAAAGACCTGGATGATGCGGTTTCCATAGTACCAACAGACAAAGGATATCAGCTCGGCGTCCACATCGCTGACGTATCTCATTATGTAAAAGAAAAAAGCAAACTGGACAAGGAAGCCTTTGACCGGGGAACCAGTGTGTATCTTATTGATAAAGTCCTGCCGATGTTGCCCCCGGAACTCAGCAATGATATCTGCAGCCTGAATGCAGGAGCAGACCGGATGGCATTGAGCTGTATCATGAATCTGGACAGTAAGGGCAACATAATTGACTATGACCTGTGCAAATCAGTAATACATATTGATGAGCGTATGACTTATGAAGATGTTAATAAAATTCTGGCCGGCAGTGACCAGAATCTGATCAAACGTTATGGATATCTGCGGGAAGACTTTCGTATGATGAAAGAGCTGGCAGATATCTTAAGAGAAAAAAGAAAAGAACGCGGGGCTCTCGATTTTGATTTTCCGGAAACCAAAGTGATAGTTGATGAAAACAGTTTTCCCGTTGAGATAAAAAAAGCTGAACGGGGAGCAGCAGAAATGATAATCGAAGATTTCATGATCGGTGCCAATGAAGTAGTGGCGGAGCATATATATAGGGCGCAAATGCCTATATTATACAGGGTCCATCAAAAACCGGATGAAGATGCACTGGCTAAATTAAATCAGGTATTGGGCGTATTCGGGATGAAAGTAGATGGCCGCGCCGTTGATCCCAAAACTTATCAGAAAATCCTGGCGCAGATCAAAGGCCGGCCTGAAGAACCGATGATAGCTATGATGCTGCTAAGGTCCATGAAACATGCCAGTTATATGCCGGAAGCATTAGGTCATTTCGGATTGGCTTCCAGGTATTACTGTCACTTCACCAGCCCCATCAGACGTTATCCGGATTTGATTGTCCACCGGGTTTTAAGTGAAATGCTGGATGGCACAATGAATGAAGCCCGACGCAGCAAACTGGAAAAAAGAATGGCAGCAGCGGGAGAGCATTGTTCTATGCAGGAAATCAAAGCGGAAGAGGCGGAACGGGAACTGACAGACATCAAAAAAGCCCAGTACATGGAGCAGTTTATCGGCGACGAGTTTGAAGCGCGGATCGTATCAGTTCATCCTTTCGGATTGTTTGTCCAGCTTGATAATACTGTGGAAGGATTGATCCATGTCTCCAGCATAGCTGATGATTATTATGAGTTTAATGACCGCAATCATACTTTACAGGGACGCCATACCGGACATAAATTTGCAATCGGAGGCCAGGTAAGAGTTCAACTGGTCAGAGTCGATGTCGATGAAGCCAGGATCGACTTTGAGTTAATATAATTTTTTTTGAAATTTATAAATTTTTAAAAGGAATTTATAAATTAACGTCGAATAAATTTAAATAATTGAATCAAATCCAGTTTTCGAGTTGCTGTACCTAATGCTGAAGCGATGGGCAGTAACCGATAGGGTATAGCGGGAAACGGCTATGCCTCCCGGTGCGGAAAGAAAACGTGGCTCTAACTTGGCTGCCTTTTTTGGTAGTGATAGTCAGTTGTGTTTTCGCAACTGATTTTTTATTTTTAATTAAAGATTTATCCGCACCAATTCATTGGTTTTCCCTAAATGGGCCTCATAAACCCCACTTTTTGAAGTCCTCCGGTCGCACTCCCGGAGGACTTTTGTTTGAGGGAATAAATGGGAATTATAAACAGAGCTGATTGACCGGAAGCAGCATTAAGGTTATAATTAATAAAGGCAAAGCAGGAACATATAAGCCCTGATCTCGGTAAGAAACAACGCTGAGGTGAGGGTTTGTTTTTCGCTTCAGAAACTGAAGCTGAAATTTGAGGTGTAAAATGGGCAAAAAGGGCGGCACAAAACCAGTTATAGAAAACCGCAAAGCCAGATTTGAATATCATATAAAAGAAACTATTGAAGCCGGCCTGGTTTTAGTCGGGACTGAAGTCAAATCATTGCGGGCAGGCAAAGGCAATCTTAAAGATGCTTATGCTGCTGTAAAGGATGGAGAAGCATGGATAATTAATTTCCATATCAGTCCTTACGAACAAGGCAATCAGTTTAATCATGATCCGCTAAGGCCAAAAAAACTGCTTTTGCACAGGCAGGAAATAAACCGCCTGTTAGGACTGCAGAAAGAAAAAGGGTATACCTTGATACCTTTAAAAGTATACTTTAAAGAGGGTAAAGCCAAGATGGACCTGGCAGTGGCCGTCGGCAAGAAATTGTATGACAAGCGGGAAGATATTGCAGCCCGCGATGCAAAACGCGATATGGAGCGAGCAGTTAAAGATAAAAGTCGTTTCTGATGATAAATAGTGACAAAAGCTAACTCGCGTAGTAATATATGATATGCACCCCTTATTAGTTTTAATTATGGGGGCGTAATGGTTTCGACGGGGGAATAGGTGGGTTGAGAAGCGAGCCGAGTTGTCGCCAGCTCGTTAAAAAGGTGAAAAAACAAATAACTGCAGAAGATAATTTTGCACTAGCCGCTTAAGCGGCTCGTCCGGCTAAGACTCCTCACGGCTTAGTGCAGGGCGTCACATAGTGAGGGTACCCTGAAGCCTTCTTTCTCGAGGGGTTTTAAGGGGAAATTAATCGGGGATAGCGCTAAGAAGCCTGTTCGTGGGCGTCGGATGAGCGAAATTCAAATCACGAACTGCGCTCGGAGAAGCTCTTCTGGTCTTTCTTTC
>DAOPZM010000020.1:0-59207 GCA_035353375.1 Syntrophomonadaceae bacterium
CATGAAAGGCTTCTATTATGCCGCCTTTTCTCCCCTGCTGGCTGGCAATCAGATCCTTGTAATTTGCCATTACTTCACCTCCTTTTCTTTAAAAATTAACGCAGAACAGCGTGGAAGAGAAAATCTCTTCCACGAATCTGTGTAAGAATCAGGCTTCTTCTTTTTCTTCCGCATCTTTCTGGCTGTAAGTCTCTGCATACCATGTAGCATGGTGATGTTTGGCCCAATCTTCCCTGACAGTGCCTTTCCACATTCCCCAGAAGGATTCACCGGAACCGGGATGGAAAGAACCCAGGTAACCGTGCATGCATACCATACAGGTTGCCAGGACCATAGCTATATCATGAGTCGGATAAGCGGCTATAACCAGCCACTTGGGGAAGATAGTCGGAAACCACATGATATAACCGCTCAAGACTAACAGGATGACCATAGTCGGCGTTACCATGGAATTGCCTTTTTCACCGCCGTTAAATTTAGTCTGCGGCGGGATGTCTACTTTGAAGCCTAAAAATTCCGCGGGGAATTTTAGTACAAAGAGGATATCGTTCATACCGAAACGCAAGATGTCCTTGACCCAGTTGATCAGTACTTTGAAGTTGAACAGTACAAAGATACCTATCACGATGGTCATCAATACAGCGGAAATCCTATGGACTATTCCGGCACCGACATATCCTCCAAAAATGGCGGCTAACCAGTCTACGCCATCAAAAAACAAGGCTAAACCGGTAAAGAGGCACAGTATAAATGTTACTGTGTGTCCCCAGTGAGTAAAACGGGATAAGAAATTAAATCTCTCCACGCGGGGTACATCAGCTTTATATTCAGGAACCCATTGCATTATTCATGACCTCCTTCCTCGTGTCCTTTTTCTTTGTTGGCTATCAGCCGGGAAGTAATGAAGCTGGTGCCCGATGCAACCAGAAATACTGGTATCAGCCAGCTTGCATAAGGCTGTACATAATTCTGCCAGAAGGTAACCGCTGGCACTTTGGGATCTACCGGCAAATCAAATTTGTCAGGGGTGTCAGTTAAAACATACAGCTTGTTCAGTCCGCCCAATTCGAGTTTCCCGTAAATAGTAGCATTGGGGAAACCGTTGGCCTGCAGATATTTGGCCCGGTCTTCGGCTTTCTGCAGCAGTTCGTCCCGGTCACCAAAAGTCAGTGCTCCGGTCGGGCACGTCCTGGCACAAGCCGGGGTCAGACCCTCTTCGACTCGGTCAACACAAAGGGTGCACTTGGTAATTTTGTCCACTCGCTTCAGGTATTTGGGTATATCAAATGGGCAGGCTGTTGAACAGTATTGACAGCCTATGCACTTATCGGGATCGTGTATGGTAGCACCCCAAGACGTTTTTGAATATGCTCCCTTGGGGCATACTTTCACACAGTTGGCATCCAGGCAATGCATACACTGCCGTTTGAAAAAGTTCCAGCTTACACCATCGACCGGATCTTCGGATTCAAAAAACTTGATAATGGTATAAGTCTCACCATTTGTATTTTCATGAGTCTGATAATTACCTTTAAAAGGTTCGATTACAGCCGGAAGTTGGTTCCAATCCTTGCAGGCTACCTGGCAACCACGGCAGGCTGTACATTTGCTAACATCGTAAAGATTTGTTAAATTAGCCATCGTTAAGCCCTCCTTATGTCGCATAGCCATGCTTTATATTCCGGAATAGTAGTATTGGCATCGCCAATATGCGGTGTGAGCCAATTGGCTGTGTCTCCGGTTGCATAACCGTTGAAGCCAAAGTGCCACAGGACCCCAACTTCATGCACATGTTTGCCATTGATATTCATAGGTTTAAATCGTTTGGTTACACAGGCTAAAGCTTTCATATCACCACGGGTCGTTGAAATAATAACATCACGCCCGTTTTTTATACCTTTTTCCTTAGCCAGTTCTTCACTTAACTCCACAAATACGTTGGGAACCAATTCAGCCAGCCAGGGCTGCATTCTGGTCATTATGCCTGACTGCCAATGCTCGGATATCCGGTAGGTGGTTCCGATAATGGGGTATTGCTCTTTGGTTCCGCGTTTGTCTTCTTCCCAAACGATTATGGCAGGATTAAACGGCTGACTGTTTAAGGGGTTTTGTATGGGGCTTTCCCAGGGTTCATAGTGTTCAGGCAGCGGTCCTTCATTGCAGGCGCTATACAGGCATCCCAGCCCTTCAGGCCGCATAATAAAAGCATCGGTTCCACCGGGATCACCGGGTGCCTTGGTGGCGCCAAAGTCAGGAATATCATTGCCGACCCATTTTTCACCGTTCCAAAAGATTGAAGTTAAATCCTCAACCCAGGGTTGGCCATCTGGGGTAGTATTGCAACGGTTGTAGATGATGCGGCGGTTGACCGGCCATGCCCAACTCCAGTTGGAATAGCTGCCAATCGGTTTGGTTCCGGGATAAGCCACATCATTATTATCCCTTCTCCGGGCCAGGTAGTCTTCTGGTTTGCCGGTATCCGCCGGGTAGCAACCCGAATATACCCAGTTACTGCAGGCAGTGCTGCCGTCATCCATCAGTTTGGTGAAATTGGTCACCTGATCTCCTGGTTTGCCATCAACCACAGTAAAGCCATTTATTTCCCTGGCAATTTTGTCAATGTCCGGATGGGCACCATGGCCGTAATCCCAGCTTAGCCTGGTAACAGGTTCATCTTCAACTCTCTTGTTGCCTTCATAAAGCTTCTTTACCCTTTGCATAAGGTCGTATGCAATCTCCAGGTCGGCTTTGGATTCCCCCACCGGGTCACAAGCCTTCCAGCGGTATTGCATCCAGCGCCCACTGTTGGTAATTGAACCGGCTTTTTCATAAGAATTGCAAGCCGGCAGGAAAAATACCTCGGTCTGGATTTCTTTCGGTTTCTTGATTCCGTATTCGTCTCTGGCAGTCGGCCGGTCAACTGCTTTATAGGTCCAAAATTCAGAGGTCTCCGTCATCCACAGGTCGATTGCCACCATCCACTTGAGGTTGGCCAATGCAGCCTGTTCCTTGTTGGAATTGGGCCCACCCACAACCGGGTTGGAGCCCCATATCAGCAATCCTTCAAGCTCCTGCTTGTACATAGCTTCAAAGAGAGCTATGTGTGAATAGTTCTTGCCATCAATACGCTTGGGCAGATATTCATAACCCTTTTCCGGGCTTTCATTCATCCAGTAGGATTTAAGCAGACTGGCCAAAAACTTTGGCTTGTTTACCCAGTAACCGGTTTTGGGCGTTTCAACCGCGTTATAGGTGGCCAGATCCGGATGCTTTTTAGCTTCCGGGGAGTTGAGATAGCCGGGAATAATGTGATAAAGGAGGGCCCAATCGGTTGAACCCTGCACATTGGACTCACCACGTAGAGCATTTACTCCACCGCCGGGACGGCCAATGTTGCCCAGCAGCAATTGCAGCATGGCATAGGAACGGACGTTTTCGACCCCAACCGTGTGCTGGGTGGTCCCCATGGCATAGAGGATGGTGCCGGCTTTATCAGGAGCACCGGTAGCAGCGTAAGCTTGAATAACCTGCAGGTACTTGTTCCTGGGTGTTCCGGTCAGATTGCATATGGTATCAATATCATAACGGGAATAATGGTTTTTCAAAATCTGAAATACACAGCGCGGGTGTTCCATAGTCATATCTTTTACATATTGACCATCATCGGTCATCTCATATTTCCAGGAACTCTTATCGTATTGGCGTTTGCTGGCATCATAACCGGAAAACAGGCCATCCTCAAAACCGAATCCCTCTTTAACTATTAATGTAGCATTGGTGTAGTACCTTACATATTCTTCATGATATAGTTTGTTTTCCAGGATATAGTTTATCATACCGCCGATAAAAGCTATATCCGTTCCTGACCGCATGGGAGCATAAATATCAGAACGGGCTGAGGTTCTGGTAAAGCGCGGGTCGACATTGATAATCTTTGCTCCCCGCTTAACCTTGGCTTCGGTAAGCCATTTAAAGGTTATGGGATGGGTTTCGGCGGCATTGCTGCCGATTATTAATGCACAGTCGGTATTTTTCATATCGACAAAATGATTGGTCATTGCGCCACGGCCAAATGTTGGTGCCAGACCTCCAACAGTAGAGGAATGGCATATACGGGCCTGATGCTCAAAAAAGGTCATTCCCAAAGCCCGGTTCATTTTAGTGATAAGCATAAGCTCTTCATTGTCAAGCGCTGCTCCTCCCAGGCTGGCCAACTTCTCGCAGCGGTTAACGATTATGCCGTCTTTATCTTTGTGTTCGTAATGCTTATCTCTGGTTTCCTTGATTCTTTCAGCAATCCTATCTAACATCCAATCCCATTCTTTTTCTTCCCATTTGTCGCTGCCTGGAGCTCTATAAAGGGGCTTGGCAACCCGTTTTGGGTTAATTTCCTGTTTACCCGTTTCCGGGTTATAAATCTCCCTCAAATTAAATAAAGCCGATCCTTTACTACATGCAGCTCCGCGGTTTATTGGATTATCCGGATCTCCCTGAACACTGATCAATTGCGGTCCACTTGCGGGAGCACCATCTTCAGCATAAACAATCAGTCCACATCCTGATCCACAGAAGGGACATATTGTCGGCACAGGTTTGATGTTTTTTATTCTTAATGCCGGTATAGCTGCCTGAACCGAATCTAGATTAAAACCCAAGGTTGAAGCCGAAGTTATTACTGCAATAGAAATTCCGCTTCGTCTTATAAACTGACGACGCGTCATACTTTGATTCATCCTCATTCCCCCCAAAATATTTTTGGACAAGTTTAATAATAGTCACACAATAACTTAGCCAAACAAATCGCAGGATATTTCAAAAATATTAGCGCGAGAGGAAATCTATGCTCCAAGGTTGGTTTGAGAAATGGGAACGAAGAAATGATCAATCAATGCCCCGTTTCGGTGACAAAGCCCTGGCATGCAAGAAATTCCGATCTGCAATTATACAGCGCGATTTTCTATAAACCACCGGTTCAGAAACCATATGTCAGATCGACTGGTAACTACTGAGTTTTATCCTTGCGCTTGATGGCATTATGTCACCTCCTTCTGGAACTTACACATTTCAGACCTAATTAGACATTGTATTGACTGCACTCTGTTTACATAGAATTAATATACCATAATGTTCGACAATATTGCACTAGAATTTATTACTTATTTTTATTCATATTATATGATTATAGAATATAATGAAAAATTGTAAATAAAAAAACCATTCCAATTTTTGATCAGAATAATTTAATTGGTCGGTAAAAGCTTGCCAGACTTCTTCATGATAATGGCGCAGTATTTATCACTTAATTTCCAAAAGCATAAAAAAAGCCCCCGCAGATTAGTTCCGCGAAGACTTTCTCATGTTATTGTCTATATTTTAATTTATCATTCTATGTTAGAGGTATATAAATTGCAGAGTTGTTACTTTCCTTTAGCGCTTCTGGCCGAGATCAGCCAGGGAGCCGGAAACGGCTCCGTCATGTTTTTGCTGTTGACCCGCGATACCTCTATATGGATCGCTTCAGTACGCTCCAGGCCGTTTTCCCGAAACAAAGCAGGAAGCCACGTTAGAATTTCAAAGTCCAACGTGTAGATCACAAAATCCATGAAGGGATTGATGTTAAGTAGACTCTTTATTTCACTGCCGATTCTTGGAGAGCCCACTATAAAAGCTATGTTCGGCACCGGCAGCTTATCCGGGATACCGTCTTGTATAGACTCAACGATGGTTACGTTGTTCAGGCCAAATTTCTCAACATTCTCTTTCATGGTATCCCGATCCCGGCGGTCATATTCCACAGCAATGACACTTCCCTCAGCAGCAATCATGGCAGCCTCCACCGCGATGCTCTCACCTGAGATTATACATATATTATCCTGATCCCCCAGGTTGAGCTTACTCATTATAACCGCCCGTACTTCCCGGCACACATACTGAACCGAGCCACAAGAGAAACGGCTGTTCTCCATACCTATCTGATAATTCGCTGCACCGTTAGGATTGAGGATCAACATAGCTGCAGAAGCATTGATCCCACGATTGATCATGTCTGAAACCTTGTCGTGCTTGATCGGGCCTTCAGGATCCGAGCCCTCATTATACCAGATATCGCAGTCCCCCAGTTCCGCATTCCACATGTCGTAAAAGATATCCGGATGTCCGGCGTCCGTAAAGACCAGGACAGACCGGTTGCTCATAACAGTCGGAATCAGGTTCTTATTTCTCCCTGTAATGTCCAGCATCTTCAGTTTTGCCAGGTTGATGTCAACACTCTGGGCAAAATACCGGAGCCAGGATAATATGACCTCATTGGTAAACATTGTCTGTTCCACAGGCAAAACCTCCTTGTTAACATTTATCATACCAAATTTCATGGATTTATTTCCAGTCTCAGCTTAAGTTTAAGCGCCGGTTCGCTCCAGCAAGCGCTCCCATTTTTGATCCACATAGCCCTGCGCTGCTTCGATCATCCCTTCATTACCTTTCTGGAACATATGACGAAATCTGCCCTGAGGGCGGAGAAATTCTTCCACTGGCAGCTTTTTCTTCGGTATATAGCTTAAGCGCCAGACTCCTTCCTCAACTTCGTAAAGGGGCCAAACGCAGGTATCCACTGCCAGCTGAGCGATCTCCGCCAGCTTGGCCATGGGGTAGTCCCATCCGCGGGGGCATGGGGACAATATATTCAAAAAGCATGGGCCTTCAGTATAGATGGCTTTATATGACTTGGTGTGCAGATCCCTGAAATTGCCTATAGGGGCAGTCTGAGCTACATAAGGGATATTATGAGCAACCAAAATCTCAGTCAGATCTTTTTTATTCTGTTTCTTGCCCTGCCCCGCAGAACCAATAGGTGTTGTAGTAGTGCGGGCAAAAAGAGGCGTTGAAGATGAACGCTGGATTCCGGTATTCATGTAAGCCTCGTTGTCATAGCAGACGTAAACCATGTCATGCCCGCGTTCCATAGCCCCTGACAAGGACTGAAACCCTATGTCATAGGTGCCGCCGTCTCCGGCAAAAGTAATGAACTTGACTGTTCCTTCCACCTTGCCGCGACGTTTCAAAGCGTTATAGGCTGCTTCCACTCCGGAACAGGTAGCTGCAGAGTTTTCAAAAGCAGAATGAATATAGCTGTCCATATAGGCAGTGTAAGGATACATAAAGGTTGATACCTCCAGACAACTGGTAGCATTGACCACCACTGCCCGGTCCTCTTTATCAAGGGCACGCAAAACCCCTGATACAACGATCCCGGCACCACAGCCGGCACAGAGTCGATGCCCTCCGGTTAGACGTACCGGCTTTTCTGCTTCCCGTTTCAGGTTATATACCGTGCTCATGCTATCCCCTCCTTTGACCTCTGTCCCATATGGGTATATACCGGCCCAGTCTCTCCGGTTACAGCAATATTCGCCAGTCGGCTGAATACTTTTTCAATATCCTCGATCTTCAAGTCACGCCCGCCCAGACCGTAAACTATATTGATCAGATATGGGCGTTCCTTAAGATCATATAAAGCACTGCGGGTCTCGGCAAATAAAGGGCCTCCGCTCCCGGAAAAGCCCTCGGACTTATCCATTACGGCTACGGCTCTGGTACCCGCCAGAGCTTTAGCCAGTTCTTCGCCAGGGAAAGGCCGAAAGACCCTGATTTTAACCAGCCCTGCCTTTACTCCATTTTCCCTCAGCTTGTCGACCGCGGCTTTGGCAGTTCCGGCACTGGACCCGATCAGAACCAGAGCAAGTTCTGCATCGTCCATCCCATACTCTTCAAACAAACCATAACTGCGGCCGGAAATCTTTTCAAACTCTGCGGCTACCTCCAGTATGCGGGCCTTGGCTGCCTTCATTGCCTCAGCCTCCAGAACCTTATGTTCCATGTAATAAGGACTCACATCGTACGGTCCTACCGCCAGCGGATTTTCTTTTTTCAGCAGATAGTTTTCCGGGTTATATTCCCCGATAAACTTACGCACCGCATCCGTCTCCAAAAGCTCTATATTTTCTACGGCATGACTGGTAATGAAGCCATCCATACAGGTCATCACCGGTAAGCGTACGCTTAGATGTTCACCGATAGGCATGGCCATGAGAAAATTATCGTAGGCCTCCTGATTATTTTCGGCATAGATTTGGATCCAGCCGGCATCACGGGCTCCCATAGAGTCGGAGTGGTCATTGTTTATATTGATCGGCCCCGAAAGGGCCCGGTTGACACAGGCCAGTGTAATAGGCAGACGGCATGAAGCCGCCACGTACAAAAGCTCGTACATCAGTGCCAGTCCGCAGGATGAAGTAGCACTAACAGATCTGGCTCCTGCAGCTTGCGCCGCAATACACACTGACATCGAACTGTGTTCCGACTCCACGGTCACGTATTCAGTATCTACCTCGCCGTTGGCTACATAATCAGCAAAGTATTCAGGAATTTCTGTAGAGGGAGTAATCGGGAACGCTCCCATGACATCAGGATTTACCTGCTTCATAGCATAAGCTACAGCCTCGTTGCCGGAAAGGCGGTTGCTCATCTGGCCACACCTCCACTCACCATTGTAATCGCCGGGAAGGGACACACATTCTCACAGATGCCGCAGCCCTTGCAGTGCATATAATCAAAGTCCAGACGTTTCCCTTTCATAACCGGGATGGCACTGTCCGGGCAGAATGGAACACAAAGCATACAGTGTTTACATGCTTCCTCGTGAAAAACGGGGGTATCGGTCCGCCAGGTACCAGTATTGAAGGCCCGCGCGGTTCCCGGTTCGTAGATTTCCCCACCGGGGGTCAGATCCTGCCAGGGGGTATGTTCGTTGATATCTTTTGCATAAATCATCCTACCTGCACCTCCTCCATGGATTTTTTCAGTGTCGCCATGTTACCCTCGATAACCTGGGGCTTGGCCGCAAATTTATGTTTAAAAGATTCTTCTATATCCGCTAAAAAACGATCGATTTCCAAAACGCCGCTCACCTTGACCACTGCGGCCAGCATAGGGGTATTGGGAAAGTATCTGCCCAAAATTTCTTCCGAAATACGACGGGCATCTATGGTACAGATTTTGCCGGTCCATTCCCGCAGCTTCTCGCGCATCTCCTGCGGAGAGCCGGGAGTGTTGATGATTATCGCACCGCCCTCTTTCAGTCCTCCGGCAACGTCAACGCTGTCTAAGAGACTTTCATCTACCACGACCACATAATCAGGATAATAAATATTGGAATGGATAGTACACCGTTTTTCACTGATGCGATTATATGCCGTAATAGGGGCTCCCATGCGTTCCGGACCATACTCCGGGAATCCCTGCACGAATTTTCCTTGTAAACCAGCCACATCCGCCAGCAGCAGGCAGGCCATCTTGGCTCCCTGCCCGCCCCGGCCGTGCCAGCGAATTTCTGCCATATCATTAGTTGCCATTGCTTTATCCTCCAGTCATTATGATTGATAAAAAAAGCTTTCGTCCCATAAAGGGACGAAAGCTTTAAAAGCATTCGCTATACCACCCGTTAATACAACATACCATCATATGCGTTCCCGGTGACGGGGGAAAACCGTCGAAGCCTACTGGATTACTCGTTCGGTCCGCAGCTCAGGAGTGATTTTCGGGCTCAGACTACTGGTACCAGGCTTACACCATCCCCGGCTCGCTTAAACGTTCGGCTGAAACGTACTCTCTCCGTCAAGGCCTTTGAAATTTTGAATTATAAATAAATATAACCATATGAAGATGTTTTGTCAATCATTGTGCAGGATTTTCATAGTAAATTACATAATCAAATAAATCCACCTGATTTGTCGGGCGAAATCACTATCAACGCGACTAGTTGTTGGTAGATTTACATCACAGGCACTTGGTTAAAGGGTAGCTGGCCGAAAAGTCAGCTGCCCTCTTGACAAGTACCAAAGGCCGGGGTTACTGACACTTTTATGGTTGCTTGTCCTCTGTAGCAGGCTTGTCTTTTGGGACTTCATCCATTGCCTGCGACAGAAGTATATCCTCAACATATTCCGAGCGGTGGCGCAAGGGCTTCGGAATCGGTTGATACGCAAGATCCTTTTTCTTGATGTGATAATAACCCCAACGATACATGCTGAGCAAAATGGGGCGCAGACTATTGCCATATTCGCTTATCGAGTATTCCACCTTCGGCGGCACCTGTTCATAGACCTTGCGATCAACAATACCATCAGCTTCCATCTCTCTCAACTGATTAGTAAGCATCCGCTGAGTAATGTTGGGGATAATCCGCGAGAGTTCGGAAAACCTTAATGGGCCGTACCAAAGTGCATACAAAATCTGAACCTTCCATTTGCCTCCCACCAGGTTTATCACCACTTCCATTGGCGATGTGTAGATCTTGTCACTCTTGTCTCCCATTAATATCAACCTCTTTTCAATCTAAATCTTATGTAATTTTCATCTGACAGAATTCCATGTTTGAAATTTTTACACATGTAATATAGGATTGTACATATATAATTATATACTACCTATATAAAATGTGCCTACTTCCCTTTAATGTATATACATACTATTATAATATATAAGTTCAGACATTGCTCACCAATAAAGGTGATTTTTGTTTCGCCCCTTGCTGATAGGTTAGTTGGAATTATGTTTCCAGGCAGATTTCGTAAAGAAGAAGGTGAAATCAGATGGATAGAGACGAGCTTCAATCCCAGCCATTGTATTGCAACAAGTTTTTCGCAGACAAGTATGAAAAAGCTGCTTACTTGCAAGCTCCCACCTGGGTTAAAAAATGGATGGATGAACTGGATAAGATATATACTCAATCTCTGTATAAAGCTGCTTAATACCTAAGGTTGATTCCAGACAAGTAAGGGGTAAACCCGTTCTTTCTTGAAGGGGCTAAAAAAGAGGCTATCCCAAAACTCAAATTGGTTATGGGGCAGTCTCTTTTGCATTCTTTTCGTTTAAATCTTGATAGTTCCTAATAAATTGCCTTTTTTATCAACCTAGTATATTATTTGGGCACAGGTATGCGAGGGTATACGGAGAATAAACATTTTATAAAAAGGGAGGATTTGATGTCAAATCGTTTTGCAAAATATTAAGGGGGGGTTACCATGACTTATCCGACCAGAGACAATACCTATACTTTCAATCCGTTCCTGGAATGGAGAAACAAGTTCGATTTTTATGCTGATGATCCATTTATCCAAAAGGTGATCAAATGCTATACCGGGGATGAATGGGAAAAGGTTGACCGGACTGCCCGGGAGATATCGCCCAAAGTATCCTTCCGCTGGCGCAAGATGGCTGAGTCCTGTGCCAGGCCGGAGGAGCGCCCTTATATAATACATTATGACGGGCATAAGAATCGCATCGACCGTATCGTCCGTCCCCACGAACTTCTGACCATGGAGAAGGAGATCTTTGCCGAGGGCTGTTTCTCTTCGGAAACCTCCCCTTGGGAGAAATTGATCAAGATGTACCTCATTTATCAGAACGGCGAGACCTGCATCGGCTGCCCCATGACCTGCACCGAAGGAGCAATAGCCATCATTGAAAAATATGCTGATACTCCGGAACTCAAGCAGATTTTGCAGCACCTGCAGGAAGGCATTGACGGGGACTTTGCTATCGGAGCCCAGTACCTGTCCGAGATCCAGGGCGGATCGGATGTGCCGTCAAACGTCCTGGAGTCAGTAAATGAGAACGGCACCTGGCGGCTTTATGGGACCAAGTTCTTCTGTTCCGCCACCCATGCCGATTATGCCATGGTAACTGCCAAACCCCAGGGTTCGGAAGAGGTAGCCCTTTTTGTACTACCCTCCTGGCTGCCAGGGGATAAGGAAAAAGAAATTAGAAATGGCTATACAATCGACCGCATCAAGTGGAAAATTGGCACCAGTGAATTGACCACTGCTGAGATTACCTTTAACGGAGCACTGGCCTATCCGGTTGGCCCGCTCAACCGCGGAGTGGCTAATGTAGTCGGGGTGGTACTGACCTTCTCGCGGCTTACAGTAGGTCTGTCGGCAGCCGCCTTTATTACCCGGGCGGTTCGGGAAGCCTTACAGTATGCACAATTCCGCGACCAATTCGGGGTAAAGATCGGGCAATTCCCTCTCCTGGCCTACCAGCTGCGCAAGCTAGACCGGATTGCCAAGCGGACTACCGCCGGCGCTTTCAAAGTTTACCGGGATTTTCTTGAACTCCCCGGTGGCCTGAAGGGCGGGCTGGGTGAAGACGACCCCGAGGATATAAGAAAGAAGCGCTTCGAGGTACGGGAACTCATCATGCTGCAGAAGATCACCGCATCATGGGACTGCACCGATGCCATCCGCGGAGCCATGTCGGTTTTCGGCGGACACGGAGTGATGGAAGATTTCTCAGTTCTTCCCCGGCTATACCGGGATGCCGCAGTCAACGAGTTGTGGGAGGGACCCCGTAACGTCCTACTAACTCAAATGCACCGGGATTTCCAGCGGGCATCCAGCTGGTATGATTCAAGGGAATTTGTAGAACGGATCTTAAAGGGTGCCCCGGCTGCCGTTGTTAATGAGTTGGCTGATGAAATGGTACAGCTCCTGGCCCATCCGAATCTGTTCACCATGGATGAAAAGACTCTGGAGGTCTGTGAACGCTGGGATAAACTATGCGGTGATCTCTATCACGCTTATCAGGATATTGCCCTGGCGGAAGTCGATAACCAATAGGCAGCACTTTTCAGTTCATAAATCGCTGACAGGAATTTTTTAAGTTTCTATCTCGTATTCAACGTTTTCAGGGAGGGATTCCTGGAAGGCAAAGACGATTTATCCATACAAAAGCATATAATGATATAATAATAGCAGGATAGTGAAAAAATAGCTCGGCGCCAATATGTTTAATTCCTTCTTGTGCCTTGAGCGAAGCGAAAGGAATGGATATATTTATGGACACTTACGGAGTTCGGCTTGAGCGTATTGGAAATATTGCAGTTATAACACTTAATCGGCCAGATCGGCAAAACTCGCTGGATGAACACATGTGGAATTGTTTTGAAGAGGTGATATCCGATTTGAAGCAGCGCCTGCCCAGGGCGATCGTTTTAACCGGTGCAGGGGAAAAGGCTTTTTGCGCCGGCTTTGACGTCAATCCGAAAAACCCCCAGGTCACCCTCCTTATTAAAGCCCTGGAAACACATGAGAAAGCACCTGTTGAGTCATTGATCAACCGAGTACGAACCATAACCGATTCACTCGTATTTTTGCCTGTTCCTGTTATCGCGGCCATAAACGGACTGGCCTATGGCGGGGGTGCAGAGATCGCGTCCCGGTGTGATCTCCGGGTGATGGATCCTGATGCCGTAATCAGCTTTTCCGAGGTCAAACTGGGCCTCATGCCTGATCATGGAGGCGTGGTGGGCCTGACCCGCCTGGTCGGTTCCGCAAAGGCCTCGGACCTGATCTTGACCGCCAGGAAACTCGGCGCCGAAGAGGCCCTTGCCATAGGTGTTGTCAGCCGAATCAGTGAGCCGGGCAAAGCACTGGATGAGGCGGTAGAGCTCGCCAAAGGCATCGCGGATAACGGACCGCAAGCTGTGCGCCATGCATTGAAGGTGATAAGAAAAACCCCTGATATATCCTATATGAATGCCCTGCTGATGGAGTCACAAGAGGCTGTCGACCTGATTTTGACCGGGGAGTGCGCCCACGGCATCAGTGCATTCCTAACCAAGAAAAAGCCGGTATTCCCGGAGCCAGCAGAATGATATACAGTCAGGCATTAAATTTTAAATCCGTAATCTATCATGGCCTGCCTGAGGACTTCCAGATTATTGTCACTCATTTCTACCAGCGGTAAGCGGCAAATACCCACATTCATCCCGGTCAGGTTAAGCGCTGCCTTGATCGGAATGGGATTTACTTCGATAAAGAGAGCTTTGATTAGATTCAGGGTGCGAAGCTGAATCTTCCTGGCTGTTTCCACATCACCGGCCAGATAACTGGCGGTCATTTCATGAAAATCCCGGGGAATCAAATTGGCTGAGGTTGAAATTACCCCTTTGGCTCCCAATGACATCATAGGCACAACAATGCCGTCATCACCTGAGTAAATCGTAAAATCTTCTCCGCATAAATTGGCAACATCTCCAACCTGGTTTAAATTACATTCTTTAATGGCCACAATATTATCGAACAGAGACAGATCTCTTAAGGTCTCGGGATTAATGTTAAGGCTGGTCCGGGTTGGTACATTATATATTATTATGGGGATTTTAACACTGCCGGCAATAGCCTTGTAATGCTCATAAAGCCCTTTTTGCGTGGTTTTGTTGTAATAAGGGGTTACCGACAGTATGCCGTCAGCTCCGGCCCCTTCTACTGCCTGTGACAATTTAACCCCATGATGGGTATCGTTGCTGCCAGCCCCTGCAATAACCGGAACTCTCTTGTCTACTTTCTCAACCGTAAATTTAACCGCCGCTATATGTTCCTCGTCCGGCAGAGTACTCACTTCGCCGGTAGTTCCGCAAATAACGATGGCATCTGTGCCATTGCTGATCTGGAATTCAATAAGTTCTCCCAGTTTGTCAAAATCTATGGCATCGTTTTTAAAGGGTGTAACAATAGCTACTGCTGAGCCGGTAAACAAAACGGGTTTAGTCAAAGTTATCATTCCTTTCATTTAGATATTCAATATAATTGGATATTTTATAGTCAGTCGGGAATAGACTTATCCTTATATCTACAGTATCATCATATTAATACCCGGTAAAATAGATTGGTTTGATTATTTTAATCATTTTTATTGATATTAAACACTGGTGAGGTCTTATGGAACTGAGACAGCTTAAAATATTTGTTACCGTTGCGGAAGAGAAAAGCTTTACCCGGGCTGCACAAATAATGGGCTATGCCCAGTCCAATATTACGGCTCAGGTGCGCTCATTGGAAGAGGAGTTTGATACCAGGCTTTTTGAGCGTTTGGGCAAAAAAATTGCTCTGACCCCGGACGGGGAAAAGCTTCTCCATCATGCCAGGAATATGCTGCGTGAAGCTTCCGAGGTTCATGAAATCATGGCCTGCTCGACCGACCCCAGCGGCATACTCAATATCGGCATTGCCGAATCATTATGTATTTTTAAACTGCCGGCTCTTTTAAAGGAATATAGCAGGCTCTATCCCAAGGTACAGCTGGTCATACGCCAGGGTACACCCCTTGATTTTGCCCGCTGGCTGCGTGAGAATACCATCGATGTGGCCTTTTCTTTGGATGAGTTTATAAATGATGACGACCTGATCACAAAAGTATTATGTAAAGAGCCCATGATAATTGTTGGCAGCAACGAACACCACTTAATATCCAAAGGCTATATGGAATTAACGGATATTGCGCAGGAATCATTTATTTATACCGAACGCAACTGCAGCTACCGTTCAGTGATCGAAAAATACCTGGCTGAATCCAAAATTAAGCCAGGATCCTCTAATGAATTTGACAGCATTGAGGCCATTAAGCAGTTTGTTTTAAGCGGTTTAGGGATCGCATTGCTGCCTTATGCAGCGGTGGAGAAAGAATTGTCGGCCGGTAATATGGTTGATCTCAAGTTGAGTGAACCGGAAATAGAAATGTATACCCAGCTCATTTACCACAAAAACAAATGGCTATCGCCAACCCTTTTATCGTTGCTGGACTTGGTCAATGAATATTTTTGAACAACTTTGCGGGTCAGGGAAATGTAATTGTATCTGTACCCCCTTGTATTTATAAGCTTATTGTTTTTGTTGCAATGTTATCACAAAAAACGCGGTCATGTTCAATAAACAGGAGAGTCGGCTCATAGTACCTGAGCAGATCTTCGATCTGCATTCTGGATATAACGTCAATGTAGTTGAGCGGCTCATCCCAGATATACAGATGGGCTGATTCGCATAGACTTCGGGCTATCATTACCTTTTTCTTCTGCCCATCGCTGAAATCCCTGATGTCCATGTCGAACATGCTTTTTGAAAAATCGAGCTTGCGGAGTATAGTATTGAACAAAGTCTTATCGATGCCTGATTCTCTTGCATAATCAGTAAGGCTGCCCGCCAGGCCCGCAGTGGCCTGACTGATATAAGAGATCTTCAGTCTGCTTCCTTTTCTTATTATGCCTTGGTATGGAATAAATTCGCCCAGGATCAGCTTGGCAATGCTCGATTTGCCAGAACCGTTTTTCCCGCATAAAGCAATTCTGTCCCGTGAATTGATACTGAAACTCACCCCTTCGCATATTTTACGTTCTGCGAAGATAATGCTGATATCCTCCAGTTGTACCATTCTATCGGTGTGATATCTCAAAGGATGGATCTTCAAGGATGAGGCTGTCTCGATATTTTTCAGCAGCGATGATTTTTCTTCGATGGCAGTATCAATCCTGCTTTCAATTACCTTGGAGTGCTTCATCATTTTAGCGGATTTATGCCCGATGCGACCTTTATCAGGTTTGATTCCAGAAACAAGCTGGCCTTTTTTGGACCTTTCTACCCGGCCAGACCAGTCAGAAACACGCCTGGCGGAAGTTTCCAACCTTTTTATGTCTTTTTTTAATACATCATTCCGGGATATTTCCATCTCATCCTGAACCTCTTTATTGTACCACCATGAAGAGAAATTTCCTTTTTGCACCTCAATATTGGTCCGATTGATTGATAAAATGTGATCTATGCAATTATCTAAAAATGCACGGTCATGAGAAACCAGTATGAATCCCTGCTTGCTGCGCAGGTATTCGCTTACGATCTTTCTACCATTCATATCCAGATGGTTGGTAGGCTCATCTATAAGCAAAAATCCGTTTTCCTTCAGGAACAGAGCCGCAAGAAGCACCTTGGTCTGCTCGCCATTGGAAAGCGTATAAAATGGGCGATACAACACATCGTTCGGCACTTCCAGCAAATTAAGCTCCCTGATGAGCTGCCAGTCCTGACCGCCTTTAATAATAGCATCAATGACTTCTGCCGTATCCATCCCCTCATCCTTTACTTCGTAAGGAAAATATTCAAATGACACGCTGGCTGATATACTTCCGCTGTAATCAAATCTCCCCATCAAAAGATTCAGAAAAGTGGTTTTCCCACGGCCGTTCCTTCCGGTAAAACCAAGTTTCCAATCAGTATCGATCTGAAAACTGACATTTTCAAAGATGTTCTCAAATCCGCCATCATAGCTAAAGGTTAGATTGGTGACATTTATAAGTGACATGGTGCATTCCCTCCTGTGCAGAAAATAATATGAGATGCAGGAAAGCTGATTCCTCCATCTCATAAAAACACGACATTAAGCACCATATTAATGGTAATAAGCGTTAAGCCATGAGTTTTCAGATGCATCAACTTTTCTGCGCAGACACAACTAAACAAGCATTATACAATGACGTTTTACCTGTCCTATTGTGCCTATACCAACAGCAGAAAATTTAGCGCATCCTTTCAACTCCAATCTTATACAGTACAAAGATATTATAACACAAACCTGCAAACTGGTGCCATCTTTAAAAGCAAAACAGACCCATCCTCTGTAACCCGGCAAACATATCTATCCCCTTGCGCTTACAGAGAATACAAGTGTTTCCCGGTCAATGGGTCCAGACGGAAAACATCACACATCTCATTTAAAATTTGTATATTCGACAGGCCGACATTCATGACCGTATCATTGCCGCCATAATATATAGCTATCGTATCGTCCTTGCCGGTTAATACACCACAGCAGAATACTACATCAGGGACATGGACATAATCAGTATCTCTTACTAAGCAATCGTTTGCACCGGGCATTAATACCGGTTTGGAACTGATACGGATTTTACCTGGATCTGCCGGGTCTTCGAGCTCATGGAATGCTACCCCCAATGTATAAGGATTGCCGGCCATGGTTGACCGCACACCATGAAAGATGTTAAGCCACCCATATCGAGTTTTAATTGGCGGAGCACCCGGCCCGATCTTGGCTTGAAATGCACCCGGCCCGTGGCCGCTTCTCATGATTACATTACCGATTTCCCACGGTCCGATTGGACTCGGTGCAAAACCGGCGCATATTTCTCCGAATGAACCGCCAATGTGCCCGGATCCGGAAAGTTCCCTTGATTTGTCATTGGGGCGCAGCAAGGCTCTCCATCTTTTATTCTTATCAGGTTCAGGAAATATGACCACATTGCGCATATCCTGTCCGGAAACCGGTCCATAGCGAACTACAGTCTTAAAGTCACTGGTTACGGCCATCATAACCTTGACTCTGTCAGGAATCTGTTCATGGTATGCACTGTAAGTCAATACATATAAGCCGTTCCCAACCGGATTTGCCCGAATATCTTCCACTCCGCCCGCTTCAGATTCAATAACATAGTCAATATCGATACCTTCAGCATATACATCTTTTTTTGTCGCAGGCAATAAAAATGGCCTGGGTTCTATTATCCAGTTATCCAGACCATTGCTGCTTACAGCTTTGCCTATTACGCTGCGGCCGTCAGCAATGTGGGAGCGAAAAAGCATTACGATCTGATTTCTGCCATTCGCATCTGTCACTGCTGCCATTCCTGCATTATGAACCGTGTATGTATATAACCGGCTGTCAGTCCCCCAGACTTTATTTACCTCATGGCATGTTAATATTGGGTTGCCAGGGCAGCGTAAAACCGGTTCATTAATTGTTACGGTTCCCTCAAATCCATTTAACTCAACATGTGCATCCGTACAGCCCATTATAATTCTCCTTTTGCAGTATAATTATACAAAACTAGAATATGCAAATCTGCAAACTGAAATTCAGCAATTTATTAATTTGACCGATTCCAGAAAAACAGATCTGACACCGTATGAAAAGCAGTGCCAGCAAATCAACCTTGAAATTGTACGAGATAAGGCAAGTAATATTCATGTTTCATATAAAGAAATGGATTGATCATAACAATACTTTAAACAAATATCCGACGCCAACCATTAAAACATTGCTGCAACTATGCATTATCCGCGTAGGGTCCTATTGTGATTAAGCTTATTCATCCAATCATCGCCTCACTTTGCTGATTCAGGCATTTTCGAGATTACGTCTTTAATGCATTTCATCCTAAGACTAAATGCCAGGTAATATCCAATGGTTACAAGTAAAATGTCTAAAATGATCCTTGACAAAACATCGGCTATAAAGCCAGAAAACAAGAGGGGCATAAAGATAAGGAACGTAGCCCAGTTAATTCCGAAAAACATAATAAATATTTTTGCTCCGGGTTTCCAACGCAACGTGTTTCCGGGATTGACCAGCAGAATGCAGGCTGCCCCAATCCATGCACCCATAAGTAATGTCCATAAAAATGTATAAAACGGGCTTGCTTGATGTCCCGACTGGATCAATCCTGTGAAATATGCAACATACCGTCCCATAAGAAATACGCCTGTGAATACACATACAGTCAGTATCTTTTGGCTAAGAGTTAATTGCTTTAATTCGGAATGCTCTCCTTTTTTAGCTATAGACAAGCTTAATAAAATACCCAGTAAAAAAGCAGGTATCGCATCACTGATTCCAACCACAAATTCGTTGATTATTGCATTACCAAACAGGGCTGCCCCCTCCAGCATGGCAAACAACCAGAGCAACGAGATTGCAGTCCCATAACGAAATCCTTTTGCAAGCCCCACCCCAGGTATACTACTTTGTATTCGATAAAAAACAAAAGCGGCTCCCGAGAATGCAAGCAATGCCCAGAAAGTAGCTGTAATTTCGGTTCCAAACAATCCGGCTATTTTACTGTAGTTTGGGTTTTCAGGCATAGTGCTGTATGTACTTGTTATAGAATGAAGAGCAATATCAATCAGAACACAAATTAATATGATAGCTATAGTTTTTGGCAGCTGCTTTTTTTTCATAATATCAACACTCCCTGCTTAAGTTGGTGGAAATAAACACATGCCCGCCTAAGGATTTATTGCCCTGATTAAACCAGTACCAATTTTTGCTTAAGCTGGTTTAAATAAACATATGCCTACTCCTATTATCTCTTGTAGAATCAGCCCTTTTCTATTTCCTCAATAGTCGCGTTTTCAATTTTATTTAAATTTAATAACATTTTAACAAGTAGTGCTCTTGTCGTTGCTATTTCCTTTTTATTCATTTCTTTAAACATATTTTCTCGAAAAATTGTGCCTTTTAAATCTGTTTTTCTCCAAAAGTCATTGCTCTGCTCTGTCAGTCTCAATCTGGTAACCCTTGCGTCTTTTTTGTCTTTTTCTAATATCAATAAACCTTTCTGCTGGAGTTTTAAAGCAACTTGTTTGATATTCTGATAAGAGCTTCCCATTTCGCCAGCTACCTCTTTCATGGTTGGCGGGTAGTCAAATAGAGTATGAATAGTTTCACATAAAAACCATTGTATTGTTGTCACATCAAATTCCTTTAAATCTCTTTCAAGCAATGTGTTCATCTTATTTGAGATTATCAGCAGCAAAGCAAAAATCATTGGCTCGTCAGGAATTGTATTTGCCTTCTCTATAGGGTTCAAAATAAACACCACCTCAATGATACAGTCAAACATTAAAAAATAAGGTAATACATTATCTATTAAGATAATGTATTACCTATTGTTGTTTGTCAATATCTTTTACAAAATAATTGTATTGTTATTCGTTTGATCAGGTATCCAGCCAGGATAATACCAGCTAGTAAATTCAGATAGTTGCCTTATCATTTCAGGTTCCCGTTTAATGCTGCAAAGTTGTGCTTGTTTGAAACATACAGTTGCTTGTAGACCTCAAAGCATTTGTCGTAGGTTTTCTTATTGTTTTCATCCGGCGAGAAAGATTTATTAACGTGAATCAAGGTTTCGGCCTGGTCCAAACTTTTTAAATATCCGAGCCCAACAGCCGACACAACTGCCGCACCTACTGCGCCTACGTTCTGGGGGGCTGCTACGGTTTCAATGACAACTCCAAGTATATCCGCAAGTATCTGGCAGGTCGTGGACGACAGCGCCCCGCCTCCCACGAATCTTACCTTTTGGGAAATAGCGGTTTTCTTTTTCTGCGCCTCCAGCATCCAGCGCAGATGATAACAAACGCCCTCCAGTACTGCCCGAATCATCGCCGATTTTCCTATATCAAGACTGATGTTGAAAAACATTCCCCTGGCATTTGGGTCTTCAAAGGGACAGCGGTTGCCGTGAAGCCAAGGGGTAAAGATAACTCCCCGGCTTCCGGCTGGCACTTGATCTACGACATGCATCATATAGTCATAAAGGCTGGCAAAAACCTCCTCCGGTGAATCGGAAATCTGCCGTTTTTCAAGATATATACCTATTTCGTCAAGCGCCAGATGATCCTTAACCCATTCCAGGCACTTTCCCGCTGTTTCAAGCTCGGCAAAATAGTTATAAGAGCCGGTATCAGCCCCAACCACGGATGCTATCATGGCGCTCGTGTCAACCAACTGCCGGGTTACAACTGTGGAAACCCATCCTGACGTACCGAAATAAATATGAGTACTGCCTTTTTTAACGGCACCAGAACCAATACCTATAAGAGAAGCGTCCCCGCCGCCGCCAAAAACAGGAGTTCCCTGCTTGAGTCCCATCATTTTTGCAGCGGACTCCGTTAGGCCGCCCGCATTTTCTGTTGAACGAATCACCCGGGGCAGGTGCCGGTATTCTACCCCCAGCATTTTGCACATGGTTTTACTGAAACCTTCATGTCCCCTTCTTGTATCGTAAAGAAGTGTAGCGTAAGCCGAGTCTGTGGTCATAACGAATTGTCCCGTGCATTTATAAATTAAATATTCTTTTACATCCAGCCATTTGTATATTCTTGAAAACAGCTCCGGCTCATTATCCCTTACCCACCTGTATTTCCAAACCGGATCCTTGACGCTGGCCGCTACTGCTTTGGTAAAATATAAAGATTTTAAAAGCTTGAAAACATTACAGCCAGCCACCTGCAAGCCATGGGCCATCCCTTCCTGCAGCTGTTTACCTGCTCGTTGATCCATATAGCTCATAGCAGGCCGTAAGGGGTTTCCATGCGCATCGACCAGAACCAGCCCCTGCATTTGAGAACAAAATGAAATTCCGTCAATTTGTTCGGGGGAAACCCCGGCATTTTCCAGTACTTGCCTGGTAGTAAAACACATGGCCTCCCACCAGTCATCGGGGTTCTGCTCCGCGCCCCCGTTGGTAAGAATTTTTAAAGGATATTCCCTGGCTGCATCCCCAATAAGCCTTATTTCTTTATCAATAATAAATAGACAGGTTTTAACCGCTGTAGTTCCAATATCGTATGTGATAATGCGTGCATTTATTTGCATTTAATTCACCTTCCCCGACCATTGAACTCAGTCTTTATTCAAAAATGCGGCCCTGATGAATTTCATCGTCTGCTCTATCACGAAATCATCCCTGTTAAAAATATCATCGCTTACATACAGTCTGAAACGTTCGCTGTAATAATCACACGAATAGGAAAATTGCAGCATCATAAAAATGTTATCCAGCAAAAAAGCAAACATTTTTGGATCGCAGTCTAACCTGGCTTCGTTTTCCTTCTGGGCCTTTTCGATCAATGACGAATACATCTGTGCAGTTAATGATTCAACACTTTCAACAGCCTGCAGGATAAGTCTCGAATTGCTTTGTGCCGACATCACATTGTAAAGACGGATAAGATTGCTGTTATCGCGGGAATGCTTTTGTATGGTGCGCAGCATCTTCTCAATCTTAATAAAAATGTCTTCTTCGGTCAGCATAATTTCGTCAAGGATAGCTTTGAGACCCGATACACCAAAATTCACGGTCTCCTGAAACAGTTCTTCCTTACTTGTAAAATATTTATAGAGGCTGCCTACGCTGATATTCGCTTTTTTCGCGATAAGATTTGTATTGGCATTCTCATAACCATTGTTGGCAAATTCATTTATAGCGGCCTGCAGTATGCGTTCTTTTTTCTCTTCCGGGATTCTTTCAAAAAGCTCTGTCAAAATTATCACTCCTAAATATTGAGTGAGTTATCACTCACCACTAATAATAGCAAATTTGCATAAGAATACAACATATTTAAATTGAATATAAATTCATATTGACTTAGCCCCGCGCATAGTTATACTGAAGATGATGAGTGATGGCTCACTCACTCTATTATAATGTGATCATCGGCAGGGGGAATTTTCATGGATACGAGATTCGCTATATCGGAATATCCGGACGCATCTTATGTGATCCGGCAGCTGGATGAGCTTATTGCTAAGCCGATTTACAGCATCAGTCCTGAAGCCTTGGCGGCGTATGAAAAAAATTTCTTTGAAACAAAGTGTGTTAAATCCAGGGAAATGATTGGTCAGGCAACAAATTTGATTCCCGGGGGAGTCCAGCACAATCTTGCTTTTAATTATCCATTCCCCCTGGTTTTTTCAAAAGCACAGGATGCATATCTTTACGACATAGATGGCAATAGATATCTGGATTTTCTGCAGGCCGGAGGACCGACCGTGCTTGGCAGCAATCCGGAAGCAGTTCGGAAAAAGGTAGTCGAACTGCTTGAGGATTGTGGCCCTTCAACAGGTCTCTTTCATGAGTTTGAATACAACCTGGCTAAAAAAATAGCGGATAACATATCCACAGTTGAAATGTTTCGGATGTTGGGTTCGGGAACTGAGGCCTGCATGGCGGCGATTCGCGTCGCCCGTCTCGCCACAGGAAAAAAGAATATTCTAAAAATGGGCGGGGCATATCACGGCTGGAGCGACCAATTAGCCTACGGGATAAGAATTCCCGGTTCTAAGTGGACGCAAGCCCACGGTGTTCCTCGCTTCTGTTTCAAAGGAACCCAGGAGTTTTTCCCCAATGACCTGAACGATTTGGAACGCAAATTACGCTGCAACAAACTGTCCGGAGGCACTGCAGCAGTCATGATAGAACCGCTGGGGCCGGAAAGCGGAACCCGTCCGGTTGACTTCAATTTTAATAAGGGGGTCGAATCTCTTTGCCGAAAGTATGGAGCGCTTCTTATATTTGACGAGGTCGTTACTGCATTCCGCGTTGGGATGGCGGGCGCACAAGGATATTTTGATGTTTCTCCGGATCTTACTGTTTTCGGCAAGGTAGTGGCGGGCGGTTACCCGGGAGCCGGGGGGCTGGGAGGCAAGAAAGATTTTATGAAGTACCTGGCTGCCGGAATTCAGACGGGCGACAAAGTAAAAAAAGCTCTTATCGGCGGCACCTTGGCCGCTACCCCGATCAGCTGCGTGGCCGGTTACTATACGCTTTGCGAAATCGAACAAACCAATGCCGCCGAGGTTGCCGGGAAAGCCGGCGACCGTCTTACAAAAGGTTTACAGGAACTGATCAAAAAATATGATCTGCCCTTTGTTGCGTTTAATCAAGGATCGATCTGCCATCTGGAAACGGTGGGCACCGTGCATTTCGCTATTAACTGGGCTAAGCCCTGGACTATTCCGCACATTCTAAACGAAACTTCGCTGCGCAAAACTGAAATGGAACATATGGGCGCAGCTTATATGGCGGAAGGTTTGGTAACCCTGGCGGGCAGCAGACTCTATACCAGCGCTGCCTACAACGACAACATGATCGATGAAGCCCTGGGAAGATTCGAAAACGTTTTCAGAAATGTTGTTAAAAAGTAGATTGCTTTTAAAACCATGCTATGGGGGGGTTGTTTTTTGAATACGCAGATGGTTAAAGAACTCGTTGTCCGGGCGGGACAGGAACTGGTTAAATCGGGTTTAGCAGCCCGCACCTGGGGAAATGTCAGCTGTCGCCTGGATGAAAACTTCTTTGCCATCACGCCCAGCGGGCGGTCCTATGAAATAATGGGTCCAGAGGATATTGTTATATGCAGAATCGAGGACTGCACCTATGAAGGTAACATCAAGCCTTCCTCTGAGAAAAAAATCCATGCCTTGTTATATAAAACCTGCCCTGACGTAAACTTTGTTATACACACTCACCAACCTGCCGCATCAGTATTAAGCGCTGCGGATATTAATGATATGCCGTCTAAGGGCTTCAACTTACTTGGGGATAAAGTTCCTGTTGCGGCATACGGCCTTCCGGGGACCAATAAGTTAACCAACGGTGTAGCAAAAGCCCTGACCAATTGCCGCGGCCAGGCTGTGATCATGTCCAATCATGGAGCAATATGCTTTGGAAAAGATTACGAGGAAACCTTTTCTGCGGCACAGCAGCTCGAAGAGGCATGCCTGGCTTTTGTACACAGCCGTTATATGACGCTAAGTTCGGCTTCTGCTTATAATGAGATTAATTTCTATAAATATTATGTGTCCCTAATTCCAGGTAAAAAATCCGCAATAGCCGACGAGCCAATCATTTTAGGCAGCAGCAGAAGGTCGGGAAAAGGGTTTATAATGGAAGGAGACCCGGAAACAGCCTTCCGCCTTGATGACAGGACTATCTCCGGTGCAGCGCTGATACACCAGGCTATTTACATAAACCGAAAAGACGTGAATTTTATCAGGCAAACTTCAGACAGCGGTCTTTTTGCCATTTCACTAACGAACCGTCCTCTTATTCCCCTGCTGGATGATTTTGCGCAAATAGTGGGACTATCTGCAAGATCTGCCCGAAGCAGCAAAACAGCGGACGTCGTAAAGGCATTGAAGCGGCATCCGGCTGTTCTGATCCCGGGCAGCGGAGCATTATGCTGCGCCGCAACAGCAGATGACGCTAACGCGGTTAAGGCCATTATGGAAAAAAACGCACTTGCGCAGATCGGCACGCAAATGTTCGGAGGCGGAAGAGCGATAAGCAGGCTGGATTCTCTTATTATGCATTTAGTATATACAATGAGTTATTCAAAGAAAGCAAATTAATTATTGTTAGGGGTTGACAGGATGGAAGAGCAGTATAAAGTATTCAGCTATCGTTGGATCATTCTTGCCGCAACGATACCAATCATTATTTGTACGGAAATGTTCTGGTTAACGCTGGCCCCCATCTCCAGCCTGGCTGAACAGTATTACGGGACCAGCAGTTTCGGTATCTCAATGTTCACAACCAGCTATATGATAATGTATATACTGTTTACTCTGCCGGCATCCTGGGTAATCGACAGATTCGGCTTCCGCACTTCCCTGATCATAGGTTCTCTTATCACAGCGGTCTTTGGATTACTGCGCTCAGCATTTGCCCCCAATTTTACAGTTGTAATGGTCTGCCAGTTCATTATCGCTATCGGGCAGCCGTTTTTGCTGAATATATCAACCAAAGTGCCTGCAAACTGGTTTCCGGTAACAGAACGTTCCACCGCGTCTGGCCTGCTGACAATGGCTCAATATATGGGTTTTATCGTTCCCATGGTCCTTTCTCCCATTATTTCGGCAAGCTATGGCATACCGTTTCTTTACAATGTGTATGCTGCAGTTGCCTTCGTCTGTGCTGCCCTTGCAATCATATTTACCAGAGAACGGCCAGCGTTACCTCCGGGACCAGAAGCCGAAAAAGAAGATTTCAGCATACCCTCAGTGGCAAAACTTTTTAAGAACCGCAATTTTATTTATGTTTTATTCGTTGCATTTATTTCCATGGGTGTCTTTAATGCTTTATTGACATTGATCGAAAGCATTTTAAAACCGCGGGGTTTCACCCCGGATCAGGCGGGCATCGTTGGCGCTCTCTTTGTAATTGCAGGCGTTATCGGAGCAGTTTTGCTGCCTTTACTTTCTGACAAATTGCACAGAAGAATTCCGTTTTTTATAATAGGCATTTCACTGCTGGTACCTCTGTACCTTGGCATTACATATCTTTCAAACTATATTCTTCTCTCCATTGTCTCAGCCGCCGCAGGGTTTACCATAATGGGTGTAGCTCCTATACTGTTCCAGCACGGTGCCGAAGTGGCCTATCCGGTAAAGGAAGGGACTTCTTACGGCATGATCCTTTTTATGGGGCAAATATCGGGTACCTTTTTTGTAATTATTTTTGAAGCATTAAGCGGTAATACTGGTATTATTACTATTCCCATGCTGCTTTTTGTAGCATTCACCATCGCGGAAATCCCAATTACTGTAAAAATGAAAGAATCCGATATTTTAAAAAATCTGCGGAACTCCATAAACAGCATATCTTGAAACTTATGATCAAGAATTATAGCTCCAATTAAATATTGAATAATACTAGTTATTGACAAAGTCCCCTTTAGTAACTGCTCATTGCCGGGGTAAAGCTGGCGGTTAGCATCAAGCCTGTGCTCAACAGCCAAGATCATAATGGACAGTTGTCATATAAAGAACCTGTCAGATGGTATTAGTAATTTTATGATTTGTCCTTTTTATTAAATATTTTTTTATACCAGGGCAGTGCTTTCCCCTGATCACCAGCCTTGTTCGGGGTTTCTCCCTCATCAAACTGCCGGGTGGATTTAACCCGTTTGAAGGCTCCGCCGCATTTAGGACACGGGGTTTCATCCTGCCGGCATAAAAGTGTCGGGACATCACCGTATACCGTTAGCTTTTGGGGATCAACATAACCGCAGTTGGTACAAACAAACTGAATTTGCGTTACTTCCATCTTTTCCTCTACCCCTTTTCCTTTTGTATTTTGGTTTACAACCGCTTGATTGGTCGGGCTCCGCGATTCTCCCCGCTGCACGGCCCCTTCGATCGAATGGCGATTGTCGTTCACGCTGGACCAAATTTCAGAAATCAGGTCTTTTTCGCTGCTAAAGGTATCGCCCATGATGACAGCCAGACCATCGGCCTGCCGGTTGTACTCCAACGCCGCTTCCAGATTGCGGCGGTTATATTCCAGCCAGGCCAGATTGATATATATGTAGAAAAGTTCCTTGCTGTAAACTACATTCTCCGGATGTTCGGCGGCCAATCTACGCCTGTACTCGAGACTTTGAACAGCATACTCAACCGCATCATCCAATCGTCCCTGGTTCTTAGAAAGTATAGCCATATTCTCATAACTGGCGCAGAGGTCTCTTATATAAACCGGGTCTTCAAGGTTGCTGTTCAAGGCCAGCTCGGACATGACTATCAGGCATTTTTTATAACAGAACATCTCCCCGTCCGGGTCATGATTCATTCTTTCCAACATAGCAGCACGTTCATAGCTTCGGTATAGTTCTTCCCGGTAGCGGATATTTCCAGGGTCCTGGCGTATTAAGTCTGCCCGTATATCAATGCTTTCACGCCAGTACTCTCTGGCAGTGTCCATTTTTTCCTGGCGCACATTGATCTTCGCCAGCAGCTCGAGGCCCAAAACCAGCGCTAACTGGCAGGAATCATTACCCGGGCTGTGATCAATGGCTTTGTGCAAAATATCCAGAGCTTCCTGGCAGTACTTAATGGCCAGCTCTAAATTGTTAATGGTTTCAGCGTTCCTGGCCGCGTTTTCCAGGCTTAATCCCAGAAGTATCTGGTAATCAACACTTTCGGGGGTTCGTTGATGCAGCCTGCGCCTGATATTCAGGCTCTCCAGATCATAACCAGCGGCCGTTTCAAAATCACCCAGCTCTCTTTCGATCCCGGCCAGGAAATCGCAGCTAACGCTCAATCCCCGTTGATACTCAACTTCGTCGGGATTCTCCCGGGCAATCTTGCGCCAGATCTCAAGACTGTTGAGATTCTGCTTCCGGGCATTCTCCAAATTGCCGCAATACCCCTCCAACTCAGCAATCTCATCATATAATTTGCACAGGTGTATCTGATAACTGATTTGATGCGGATATTTAAGCACCCAATTGCGGGCTATTTTCAGACTTGCCTGGTAATAATGCATGGCCACATCCAGATTGAGTCTTCTTCTTTCGGTCTCTGCCAATATTTTATATATTGCACCCAGGTCATTGCTCAAATCACGATCAGGATCTGCCGATGAAATCAGGCGCAGGACCTCGAGGGCATCCAGACAGTATTTTATGGCTGTCTCCAAATGCTGCTGTCCCCGGTGGAAGGAGGCCAGATGTTGGCAGTATTGGCTAACTTCCAGTTGGTAATCGATGTTATCCGAATACTTTTGGGCCAACCCGGCAATTATTTTGAGGCCCTCCAAATAGAGATCCTCGGCGGCTTCCATGTTGCCGCGGACTTCCTCCATCCCAGCCATATCAAGGCATTGCCGGCCAAGGTTATGCTGATAATGCTGAAAGGCTGGTGAATCTCCCGCCTTTTGCGCCGCCTCGCGCCACAGCTCCAGGCTTTTCTGCTGGCAAAGCACCGCATTATCCAGATAACCAAGACTCCTCTGTTTCTCAGCCATCTGATCCAAAGCCACGCCCAGCAAGGAATAGAAGTCCCCTTGTTCCGGAATCTGACGGCTTAGGGTTACCAGGGCATTATATGTTTCGACCGCAAAGCGGACATAATCTTCATTGGCAACATGGTTCCAGATTTCGCGGCCGGTTTCATAAAGATATCTTGAACAGATGTTTAAACGGGTAGTCTGGTCGATACCATCTAACACCAATAAAGCAAGGGCCCAGTCCATGCCTGTCTTATTCTCTTTGCCCGAGCCTCTAAGGATCAAGTCGGCCAGGGCAGCAGCAGCCGCGAAAGACTCTGCTGCGTCGAGCTGGGCCCCATAATACATGGCTGCTCTGGTTTGGTTGTCTTGCTGTATATAGTGATACATGAGATCATTGATACGAACCGGATTGTCCCTGGGGAGGGTCTCCAGATAATCAGCCAGACGCCCATGCAGCAAACTCCGGCTGGCTGGATCCTGCAGATAGCGGGCGTAGGCCATCTGACGGGCTTGTTGGTTTATATCCATTTTAACGCAACAGATCACATTAAAAATACAATAATTTTTTCATGGGTTGTCTTATGACAATACAAATAACTGTCAGAAGTTTAATTAAACCATTTCATGCCCCTCGTTTCCCATACTTCTTTACTCTCCTGCTATTTATCAACGAAAACCATACAAGCCCCCCATCCTTAAGAATAAAGAAACGGAAGAAAATATCTTCAGCATTAAGATTAGCTCTAACTGCACCGTCCCAAAGCAATCAGACATGGGCTATGGATTTTGTCTCCGATGCCCTGGCAAACGGTCGGCGATTCCGCTACCTTAACATTATTGATGTGTATACTAGAGAATGCTTAAGAATCGATACAGATACATCCATAAACGGAATGAGGGTAACTAAAACATTAGATATATTAATAGAATTACGGAGTTTACCAGAAATAAGATACACCGTTTAAGATTTCTCATACATACTCATTATTGCTTATAAAAAACCCTAAACTCTTTTAATAAACCAGCTAACAATATCAGACTCATTCCAATAGCTGATAAATACCAACCCAGTCCTAATGATCCAAGAATATTTTTATACCCTATTGAAGGGACTTCTGCTTGTGCAAGAATTCCGGGCAACCAAAAGACGAAGAGAGTCAGCCCTGTAAAAACAAGGATACCACCAATCCCAATAAAAATTGGAGACTGGGCTAAACTCGAAATCAAAGCGATAGCAGCACCCAATATAATAAAAATATATACAATCATCACGAGACTAACCTCAATATCCGTGCCCAATGTTACACTGCCAGATAAATTTGTTGAACGGACAATATCCATTGGCAAAACTTCAAAACGATATAGATGTGACTCTATCGTAACAGCGGATAAAAATAATCCAAAGTTACTTTTCAAAAATGACAAGCCCACGGAGGCCAGTACAATTAGACTGCCAATTGCTCCAATTATTTGATTTACCCGGGATTTGCTCGTTATTATTCGGGGATAACTAACCTTCGATTGGCCAAACCAATATTCATAAGCGAGAAGTAAACTTGTCAGAATTAAGAGCGTACCTGGCAGATACCAAAGCCGCCCTACGGTGGTAAAGCAAATTACCGCTGGTAATAGTACACCCAGAAAAATCGCTAACTTACAATCATTCGTTATTTTAACATGTTTACGAGCTGAAAAAACAGACACCAAGGCAATAGCGCTCAGTAAAAATGTGATTAATCCTAATACAGCTGGATTTTCCTTATTCCCAATCCATGGCAGGATTTTTGTTCCAATGCTCAGTTCAATGAGTCCAGCTAAGATTCCAAGTGCACTGCCCAATTTGCCAAGTCTAATTGCATATTTTCCCATTCACACCACCTCATAAACTTATCAGAGCCAAGTTAATAAAGAAATCAGGGTATTTTTCTACCCTGATCATGTAGCGCATAGTATTGTCTAATGACGCAATGATTGATAAAATTTAACGATTTATCGAGGATGGGTGTCAGGGGTGTGCATTTTTCTGGAGGGGGGTGCAAATTTCCCCTACAGAGAAATAGTGTGGCCGGAACTTATATTTACAACTTTATTAATGAATATAACGAAGTTTTAACATAACCTCATCACCCTCTAAACATTAAGGTTGGGAGCCTGCTAGAATAATAGACAATCTGCTAAGATGGAGAAGGGCTGAAGACGCTCAGAAATCGGAGGCAGAAAATGGGAAAAATAAGGAAACAATACGACGAGGACTTCAAGAAAAATGCTGTGAAATTATCGCATGCGAGCCCGAAAACGGTCCGAGAAATTGCAGAGGACCTGGGGATTCATGAAAACATATTGTATAACTGGCGACGAAAGTATACCGCCGAAGGGGACAAGACGAAGTATGCCACACTGGAAGAAGAGAATCGAGATCTGCAGAGGCAATTGGCAGAGGTCAAAATGGAGCGAGACATGTTAAAAAAAGCAGCGGCCTACTTCGCAAAGAACCAAAAGTAAAATACCGATTTATCATGGATAATCCTGAATATCCGATCGCGAAGTGGGCCAACATTTTACAAATCGAGCGAAGCGGATATTATGCTTGGCTCAGAAGACGGGAACATCTAGAGCAGCGGGAAGTGACGCTGAAAGAAAAGATCAAAGACCGATTCAACCAAAGTCGAGGGACGTATGGACCGGAACGGATTACCGAGGATCTGCGCAAAGAAGGAGAGCATCTAGGGCGTAAACGCTGTGAGCAGTACATGAAAGAAATGAATCTTGTATCCATCCATAACCGACATCGGACGAAGAGTCTTACCAACAGCAAGAAAGCACGCGGCGAAGGATATGTGAACATTCTACGCGATCAAGAGTTTCCGATTGTGCCCCGAAGGGGTGTGACGAGCGACATCACGTATCTGAAGACGGGCGAGGGGTTTATGTATCATTGTGTGATTCGGGATCTGGTGACGGGAGAAGTGCTTGGGGATTATATGGCAGATCGGATGAAGAAGGAACTGGTGATCAACGCAATATTGGCGATGTTGGCGAGACATAAAATGGAAAAGGGATGCATCTTTCATAGCGATAGAGGCAGCCAGTACACATCGAATACGGTGAAAGATCTTTTGTGTAGGTATGGGATGCGACAGAGCTTTTCGCGCGTAGGAATGCCAGGTGACAATGCCTGGTCCGAAAGTTTCTTTGCCACGATGAAAAAAGAGTTGACCCACTGGACTCATTACGAAACAAAGGAATCCGTCCGGGCGGCCGTGTTTGAGTATGTTTATTGCTTCTATAATGTGAAGAGAATCCAAAAGAGACTGGGATACATGTCTCCGATTGAATATCTCAGATCATTGCAAATAGAGGACTTGGTACAGGTAGCTTAGCGAATTGTCTACAAAACAGTTGACGACCCGTTGTACAATTTGAATAGAATCAAATTTCAAAGAAAGGGGGGATGAAGAAGTGGATCTTCGGAGTGACGGTGGATGTAAATGAATAAGATGAAAAGTAAAATGATATTGCATTCAACATCCAAAACAACCATATATCAGATACTCCCAAAGCCCGCGCCCAGGCTCTGAAGTTGGGCGAGGTGGTCATGCCGCCTTTCCAGAAGTTGGTGCCAGAAGCGTTATGCCCTTCGCTATTATGCTAAAGATGTTAGACATAGCATAGGCTCAGAATTTTATGAACGATCAAGATTTTTGGGATTCTCAGTGTCTAAAGTGTACAGGTAACGTCAAGACCTTTAACAGGGAAATATCATATAATTATAAAATAAGTTAATATATCAATTATTAGGAAAACAGATAAATTAACATAATAATCTGGGGGGGAAATCTCTATGAGAAAAATATCAAAGAAAGTAATCACGGTTTGCACACTACTTTTAAGTGCAATTCTTTTAATGAGTGGTTGTGGTTCCCCGCTCTCACCATCCGGTTCTGAGTCAGGATCAAATTCTACTAATTCTAAAGTAGCGGCCTTGCCCATAAATGGCTCGGGTAATTGTTTTGTTTGGCAAGCGGGCGACTGGGTGTATTACAGAGATGACGTTAATGCCGATAAACCATACCGGATGAAGACTGACGGCAGCAGCAAGCAGAAACTGAATGACGATAAAATTGGTACTTTTGATGTGGAGGGTGATTGGATATATTATAGCAATAAAAGCGATGGTGACAAGCTGTATCGGATGAAGACGGACGGCAGCGGGCGGCAGAAGTTGAACGATAATGACTCAGGGTATATCAATGCAGTTGGTGACTGGGTATACTACGTAAATTGGGATGACTCTAAATACAATTTATACAGGATAAAAACAGACGGCAGCGGACGGCAGAAAATTAATAACGATGACACCTCGCTTGCTTTCAATGTGGTCGGAGATTGGGTGTATTACACAAATTGTAACGACAAATCTCAGCCCTACAGAATTAAAACGGACGGCAGCGGGCGGCAGAAGATTGGTGACGATGATACATCTTTTATCGTTGGCGCGGGTGACTGGGTATATTATTGCAATAGAAGCGATGGCAAAAAGTTGTATAGGATGAAAACGGATGGCAGTGTGCGGCAGAAATTGAACGACGATTATTCCGGGGAAATTAATGTGGCTGGAGATTGGGTATTTTACGCTAATTATAGCGATGGTGAAAAGATGTACCGAATTAATATAGACGGAAGCGGACGGCAGAAGCTAAATGACGAGGTGTCAGAGTTTATCAATGTAGCTGGTGACTGGGTGTATTATAGACATAATAGAGCAGGCGATCAGAAACTATACCGAATTAAGACAGACGGCAGCGGGGCAGAATTAGTAGAGTAACAACTGCACTAACACTCTGCTGGATTATTTGGGGATACAAACTTTAAACAACATTATGCGCAAGTACGGCTGCACCGATACAGTTATTCTGCATCCCCTCCAGTATGAGGGCAATGGTCCTGACAATCTGACCACCTGCGCCGATATTGAGGAAATGATGGAATTGCTATATTCTGATTCCTTGCCCATCGGTAGCAACTACATGGACGCAAACTTTAAAAAAGTCGATCAAACTAAGCGACTAGGTATCCTTAAGTATTTGCCGAAAGCTCTTTTTACCCTGCATCATAATGCTGTTACTGACTCGGAATACAATGAGACAGCTTTTATCGGTGCAGGCAGTAAGAAATGTATTTTAACGGTTCGAGCAGCAACGGGAAATTGGAAGAACTGGAGGAGACGACTGCCTTGATTTCAAAATATGTCTACGATCAAATGCAGAAATAGAGGACGGGCTTGAACAGTTTTTGAAGCGGAAAACAAATTGAGTAAAAACCAATTTTATCAAGCAACGCATTGTTGAAATGGTAGCTAGGCATTCAATAGCTTTCAAAAAGGCTGTATTCCGTAGGTATGAGCATAGATCTCTGTACTGCATCATGGAGAGGCTGAATAAAGTCGGCCTCTAACTTAAACAGAAATTCTGATTTCGCCGATTCTGACCAGGTATCCCATAGAATTGGACTAAGGAAGATATTCTCAGTGTTAGCTGGTACAAAGTTGTTTATGTAGTGTGTGTCTAGTGATCTTTGCTTACTTGGGCCGTCTCCCATGTTCTTATAATTTGGACGCGATTATTCTGTCAAAAAAAGACTCGTTTTTACCCAATAATTCATCCTCTTTATCGATCAATGGATCCAGCCAGTCAGCTTTGTCCTCTGCCCATTTTACCCACTGAGCTAGTTTTTGCCGTTTCTGCTCATCGGAGATCTCGTTGATCTTTACTGCCATGTCATCAGTGAATCTCCGAATTTTTTGGGCTCTATCCCAATCAGACGCGGCTTCCTCAAGAAGTTTCAACTCCTTTATTTCACCCCTTCGCATCATTTCTAATTTCCACTTTCTGTCGCTTGGTATGCGGATACTATTGCCCATACGAACAGCCGGAAAGAATTTTCCATTCCAGCGCCGTTCCATTTCTCGTACTGTAGATTGTCCAACATTTAGAAGTTCCGCAGCTTGTTTGACCGTCATCATGGGAGGATAGTCGAAGAAAGCCTCGTTGACAACATGCCTATCTGGTATGTCTTGTCCGTCATTATGCACTGTCCCATGAGACAACATTTTCGCTATGCTTGGAGCTGCCAGGTGAATTGCGAACTCGATATAGGCTTCGCGCTGCTCAGCCGTTAGTTCTTCTGCATCAATAACAACTCCATTATCTAGCCTGAGCATGGTGACGACTTTGACGGTATCGGTTGGCAAATCCTTAGTCTTTGACATATTAGACGTCTCCTCTCAAAATTAAATTTTCCCATTATGCCCAAAGTTAACTTTCTATGGGTCTCATTTATTTTGTCATAAATTTATTAGCTTGACTAGTTTATTTTATGACAGATTTAGCATATACTATTGATATGAAGGAGGGATTACTATGCAAAACTCGCTGACTAGCATTGGTTCAAAAATAAAATCTTTGCGGAAAAGCAGCGGTTTTACCCAAATGAATATTGCTAACTATCTCAAAGTGGACCAGAGTTTGATATCCAAGTTTGAAACCGGAGAACGGCCTATCAGTAGCGATCTGCTTGAAAGGTTACTAACTTTATTCGGCTGCAATATGTCGGCTTTAAATGAAACAGAGGATACCCTTAAACCCTTGTCCTTTGCGCTTAGAGCAAGCGAAATATGCGAAGAGGACTTAGAAACAGTATATGCAATAAATAGGATCGCGTTGAATAGCACTTTTATGACAAGATTGTTAGAACGCGAGGGGAATTAATGGATAAACTTGATTTATGGAAAAAGGCTACAATTTTACGAAAACGTTTAGGTGAAGACCCCCAATCTCCAATAGATATTTTCCCACTGCTATATAATATTGAACACCTCACCGTTGTTTTTTATCCGATGGGTGACAGATTAAGTGGCATGTGCATCAAGGGCCAAAACAGCAATGTCATTGCGATTAACTCTGCTATGTCGGTTGGTCGCCAACGTTTTTCAGCTGCCCACGAGTTGTTTCATTTGTACTATGACCCTAATTTGGCAACAACTATATGCTCTAAAATAATTGGTAGTGGGCGGCCCATAGAAAGGGCCGCAGACCAATTTGCCTCATACTTTTTAATGCCTCCAGATGCATTGACTGATGCTATACAACATATTAAGAAAAAAGCAGATGATAAATTAACCGTCAGTAATGTAGTCAGACTCGAACAGTATTTTAGTGTCAGTAGGCAGGCCATCCTCATTCGTCTAATCGAAGAAAAGGAGCTAACCGCAGAAGAGTCAGACTCAATGAGACAAGGTGTTATGCAATCTGCAAGATGTTTGGGATATGATGACACATTATATAGACCTCTGTCCCCGGAGAAGCAGTACATGACGTACGGTCATTACATTCAGCAAGCTGACGAGATCTTAGAAAGACAGTTGGTCTCAAGCGGGAAATATGAAGAACTTTTGTTAGAAGCTTTTCGTTCCGATTTGGTTTATGGTGATGCGGACGAGGGAGGCGAATTAGTTGACTGATTCGCTTTTCTTCGATAATGATTGCCTATCTGCTTTTCTCTGGGTTGGAAACGAAAACCTTTTAGTTAAGTTATACCCTGGACGAGTTTTTATTCCTAAGCAAGTTTACGTTGAACTATCCGCACCTGGAGTTGCACATCTTAAAGCGAAGGTTGATAGTCTTTTAAATGGCAAGCAGGTTTCCCTTGCTGAAATAGAAGTCGGAACAGATATGTACGCCTTATATTACAAATTAACCGTTGAACCTGACGCCGGACATTTAATTATCGGTAAAGGAGAAGCATCTTGTATTGCATTAGCAAAGTATAATAACGGTATTCTCGCAAGCAATAATTTAAGAGATATTTCTTCATACATATCAGAGTTCGGATTGAAGCATATGACTACTGGTGACATCCTCGTGGAAGCCTTAAATAAAGGTTATATTACTGAAACCCAGGGTAACACCTTATGGGTATCAATGCTTTCCAAGCGCCGTAAATTGGGTGAAAAGACCTTCTCAGATTTTTTAAAATCTACAAATCGGTGAAATAGCCGAAAATAGATTTAGAAAACTGAGAAGGTCGTCTGCATGTTTTTGCTATTTACAGAAACACTAATCCAATCCCCTTACCCTTATCACCGTGAGAAAAACAAACTCGCCATGCCATCAATACCTATCTCAAAATGATCCAAAGTCTTAAGCATCAGTTCATATGGCATCCTTTTGATTCTGCCCATTTTCACGCTCAGGTCCATCAATTCCCTGGCTCTATAATCCTTCATCAGATCCTCCCCTTCAGCCCTCTGCCACTCCGGCGAATAGCCCACCTTCCCGTCAACCAGATGGTTCCATGCTTGAATAAAAGCCAAATCCGAACTCACCTGCCGAAATACGGATATCGCTGCATAGCATCTGGCGTTCCTGAGGATCCTTTCTTCTTTTAATATTATTCAGCTTACGTCATCAGATGGCTTCTCGGAAGTGGTATTCCAGAAGGCTTCTCCTCTTGAAGACCTTCGCTGCGTTGTATCAATAATATGATTGATGAGTCTATTTCGGTCTTTCCATTTCATAGCTAGCTTTGCAGAGTCCATACCATGTTCAGCGATGACATCTTTCAGTTCTTCTATATCCAACAACTCGAGTGCACCTTTAAATGCATCGATGCCTTGCTCAAGCAAGATAAAAGGATCGACTTTAGAAGGTTCGCGACGGTTGCTTCGCTTAGGTTTTGTCATGTCAATTTTTGCTTTGGATTTCCCCTTCACCAAGTTATCTTCAAAAATTGAACCTATGCGTTTTGCAAACTCATCATTATTTGAAATTTCGTCAGTAATGCAAGCACTGACTTTTTTCCACAATGCAAGAACGGTCTTTTTCTCCATTTGTTACACCCCCTTGGCTAATCTCAAGAATTCTTCAGTAAACTCAACAAGGGAATTGTATTGACCTTGATATCCCCATTTCTGCCTGAGTGTGCTGTATTCCTGGTATTCTGCAGCCTCAGCAAATTGTGCGCTTTCAGAAAAGTATGAATCAAAAACAGGTGGATAAAGCAGTTTAGACCCGCCCATTGGCTTTCCAGCATCGTTGTGCATTTTACTCATAGTCCTAGCATGGATGGCAGCTTGGCCTCTCACCTTGGTAGCGACAATTCCGACTGGTATGATTTCATTCTCAATTTCTCCAGAGAATTCAGCCACACGAGTAACAATCTGTGGAATGCCATACGTTGACATGACATCTGGTATTGTTGGGATAATATAGCCATCTGAAATTCTCAGCCCATTGAGGGTAATGTAACCTAAATTCGGCGGGCAATCTATGAGCACATAGTCATACTCATCAATAATGTCTTTGATCCCCCGCCGAAGAATATTGACTGGATTTCTGGTTTGATATTTCCCAGCAGGCATAGTTATCAATCGATCTTGGATGTCAATCAAGTTCAAACTTGACGGCAATAGATCAACAGATTTAACTTCTCCAACATTGCCAACGGATTTCTGGAGTGTCTTTGAGAGATTAAAGTTGCTGCTATCATCGATAGCATCCTCGAATAAAGTAGCAAGGGTATGCCCTTCCTGGTTGAGTTCAAACCACTTATCTTCCCCTATTAGCATTGTAGTAGCATTAGTTTGAGGGTCAAGGTCAATAACCAGCACACGCTTGTTAAAGACTCCCGAGAGCGCCTGAGCAAGCCCGACTGTCGTTGTGGTCTTAGCCACTCCACCCTTAAGATTGATCGAAGAAATTACTGTTGCCGCCATTTTGTTTCTCCTCCTATACCATTTTTTTACTTGTTCAGCTTGAAATACCGGACCTGATTTCAATATTGCTACGGGCTTTGGGAAATCTTCAGATCTACTTCTCCAATTTGTAACGGCTGCCGAACTGACATCGAACATCTTAGCGATCTCAGCTATGCCAACTAAATCAGCCATGATCCCCCTCCTTTTGTTTACGTTATACACAGCATATCATGTCTTTGTGTATTGTGTAAACAGTAAAATTATATTTTTTGCGATGTTTTTAATTTCCCATAGCCCCCCAGGCTGGTCAAGGGCTGCATTTTCCGGGGCAATTGTTCGCTCGGCTTCGCGGGCATCCAGTTTACGACTTTCTTCGCGCAACCGCTCCTCCTCTTTGCGTTTACCTTAAGCTTTGGTACCGTCGTTCCTCATCAAAAACACTTCAAAATAAACTTTTTCAAAAAAATTTTCGCGAAGCTCTGCTTCAAAAAGGTATCTGCCCCAGGCAAAAACCTTTCGCATTTTATATTTAGGCACTATTTTTTCGCATTGAATGGACATCCCGTAAGCTTATAAAAACCGGAATCAACTGTTTTTATTGTAGTTTTACTTCAATAAATTCAATCATATAAAAATTTGACTATTTACTTCAAATATTCTACAGTTAGGACACAGGAGGTAACAGTTATGGAATATAAACAGCAACAGATCATAATGGAAAACATCGACAGGCTTCTTGGAAAGAGGAACATCAAACGTAGCTCCCTTGAGGACGAGGTTAAGATCAGCCATGGCTATCTGTCTCGCTTAAAAAAAGCAACTCCAGAAAACAACGGTCTTAACATGAGTTTTGAACTGCTAAAAAAAATTGCAGACGCGCTCAAGGTATCCATGGACTACCTGATGCTTAATATGATGGACAACACCACAGATGAAAATGCTCTTATCGACTTCATCGAATCCTTATATGCCTTGTCGGTCGAAGGCACGCTGTTTTGGAACGTATTCACCCGCAAGCAGATCGACAGCATTGATGATCCAGATGATTTCGATAAACTCGGACCAATTTCAATGAGAGTATTTAAGACAGACGAATACGATCCCCAGGCTTTGCCTTGTGAGTATTGCTGGATCGGATGGCTGTCTTTGGGGCACGGCAGAAAAATCGGAGATACCATCTACACCAACGTCAACCTTAACGATGACTTTTTCTATGCCTACATAGAAAAAATCCAGAGTACGCTATACCTGTATCGGGTAGAGTACACCGATACAGATGGTCAGCATAAACTCTCCGGTGTAATTGAAGCATATCTGGTCAATGCTGATGATACACATTTCCTCTGCAACTCCGTAGAGTGGAAGGAATACATTTCCTCCAAGCTGGGGGATCTGTACCAGATTGCCAGGGATAGTTCCTCCGTCACAAGATTAGACGAAGGTGCCAGAAAACTTCTAAACCAGTTTAATGCGGATTAAAATCAACTCTTGTAAAAAGGAAGGAAGGGTATATAAATGAACAAAAACAAAATTATCGAAAACAGAAATGAAACGACAGCCCGCATCACAGATTCAATCGTGAAAATCATTAAGGCGTTATCCCTAGACATTGACAAGAATGGAATAAATGTGTCTTTGCAGAGCTCTGCTGGACAACTTTTCTCCTTTCATATATCCACAGAGTTCCTCCGTGCTTTACGACAGAATCATTAACACAGGGCATATAGAGAATTCAGGTTAACCCTGCCTTTGGCTTGACCTGAACCATACAAGCAATTATGTCCTCATTAGTTCATCGGAACAATATTTTATGTTTGGTCCCTTGTACCAACCAGAAAGATAATCTCTAACATCCCATCCACACTTATCTCAATATGGTCCAAGGTCTTTAGCATCAGGTCATATGGCATCGCATCAATATGCCCCACCTGCTTAACCAGCCTCATCAATTCTCTGATGCGGCAAACCTTGAGCAAATCGTTGCCATCCAGAGCCTGCTGCCACTCCGGCAAATAGCGTTCTCTTTCACCAACCAGCTGATTCCATGCTTTTATAAAAGCCAGCTCCGGCTCGCCGGCTGGGATCAAGATATCAGTGCACAGCATCGGCCGTTCCTTCGGTTTCTTCCTTCGCCTTATGTTATATGGTTTGGTGGAGCCTCTATCCGGCCTGACAATGATGAAGGTACGTCCTTCAATCTCCGCCCCCTGCTTCCCGAGAAAACTGCTGCAGCGCCAGTACTTAGTACCCTCTTCGCCTTTCTTCTTCGAGCCTATCAGCATATAAGTACACCCGCAGGTCGAGCAGGTTATCCTGGCTGACAGCGGGTGTTTCTCGTTGCTCCAATGGTATGTTGATATATGATGGTCCTGGCAGTATCGCTTCTGCCTATCCAGTTCCAGCTGTACGCACTCCCAGGTATCCCTGTCTATAATTCCCGGATGTGAACCTTCAATATAATACTGCGGCAGCTCCCCTCTATTCTTGGCCCGTCTCTTGGTAAGATAGTCGGCATTATAGGTCTTTTGAAATCGGATGTCGCCCTTGATCTTCTCGTTGGTTAGTACCTTTTTGATGTGGCTGGCACACCAGTCCTTCCCGCCAAAGGCCATCGGTACTTTCTCATCGGTTAACCGCCTGGCGATTTGAAAGGTGCCATATCCGTCCAGGAACTCCTGATAGATCCTTCTGACTATTGCTGCCTGGGCTGGGTTGATGATAAGGTTGCCATCCTTGTCCTTGTCATAGCCCAGGAATTTGCCGCTGGGGATACTCTGAACATGACCTCGCTCATACTTGCGGCGTATACCCCATTTAACATTCTCTGATAAAGCCAGGCTTTCAGTTTGGGCTACAGCTGAAATTAAGGAGATCAGTACTTCCCCCTGGCTGGTGAGGCTATGTATCTGTTCTTTCTCGAAAAACACATCTACATTTAATGCTTTCAGTTCCCTCAGGCTTTTCAGACAGTCCAGGGTATTCCTACCGAATCGTGACAGGCTCTTGGTGATGATCATATCAATATGACCATCTCGGGCATCTTGCATTAATCGGTTGAATGCTTCCCGCTTCTTCAGGTCAGTGCCGGAGATCCCTTCATCGGTATAGATGCCGGCAAAGAGATAATCGGGATTATCGTTTATATACTTTTCATAGTAACTGGTCTGGGCATTTAAGCTGCCCAGCTGTTCCTCACTGCCTGAGGATACCCGGCAGTAGGCGGCTACTCGTTTCTTAGCCTCGTCATTCCCGGTTGTTTTTGTACCCTCTGTACTGGGCAGCGGGTACAAGACGGAAATCCTCTTTGGTCCTCTTTTTACGACCCTTGCCATATATAACCCCCTCTACTACCATTGGCTCAGTTATATGTATGTCTTTAACTAGCTCCTGCAATATTCCGTCAGTTATCCGCATTCCCTGGCACATGGCTTTACCCTTATGCAGATAAGTTGCACATATCCAACTCACCCACTGACCCTCATGGACCACCCTGGTTAAGGAAGCACCGCAAAAAGGGCAGCGCAGCATGCTGCTTAAGGGATAAATTTTCTTGCGTCTTTTCTCCCGGATTATCTGGGCGACTTCCCAGTCCAATCGGGTAATAATGGCCGGATGGTTGTCTTCTATATAATACTTGTCCTTCTGCCCTCGGTTGATAATCTGCCGGCCGTTATCCGCCACAAAGGACTTCTGCATCAAACAATCGCCGACATACTTTTCGTTTGATATGATCCTTGTTATCCTATGCGAGCTCCAGGGCTTTTTGTTGTAGGTAGGAATGCTTTGGTCATTCAGCATCTGGGCAATTTTATAGCCAGAGATGCCCCCAAGGTACAGCTTATATATTTGCCTGACTATTTTTGCTTGCTCCTGGTTGATGATAAGGTTGCCTTTTGGATCTTTGTCATAGCCGAGCAGTCGGTTGGTATCAACCATCACTTCGCCGCGCTTGCATTTATTCTGCATGGCCCACTGCACATTACTGCGTACGGATTTCCGCTCTTCCTCGGCGATCGCGGCAAGAACAGTTATGAGAAGCTCTCCTTCAGACTTTAAGGTATTGACCATTTCTTCTTCAAATATGATACCTACCCCGATATCCCTCAACGCCCGCACATATTTGAGCAGCAGCAGGGTATTCCTGGCAAAGCGGGAGATTGATTTGGTGATGATCAGATCTATCTCCCCACTATTGGCTTTCTCCAGCATGGTTAAAAATCCGGGGCGGTTTTCTTTGGCCCCGGATATGCCGGCATCTGAGAATATGCCGCAGTATTCATAGTCTGGATTGGATGATATTATTCGTTCGTAATACTGGGTTTGATTTTGAAGTGAATCCAGTTGCTCCCGGTGGTCGGTCGAGACTCTGACATAGGCGCAGACTTTGAGTCTGGCAGTGAGGAAAAGAGATTTTGATCGGCGGGTGACTTCGGTGATGTTTCTCATTTTGATTCCAGTCTCCAGAGTAGCTCGGTTCCGTCTTTAAACTGAAATACTACCTCCTGCTCTGATTTGACAACCATTGCATTAAGTGTGGCCGACCACAGCCCCTCGTCAAACTCAGTTAGCAGCTGGTCCTGCTTGGTCAATTGTTTAATAAAGGCTTTCATTTGGCTGCGTCGGGCCTGGCGCATGGTTATATCATTGTTTAATTCCTGCCGCCTGGTTTGCAGTTCGTTGTACCTGGTCACATACCCGCTGTACTTGCGGTTGTATTCGCTTTGCTCTAAGACTGAGCGCGCATTCTCGGCAATGAGCTTTTGTATTAACACTTCAATGGATGCACAATCTTCGTCGATCTTAGCAATTTCTCTTTCCTGCCGCCGGCAGTCAGTTATCTGGGCTATAATTTCATCGTAGTTCGCCAGTATCTCATCTTTGTTATCTATTAGGCTGTTGAAGGCCTCCATAAATGCTTTCTTTATATTTTCTTCTTTTAGGTGGGGAGTGGTGCAGAATTCTCGCTCTTTGAATTTCCGGTTGCACTGCCAGACGGTGCGAGCATATTTGCTGTTTGATTGCCATACTTTACGACCGTAAAAACTGCCGCAGTCGCCACATACAATACGGCTGGCAAAGCAGCTTATACCGCTGATATATCTCCCTCCGGCCTTGCGTCTTCGAAACTCCTCCTGCACCAGTTCAAAGGTCTCGGGTGGTATTATGGCCGGGTGGCTGTTCTCCACATAATATTGCGGTATTTCACCCTCGTTGACTTTCATTTTTTTGGTAAGAAAATCCACGGTAAAGCGTTTCTGCAGGATGGCATCCCCCTTGTATTTTTCATTGGTCAAAATGCTTTTGACTGTGCTGGTTTGCCAGGTTTGCTTGCCGGCCGGTGTGGGTATCTCCTTTTTGGTCAGGTAACTGGCTATTCCTGTAGGCGTTTTGCCTTCCAGAAACAGCTTGTAAATCAGCCGCACCGTTTTCGCCTCGGCTTCCACGATCTGCGGCAGTCCGTCCTCGCCTTTTTCATACCCTAGAAATCGTTTGTAGGGCAGGCTCACCTTGCCATCTGCAAACCGCTTGCGCAAGCCCCAGGTCACGTTGGTAGCGATGTTCCTCGATTCTTCTTGCGCAAGTGAGCTGAGGATCGTGAGCATCAACTCTCCTTTACTATCCAGGGAATATATGTTTTCCTTTTCAAAGTAGATCTCTACTCCCTCTTCTTTGAGTTTTCGAACATTGGTCAGGGTGTCCACGGTATTGCGGGCAAACCTGGATACTGATTTGGTGATAATCAGGTCAATTTTCCCGTCCAGGGCATCCGCCACCATGTGTTTGAAGCCATCCCGCTTCTTCGTGCTGGTGGCCGATATCCCTTCATCAGTGTATACTTTAACGAATTCCCAATCCGGGTTGGCTTTAATGTGCTTGGTATAGTAATCAACCTGGGCTTCATAACTGGAGAGCTGCTCTTCACTGGCGGTTGATACTCGCGCATAGGCTGCCACTCGTTTTTTCGCTAGGTTTTTCACCGTAGGCGATACCAAGCTGACTTTGGCCGGTATTACTTTTACTGCCCGTGCTACACTCAAATTTTAACCCCCCTCTGGTATACTAGCGCTCTTTTCCTAGCTTCCAGCTTGGCCTCTTCCGTCCAGCTAAATTTCCGCGAACGGTTGTGCCAGACGGTTTCCACTTCAAGGCCATCCTGAAAGATATAAATGAGCTGGTTGGGTTTAGGAACCTTTATCTGCTTGACCTGGGACTGAAAAACCGCCTCATCAAATTGGTCCAGGCCCAGCATGTCAGCAGTCAGCGATAATAAGATTGGTTCCGGGATCTGTTTGGAGGGGCAGGCATCCTTGCCGAATTGGACGAAGGTGGCACAGTTCCACGCTGCATGTCCCTTATAGGTAACCCGCCGATAGTTCTTCCCACAGTGGGGACAATAAATCAGCCCGGAAAACGGGTAACGGTTCACGGTGTTTTGTTTTACGTTTTGCTTTCCCCGGCGCCCATCCATGATCTCCTGGGCCTTATCAAAGGTTTCCTGATCAATGATTGGCTCATGGGTTCCTTCGGCATAATACTGGGGCAGCTTGCCCTTGTTCCTCACCAGCTTTTTTGATAAATGATCGGTGACGTATTTCCTTTGCAGCAACGCATTGCCGGTATATTTTTCGTTTTTGATTATATCTGCTACCCGTTTCCCATTCCAGGCGTTGTTGCGGACTGTTTTAAGCCCCCATCCATTTAGTTTGCCGGCGATCCTGTCGCACCCCATACCGCTTATATAATCGGCAAAAATCATGCGGACAACTTCTGCTTCTTTATGGTCAACCGTTATTTCCCCCTTGTTGATGTTGTAACCGTACATAAACCGTAAATTTACAATCTCCCCCGCCTGAAAGCGCTTGCGGATGCGCCACTTGCAGTTTTCACTGACGGACAGGCTTTCCGCTTGGGCAAAAGACGCGAGGAGGGTCAGCATGAACTCGCCCTCTCCGCCTATAGAGTGGATATTTTCTTCCTCAAAATAGACATCTACTTCAATTTGCCTTAATTCCCGCAGCGTCTCCAGCAGGGTGACCGTATTTCTCGCCAGCCTTGATATGGATTTTGTTATGACCATATCGATTCGTCCGGCGCGGCAATCATGGAGCAGCCTTTGAAAATCCGGCCGGCTGTCCTTGGTGCCGGTCAGGGCTTCATCGGCATAAACCCCTGCATATTCCCATTCACGATGTTGTTGTATGTAATCGCTGTAGTAGCTGACCTGGGCGGAGAGCGAATGGAGCATGGCATCTTTGCCGCTGGATACTCTGGCATAAGCCGCGACCCGCTTCTTTTTTGGAAAGACGGTCGTAAGGGGTGATATTCTTCTAATAACCCTCTCCAAAAGACTCCCTCCTTTCAGACCACATGTTACCTCTGGATTAACGATCATAGCAACTCATTTAGCAGCCCAAACAGCCTTGTACCGGACAATATTTCTCAAGCATTATCCTATCAATTTTTTGGAATTCTGGTTCTGTGATCAGTCCGTTTTTAAGCATGGATTTGGCGATAGAAATCTCAGCGCGATAGGCTTTTTCACGTTCAAACTGAGCCTGGGTCATAATTCCCTTCGCTTCTTTCTGCACAGTTGAGCCATCTCGATCCATTCTCATGGTTTTTTCTTTTTGTTGTGGGTTCATTCCCCTTCCTCCCCCGAAGGCAAAACTTAAAAGCCTTCAGTATATACCACAGGAGAAAGAAGAATCGGATGGTATGACCGGGTAGGTTTTTATGGTATAAATTGTTGATGATCCAAAGACCGTTTCAGATTTTGTGTAAACTTGCCAACAGATAATGTGAGATAAGAGCCTCCGTTGGGAGGCTTTAAAATTGGCAAGAGGAGGAATAAATAACCAATATGCAGAAGTTCATAAGAAGCAAGATTACCCAGGGGGAATAATTAATGCTAAATAGCGAAACAAACCTTACTAGCTTTGAGGCAGTCTATTACGCCTCTCCATCACCTACTTCACTGAAAAGTCTTACTTTATTGGCATTAGTCTTTGATAAAATATATTTTCCTGGTGTTTACATTCCCACTGACGGTATTGATGAAGATGCGTTAGTAAAGCAAATACAAAGGAGCAAGTCTCTTGGAAGACATGATTTAAACACAGTAAATATGATAAATTGCATGGTATCTGCGTTAAATTATAAATATCTTAAGGAATTTTGTATATTTACAGGGCAATTCGGTGGTTGTGGACTGCTAGAGGATGGTACAAGGGAAGTCTCCAATATACTTGAGGAAATGATATACGGGCCTCCTCCTCCCAATTTTACTCCAACTTTCCCAATGGGTTTTAGTATGGGATTGGCAGGAGACGAAACTGCGTCAATAAACGGACCAAGTTGGATCACCTATCCTACAAACGCCTTAATATTTTCTACCAGAAATCAAATCCCACTAATTAATGACAACCCCGCGCTCCCTATACCTTCCTTGGGTAATGCAGATGTAAAGTCAAATGCTAAATTATTGGCAACGATACTAGCTCTTGAAAGTGTAAAACTAGCATTACCAAACTTGAAATCCCTCACACCTGAACAGATTGTTGAGTTTCGCCATGAGTTTAAGGAATATATTAAACCATTTAGGTTGTCTATGTTGAGACTTTCAAGCGACCTGAATGGTGCACTTCACTCTGGGATGGAATTGGAAGATGTTCAAAACGAAGCTAAGTTTTTAGTAGAGACAAAAGTTTACCCAGATTTAGAAGAATTAAAAGAGTATTTGAGTACCCCTTCAAAACCGTGGTATTCAAGATTATTTGATAATACAAAAAATATACCTGAATTAGTTGTGAATTTATTTACCATGCCTACGAGTCTGGTAATTGCTCAATTATTAAGCAAAATTTCATCAACCGCCGTAGATATAGCATGTGAGAAATTGGATAGAAAATATCAGACTAAACAGAGCGGATATGCATATTTATTGAAAATAGGCTCTATGTAATACTATTAAATCCTAACTGATATAAAAGAACTCCAAGGTTTCAAATCATGGCTGCGGGGGACAATCCTATCGCGCAGTCTCCCCACCCGATAGGCAAGCATCAGTGGAATTCGGTATCCAGACAAGCAGAAACCGCCTATGGAGCAAATGAGTATGCTCTAAAGACGGTTTCTTTGTAGACTCCCCAATATTTTAAAGCTCTCGGGCTAGGCTGCCCGTAATACAGTTATCTCCCTTACCCTCGGGATCGCTCTTGCCTTCCCTCTTCAGGCGAATGACCACGGAAAAGTTGCTGGCGGAAAAAAGGGTGTCCTGGTCCCGACAGCGCATCAATTCAGCCCGGATAAGGCTTTCGACCGCGTCCTTCCCGTATGCATCGAGCTGAAGAAAGGCGGTGACGGTCTCCTGGAAGCTTTCCTCCGCTGCCCACACGCCCATCTGTTCAATCTCCTCCTCAGTTGATTGCGGAGAGGAAGCGTCATTTGAATACCCCAGTATATAGTCGATCCGCTTGTCAAATATATCCGAAAGCTCATGTAAGGTTTCAAAGTTCGGTTGCCTTTTGCCGGTCTCCCACATGGCGATCGTCCCTTTGGACACACCCAGGACTTCGGCAAGCTGTACCTGGGTCATGCCCTTTTCGATGCGGAGTTCTTTGAGTCTGCCTGCAAACATTTTTATCACCTCGTATGGTTATATTATCACTTAACGTTAACAATCGTCAAGTAAATATTAACTTTGTGTTAGATTAAGGCAAATCGTATTTCCCTTTTTGGTAACGATATGTGAGACTTATCATTTACTTTTCTCACTTTATGTTGTATTATATATTATAGAATCTCACAGAAGGAGGGAATTTCATGGAAGCAAAGCAACCCAAGATGATGACCATCAGAGAAATAGCGGCAACAGGGCTTCTTCCTGAACACGCCCTGCGCCTGATGCTGAAGGCCGGCCGATTGCCAGTCATTTTTATCGGCAACAAAGCCTTGGTCAACTATGACCGCTTATGTGAACAGCTGGCGGCGCTGGGTGACCGTACTTTAGGTGAAGGGAGGTGCGGAGATGAAGATTAACATCGAATGTGTCATCTGCGGGATGGACACGAAAGTGGATGTGGTAGAGATTATCGGGACAATTATCGAATGCGCCGAGCGGGATTCCATTTACGGCGGATTCATATGCAGCGATTGTAACAATGAACAAGACCATGAATCAATGTTTAAAGACTAACAGCAAGGATAACAACCGGGGAGAGGGTGAGCGTTTGACGCCATATGATAACCTGCCGCAGCGGATTAAAAGTGAGAAGCTCTTCTGCTGTTGGAGATACGAACAACAAAACGGCAGAAAAACCAAAGTCCCTTATGACCCGGTGACCGGCAGAAGGGCCAAAACCAACCGGCCGGATAGGTTCCGGGATTATGAGACCGCCACAGCAGCAGGGGGCAGTTATGATGGAATTGGTTTTTTAGTCGGCGGGGCCATCCATTTTCTCGATCTGGACAACTGTTTTAGCGAAAACGGTTTGCTGGAGCCCTGGGCTGAGGATACCATCAAGGCGTTCGACGGGTGCTATATGGAGAAATCTCCCTCGGGCGGCGGCCTGCGCGTTATTTTTCTCGCTAGCGACTTTAAATTTGATAAGAATCGCTACTATATTAATAACCGCAAGCTGGGCCTGGAAGTCTATGTGCCCGGAGCCACCAACCGCTTTGTCACCCTGACCGGCGATGTCTACCAGGAAGGGGATGTGCTGGAAAAGGGTGATGCCCTGCAAACCATATTGGATAAATATATGCTGCGCCCGGTGCCGGTCAAGGAGTTCTCAGGTGTGGAAGGTCATTCCTACCTTTCTGATGCTTCCGTCATTGAAAGAGCAACTTCCTCGGTAAACGGTGAGAAGTTTAAGGCGCTTTGGCAGGGGGACATTAGCCGCTATGCATCTCCCAGCGAGGCCGATTTAGCCTTGTGCTCTACCCTGGCCTTTTGGTGCGGGGGTGACATAGAGCAGATCGACCGACTGTTCCGTAGGAGCGGGTTAATGAGGGATAAATGGGACAGAGCCCAATCAGGCAGCACCTATGGGATGCTGACCATGCAGAAAGCATTATCTGGTATGACCGAGTTTTACACGCCTATGGGCAAACGCACTTCGGCTTCCGAGGATTTTGCCCCTGGGGAATATACCCTGGCGGATCTGCATCCGGAGAGCAACGAGCTCTATACCTGGACAGACATCGGAGCCAGCCGGCTGTTTGCTGATTACTTCAAGTCATTGGCCCGCTATGTGCCGGAGCGGAAGCTATGGTACTGCTATGAAGGCGGGATATGGGTTCCCGATACCGGCAACCTAAAAGTCATGGAGTTTTGTAAATGGCTGGCCAATCAACTGCTCATCTATGCGGTCAGCATCCAGGACGAGCGCCAGCGTACTGCATTTATCGATTACTGTCGTAAGTGGCAGGTGAGGCGCTATCGGGAGACTGTCTTAAAAGATGCCCAGAGTGTTTACCCCATCGCTATGGCGGAGTTTGACCAGGATCCCTATGTGTTTAACTGCGCCAATGGCACCTTGTTTCTTAATACCCTGGAATTTAAACCCCACAACAGCGAGGACAAGCTGACCAAGATCTCGGGGGTGAAATATGATCCAGCAGCGAAAAGCGCGCGCTGGGAGGCCTTCATCCATGAGATCATGAGCGCTGATCAGGATAACGTCACTTTCTTGCAGAAGGCTTTGGGCTATGGCATCAGCGGCGATACCAGCTATGAGTGTTTATTCGTCCTCTATGGAGCCAGCACCAGAAACGGCAAAGGGACGCTATGTGAAAGTGTCCTGAAGGTTTTGGGGGGATATGGTTGTACGGCGAGGCCGGAAACGATTAGCCTGAAGAATAACCATAACAGTGGGAGTCCCAGCGAGGATATTGCGCGGCTGGCGGGGGTGCGCTTTGCCAACATCTCCGAGCCCAGCCGGGGACTGGTTTTAAATGCTGCCCAGGTCAAAAGCATGACGGGGGGAGACAGCATCAATGCTCGGTTCCTGCATGAGAATTCCTTTGACTTCTCGCCCAGGTTTAAGCTGTACATCAACACCAACTATCTGCCGGTGATCACTGACATGACGCTCTTTACCAGCGGAAGGGTGGTCATCATTCCCTTTGAGCGTCACTTTGCAGAAGACGAGCAGGACAAGGGTCTAAAGCGTGAATTCGCCAGGGCTAAAAACCAGAGCGCCATTTTAAACTGGCTGATCGAGGGCTACCAGAAGCTACAAAGGGAAGGTTTCACACAGCCGGAAGCGGTTAAAGCGGCTACTGAGGCCTACCGGCACGACAGTGACAAGATTGCCCTATTTATCGAGGATGCCCTGGAAGAAAGCCCTGACAGCGAGGAAAGAACCGCCGATGTCTACAATCGTTACCAGCGCTGGTGCCGGGATAATGGCTGCTACTCAGAAAACGCCAGGAATTTTAAACAGGCTCTCTCCACCATCGCGCGGGTGGAGCGTAAGCGTCCAAAGTTGGGTGGAGGGTTAACCACAGTGTTGATCGGCTACAAGCTGTCTGATGAAGATGGATTTCTTGCTCTTTAAACACAATGTAGCAGGTTGTAGCAAGTAAAATAGGTTGTTTTAAAAAACGCTCTCGTATGGAGACTTTACTTTTTACTTGCTACAACCTGCTACAAGGAGATTCAAAGTACCATTATTACTGGCTTTTATGATGTGTGTCAAAAAAACACCTGAAATTATTTATATATGTTTTGCATGCTATACGATGAAAAATGGAGTCATTCATAAAAGGTTTTACCCCCGGGGGGGGGGAGGGGGGGGTCAAATACCTACACCTTGTCCCTGGAGACCGGGCGGCACCCTTCGCGCAAAAAAATGCAGGTTCAAACGGGGGATTAACCCTTAAAAAAATATAAATGGACTCTTGTATTGTTTAAAGAATTTATTTAAGGCTCTCCATCGTGATAAATTTTGATCAGCCTACGATAATAGCCGATATGTTGGATTCGATTTGGCTTTGAGCCAGTAACCAGGCAGTTATCCTAATAAAAACATTTACAACTTTTACATATTTTAAAATAAACGTATCGAATACTTATTGCTTATTGTAAATTATCTATCTCGGCTATTGTTTCCTTTGTTGCAGAACTCCTCTTTTATCAAAGTTTATGATACCTAAACTTATCAAGAAGCCTTCTAACCCTTTCATTGTCTAATCCATATTTTGCGATTAATTGTTTTTGTATGCTTTTAAGCGCTTCTTTGTCATCATCTTTGTTTGCTTGCTCAATCGCAGATTTATACAGATCATAATCTTTGTCAGACATTTTGGGCAACATAGTGGTTACCCCCTTCCCTTAATATATATTTTTTGTTTTCTTCTATCTAAAGGTCATTGGTATCTATCCCATTGAACGAAAGAATCTCATGAAAATCTTTATTGTCCTTTTCATAGACGATAGCCTTGCGGTTTGCTTGGGCTAAGCTACTGTCAAATTCCCCATCATGAAACTCGTTTGTTCGTAGATGCTCAGGTACTTTCGCTCCTACCCCGTATACTTCAAGCCTATCAGCAGGAACATCCAGCTCAACAAGCACCTTTTTCAGCTTGTTTGCACGCTGCTTGGATAATTCTATATCACCTTGACCTCCCTTTACCATGGTTGCAGTGGTCCCAAGAAGGTATAGTTTGGCATCATCATTTTCATTGAAGAATCGAATCATTGCATCTGCATAGTTTTCTAAAGTGATTGTCGCTTTGGCCTCATCAAGCATTTCTGCAGAATTCGGCTGAAAGCCAACATCAGGCAATACTAACCCATCACTTATTTCAATAGGTGAAAAGTTTACAACTGAAACGTATGGGTAACCGCCTTCGCCCTCGTAGTATAATTGCGGTTGTGTACCCGACGCAGACACAGTGAACGTTAAATCCTCCTCTGCTACACCACATGCCACTAATAATTCTGTAAATAATTTCTTTACTTTTGGAAATGTAGTATCCGGCATTTGCTGCGGCTCAGCAACGTCTCCCAGGCCGACAATATTTATTTTTATCCCGGTCAAATCTGGCAGTATGCCTTCTTGGGCTTTAAGGTCTTTCACGTATTTGGTAATATCAGCCGTATTAAGATCAAAACGCGTAAGGTTGATCCTTCCTGCGGTAGGAGTACAGGTATCCATGATTACGATGTATTTTTGTTCTATGTCAATATCATGTAATTCACGTTCTGCTTCTTTTATAGCTTCCAGCAGATCAACTTCCGGATTAACAGCCTTGGTTGCATCACTTCGCAAAAAATCCATGACTTGCTGCGTGTATTCATCGATCCTTCTTGCTTTTACTACAGAATTCATGGCATCCTGCTTAAATTGCAAAATTGTGCCATCCGGTTCTAGGATTTCAATGTTGCTCGGTTTGCCGTCTGCGAGGATGATTGATATATGCCCACCATAAACAGCTCGTCTAATCAGGGGCTCAATGTCTTCAAAGGAGTTGTCCGTAAAAGAGTGTTGGTTCGCGTGATTGCCGAAAATAATGCAACAAGCAACCGGCGACTCGGTCTTTTCTCCGCTACAGCCAGGCAGTAAGCCCAGGAGCATAATAATAACTAACAATATGGAAAGTAGTTTTTTTGTTTTCATATATGATCTCCCCTCTCAAATAATATAGTCTACTTTTCAGATATCAGATAAATCGGGGTATATTGCTTGTCATCTGAAACTAATGACTTCGCGTCATTAAATATATTTTCTGATAGAACCTGCAATTCATGGCCGATTTGGCTGTCGGGCGAAAACTCCCAGTAGCTTACCCTGTCTAAAAACCCAGGGTCGAGCACGAAACCTCGATACTGTTGCTTGAATGCATTCACAAAGGGGGTGATTAAGCTGTTCAAATTCATGATTTGTGGCAGCAGTCTTATAAGGTGGGCAGTAGTGGCTATGGAAATCTTTGCTCGAATTTTATTTATAGCTTCCAAGTCATCTGATGGCATTTTTTCGCCAGGAAAGTGTCGGTTCCATATTTTGGATACGGCATTTAAATATTCTATTTTTGTTTTTTTGGCGGCTTCCTGGGCAGTAGCATACTCTATTTTGGCATTTTCCAATTCCTTCCTTTTTTCATCAATCCCGTCTCGTGACATCCACAGGCTTACGCCAAATGCAATGATGGTTGTAAGAACGGGTACTACGACGAGGATAATGTCACCATACATTCCTTCATAACCGCTGCCCAGCCCCCCATGGGAAGTAAGTGCGTTGTTCCGGATGTATAAGTATGTGGTTATCGATATAATACTAGCAGCCAAACCCAGTATTATCAGAAGTTTGGGTTTAAACAGGCCGGAGCCGGACATTTGCCTGGTCTCATCGAACACCTCGACCAGCCCTATACCTAGCATTGCTGGGCCGCCGGTCAAGCCAGCCACGAAAAGAATTGCCCCCAGTAAAGCTGCCATTTCAGTGGCATTGCTCTCAAGTATCAGACTTCGAACCAGGATAAAGTCAACGATCCCCAGAAATGTTATGATCGACCATCCTATAACCAATTTTTTCATAATTCTGCCTCCTTTCGATTCATTTTAGTTTTTTAGTTAATTCGTCGTAATCTTTTTCCTTCATTTCAAGCTGTCTATGCTTTAATTCCATAGTCTCAATTGCTTGCTCCATTGCAGATTTTAAATGGAAAATATTGTCTAGTTCGCTGTTCTCTTGATAGCAGAGGATCTGTCGGTATTCTAAAAAGACAACCTCATTGAAGCGGCGCCGTACTGTATTTGAAAGCAAGAGTATTTCTCGTAGGTGATCCTGGATGCTGCCGTTATCGATTTTGGCTTTGTTTTTTTTCAAATTATTGGTCTCTTGAATAAGCTTTTCTTCCCATTCTTTGGTAGCGGCGTCCATTATCGCATCGAACTGTGAATTTAGATGATATTTCTCGTCCATTTTTTCGCCCCCCCTGTGTCATTATTTGCCTCTTGCGGCCTTAGATATGGAAGATTATAATCCCAAGAAGCCAAATGCATGGGTTTAAGCTCAAATTCCAGCTTTATTTCCCCATTTTTGGGTTCTGTGTTTATAGCCCGCAAGTAATTTGACAGCCGCACCTTATACTTCGCATGTAGCCTGCTGCATTGATCATTTTCTTTCATTATTTTTTGGTTAGCTTCCACGCAGACCAGCTTTATATTTTTGATAATATTATTGATGTCAAGTTCAGTTTCTTTGCCATCATCAGATGAGACCACAAAAACAGTTGCGTTCTCCGCTCTAGTTTTCATAATTTGAGTATCTGCTTCAGAAATCCCGGTCGAATGTGTGATTGCGGCGATTCGTTCATTGCGGGCGGCTTCAAATTTTCCCAGCTCTGTCTCCCAGGTTATTCGTTGCTTTATTACATGACCAAGGTTTCGTTTTACCAGTCGCTCTTGGTCATATAAAAAATTATCTTGCAGCTTTGAACGGTAGGTTAGTGCCTGAACCAGAAGGCTCTCTGCAGAATCGCTATAGTAAAGGTCTTTCTTGCCGATTAGCGTCGGGATCAAATAATCGGTTATAAACATCAGCCTATCCTCCTTTCATTATTTCTTTCACCTTTGAAGCTATGACTTCTGGTTCTAGTGTATCAGCTTCGCAGAAATTCTTGTCGGCAGCAATTTATTGGTATAAAAACATTTGGGGGCAGGTATTGAAGTACCTGCCCCGCTTTTTGAAGTTCATTTTTTCACCAAGTATTTATTGCCGCATTTATTACAAATCAAGTAATCATGGGACGGAGAACTACCAGCGTGTCTGGCATCATCAGATCCGCATTTTGGGCACATATAAATCCGCTCCTTTCTCTACTTTAAATGTTGTCAAAATCCGTAATACAGGCACTTATAATTCACGATACTTCCATAATATCTTGAGCCACCCCTACGCCGTTATAGAAGCAAATCCCTATATTATATTGGGCATCATCCAGTCCTTATTTCTAAAGTCAAACAATCAGGGGGGGAGAACAAAAATACCAACTGGTTTTTTTCCTGGAAGATGTCAAGTAAAAATAGAAAAGTGGAAAATTAACTACAATAAGTTCACACCGCAGCACACTAACTAATCTAACACCAATTGAATGCGCTCAACTGGCAAGGAATCAAGCGATTTAGGTGAAGATCAGGGCACTCTGATTTAATCTCTAGTTATTTCTTTCCGCTTCTGAAACTGACCACAAGTACAAACCCTATAACCATTATTGATTTCATTTGTCATTGTACACTTTCTGTGTACCCAATAAACGCAGTTACCACATATTTCTTTGTAGTAGTTCATTTGGTGTTCCTCCTCGCAAAAATTAAGCACGTCGATAATCATCATCATCGTGTAACTTACCTGTGCCCATACAAATATTGCATTCAACAACTCCTCTACCACTGCAATAACTACAAGCTTTCTCTTTGTTTCTGGGGTCTTTTTTTGTACCTTTGCATACAGGACACCATTCTTCGCCGTGGCCTAAACATTGTGGACATTTTTTCATGTTTTCCCCTCCTGTTAATATATTATTGGTTAATCGGTGTTTAACGGTTTTCAATGTGCGTAACAAAGCGGTTTAATATTTCACCTGCGAATAAAACTTTTACATAAAACATTTTCACTAGGTGGATGAAAACGTCCATCTAAACTGCAATACATGAGTGCCCCGAATTGGCATCCCTCCTTACATATGGAACAGGAATAATGCAAATTCCTATTCATTTCGCTTTTTTTCCCTTTTTGAGCTGCCTCTTTGTTTGGCTTTTGCACTCTTTTCACCTCTGATGATTTGTGGTTTAAGCGAAGTATAACAGCCAGCTTGCGGAAACCGCCTTTTATGATTTTTTTGATTAATTTGACGGGCACCCCATCTGTGATAATAATAGCTGGTGATTAAAACTTTTTGCCGGTAGTTGTTTTATAAATGACCTTTGGCTGCTAATGCCGTCTTATGCAAAACAAAAAGAAAGACTAGTGCTTCTTGTACTCTTCCCTCCCGTCCCATTCTTTAGGGCTTAGCTCAGAATTAATCTTTTAGTTTTTTTATCTTTAAGAAGAATAACCCCTGTCCGAAGGTTTCTCACATCCGAGATATGAATTGATTTTCTTGTAATAGTCTGCTACACATTCTCTGGCGTATGAACGGGCATCAATTTCACACGAAAAATCATAGGCATCGTCTTTACCGTTAACATAGTTCGAAAATTCCTGCTTATAATATTGGACTTTACGAAAAATCAGCAGGTTTTTATATTCTTCGTCAACACTATCGCATGCATCGCAAAGGCGGAGTTGGTATGCATGGAATGCTTCATGACAAACTGAGTCCAGGACTTCACTGGCAGCATCACAGTCAAAATGATCGATATTGATGGTTATGACATGTGTGCTGTCATCGTAGCAAGCACGGGTGGTTTCAGAAAGATGGCCCAATTTCACATTAAGTTTATGCGGAAGACCAAGATAGTAAGTTTCGATATCTGCCACTGTCTGCAAAGTATCCAGTCTTTTTTGAGTGGATAATTGACACCAGGTATTCTCATCTAACTGTGAGACCACATCAATATTGTTGGCTATTGTAACTTCCTCCAAAGCATTGTTGTTCTCTGCATTTACTGAAGGAAAGAAGTGGAATCCTCCGAAGATCGTGCTTAATCCAAGGAAAAGAATCAAGAGCAAACCGCCAAGAATATTCGTTTTTTTCCTGTTTTTAATTTGTTGCGTTATAAGCACAGCTGCAGAACCTGCCTTTCATGATGCCTGCTAATTGCAATGCCGCCAGTATACTTAATACCCTTCAAGTTCAGCATTTTGCATCAATTATTAAAATTAGACTCAATGTTTAAGAAAGGGTTCATCCTTCGACTCTTCCATAAAAGGAAAACTAATAGGGTCGCTCTCTTGATTGGTCATTGAACCCGTTGCAGACCTTGCAATGCTTTTATAATTCTCATCTGGGATAAGAAGGCAACAACCCAGATAGTTCTCAAACATAGCAGGGTTAAATTCCTGTCCAGCAATGGAATAAGTGAAACGATATGCGATTTCACCATCATCCTCATCAAGCAGGAAAGCACCGTAACGCATATTCTTGTTAATTTTGTTCAGAATGCTTCCCATAATCATTCGATACTCAGCTAGGCAAGTGATGGGAAGTGTGGTGTCAATGGTAAGACTTTCAGCAGCGGCGTCAATTAGAATCAAAACCTTGAGTAATGTGTTCCTCATCGAGAAACCCAAAACAAACGCTCGGTTCTCTTTATCAATAGTGGACACATGCCATCCATTGTTTTCAATGAATCCTTTGCCAGCATCTGGCCTATTATTAGAGTAGCATTAACAACCCTCAAACAATTTGTGCTTTTTTGTTTCCATCATAGTATTTCAACCTCACTTTCTTTTGATTAACTTGACGGGCACCCCGCCTATGATAATAATAAACTGGTTATTAAAACTTCTTGTCGGTACCGTTTTATAAATGAACCTATTTGGCTTCTGGTCCATGGTTTCAGGCAAAAAAGAAAGACTAGTACTTAAAAGCACTAATCTTTCTTGGTCCAATTCTTAGGGGTTAGCTCAGGATTTATTTTTATTTTTGAGAATCTTTTCAGCGGTTGATTATGCAACTGTTTTTCGATCGATCCCTAGAAGCTCTACAACTTTGCGATTTGAATTCCCTGCTTTAGATTCAATAATCGCGTGCTTCTCCATTAAGTTCTTCACTCATTTTCTCACCTCCGGATACTAGTATTACTCATCCGGATCTGGAATTAACCGTGGAACCTTTTTTAGAGGACCACATACATCATTTTCCCAGTCACCCTCATATATATCTCCGTCTGCCCGGGTTAGCTTTCCTTTTCCATGTCGTTTGTCTTCTTTAAATTCGCCTTCGTAAACATCCCCGCTTGCCCAGGTTAGCTTTCCTTTTCCATGGCGGATATCATTTTTCCAATCGCCCTCATATATATCTCCGTCTGCCCAGATCAGCTTTCCTTTTCCATGGTATTCGCCTTCTTTAAATTCGCCTTCGTATATATCTCCGTTAAAAAAAATAAATATTCCATGTCCACTACGACTATTGTATTCCCAGTCTCCCTCATATATATCTCCGTCTGCCCAGGTTAGCTTTCCTTTTCCATGGTATTCGCCTTCTTTAAATTCGCCTTCGTAAACCGTCCCGCTCCCATGTGAAAATATCCCATATCCACTAGGAAAATCATTTTCCCAGTCACCCTCATATATATCTCCG
>DAOPZM010000021.1:0-53656 GCA_035353375.1 Syntrophomonadaceae bacterium
TAAAATATTATTTGCTGAGCCGAGCTAGCTCAATCGGTAGAGCAGCTGATTTGTAATCAGCAGGTTGCGGGTTCAAGTCCTGTGCTCGGCTCCAGATTGTACATGGAGGGATACCCAAGCGGCCAAAGGGGGCAGACTGTAAATCTGTTGTCGACGACTTCGAAGGTTCGAATCCTTCTCCCTCCACCATTTAATAATTGCATACTGGCCGAAATAGTATACAATGAATAGTAGTTCTTTTTAATTGTCATCGCGGGATGGAGCAGTTGGTAGCTCGTCGGGCTCATAACCCGAAGGTTGCCGGTTCAAGTCCGGCTCCCGCAACCATAAAAATAAATCCCGAAGGGATATGAAATAGGTAGTGCCCGCAGGGTACAACCAAAAATAGTAAGTTCCCGCAGGGAACATAAGATAAAGGAAGTCCCCGAATGGGACTGAAATTTATAAATAACTGCAATCGGTAGTCCTGAATAAGAGGGGCAACCAGTGGAATTGCCCTTATAGCTCAGTCGGCAGAGCGCATCCTTGGTAAGGATGAGGTCACCGGTTCAAGTCCGGTTAAGGGCTCCATTCGGCGGCGTAGCTCAGCTGGCTAGAGCATACGGTTCATACCCGTAGTGTCGTGGGTTCAAATCCCTCCGCCGCTACCAGCTAAAATTCCAAGGAGTGGGATCATCCTGCTCCTTTTAATTTAGATTTATATTGGTTAAAATATAATTGCATTACAGGCAAAAAATTTAAATGGGAAAGGTGAGAAGGAAAAATGGCAAAGGCTAAATACGAGAGGACAAAACCTCATCTTAACATTGGGACGATAGGACACGTAGACCATGGGAAGACAACCTTAACAGCAGCGATAACATTAGTATTATCAAAAGTAGGGGGAGCAGTAGCGACCTCATATGATTCGATCGACAAAGCGCCGGAAGAAAGAGAAAGAGGAATAACCATCAACACCGCCCATGTAGAATATCAGACAGAGGCAAGGCATTACGCACATGTAGACTGCCCGGGACATGCAGACTACATAAAGAATATGATAACCGGAGCAGCCCAGATGGACGGATCGATACTGGTAGTATCTGCAGCAGACGGACCGATGCCGCAGACCAGAGAGCACATAGTCCTGTCAAGACAGGTAGGAGTGCCATATATGGTAGTATTCATGAACAAAATAGACATGGTAGACGATGAAGAACTACTAGAGCTGGTAGAAATGGAAATCAGAGAGCTGTTAAGCATATACGAATTTCCCGGAGACGATATACCGGTAATAAAAGGATCAGCCTTAAAAGCAATGGAATGCGGATGCGGAAGCAGAGACTGTGAATGGTGCGGCCATATATGGGAACTGATGGATGCAGTAGACAGCTACATTCCGATGCCGGAAAGAGCGAAAGACAAGCCGTTTTTAATGCCGATAGAAGACGTATTCACCATAACCGGAAGAGGGACAGTAACGACCGGCAGAGTAGAAAGAGGGCAGGTCAAAGTAGGAGACGAAGTAGAGATCGTCGGGATGAGAGAAGCGACCAGAAAGACAGTATGTACCGGAGTAGAAATGTTCAGGAAGCTGCTTGATTATGCAGAGACAGGAGATAATATTGGTACGCTGTTAAGAGGAATAGACCGGAAAGAAGTAGAAAGAGGGATGGTACTGGCAAAGCCAGGAAGTATAAAACCGCTGACCAAATTTGATGCCCAGGTATATGTGTTGACCAAAGAAGAAGGAGGAAGGCACACTCCATTTTTTGGAGGATACCGCCCGCAATTTTACTTCAGGACCACAGATGTGACAGGAATACTGCAGTTGCCGGAAGGAGTAGAAATGGTAATGCCGGGGGACAACATCCGGATGTCAATCGAACTGATAACCCCGATAGCATTGGAAGAAGGATTAAGGTTTGCCATCCGCGAAGGCGGAAGAACAGTAGGCTCAGGAGTTGTTACTGCCACCTATGCTTAATCAAAGCAGGTAAATTTGGTTTAATAACCAGTCAGCAGGAAAGCTGAAGTTTCCTGCTGACCTATGTTTTTACGTCACTTGGTTAACAATTATTGACACAGGCCTTAACCATGTGATAGAGTATTCTAGGATTTTTGTCCACAGGATGGAGGTGTAGTAGTGAGAGTCGGAATCACTTTAGCATGTACGGAATGCAAACAACGCAATTATACAACTACCAAAGACAAGAAAAAAAATACAGAGAAGATAGAATTGCGCAAGCATTGCAAATTTTGCAACGCTCATACAATTCATAAAGAGATTAAGTAATGTCAGGGATGTGAACAATATGGCCAAGAGCAATTCACCAGCCCATAAGCAGGTAACTATTAAAGACCGGTTTGAAAATATCAAGGAATATTTTATCAGTGTGTATAATGAACTGAAAAAAGTTCATTGGCCTGACAGGCGGCAAATGGTGGCTTATACAGGAGTAGTTATATTTGCGGTGGCATTGGTAGCTATAATTATATATCTTTTTGATATGGGTCTTTCATATTTATTGCAGCTGCTTTTCGAGGCTTTTGCTTAAATGGAGGAGGTGGTTCCAATTACTGATCAGCAATTGGAACAGAATAATGTAGACAGCGAAGAAAATCAACTGAAAATTAAAGGCGAATGGTATGTTGTGCATACTTATTCCGGTTATGAAAACAAAATAAAAGTTGACCTGTCAAAAAGAGTTGAGTCCATGAATATGCAGGACAAGATTTTCGATGTCATCATACCTGAAGAACAGGAAGTCGAATATAAAGGCGGAAAGAGAAAAGTTACCACTAAAAGAGTTTTTCCGGGTTATGTAATTGTAAATATGGTGATGGAGGATGATTCCTGGTATGTAGTACGCCATACTCCTGGAGTTACAGGATTTGTTGGCAGCGGCACCAAGCCGATTCCTCTGCAGCCGGAGGAGATTCATAAAATCCTGCGCCAGATGGGATTAATTGACAGCAAACCGAAGATACTTGATATAGATATAGGAGAAAATGTCCGTGTTAATACCGGACCGTTTGCCAACTTTGAAGGAGTGGTCAAGGAATTGTTGCCTGACCGCGGTAAAATAAGAGTGGCGATTTCAATGTTTGGCAGGGAGACTCCTGTGGAACTGGATTATGAACAAATAGATAAATTATAGGAGGTGAAAATGTGGCGAAGAAAGTAATCGGTAAAGTATCATTACAAATACAAGCTGGAAAAGCAACACCGGCACCACCGGTTGGACCTGCTTTAGGTCAACATGGTGTAAATATAATGGGCTTTTGTAAAGAATATAATGCAAAAACAGCCAATCAGACTGGATACATAGTTCCAGTAGAGATAACCGTTTATGCAGACAGATCATTTTCCTTTGAATTAAAGTCACCCCCGGCATCTGACTTATTAAAAAAAGCAGCTAATGTAGCAAAAGGCTCCGGGGAACCAAACAAGAAAAAAGTAGCGAAAATTCAACGGGCCAAACTGTTGGAAATCGCTGAGATTAAAAAAGATGACCTGAATGCGGCAGATGTTGATGCAGCAGTAAGAATGATTGAAGGAACTGCACGCAGTATGGGAATTGAAGTAGTAGATTAGTTTTTTAATATGTGGGAGGAAAAATTCCGACATAACCACAAGGAGGTTTATTAAATGAAAAGAAGTAAAGCATATAAAGAAGCAACAGCCAAGATTGACAGCCAGAAGCTGTATGATACAGCAGAAGCCCTTGCCCTGATAAAAGAGATTTCTTCGGTTAAATTTGATGAGACCGTCGAAGTGCATATCAAGCTGGGAGTTGATCCGCGCCATGCTGACCAACAGGTAAGAGGTACAGTAAGTTTGCCTCATGGAACGGGAAAAACCAGAAAAGTTCTGGTATTCGCCAAAGGTGATAAATTAAAGGAAGCTGAAGCTGCAGGAGCAGATTTTGCCGGCGGAGAAGAACTGGTGGAAAAGATCCAGGGCGGATGGTTTGAATTCGATATTGCTGTAGCTACACCAGATATGATGGGCGTAGTTGGTAAATTAGGCAAAATATTAGGTCCCCGCGGGTTAATGCCTAATCCTAAAGCCGGAACGGTTACTTTTGATATTGAAAGAACTATCAATGAATTAAAAGCAGGCAGAATAGAATACCGGGTTGATAAAAATTCTATTATTCATGCACCTATTGGCAGAGTATCTTTTGATGTTGAAAAATTACAGGAAAATCTTAATGTTTTTGCCGGAGCTCTTATTAAAGCCAAACCAGCTGCTGCCAAAGGAACCTATATGAGGTCTGTAAGTGTTTGCTCCACTATGAGCCCGGGAATCAGGATCAATCCACTTGTAATAATGGCAGCCAACAAGTAAAATAGATAACTGAAGCTTAAAAAGAAAATACTGACTGTAGACAGCCGGTGGCAAAAAGCCATAATGAACGACAGTTCGCCTGCCGAGGTTATTAAAGATAATTTGCTGTTTGTAAATTGTTGAATTATTGACCTCTGCAGGATTTCCGCAGAGGTTTTTTGATTTTTACCGCAGTTCGCAAGGTCATAAAAGGGGGTGAAATAATGCCCAATTTGGAAGCTAAAAAACAAATTGTAAAGGAAACAGAACAAAGACTAAAAGACGCCAAGCTGGTTATCTTTACAGATTATCGTGGTTTAACTGTAGCTGAAATGACTGATTTAAGAAACAAACTGAGAGCACCCGGAGTTACTTTCAAGGTTGTAACCAACACCATGACCGAATTTGCTTTGCAGAATACTGGTTATGGAGAATTAATTCAACATATTGAAGGTCCTAATGCAGTATTATTCAGCAATGATGAGCCTGTAAGCCCGGCGAAAACAATTTGTGACTTTATTGCCAAATATAAAAAGCTGGAATTAAAAGTCGGGATTTTGGAAGGCCAGATAATCGGTGCTGAGAAAATAAAAGCTTTAGCTGACCTGCCGCCGCGTGAAGTGCTGATAGCTCAGGTTCTTGGTACTATGCAAGCACCGATAACCAGTTTTGCATATGTGCTTAATGCTAATATCAGCGGTTTGGCACGAGTGCTGGATCAAATCAAGGAACAGAAACAAGCCAGTTAAAAAAAATATTGGGAGGTTAAAATAATGAGTAAAGTACAGGAAGTTATTGAAATAGTAAAAGGACTGACCGTATTGGAATTATCAGAGTTAGTTAAGGCTCTGGAAGAAGAATTTGGCGTTAGCGCTGCTGCCCCGGCAGCAGCAGCACCGGCAGCAGCAGCTCCAACTGCTGAAGCGGCTGAAGAGCAAACTGAATTTGATGTTATCCTCACCTCTTCCGGTGACAAGAAAATTAACGTAATTAAAGTAGTTCGTGAACTGACCGGTCTGGGCTTGAAGGAAGCCAAAGCCTTAGTTGACGAAGCTCCGAACCCCGTCAAAGAAAAAATCACCAAAGAAGAAGCTAATGATATCAAAGCCAAACTGGAAGAAGCTGGTGGCAGCGTAGAAATCAAATAAATAAGAGCATTTTTGGGGTTGTTGAAAAAATTACAACCACATCATAGCGGATAAAAAGTTTACCCAGGGGTACAACTGATGTATCGGAAGCGATACCATTAAGGTTGTTATTAGCCTTTTTTAACGATCTGAAAAGTACTGCATTTTAAATATGCAGTACTTTTTTGCTATATACGGGGAGGGAAAAGAGTTTTTTTATTGTCTTTATGAATTTTATGTTATAATCTTTATTCAGGTTTAAATTCAACGAGGGGGGGAGATGATGATAATAGCTAAAAGATGTATTGGGGTTGTAATGTTTCTAATCTTTTTTATTATTTTCAGTCCGTTGTATGGTGAGGCTGAAAATAAAAATGAAGTGGAATGGGAAATCAAGGCTTATGATAATCACACTATCAAAGAAACCGTTAAGATTTATAATAATGAAATAATACCTGATACACCAACGTGGGAAAAATCTGTCAGCGGAGAAGCAACTATTCTAACCAGGACAGTCGATAACTGGAGTTCCTACAATGAATTGAATGACAAGTTACCGATTGAGGCGCAAACCAGAAACTTTTTCCTGTGGCAAAAAATATCTCTGCTGGTAACAGCTGATAAGGCCCCTGACGGTAGTGTTTTTGCGCAGACCAAAGATATGCAGGGAATTAAAATTACTATTTTAGTACCTGGATACATAGCTGCTTCCAACGGCAACCGGGTGGATGAAATGTCAACCACATGGGAACTTGATAAAATGGAAGCGCTGACGGAAGGCGAAGTGATGCTGCAAGCGATTACCTTCGATGGATTTTTAATTGGGCTGATCGGATTTTTGCTGGGACTGATAATAATAGGAATAGTTTACATCATACGAGTGAAAAAGGTTGAGCAGATGATGGAAACAGAGTATTCTCTTGAAAACATAAATCTTGAAGAATTACAGGAAAAAGAAAACGACAATAAGAATGAAGATGATGACTGGAATTAAAGCGGGTTAAAAAAATCATAAAAAAGCAATAATTTCCTTGACCCGCTTTTAGTCTTATGATAACATTAATAATTGCCATTATAGTTATAATGGTATTAGTCTGAGCAAATGCGCTGGTAAAGCGAAGTTTGGATATGAAAGCGAGGTTTGAGGTTAGGCCTTGCTTTTCACTCTTTTGAGAATAAATAAAAGGGGTGAACATTATATTGGCTCACATCGAACAATATGGAAAAGTTCAAAGAATCAATTATTCTCGGATCAAAGAACCAATTAAATTACCAAATCTGATTCAAATTCAGTTAAGCTCCTACGAATGGTTTCTGGCTCACGGACTCAGAGAAGCGCTTCAGGAAGTTTTCCCGATAAGTGATTTTACTGAAAATCTGTCCCTTGGTTTCATTGATTATAGTCTTGGTACTCCCAAATATTCTGTTTTGGAATGCAAGGAACGGGACATGAGCTATCAAGCTCCTTTGAAACTGAAAGTAAGATTGACTGATAAAGAAAACGGAGAAATCAAAGAATCAGAAGTCTATATGGGAGACTTGCCGTTAATGACTGAGAACGGTACTTTCATAATCAATGGCGCAGAACGGGTAGTAGTAAGCCAGTTGGTTAAATCACCCGGAGTTTACTTTAATGAACGTTTTGATGTAGCAGGTAAGAAATTGTTCGGAGCAACGGTTATTCCTAACCGGGGTGCCTGGTTCGAATTAGAAATGGACAGCGCCGGCTTGATCTATACCCGCATAGATAAAACCCGTAAAATTCCGGTAACAGTATTGTTAAGGTGTATAGCTTTCCCAACCAATGAAGATATTTTGGGACTGTTTGACAATGATGAAACCATTATAAAAACATTGGAAAAAGACCCGACTGCAAATAAGAAAGAAGCTTTGATTGAATTTTACAGAAGACTGCGACCGGGTGAGCTGGCTACCGAAGATGCTGCAGAACAGTTGCTCAAAAACTTGTTTTTTGATCCTCGCCGTTATGACATGGCCCAGGTAGGAAGATATAAAGTAAATAAAAAACTGGGACTAAACATTCCAGTGGAAACTCGCTATCTCACCATCGAAGATATTACTGCTACTATTGCCTACCTGTTGAAACTTATAAAAGGGGAAGGCAAAACGGATGTAATTGACCATCTTGGCAATCGGAGATTACGTTCTATAGGAGAACTGCTCCAGAATCAATTCCGTACTGGTCTGGTAAGAATGGAAAGGGTAGTAAGAGAAAGGATGAGTATTCACGATGTGGAAACTCTTACTCCCCAGGTATTAATTAATATCCGGCCGATAACTGCTGCTGTCAAAGAGTTTTTTGGCAGTTCACAGCTGTCGCAGTTTATGGATCAAACCAACCCCTTGGCAGAGCTTACGAACAAAAGACGGTTAAGTGCTTTGGGACCCGGGGGACTTACCCGTGAACGGGCAGGATTTCAGGTGCGGGATGTTCACCATTCTCACTATGGACGGATTTGTCCGATTGAGACACCGGAAGGTCCGAACATTGGCTTGATAGGCTCGCTGGCTACTTTTGGGAAAGTGAATGATTTCGGTTTTATTGAGACTCCTTACCGCAAGGTTGATAAGAAGAACGGCCGGGTCATGGATGAAATTTATTATATGTCAGCTGATGAAGAGGATGAATATACAGTAGCCCAGGCAAACTCACTTCTGGATGAAAAAGGCTACTTTGTTAATGATCTGGTTGAAGCGCGTTATGCCGAGGAGATAAAAGAAGTTGACATTCACGAGGTCGACTTTATGGATGTATCACCAAAGCAGGTATTTAGTGTAGCTACTTCCTTAATACCCTTTTTGGAAAACGATGATGCCAACCGGGCGTTGATGGGAGCTAACATGCAAAGACAAGCTGTTCCGCTTATCAAAACCAATGCTCCTATTGTAGGAACCGGTTTGGAATATAAAGCTGCCAAAGATTCCGGCGCGGTAGTGGTTAGTAAAAGAGCCGGGACAGCAAGCAAAGTCAGTGCTTCCAAAATTGTCGTAGTAACTGATGATGGAGAAGAGGACGAGTATCCTTTACTTAAATTTGTTCGTTCCAATCAGGGAACCTGTTACAATCAGAGACCAATAGTCAGAAGCGGGGAAAGAGTGGAAGCGGATACTATTATTGCTGACGGACCCAGTACTGACAATGGCGAACTGGCATTAGGCAGAAATGTACTGGTAGCTTTCATGCCCTGGGAAGGATATAACTACGAAGATGCAATTTTAATATCAGAACGTTTAGTTAAAGAGGATGTTTTTACTTCAATCCATATTGAAGAATACGAATGCGAAGCTCGTGATACCAAGCTGGGACCGGAGGAGATAACCCGGGATATTCCCAATGTATCTGAGGATATGCTTAAAAACCTCGACGAGCAAGGCGTGATCCGGGTAGGAGCTGAAGTAAGGCCGGATGATATTTTGGTCGGCAAAGTAACTCCGAAAGGCGAAACTGAACTTACTCCGGAAGAAAGACTGCTCAGAGCCATATTTGGCGAAAAAGCCCGGGAAGTAAGGGATTCATCTCTTAGAGTCCCTCATGGAGAAGCTGGTAAAATAGTGGCGGTAAAACGCTTTTCCCGTGAAAACGGTGATGAACTGCCACCTGGTGTCAACCAGTTAGTGCGGGTTTATATTGCTCAAAAGAGAAAAATATCCGAAGGTGACAAGATGGCCGGACGTCACGGGAATAAAGGAGTAATTTCCCGTATTTTACCTGAAGAAGATATGCCTTTTTTAGAAGATGGCACCCCGGTACAGATCGTACTAAATCCTTTAGGGGTTCCTTCCCGAATGAACATTGGGCAGATACTGGAATGCCATATGGGGTGGGCTGCCAAAACACTGGGCATGAACATTGCTACCCCGGTTTTTGATGGTGCCAGCGAGGAAGATGTTTTCGAAAAAATGCGTGAAGCTGCTGAAAACCCGGCAGGCAAGGTAATCGGTCTGGGTTACAACGGCAAGACCAGGCTATATGACGGGCGTACCGGTGAGCCATTTGATCATGAAGTAACTGTGGGTTATGTATATATGCTGAAACTGGCACATTTGGTTGATGATAAAATCCATGCCCGCTCTATCGGACCTTATTCACTGGTTACGCAGCAACCTTTGGGAGGAAAAGCCCAGTTTGGCGGACAGCGTTTTGGAGAAATGGAAGTCTGGGCCCTGGAAGCTTATGGAGCATCCTTTACACTACAGGAAATTTTAACGGTCAAATCTGATGACGTTGTAGGCCGTTTAAAAACTTATGAATCAATTGTAAAAGGTGAAAACATACCTGAACCAGGAGTTCCGGAAGGTTTTAAAGTGCTGATCAAAGAACTGCAGAGTCTGGCTTTAAATGTTCAGGTTTTGTCTGATGAAGAAAAAGAGGTATTAATAAAGGATATAGATTATGAAATAAACGAAAGAGAAAAAGCCAAAGAACTGGGGTTTGATTTACCTGTTACGGCTATTGGCGGAACTGGCATCGGCGATGCCGATATAGAAGAAGATGAGGAACAGGATGAATTGGACGATGACTTTGATATAGATGCTGATATTGATTTGGATGAAGATATTGATGATGAATTTGTCGGCGAAGATATTGATGATTAATGAATTAATAGCACGCAGTGATAAAATTCTTCTGGAAGGGAGAGAATGATTTGTTAGATGTCAACAATTTTGACCGGATCAAAATATCCCTTGCTTCTCCGGAGCAGATAAGATCCTGGAGCAGCGGCGAGGTTAAAAAACCTGAAACCATAAACTATCGTACCTTAAGACCTGAAAAGGAAGGACTGTTCTGCGAAAAAATCTTTGGCCCTGTAAAAGACTGGGAATGTCATTGTGGTAAATATAAAAGAGTGCGCCACAGAGGCATAGTATGTGATCGCTGTGGTGTTGAAGTTACTACATCTAAAGTCCGGCGGGAAAGAATGGGACATATAGAATTGGCTGCACCGGTATGTCATATATGGTATCTGAAAGGGATACCGAGCCGCATGGGTTTGTTGCTGGATATGTCGCCAAAAGTACTGGAGAAAGTAATTTATTTTGTTAGCTATATAGTCCTTGATCCTGGGGATACACCCTTGTTGAAAAAACAGTTGTTAAACGAAAGAGAGTATCGGGAAAGCCGGGAGAGATATGGTGACAGCTTTTATGCCGGAATAGGAGCTGAAGCCGTTAAAGTATTATTGGCGGAAATCGATTTGGACATTATGTCTGCTGAGTTAAAAGAGGAAATAACATCTACTACCGGGCAAAGAAAAAGCCGGGCCATTAAACGTCTGGAAGTGGTAGAATCATTTCGTTTATCAAGCAATGATCCGGAATGGATAATTTTAGATGTATTGCCGGTAATACCTCCGGAATTAAGACCTATGGTACAGCTGGATGGGGGCCGTTTTGCTACATCTGATTTAAACGACTTATACCGCCGGGTAATAAACCGTAACAACCGGCTGAAAAGATTGCTGGATCTGGGAGCACCCGATATTATAGTCCGCAATGAAAAAAGAATGCTGCAGGAAGCAGTCGATGCCTTGATTGATAACGGACGTCGCGGCAGGCCGGTCACTGGCCCGGGCAACCGGTCGCTCAAATCTTTAAGCGATATGTTAAAAGGTAAACAAGGCCGTTTCAGACAAAACCTGCTGGGAAAAAGGGTTGATTATTCCGGCCGTTCAGTTATTGTGGTAGGACCTAACCTGAAGATGCACCAGTGTGGTTTGCCGAAAGAAATGGCTCTGGAGTTGTTTAAACCTTTTGTAATGAAAAAACTGGTCGACCGGGCGATAGCTTCAAATATAAAAAGCGCCAAGAAAATGGTGGAAAGAGGCCGGGAAGAGGTATGGGACATATTGGAAGATGTAATTAAGGAACATCCGGTTCTTTTAAACCGTGCCCCTACCCTTCATAGACTTGGTATTCAAAGTTTTGAACCGATGCTGGTGGAAGGAAGAGCATTACAGCTGCATCCCCTGGTTTGCACTGCCTATAATGCAGACTTTGATGGCGACCAGATGGCAGTACATGTTCCTTTGTCAGCAGAAGCCCAAGCTGAATGCCGTTTACTGATGCTGGCCAGCAATAATATTTTAAATCCCAAGGATGGGAAGCCGGTAGTTACTCCGACTCAGGATATGGTCATTGGAGTTTATTATTTAAGTCATATGAGCAAGGAAGAGTGGAATAAAGAGGATAAACTTTGCAGAGCCTACTCATCTCCGGAAGAAGCTCAGATGGCTTACGAACATAAAGTCATCAGCTTGCATGAAAAAATAAGAGTCAGAATGATAGTCCCCGACCCTAAAATCAAAAAGGAAGATAATAAACCCCGCCTGTTTTCTACTTCGGTCGGAAGGGTCATTTTAAATGAAATGATTCCCGACAGCCTTGGATATTATAATGAAGTAATCGATAAAAAGAAACTGGGTGTAGTTGTCTATGAAGCTTACCGGCTGGAAGGTAATGCCCGTACTGCGGAAATGCTGGATGGCATAAAAATGTTGGGCTTCAAATACAGCACCAGAGCTGGAATAACAGTTGGAGTAACTGATTTCCAGACTCCGAGTGCCAAAGCAGGAATATTGGCTGAAGCAGATAAGATAGTTGACGGTATACACGAAGATTATCAGGTCGGAATGATAACCGAAGATGAAAGACACGCTCAGGTCATCGAAGTGTGGAATCAAGCTACTGATGATGTAACCGAAGCTTTAAAGCAGACTTTGCAGGAAGATAATCCAGTATATATGATGGCAATCTCCGGAGCCCGGGGAAACTTCCAGCAAATCAGACAATTAGCTGGTATGCGCGGACTAATGGCGGATCCCTCCGGGAAAATTATTGACCTGCCGATTAAGGCTAATTTCCGTGAAGGGCTTACGGTACTGGAATACTTCATATCTACCCATGGAGCACGCAAAGGTTTGGCCGATACGGCTTTAAGAACTGCCGATTCCGGTTATCTGACCCGCCGCCTGGTTGATGTATCTCAGGATGTTATTGTACGGGAAGATGATTGTGAATCAGCAGAAGGTATCTGGGTCCAGAAAATTATGGAAGGATCCCAATTAATTGAACCGCTCAACCAGAGAATAATTGGCAGAGTATCAGTAGATGCCATTTATCATCCGGAAACCGGAGAACTGTTAATTGATGAAAACCAGCTGATTGATGATGATATTGGTTTTGCCATAGAAAACGCTGGAATCACCAGCGTAAAAATCAGATCTGTACTGACCTGTAAGACACGCCACGGCGTATGTAAAAAATGCTATGGCCGCAATCTGGCCACCGGTTATGACGTAGAAATAGGAGAAGCAGTTGGCATATTAGCTGCTCAGTCTATCGGGGAACCAGGAACCCAGTTGACTATGCGTACATTCCATACCGGCGGTGTGGCTGGTGATGATATAACAATTGGTTTGCCGAGAGTTGAAGAGTTATTTGAAGTGCGGAAACCAAAAGGGCAAGCTGTTGTTTCCGAAGTTAACGGCAAAGCTCGTTTCGGCGAGAATAAAGGCCGTCGGGAAGTTGAAGTATTAGGTGAAAATGATGAAGTTTTTGGGGCCTACGTTGTCAACTATGGCTCCCGCTTAAAAGTTCACCAGGGTGATCAGATCGAAATCGGTGATGCATTGACTGAAGGGCCATTAAATCCGCATGATATATTGAAAACCAAAGGCTTGCAGGAAGTACAGAGATATTTGCTGCAGGAAGTTCAGAAGGTTTATCGCTCCCAGGGAGTTGACATCAGCGACAAGCATATTGAAATTATGATCCGCCAGATGTTAAAACGTGTAAGGATAGAGGATTCAGGCGATACTTCTTTGCTGCCGGGAGCTTTTATCGATATTGCCAGCTTTGAAGAAGAAAATGCCCGGGTAATTGAAAATGGCGGACTGCCAGCTGCATGTTCACCGATGTTGCTTGGCATAACCAAAGCATCACTTAATACTGATTCTTTTCTTTCCGCTGCCTCTTTCCAGGAAACAACCAAGGTTCTTACGGAAGCGGCAATAAAAGGTAAAGTAGATAATTTAATTGGTTTAAAAGAGAATGTTATAATCGGAAAATTGATTCCGGCCGGTACTGGATATTCATTGTACCGCAATACTACCTATGAAGTAACGGCTGACGAAACAGCTTCTACAGATTAACCCGGGTTGGAAAGTAAAATATTTGACTTTGGGACTTACTTGGTGCTACAATATATTGCGTCGCGGCAAATAAGCTCCTAAAGTCATACGGTTTATTTACCATGAGGAGGTTATGGTTTTTGGCCCTGGATGAATTGAAAAATACAGCTATGGTAATTGGGACCAGGCAGGTAATTAAGCATCTGAACAAAAGTCAGATAAAGAAAGTATTTATCGCCGTTGATGCAGAACCTCATGTAATTGAACCGGTTAAAGAATTATGCCGCCAGATGCAAATTGAAATGGAAATGGTAGAAAGTATGGAAATACTAGGCAGAGCAGTAGGCATAGAAGTTGGCTCTGCGACAGTTGCTTTATTAAATGATTAGAAGGGGAAGGAGGTGCAGGAATGCCGACAATAAATCAGCTAGTTAGAAAAGGGCGTGAAAAAGGTGTGAAGAAATCAGCCGCACCGGCTCTGAAAAGTTGCCCGCAAAAAAGAGGTGTATGTACCAGAGTTTATACTACAACACCCAAAAAACCTAACTCAGCATTGCGTAAAATAGCCAGGGTAAGATTAACCAACGGCATCGAAGTAACCGCATATATTCCTGGTATTGGCCATAATCTTCAGGAGCACTCCGTAGTCCTGATAAAGGGCGGCAGGGTAAAGGACTTGCCAGGTGTCAGATATCATATTATCAGAGGAACTCTTGATGCATCAGGTGTACAAAACCGCCAGCAGGGCAGATCCAAATATGGAACCAAGAGACCCAAGAAGAAATAGGAAGGGGGCGCAACATGCCTAGAAAAGGTCCTGTACCTAAGCGGGATGTTTTGCCGGATCCCGTATATAACAGCAGAATATTTACCAAACTGGTCAATCAAGTCATGTGGGATGGCAAAAAAAGCATTGCTGAAAGTATTTGCTATGGCGCATTTGAAATAGTTGAAAAAAAGACTGGCAAAGATGCGTTGGAAGTATTTGAAGAAGCTATGAAAAATATTACCCCCATAGTTGAAGTCAGAGCCAGACGAGTTGGCGGAGCCAATTACCAGGTTCCGGTTGAAGTAAGACCAGACAGAAGACAAACTCTGGCAATAAGATGGCTGGTAGCTTATGCCCGTAAACGCGGAGAAAAGACGATGGAACAGCGTTTAGCCGGTGAAATAGCTGACGCATTCAACAGTACCGGAGGCTCAGTTAAGAAAAGAGAAGATACTCATAAAATGGCCGAGGCTAATAAAGCATTTGCCCACTATCGCTGGTAAGATGCAGGGAGTAGAAAAATGGCCGCAAAGTCAGGTTTAGATGCCATTAGAAATATAGGTATCATGGCTCATATTGATGCAGGTAAGACTACCACAACGGAAAGGATGTTATTCTATTCCGGTCGGGTACACAAAATAGGTGAAGTCGACAAAGGTACTGCCACTATGGACTGGATGAGCCAGGAGCAGGAAAGAGGTATTACTATTACCTCAGCGGCTACTGCATGTAAATGGAACGATGTTATAATTAATATTATCGACACGCCAGGGCATGTGGACTTTACAGTCGAAGTAGAACGGTCGCTCCGAGTACTTGATGGGGCTATAGGCATATTTTGCGCAGTGGCCGGGGTGCAGCCTCAGTCAGAAACAGTATGGCGGCAGGCAGACCGATATAATGTGCCCCGCATAGCATATGTAAATAAAATGGATCGCATCGGCGCAGATTTTTTCTCCGCCGTCAGAATGATCAAGGAAAAACTGGGAACTAATCCTGTTCCTATACAATTGCCGATTGGTACAGAAGATTCTTTTGAGGGAGTACTCGATATAATTTCCAAAAAAGCCTATGTATATACTGATGATAAGGGCGAGCACTACCAGATAAGGGATATAACTGACGAAGAAGCGCTTGAAGTCCAGAAGTACCGTAATATGATGCTGGAAAAGCTGGCTGAATTTGATGACAATATACTAGAAAAATATCTGGAAGGTCTGGATATTTCAATAGATGAGATCAATCGTTCTTTGAGAATTTCAACCATAGCAAATCAATTGGTACCAGTACTATGCGGTTCATCCTTCAAAAATAAAGGAGTACAAATGCTTTTGGAAGCAATAGTCAACTATCTTCCATCACCACTTGATATGCCTCCGGTTAAAGGCGTTCATCCCCAAACCGGTGAAGTGCTGGAAAGGCACCCGGAAATAGATGGACCTTTTTGTGCACTGGCATTTAAAGTAGCAGTTGACTCCTATGTAGGGAAGCTGACTTATTTCAGGATTTATTCCGGTCATCTGACCAACGGAGCCTATGTTATAAATCCCGGCAAGGATAAGCGGGAAAGAATAACCAAAATCCTGAGAATGCATGCCAATCACCGGGAAGAGATTGATGAAGCCTGGGCTGGCGATATAGTCGCCGGTGTTGGGTTAAGGGAGACAGTAACGGGAGATACCCTTTGTACAGAAAAACATGAGATTCTTTTGGAGTCTATCAATTTTCCCGAACCAGTAATTGACGTAGCTATAGAACCAAAGACTAAAGCGGATCAGGATAAAATTGGCGAAAGTCTGAAAAAGCTTGCCGAAGAGGATCCTACTTTCAGAGCTAAGATGGATGAAGAAAGCGGGCAGACAATAATCTCAGGCATGGGTGAACTCCACCTGGAAATAATTGTCGACAGGCTGCTAAGAGAGTTTAAAGTGAGTGCTAATGTTGGAAAACCACAGGTTTCATATAAAGAGACTATTAAGAAAAGATCCCGTGCAGAATACAAATTTGAAAAACAAACCGGAGGACGGGGTCAATTCGGACACGTAGTTCTGGAATTATATCCGGCAGGAGAAGGCCAGGGCAAGCGTTTTACAGATAGATCAGCCCCGGAGCAGATACCCAAAGAGTTTGTTCCGGCCGTCGAGATCGGCGTCATGGAATCATTGCAGGCCGGTATATTAGCCGGCTATCCGGTAGATGACTTGGAAGTAGATCTCATCGGCGGCTCTTATCACGAAGTTGACTCCAGTGAACTGGCTTATAAGATTGCAGCCGCTATGGCTATAAAAGAAGCGCTGCAGAATGCCGAAACAGTTTTACTGGAACCGGTAATGGATATCGAAATTATCTGTCCGGAAGAATATGTCGGTGATGTTATATCCGACCTGAATGCCAGACGAGGAAGAGTGTTCAGTCTGGAAGAAAACCGCGAAAGTAAATTGGTAAAAGGAAGTGTACCCTTGGCAGAGACCTTTGGGTACGCCACCAGTCTGAGGTCATTAACGCAGGGACGGGCCAGCTTCTCCATGTTATTAAAAAACTATGCAGAGGTACCTGAATCCAAAAGTAAAGAAATTATTGCCCGCAGATATGGTCTGCCAGTTTAAAAATTTAAAAATTTTTTAAAGGAAAGGTGAGAAGGAAAAATGGCAAAGGCTAAATACGAGAGGACGAAACCTCATCTTAACATTGGAACGATAGGACACGTAGACCATGGGAAGACGACCTTAACGGCAGCGATCACCCTGGTATTATCGAAAGTAGGAGGAGCAGTAGCCACATCCTATGATTCGATTGACAAAGCGCCGGAAGAAAGGGAAAGAGGAATCACCATCAACACCTCCCATGTAGAATACCAGACCGAGACCAGGCATTACGCCCATGTAGACTGCCCGGGACACGCAGACTACATAAAGAATATGATCACCGGAGCAGCGCAGATGGACGGATCAATTCTGGTAGTATCAGCAGCCGACGGACCGATGCCGCAGACAAGAGAACACATCCTGCTGTCAAGACAGGTAGGAGTACCATATATGGTAGTATTCATGAACAAGGTAGACATGGTAGATGACGAAGAACTATTAGAACTGGTAGAGATGGAAATCAGAGAACTGTTAAGCACCTACGAATTTCCGGGAGATGACGTTCCGGTGATCCAGGGATCCGCCTTAAAAGCATTGGAATGCGGATGCGGAAGCAGAGACTGCGAATGGTGCAAGCGCATATGGGAACTGATGGACGCCGTAGACAGCTACATTCCGTTGCCGGAGAGAGCCAGTGACAAGCCGTTCCTAATGCCGATCGAAGATGTATTCACCATAACCGGAAGAGGAACAGTGACCACCGGGAGAGTAGAAAGAGGGCAGGTCAAGGTAGGAGACGAAGTAGAGATCGTAGGGATGAGAGAAGCAACGAGAAAGACAATATGTACAGGCGTAGAGATGTTCCGCAAACTGCTTGACTATGCAGAGACCGGAGACAACATCGGGACGCTGTTAAGAGGAGTAGACCGGAAAGAAGTAGAAAGAGGAATGGTATTGGCGAAACCGGGAAGCATCAAACCGCTGACCAAATTTGACGCCGAAGTATACGTCTTAACCAAAGAAGAAGGCGGAAGACACACCCCGTTCTTTGGAGGATACCGTCCGCAGTTTTATTTTCGTACGACAGATGTGACCGGCATACTGCAGCTGCCCGAGGGAGTAGAGATGGTAATGCCAGGAGACAACATCACGATGTCCATCGAGCTGATCACGCCGATCGCATTGGAAGAAGGACTGAGATTTGCGATCCGCGAAGGCGGCAGAACAGTAGGTTCAGGAGTTGTTACCAAAACCTATGCGTAATTAGGATTTTAAGTAGCGAAGGACAGTGGTTCTTCGCTACTTCCCCGAACGCCTGGCAGCGTGTAATTACTAACCATTCTAAGGAGGTTATTTAAAGAGTGAATGGCCAACAAAAAGTTAGAATCAGATTAAAGGCATTCGACCACAAACTGTTAGATCAGTCTTCCCAAAAAATCGTCGAAACTGCCCGCAAGAATGGAGCCAATGTTTCAGGCCCCATACCCTTGCCAACGCAAAGAAACATTTATACTATTTTGCGTTCACCCCATGTTAATAAGGATTCCCGGGAGCAATTCGAAATGAGGACCCATAAGAGACTTATTGATATTTTAGATCCCAATCCCAAAACTATAGATGCTCTCATGCACCTGGATCTGCCTTCCGGAGTAGATATTGAGATAAAACTGTAGTGAAAGGACCGGTGCTCAAAGACGAGTGGAATTAAAAGTCTAAAGGGCAGTAAATACCGGGTAAAAGAAGTGAAGTTGGAATCCCGCTTCCAACCAATCGCAAAGAAAATCTCAGCAGGGAGGTATTATTCAATTGGCGAGTTTACAAAAGGCCATATTGGGTACCAAAATTGGTATGACCCAAATTTTTAATGAACAGGGCAAAGCAATCCCTGTAACAGTTGTTGAAGCCGGACCGTGTGTTGTCTTGCAGAAGAAAGATTCCGTGAATGATGGTTATAATGCAATACAAGTAGGGTACTCCAGCATAAAGGAAAAAAAGGTTAACCTGCCCCAGAAGGGTCATTTCAAAAAGGCTAACGTAAAGCCTTTGCGATTTATAAAAGAGTTTCGCCTGGAAAACTGTGACCAATTTAATGTGGGGCAGGAAATAAAAGCGGAAATATTCCAGGCCGGTGACTTAGTTGATGTGGTTGGAACTTCCAAAGGCAAAGGATTTGCCGGTGCGGTCAAAAGACATAATTTTGCCCGCGGTTCTATGGGGCATGGTTCAAAATATCATCGCCGTCCCGGTTCTCTTGGAGCTAAAGGACCAGCCCGGGTTTTCAAAGGCAGAAAAATGCCAGGCAGATTAGGCGGGGATAAAGTGACCGTACAAAGTTTGTCAGTAGTCAAAGTATATCCGGAAAGAAATCTGATCCTTATTAAAGGAGCTATCCCAGGGCCCAAGAGAGGTCTGGTTATCATAAAGAATTCTGTCAAGGCATAGCCTGGCGAAGGAGGTAAAGAAATGCCTAAAGTTGCGTTATATGATATGAACGGGGCCCAAATCGGCGAAGTTGAGTTGAATGATGAAGTATTTGGTATTGAACCGAATAAGGCCGTGTTATATGACTTTGTTAAAATGCAGCTGGCCAACAAAAGGGTTGGGACATCATCGACTAAAACCCGTGCGGAAGTAAGCGGCGGCGGAAAAAAACCCTGGAGACAAAAAGGAACCGGACGTGCCCGCGTAGGAAGCACTCGTAATCCGGTTTGGACCAAGGGAGGAATCGCTTTCGGGCCAAAACCAAGGGATTATTCCTACAAGCTTCCCCGTAAAGTGAGAAGATTGGCAATGAAGTCAGCCCTGTCAAGCAAAGTATTGGACAATAATTTAATACTCATCGATGAATTGAAGTTTGAAGAACCTAAGACCAAACTTATGGTGCAGGTTCTGGAAAAGCTCAATGCCGCCAAAAAAACTTTGGTTGTAACTGCAGACGGTGATATAAACATAACCAAATCTGCCAGTAACATTCCTGGAGTTAAACTCCTTAGAGCAGATTTTATCAATGTTTATGATTTACTGAACTATGAAACACTGCTGATCACCCGCGACGCAGTTTCCAGGGTAGAGGAGGTATTTGCCTAAGATGAAGGATTACAGAGATATAATCATCAAACCGGTAGTAACTGAAAAATCAATGGATTTGCTGGCCGACAATAAATACACATTTATAGTTGACCGAAAGGCTAATAAAACCGAAATCAAAAACGCTATTCAGAATATTTTTGATGTAAAAGTAGAGAAAATCTATACCATCAATGTTAAGGGTAAGCCGAAACGCCTTGGCCGGTTCGAAGGAAGAACCTCTGATCGCAAAAAAGCGATCGTAACTCTGAAGCCCGGGCAAAAGATAAGATTATTTGACGCTGTATAACCAGGGTTTCGGTAGTAAGGAGGGAAAAAGTAGTGGCTATTAGAAAATTCAGGCCGATAACACCAACCAGAAGGCACATGACTATCATGACCTTTGAAGAGATAACTAAAACAGAGCCGGAAAAAAGCCTTACCGAGCCGTTGAAAAAGCAGGCCGGACGCAATGCCCAGGGTCGTCTGACCGTAAGACACCGGGGCGGTGGGCATAAACGTTTGTATCGCATCATCGATTTCAAGAGAAACAAAGACGACATACCTGCTAAAGTGGCAGCTATCGAGTATGACCCTAACCGGTCTGCATATATTGCACTGTTACATTATGCTGACGGACACAAGGCATACATTATAGCTCCCCAGAACCTGAAAGTTGGAGACACTATCATATCAGGAGCTAAAGCTGATATAAAAGTAGGGAACACTTTGGCGCTGGAAGATATCCCGGTTGGCTCATTGATCCATAATATTGAGCTGAGACCAGGCAAAGGCGGACAATTAGTTCGTTCAGCCGGAGCAGTAGCGCAATTGATGGCCAAAGAGGGAAATTATGCTCATGTGAGACTGCCGTCCGGTGAAGTCAGACTGGTGCATGTAAAATGCCGTGCTACCGTAGGGCAGGTAGGTAATCTGGAATATGAAAACCAGAAGATCGGCAAGGCAGGTAAATCCCGCTGGTTAGGAATCAGACCTACCGTGCGTGGTTCAGTAATGAATCCTACTGATCACCCTCATGGCGGCGGGGAAGGACGTGCACCTGTTGGTCGTAAATACCCAGTTTCTCCCTGGGGCAAGATTGCAATTGGCGGTAAAACACGTAAGAAAAAGCCGTCTGATAATATGATAGTCAGAAAACGGAAATAAAGGGGGGTTCTAAGTGGGTAGATCATTGAAAAAAGGACCTTATTGTGAAGAAAAACTGCTGAAAAAAGTTGAGGATATGAATCAATCAGGAAATAAGAAAGTAATTAAAACCTGGTCAAGAAGATCCACCATTTTTCCGCAGATGATTGGACATACGCTGGCGGTACATGACGGACGCAAACATATTCCGGTCTATATTACCGAAGACATGGTCGGTATGAAACTGGGAGAGTTTGCACCTACCAGAACTTATCGCGGTCATGCAGGAAAATCTGAAAAAGCCAGCAGAGCAAGGTAAAGAAAGGAGGACGCAGCAAAATGGAATCAAGAGCAGTAGCTCGTTACCTTAGAGTATCTCCTTTAAAAGCTCGTCAGGTAGCTGACCTGGTCAGAGGCAAAACTGTTGCCGAGGCTAAAGGTATTTTAAAATATACCAATAAAAAATCCGCGCCTCTGATAGGGAAAGTATTGAATTCTGCAGTAGCTAATGCTGAGCACAATTATGACATGGATTCAGACGATTTATATATATCAGCTATATTAATTGATGAAGGGCCGACCATGAAAAGAATGAAGCCCAGAGCTTACGGAAGAGCCGATGTTAAACGGGTCAGAATGAGCCATATTACCGTCGTGCTCAGGGAAATGGAGGTAAAATAGTGGGTCAAAAGGTTCATCCAAAAGGATTTAGAATTGGCATTATCAGAGATTGGGATTCCAACTGGTATGCTGGCAGAGATTACACCGAACTTCTCCATGAGGATTATAAAATAAGAAAATATGTTAAAGAGCATTTTTTTACAGCTGGAATATCAAAAGTCGAGATACACCGTACCGGCAATCGGGTAAGAGTCACTATCCATACCGCCAAACCAGGCATCATTATAGGCCGCGGTGGCTTGGAAGTCGAAGCCCTCAAAAATCAATTAACCAAAATGACTGGTAAAATCATTAGTATTACTATTCAGGAAATAAAAAAACCAGAACTGGATGCCCAGATAGTGGCCGAAAACGTAGCCCAGCAGCTGGAAAAGCGGATTTCCTTCCGCAGAGCCATGAAACAGACCGTAGGTCGTACAATGAGAGTTGGCGGCGTAGGTATAAAAATTGCCATATCCGGCAGATTGGGAGGGGCAGAAATTGCCCGTACTGAATGGTATTCAGAAGGCAAAGTTCCTCTTCATACCTTAAGAGCTGATATTGATTATGGATTTGCTGAAGCTAATACAACTTATGGAAAAATAGGAATCAAAGTTTGGGTCAACCGCGGTGAAATATTGCCGGAAGCCAAACACAGACCAATACAGAAACAAGTGGAGGAGGCAGATAAATAATGCTTACCCCAAAAAGAATAAAGCATAGAAAACAACATCGTCCGGGCCTTTCTGGCAAGGCCAATAAAGGCAACACCTTAGCATATGGTGATTATGGTTTACAAGCCCTTGAGGCCGCCTGGTTAACCAACCGGCAGATAGAGGCAGCCAGAATAGCTATCAATCGTCATGTAAAAAGAGGCGGTAAATTATGGATTAAAATATTCCCTGATCGGCCGCTGACAGTTAAACCAGCCGAGACCCGTATGGGTAAAGGCAAAGGCTCTCCAGAGTATTGGATAGCAGTAGTTAAGCCAGGCAGGATAATGTTTGAGCTGGCGGGTGTACCAGAAGAAGTTGCCCGGGAAGCTATGAGACTTGCAGCTCACAAGCTCCCCATCAAATGCAAGTTTGTAAAAAGAGAAGAAATGGGTGGTGAGGTTAGTGAAAGCTAATAAAATACGGGAACTAACCGATGAAGAATTAAATAAAAAAGTCTCCGATTATAAAGAAGAATTATTTAATCTTCGCTTTCAGATGGCTACAGGTCAGTTGGATAATCCTATGAGAATAAGAGATGTAAGAAAAAACATTGCCAGATGCAAGACTATTCTCAGACAGAGAGAACTGGCTGCCAGCAAGTAATTTAATAAGGAGGTCTAAGGGTGACTGAGAACCAAGTTAACAGAAAAGTGATGACCGGTATAGTTACCAGTGACAAAATGGATAAAACCATCACAGTCAGTGTAGAAACTATCAAGCAGCATCCTCTGTATAAAAAGACCATAAAAACCAGTAAGAAGTATAAAACTCATGACGAAAACAACGAAGCTAAAACCGGTGATATGGTCAAGATTATGGAAACCCGCCCCTTGAGCAAGGATAAGAGGTGGAGGCTGATTGAAATAGTTCGCAAGGCCAAGACTTTAGAGTAAGCCTGAATATTGAAGGGAGGTTTACAGTGTGATACAACAGGAAACATTGCTTCAGGTTGGCGATAATACCGGTGCAAAAAAAGTACTATGTATTAAGGTAATGGGTGGTTCGACCAGAAGATATGCTACAGTAGGGGATGTAATCATAGCCGCAGTTAAAGAAGCTTCTCCCGGAGGAGTTGTTAAAAAAGGCGATGTAGTCAAAGCGGTAGTTGTAAGGACTAAAAAAGAAATAAGACGTCCGGATGGTTCATATATTGCTTTTTCAGAGAATGCAGCCGTTATTATCGATGATAACAATAATCCCAAGGGAACACGTATATTCGGACCTGTTGCCAGAGAACTGCGGGACAGGAATTTCATGAAAATAGTATCTCTGGCTCCTGAAGTCATTTAGTTGATGGAGGTGTAATCAATGCAAATCAAAAAGGGCGACACCGTAAAGGTTGTTGCAGGCAAGGACGCCGGGAAAACAGGCAAGGTTTTAAAGGTAATTCCGGATGCCAAGCGACTGGTAGTCGAAGGTGTCAATCGGGTTAAAAAGCACCAGAGACCTAACCGTGCCATCCCTCAGGGGGGCATCCAAAAAATAGAGTCATCAATGGACGGTTCAAATGTTATGCTCGTATGTTCCAAATGTAAAAAACCAACCCGGATCGGCCATAAAGTACTGGGCAGTGAAGAAAAAGTAAGAGTATGTAAGAAATGCGGAGAAATATTAGACTAAAACTCCAGGAAGGGAGGCTAGCTGTTTAATGGCTAGGTTGTATGAAGTATATAAACAGGAAATAGTGCCCAAGCTGATGGACAAATTTCAGTATAAGAATATCAATCAGGTCCCGGCAGTGGAGCGCGTAGTACTTAATATCGGCGTAGGTGAAGCGATTCAAAATCCTAAATCTTTGGATGGAGCAGTCAATGACTTGACGGTTATCTCCGGACAAAAGCCGGTTATCACCAGAGCCAGGAAATCTATAGCCGGGTTTAAATTGCGTACCGGAATGCCTATTGGCTGTAAAGTAACCCTGCGGGGTGAGCGGATGTATGATTTTTTGGATCGGTTGATCAATTTGGCTCTGCCGAGGGTACGTGACTTCAGGGGAGTTTCACCTCAGGCATTTGACGGGCGCGGCAACTACTCGTTGGGGATCAAAGAACAAACCATCTTTCCGGAAATTGAATATGACAAGATGGATAAAATCCGCGGAATGGAAGTAGTTATAGTAACTACTGCCAAAACTGACGAAGAAGCCAGAGAATTATTAAAAAGTATGGGAATGCCATTCAGATAGGAGGTAAATCATTAATGGCCAAAAAAGCGTTGATTGTTAAACAACAACGGGAAGCCAAATTTCAAGTCCGTGGATACAACAGATGTAAAATCTGCGGCAGACCTCGGGCCTATATGCGTAAGTTTGGCATGTGCAGAATATGTTTCAGGGAAATGGCTCACAAAGGTGAAATTCCCGGAGTAACTAAATCCAGTTGGTAGTTTGTATGTGAAGGAGGTATAAAAATGGTCATGACTGATCCCATTGCCGATTTTCTGACCAGAATCAGAAACGGAAACATGGTCATGCATGAAGCCGTTGAAGTCCCAAGTTCGAAAATAAAAGTTTCATTGGCAGAGATTATGAAGGACGAAGGATACATCAAGGATTATGAATATATAGAAGATGGCAAACAGGGTATTATAAGGGTTTACCTTAAGTACGGGCCGGATCGTCAAAGAGTGATAACCGGGCTCAAAAGAATCAGCAAGCCTGGATTAAGGGTGAATGTGCAGAAAGATCAGATACCCAAGGTATTGGGAGGACTAGGTACTGCAGTAATTTCAACTTCCCGGGGAGTAATGACCGATAAAAAAGCCCGCAAAGAAGGTATCGGCGGGGAAGTAATATGTTATATCTGGTAGCTGAAGGAGGGAAATTAAGTGTCAAGAATTGGTAAAAAACCTATCAGTCTACCCAAAGAAGTCGAGTTTAAAATGGAGGGCAATGTTGTAACTATCAAAGGTGCCAAAGGCAGTTTGACCCAGCAGATTCCGGCTGATATCACAGTACAGCAGGAAGATGAACAATTAATTGTAAGCCGGCCTTCGGACAATAAACAACATCGTGCTTTTCATGGCCTCAGCCGTGCCTTGATAGCTAATATGGTTGAAGGAGTAACCAACGGATTTGAAAGGAAGCTGGAACTGGTAGGAGTGGGCTACAGAGCCCAGATGCAGGGAAGCAAATTAGTATTAAGTATCGGATTTTCGCATCCGGTAGAAATTGAAGCCCCGGAAGGCATAGAATTTGAAGTTCCCGCAGTTACTAAAATAACTGTCAAAGGAATCGACAAACAGCTGGTAGGTAATACGGCTGCGCATATCCGGGCGATCAGAAAGCCGGAACCTTATAAAGGCAAAGGCATTAAATATGAAAACGAAACTATCAGGCGCAAAGCCGGCAAATCAGGTGGAAAATAAAGCGAAAGGAGTGACCGGCGTTGATTAAGAAAACCAGCAGAACCGTGTTGAGAAAAGGCGTACACGAAAGAATTCGTAAAAAAGTATCCGGCAGCAGTGAAACACCAAGACTTTGTGTTTACAGAAGCTTAAGCCATATATACGCCCAGATAATTGACGATCAAAAAGGAGTCACCCTGGCAGCCGCTTCCACTTTAGACCAGGAAGCCCAGGAATTAAGCTCCAAAACTAACATAGAAGCGGCCAAAAAAGTTGGGGCCATGATAGCTGAAAAAGCTAAAGAAAAAGGCATTACTACTGTAGTATTTGACCGCAACGGCTATAAATATCACGGCCGGATAGCGGCCTTAGCCGACGCAGCCCGCGAAAACGGACTGGATTTCTAATTGATAAATTTCTCAAGCTAGGAGGGAAACGATGCAAGACAAAGAACAGGTTGCCCCGGAATTAATAGAAAAAGTAATAACTATTAAAAGGGTTGCCAAAGTGGTTAAAGGCGGACGAAGGTTCAGATTCAGTGCCTTGGTTGTAGTTGGCGATGGTGCAGGCAAAGTTGGCACCGGGAAAGGTAAAGCAACCGAAGTTCCGGAAGCTATAAGAAAAGCAGTTGAAAATGCAAAGAAAAATATGTTTGAGATCCCGTTGATTGAGGAAAGGACTATTCCTCATCGGATTCTGGGCAGATTTGGTGCCGGACAGGTATTATTAAAACCTGCTTCCGCCGGAACTGGTGTTATTGCAGGAGGCCCTGCCAGAGCAGTATTGGAAGCGGCAGGTATTCATGATATTCTGACCAAGTCGCTGGGATCATCTAATGCCAATAACATGGTACATGCAACTATGCAAGGTCTGAAATCCCTCAAACGGGTTGAAGATGTGGCCAGACAAAGAGGCAAAACCATCGACGAGATATTGAATTAGGGAGGGATTGGACTTGTCTAAACAGCTTAAGATAACCTGGACTAAGAGCTTTATAGGCTATCCTGAAACCCAGCGTAAGACTATAAAAAGCCTGGGACTGCGCAAGCTGCACCAGAGCGTTATAAAAGAAGATTCACAGCAGCTCAGAGGGCAGATAAACAAAGTCAGTCATCTGGTTGCAGTCGAAGAATTAGAAGACTGATAAGGAGGTTTTAATGGTGAGACTCGATGAACTAAAATCTCCGCCTGGTGCTAATAAGAGCATTAAAAGAGTAGGTCGGGGAACCGGTTCCGGGCATGGAAAAACATCGACCCGGGGGCACAAAGGTCAGAAATCCCGTTCGGGCAGCGGAGTAAGGCTTGGTTTTGAAGGCGGACAGATGCCGCTGCAAAGACGTATTCCCAAACGCGGGTTTAATAATATTTTTAAAAAGCAATATGCTATTGTCAACTTGAAAGATTTAAACGGCTTTGAAGATGGCACAGAAATCACCCCCATGCTTCTGCTGGAAGAAGGTATCATTAAATCTGTGAAGGATGGAGTAAAGATACTGGGGAACGGGAATCTGGATAAAAAACTCTTTATTCAGACACATAAAATCAGCAAACAGGCTGAAGAGAAAGTTTTGGCCCAGGGCGGCAAAGTCGAGGTGATTTGATGTTTAACTCCCTGCCGCAGGCGTTTAAAGTAGGGGACCTCAGAACCAAAATACTGTTTACTTTGTTTATGCTGTTAGTTTTCAGATTAGGGGCTCATATACCGGTTCCCGGGATAGATGCGGAAGCTGTTGCCCAAATGTTGAATGGCCAGTTATTCGGGTTTTTCGATATTATTTCCGGCGGAGCTTTTAAACGTTTCAGTATTTTTGCTATGAGCATAACACCGTATATCAATGCCTCTATTATCATGAACCTTCTGCAGGTAATAATTCCCCGGCTGGAGGAATTATCCAAGGAGGGCGAAGAGGGTAAGAAGCAGATTGCACAGTATATCCGCTACTTTGCTATTATCCTGGCTTTTATTCAGGCAATTGGTATGACTTTCGCACTGTCAAGATCAGGTGCTATCGATAACCCTGGTATAGCAATCTATTTGATCATTGCGATTTCACTTACAGCCGGTACGGCCTTCCTTATGTGGATCGGTGAAATGATTACCGAAAAAGGCATTGGAAACGGAATTTCTTTAATAATCTTTGCCGGTATAGTATCCCGGCTGCCATCACAGATTTCCGGAGTCGGGCAGGAATTATCCGGCGGAATAGTTGGATATTTCAATATCCTGCTTTTCATTGTTCTTGCATTGGCGATAATAGCAGCGATAATTGCTGTAAATGAGGGACAGCGGAGACTGCCCATTCAATATGCAAAACGAGTTGTGGGACGCAAAATGTATGGCGGGCAAAGCACTTTTTTACCTTTAAAGGTAAACGCGGCAGGTGTTATTCCTATCATATTTGCCATGTCTCTGATGATGTTTCCGGCCACCATTACCTCCTGGTCGCCGCAGGATTCGGCCATTAACGTATTTTTAAACACCTATTTTAACTATGGTTCAGTAGCATACAATTTGATTTATGCATTATTGATAGTATTTTTCACTTATTTCTATGTAGCTATAATCTTTAACCCGGCAGATGTAGCTGAGAACATTAAAAAATACGGCGGGTTTGTTCCTGGCATCAGACCAGGCAGACCGACTGCCGAATATATCGATCGGGTACTTTCCAAACTTACCTTGGCCGGCGGAATATTTTTGGGATTGATTGCAATATTGCCCAACTTTATAATCGGGCTTACGGGAATAACAAGTTTATGGTTCGGGGGAACTGCACTGCTGATCGTTGTCGGTGTTGCTTTGGATACTATGAAACAGATCGAGTCACATTTGTTGTTACGCAATTACGAAGGCTTTGTTAAGTAGTAGGAGATGATCAAATGAATATAGTCTTGATGGGCCCACCCGGCGCCGGCAAAGGGACCCAGGCGGAACTGATAAAGGCAAACTACCCTATCCCCCATATCGCTACCGGGGATATGTTCAGAGAAGCGGTAAAAAACGGAACTGAATTAGGTTTAGAAGCCAAGGGTTATATGGATGCCGGTAAATTAGTTCCTGATGAAGTAACTATAGGGATTGTCAAGGAAAGATTGGCGCAGGCTGATTGTGCAGCAGGATTTATGCTGGATGGATTTCCCCGTACCACTCCGCAGGCAGAAGCTCTGGATAAAGTGTTAAGTGAGATGGGCAAAAAAATCGAAGCAGTTGTCAATATATTTGTACCCCGGGAAGTACTTTTACAGAGAATATTGAACCGGGTTACCTGTAATAGCTGCAAAACCGTTTACAGCTTAAGATTTCTTGATGATCATAAAACCTGTACCAAATGTGGAGGAGAACTTGCTTATCGCAGCGATGACCGTGGTGACGTTGCCAAAACCCGTCTGGAAGTTTATCTGGAGCAGACCTTGCCGCTTTTGCAGTATTATCAGGAACGGCAGGTCTTGAACAGTATAGACGGCGATCGGGAAACTGAAGAAGTATTTGAAGATATAAAAGAATTGTTGGAGAAAATCAAATGATTTTGATTAAAACCCCGGAACAAATAGCAAAAATGAGGGTGTCCGGACAGGTAGTAGCACAGGTATTAAGGATTTTGGAGAGCAAGGTGGCTCCAGGCATTACCACTGCTTATCTTAACCAGATCGCGGAAGAAGAATGCAGGAAAAGAGGAGCCTATCCGGTTTTTAAAAATTATCCTAATTACAGGGGCGGCAGGCCATTTCCCGGAGCTATTTGCGCCTCAGTAAATGATGAAGTAGTACATGGGATACCTTCTGAACGCAAGTTAAAAGAAGGTGAAATAATAAGTATAGATTTTGGCGTGATTGTAGAAGGCTTTGCCGGTGATTCTGCTATAACCGTAGCAGTAGGAGAAGTTGACCGGGAGGTAGAAAAACTGATTAATACCACCAGGGAGGCACTGATGCGGGGAATCAAGCAGGCAAAAGCCGGAAATCGACTGGGCATGGTTTCCAATGCTGTCCAGAATCACGCCGAGAAAAACGGTTTTTCGGTAGTGCGGGAATTCGTAGGGCACGGTATCGGCGCAGAAATGCATGAAGATCCGCCGATACCAAACTTTGGACGACCTGACCGGGGGCCGGTTTTGAAGAATGGTATGGCCCTGGCCATTGAGCCCATGGTGAACATGGGCAGCAAAGACGTTTATGTCAGCAGAGATGAATGGACAGTATTGACCAGAGACGGCTCATATTCAGCTCATTTTGAACATACAGTGGTAGTCGGCGATAATGAACCTGAAATTCTCACCTTGAGATAATTGGGGGTGGAATATAATTTGCACAACAGTTTAGGTAGAATTGTATATTCCAAATCTGGTCGCGATAAAGGAAAGATGTTTATAATAATTGATATAGTTGATGAAAATTTTGTAATGCTGGCTGACGGTGATTTGAGAAAAATCGAAAATCCCAAGCTGAAAAACATCAAACATGTACAGATGACCAATATGATTGCCGAAGAAATTTTGCAAAGTATAAATGCAGGAGTTATACCCGGAAATCACATTATCAAAAAAGCCCTGAAGAAGATTCAGGAAACCGGAGAAATGAGCGGGAAGGAGGTCTGATAATGGCTAAAGATGATGTAATAGAGGTTGAAGGAATTGTTCTTGAACCATTGCCTAATGCCATGTTCAGAGTTGAACTGGATAATGGTCACAAAGTCCTTGCCCATATCTCTGGGAAAATGCGCATGAATTTTATCAGAATACTACCTGGAGACAAAGTAACGGTGGAATTATCACCATATGATTTAAACCGCGGCAGAATTATTTATCGTTTTAAGTAGAAGGAACCTTATAACATAAGGAGGTAATTATTTTGAAAGTAAATCCATCTGTGAAGCCGATGTGTGAAAAATGTAAAATCATCAAGCGCAAAGGCAAAGTAATGGTAATTTGTGAAAATCCTAAGCATAAACAAAAACAAGGATAATGGGAGGTGAATTAATTTGGCAAGAATAGCGGGTGTAGACCTGCCCCGTGATAAAAGAATAGAAGTATCACTTACGTATATTTTTGGGATTGGCAGACCATCTTCCCGGAAAATATTGCAGCAAGCAGGTATAAATCCGGATACCAGAGTAAAAGATTTAACCGAGGAAGAAGTTTCCAAATTAAGAGAAATCATCGAGAAGAATTACCAGGTCGAAGGTGATCGTCGCCGTCAGATAAGTATGGATATAAAACGGCTTATGGATCTGGGTTGCTACCGGGGTATCAGACATCGCAGAGGACTGCCGGTGCGGGGACAAAAAACCAAAACCAATGCTCGTACCAGAAAAGGACCCAAACGGGTAGCAGGCGGAAAGAAAAAATAGTCGAAAGGAGATAAGTTTGTGGCACGCAGAACAACCACAAGAATAAAAAGACGCGAAAAGAAAAATATCGAAAATGGTATAGCACATATTAAATCAACCTTTAACAATACAGTGATTTCCATTACTGATAAACACGGCAATGCTATTTCATGGGCCAGTGCCGGAACATCCGGATTTAAAGGTTCCAGGAAGAGCACTCCATTTGCCGCACAGCAGGCTGCTGAAACTGCTGCCCGCGCTGCGATGGAACATGGGTTAAAAGAGGTTGAGTGTTATGTGAAAGGGCCAGGTGCTGGCCGCGAGGCAGCGATTCGTTCCCTGCAGGCAGCAGGACTGGAAGTCAGTGCTATCAAAGATGTAACGCCTATTCCGCATAATGGCTGCAGACCGCCAAAAAGAAGAAGAGTTTAGGAGGTAGTGACAGAGTGGGAAGATATACTGAAGCAGTTTGTCGCCAATGCCGCCGTGAAGGACAAAAGCTGTTCCTGAAAGGAGACAGATGTTATTCTGACAAATGTTCTGTACAGAGGAAACCTTATGTACCTGGTGCACACGGACAAGGCCGCAGAGCAAAAACAACTGAATATGGCCTGCAATTAAGAGAAAAGCAGCAAGCTAAAAGAATGTACGGATTATTGGAAACCCAATTCCATAATTATTTTAAGAAAGCTGACCGCCAGTCTGGTATTACGGGTGACAATCTTTTAATACTGCTGGAAAGACGCCTGGACAATATCGTTTATAGAATGGGGTTTGCTTCTTCCCGTAAAGAAGCACGACAATTGGTTAATCACGGGCATTTTACCGTTAATAGCCGAAAAGTTAATATTCCTTCCATGCTATTAAAAATAGGGGATATAGTTCAGGTAAAAGAAAGCAGCCGCAAATCGCATAAATTCGAAGCACTGCAGGACGCAGCCGCTTATAAGACACCACCGGAATGGCTTAGTTTAGACGCGGGGAATATGGCAGGGACTGTACTGGCTTATCCCTTAAGAGAACAGATCGATTCTACTATCAACGAACAGTTAATCGTTGAGCTTTACTCTAGATAGTTAAACCTCTAAAAAAAAGGGGGAATTGAATTAATGCTAGGGATGGAAAAACCACGTATCGAGTGCGTGGAAAAAAATACCGAAAACAACTATGCAAAATTTGTGATCGAACCATTGGAAAGAGGATATGGTACTACTTTGGGCAACTCCCTGCGCAGGGTTCTTTTGTCATCACTGCCAGGTGCGGCAATAACTTCAGTCAAGATCGAAGGAGTTTTGCATGAGTTTTCCACCATACCCAATGTGGTTGAAGATACCACAGAAATAATATTGAATCTGAAGCAAATGATTATCAGATATGATGGCAGCGAAAGGAAAATCATCCGTTTGGAGCAAACCGGTGCTAAAGATGTTAAAGCCGGCGATATCGTTCCGGACGCTGAAATTGAAGTCTTAAATCCGGAATTGCATATAGCTGCCCTGGATAAAGGGGCTAAACTGGAAATGGAAATGACGGTGGAAAAAGGCAGGGGTTATGTAAGTGCAGACCAGCAGCCTAACAAGAACGACGACATTGTCGGGTTGATCCCCATTGATTCCATTTATACACCCGTCAACCGGGTCAACTATACCATAGATCATGCCCGGGTAGGCAAGAGGACAGACTTCGACAGCCTGACTCTGGAAGTATGGACTAACGGCAGTATAAGCCCGGAAGAATCAGTCAGTCTTTCAGCCCAAATACTTATTGAATATTTGAAACTGTTTACAGAAATAGACGATACTTATGCTCAAGTTGAAATACTGGTTGAAAAAGAAGAAGATAAAAAAGATAAAGTGCTCGATATGTCTATCGAAGAGCTCGAACTTTCGGTTCGTGCTTCCAATGGACTGAAACGGGCTAATATTAATTCAGTAGGCGATTTGATCGAAAAGACCCGGGATGAAATGAGCAAAATAAGAAATCTGGGGCAAAAATCCCTGGAAGAAATCGAAAGAAAACTTAAAGAGCTGGATTTAGCTTTTAAAAAGCCAGAAGATTAGAAAGGAGGATAACCATTGAGTTACCGTAGATTAGGGCTCAGGAGCGACCATAGAAGAGCAGATTTGAGAAACTCTGTTACTTCTTTATTTGAAAATGAAAAAATTACCACCACCGAAACCCGAGCCAAAGAGATAAAAAAAATATCGGAAAAAATGATTACTTTAGCCAAAAGAGGCGACCTGCATGCCAGAAGGCAGGTTGATTCATATATTATGACTGATGCCATTGTACAAAAACTATTTAATTCTTTAGCTGATCGCTATCGCGACCGGCCGGGCGGTTATACCAGAGTCATTAAAACCGGTTACCGTAAAGGCGACGGTGCCCCCATGGTTATATTGGAATTAGTCGATTAAGGACAGACAGGTATATCATTAAGACAGAAGCAAAATTGATATAGCTGATAGAGCAGTATCGATGGAGGAGTTGATTTAACATCCTCCTCATCTTTTTTGCCTTAATTTATTCAGGCGGCGGTACATGCTGTTAAAAGCCGCTTAAGCTATTTTTACCCGGAGAGTTTATGAGCAGGATCAAAATGATAATCGAATATGACGGCAGCAATTATCACGGATTTCAGATTCAGACCAATGCTCATACCATCCAGGCTGAGATCGAAGCTGCCCTGTACAGGCTGACCGGAGAAAATATATCTTTAGCTGCAGCGGGAAGAACCGACAGCGGTGTTCATGCAGCGGGACAAGTGATCGCTTTTGACAGTGAAGCTGCTATACCGGCAGAGAAATGGCGTTTTGCCCTTAACAGTTTCCTGCCTCCCGACATAAGAGTATTAAAGAGTGATGCGGCCGCAGATGATTTTCATCCCCGTTTTAATGCTCTGAGCAAAAGCTATGCGTATTTGATTTACCGCCAGCTGCAGGGCGAAACTTTTATGCGCAATTATGCCTGGTGCAACAGAGAAAAGCTTGACATTGCTGCTATGCAGGAAGCCTGCCGGTACTTTACCGGAACGCACAACTTTAAATCCTTCTGTGCTTCTGGTTCCTCAGTAAAAAGTTTTGAACGCCAGGTGACCAGATGTGTTCTTTATTATAATGAACCTTTTTTAAATCTGGAAATCTGCGCAGATGGTTTTTTATACAATATGGTCAGAATAATAATGGGCACCTTAATTGAAGCAGGCCGGGGCAATTATCCGGCCGAACATACAGAAAAGATCATAGCTGCGCAAAACCGGCAGCAAGCAGGTATTACCGCTCCTGCTCAGGGCCTGTACCTTTTAAGGGTCGATTACCCGGAATCAGGGACCGGATCAAGCAAAAAGAAAGTTCTATAGCATGCTTTATTCTTGACAAGCAGCACAGTTTTAACTAATATAAAAAAGTACTCTCTGCAATTATGCCTGTCTCCTGCCCCGTTGACAGAGGATGAGAGCAGAAAGGACGTTACAAATCTCATAGAAGGTGAGATACAGGAGGGAAAGACTTGAAAACATATATAGCAAAACCGCTGGAAATCGAGCGGAAATGGTATGTAATAGATGCTGATGGCCAGACTTTGGGCAGATTAGCTTCTGAAGTTGCTGCTATTTTAAGAGGCAAGCATAAACCTATATATACACCAAATGTTGATACAGGCGATTTTGTAATAGTTATTAATGCTGAAAAAATAGTCCTGACCGGCAATAAACTGGACCAGAAAAAATTACGTCATCATTCCGGATATCCGGGCGGCTTGAAAGAAATGAGCTATCGGGATGTTTTACAGAAGAAACCGGAAAAAGCTATAGAAACAGCGATAAAAGGAATGCTTCCCCACAACCGTTTAGGTGCGCAAATGTATCGCAAACTTAAAGTTTATCGGGGAAATGAGCACCCGCATCAAGCCCAGCAGCCTGAATTGCGCGAACTTAGAGGGTAAGGAGGAAAAACATGGCGAACATTCAATATTGGGGAACCGGCAGAAGAAAAAGTGCTGTAGCTCGGGTAAGATTAGTACCGGGTGATGGCAATATCATTATAAACAAACGCACATTTGAAAATTTCTTCCCTAACCGTACCAGCAGACTTATCGTTTTGCAGCCTCTTGAAATTACGGACATGACATCAAGATTTGATGTTATCTGTAATGTGCATGGCGGAGGTGTTACCGGTCAGGCCGGTGCGGTACAACTGGGAATTGCCAGGGCGTTGACCAAGGTCGATCCCGATTCCAGGCCGCAACTTAGAAAAGCCGGATTTTTGACTCGTGACCAGCGTATGACAGAAAGAAAGAAATACGGTTTGCACAAGGCCAGAAAAGCTCCGCAATACTCAAAAAGATAATAAAGCAGACCTCCTCGTTTCGGGGAGGTTTTTTTATTTTCATTTCTGCTTAATAAAAAAGGGGAAAAATGCATATAAAAGAATAACAATATCTTACGATGGAGATGAAGCTCTTGCGCCTGCGGGTATGTTACCTCTCCGGCAAAAAAACTGCTTTACTGTCAGCAGTTATCCTGCTGTTGATTCTAAGCACAGCGGCAGCCGGGTCGGAGAGCAAAAAGGAGCAGCCGGTTTTTTCCTATGGTGTGGCTGGCCGGATAATCGTAATTGATGCCGGGCATGGAGGGTTGGACCAGGGGGCAACCAGAGGAGAGTATTCCGAACATGACATAACCCTGGCGATAGCAAAAAAGCTGGAGAAATACTTAAGCCAGGGCGGAGCAGCTGTGATCATGCTCCGGTATAATGAAAGTGATCTGGCCGGCGATGAATTTACCGGAACCATCAGGCAGCATAAAAAGGCCGATATGAAGCAAAGAATTACGACTGCCAACCAGGCCGGGGCTGAATTATATATCAGCATCCATGTCAATGCGGTACCGGGCTCAACGTGGTCAGGAGCACAAGTTTTCTTTAAACCCCGGGATGAGAAAAGCAAAAATACTGCGCGCTTAATCCAGGAGGAATTAAGCAGAGTCCTGGGGAATACTAACCGTAAGGCGGCAGCCGGAGATTACTATGTCTTGAAAAATGTTGACATGCCGGCAGTCCTGATCGAGACCGGTTTTTTGTCCAATCCCCGGGAAGCGGCGCTTTTAGCCGACCCGGAATATCAGCGAAAACTTGCTTATGCTGTTTTTTCCGGTATTGCCAAAGCAGCATTAAAAGATAATGAAGCACAAGCTGTTGATCAGGAAAAATCATTATAACTAAAAATGCTTTTATGACTTGCATGACAAGAAAAAGGGGGCATTAAATGATCACTTGCCTGGCTTTCACACCGCATCCGCCCATTATAATTCCGGCGGTAGGCGGTAATCGAATTAAAGCAGCAGCAGCCACAGTTGAGGGTATGCAGGAAATGGCCCGGCAGGTGGCAGCAACAGCACCGGAAACCCTGGTATTTTTAACTCCCCATGGCAATGTATTCAGGGATGCCGTTTCCTGTCTGGGAGATTCCCGGGTATATGGAGATATGGCTGATTTCAATGTTCCCGATTTAAGGACAAGCTGCCCCAATGATTTGGAACTGGTTGCCCGGATCGGCTATAAATGCGCTGAAAATGATATTGATTTTGTAATGGTCGACCAGGATAATGCCCGGCGCTACAAATTAAAAAACCGCCTAGACCATGGTATCCTGGTTCCCCATTATTACCTGAGCCAGGCCGGCCTGGGACAGTTGCCGCTGGCAGCCATCAGCATAGGTTTTTTACCTTTGATCAAGCTTTATCAGTTGGGAACCTTTATAGCCGAAAGTGCTGAACAACTGGGCAGAAGGATAGCGGTAATCGCTTCCGGGGATATGTCCCACCGTTTAAAAACTGAAGGCCCCTATGATTTTCATCCCGACGGCCCCCGTTACGATGCCGAAGTCGAACGGCTGCTTAAGGCCGGGGATACCAGAGGGCTGTTGAATATTCCTGAGACGCTCAGGGAAAATGCAGGAGAATGCGGCTATCGTTCCCTGGTGATCATGCTGGGCTGTCTGGATAAATACAGCTATCAAAGTGAAATATTCAGCCACGAAGGTCCTTTCGGGGTAGGTTATATGACGGCCGGATTAACTCCGCAAGCGGCAGCCACCAGCTATCTTAAGCTATGGCAGGAAGAAAACCGGTGTGAAAATGAAGTAAATACCAGTATCCCGGTTCGCTGGGCCCGCCAGGTTTTAAAATCATATCTTTTAAAAGGAGAGATACCGCCCCTGCCGGAAGAATTTAAGGAACTGAAAGCAAAAAAGGCCGGAACTTTTGTTTCATTAAAAAAATACGGCAGCCTGCGGGGATGCATAGGGACTATCATGCCATATTGCGATGATCTGGCGGCGGAAATAGCTTATAATGCCGTTAACGCAGGTGTTAAGGATCCGCGCTTCAGCCCGGTCACCATTCATGAGTATGATGACCTGGAATTTTCGGTAGATATACTTGGGGAACCGGAACCTTGCAGGCGGCAGGATTTAAATCCCAGGCAGTACGGGGTAATTGTCAGCAAGGGCGCAAAGCGGGGTCTTTTGCTGCCGGACCTGGAAGGAATCGACACAGTGGAGGAACAGTTGAACATTGCCCTGCAGAAAGCCGGTATAAAACCCGGGGAAGATTACGATACAGCCAGATTTACTGTCACCAGATACAAGTAACTTAAGGAATAAATCAAAACCTCGGGTTAAAATGAAAATCCTGCGGAGGCAAAGGAAAAGGTGTAAATTATGCCAAAAGCAGAAGCCCTCTATTATGAAGTAATAGCTCCGGACCGGGTCAGGTGCCGGCTGTGTCCTCATCACTGCCTGATCAAACCGGCCCAAAGCGGAATCTGCCGGGTGAGAGTCAATGAAAACGGCAAATTATACACCTTAAACTATGGAGAAATTGCTGCTTTAGCCCTGGATCCCCTGGAGAAGAAGCCCCTTTATCATTTTTATCCTGACCGGCAGATACTGTCAGCCGGAACCTGGGGATGCAATTTTTCCTGCTCCTATTGCCAGAACTACCGCCTGGCTCATGAAAAAGCCGCAACCGATGTTGTCATGCCGGAGCAACTGGTTGAGATCGCGCTGCAGGCTAAGGCAAAAGGTTCAATCGGCATTGCTTTTACCTATAATGAACCATCCATATGGTTTGAATATGTGCTGGACACCGCCAGGCTGATGAAAGCCAACGACCTCAAAACTGTCCTGGTAACCAACGGTTTTATTGAACATGAACCTCTGGCCGAATTGATCCCCTTTATCGATGCGGCCAATGTAGATATAAAAGCTTTCAGCGAAGACTTTTACAAGCGCAACTGTAAAGGTCGGCTGAAGGAAGTCAAAGAAAATGTTGAATTTATGGCCGGGAAAATCCATGTAGAGCTTACCAATCTGATCATCCCGGAAGCAAACGACCTGCCCCGGGAAACAGAGGCCATGGCTGAGTGGATCGCCAGCCTCGATCCGCTGATACCGCTGCATTTATCCCGCTACTTTCCGGCCTATAAAATGCAGCGTCCGGCGACCGGAATATCAGCTATGCTCAAAGCGCAAACACTATGCCTTAAGCATCTTAAATTCGTTTATCTGGGGAATCTGCCCGGCGTCATAAACAATACTGCCTGCCTGCAGTGCGGGGAAGCATTGATCATAAGAAACGGCTACCAGATCGAAATTGCCGGGATCGAATCCGGCCGCTGCATTCATTGCGGAGCCCCAGTCACTTATATCACCTAATAAAGCATAAAAATAGAGGAGAATACCGTAAAGGTATTCTCCTTTTATATGAAAGCTCACGGAATAAATCCGCTCGCTGTTCAACCGTGCAATTTATAAAATCTGCGATACATTTCTTACTGTATATTGCCCATAATTAAGTATATGAATGCAGACAATTTTCTGTGTCAGTTATAATTATTTTTTCCCACAAGCTTTATAAACAAACAAAGAACTGACAAAGATTGATACCGGGGTTAAAATAATTAAAAAAGTAAAGGATTCCCCGGTAAAAAGGCCGGGGTGGGAAATTGATATAATGCTAAAAACAAAAGGCAGTATAGGGAGGAATAGATGTGGAAATCAAAAAAATTATCCTGGGTTTCACCAATAGTTATCTGTTGGAAGGAAACGAAGGTTATGTAATGATAGATGCCGGCATTATGAGAAAGAAGAAAAGCTTTTTGAGCGGCCTTAAGTATCACGGCATTGATGCCGGGCAGATCAGGCTGATCATTATTACTCACGCTCATTTTGACCATGTCGGCAGTTTGGCAGCCATCAAAGCTTTATGCAACGATTGCCCAGTACTTATACATCCTTATGAAGCACCGCGAATATCAGAACCGGTGGTAGCTATTCCTCCCGGCACTAATCTGCAGGGCAAAATAATCAGCAGCATAGGCCGGGTAGGCCGGCCGCTGTTAAAATATCCCCCGGTAAAGCCGGAGAAACTATGGATGGGCGCTTTTGAACTAAATGATTACGGTATCGAAGGCAAAGTTATCCATACTCCCGGGCATACCGCCGGTTCCGTGTCAGTATTGCTGGCGGACGGTCAGGCGATAGTCGGCGATCTGGCCGTCAATTTTACCCGCATGCGTCCTTTCCCGCCTTTTGCTGAAGACCCGCCGGCGATTTATAACAGCTGGAAACGGCTGCTTGAAGCCGGGGTAAGAACAATATATCCGGCCCACGGACGCTCATTCCCGGCAGAATGGCTGGAGGAAAACCTGCCCCGTTAAAGCATAAAAAAGCTGTTGCAAAAATATACATGCATATGTATAATTATAAACATTGATGATAAAAAAACGGGAGGTCTTTAAATTGTACCGGATAGGAATAGTAGGTGACGGATATACAGCGGCTGATTTACTGCGGATACTGGCGGGGCATGAAGAGGTTGAAGTTACAAGGATACTCTCCGCCGAAAACGCAGGCCGAAGAATCAGCGATATTTACCCGAACCTGCTGGGATATTGTGACTTGATCTGCTCCGGCAGTGAAATAAAAAATCTGGCCGGCAAGTGTGACGCAGTTTTTCTGGCACTGCCACATGGTCTGTCAGTGCCGATGGCTACTGAGCTGCTGGCCGAAGGAATTAAATGTATTGATTTGGGTGCGGATTTTCGTCTGATCGATACGGAAATATATAAAAAATATTACGGATTGACCCATGGCAACCCGGAACTGTTGAAAACTGCGGTTTACGGCATACCTGAATTATACCGGGAACAGATCAGACAGACTAAGCTTACGGCTAATCCCGGTTGTTTTCCTACCGGCGCCATCTTGCCCCTGGTACCGCTGATTAAAGCCGGGGCAATAGAAACCGGAGATATAATTATCGATTCCAAAACCGGCGTATCAGGAGCAGGCAGAACTCCCGGCCCGGCCAGCCATTTTTGCGCCGTCAATGAAAATATTAATGCCTACGGGGTAGGGACCCACCGACATGCTCCTGAAATTGCTCAGGAACTGAGCCGGGCGGCGGGAGCTAAAATCGATATAACCTTTACCCCCCATTTGGTGCCGATGAACCGAGGTATTTTAAGTACCATATATACCAGGTTGAAGCCAGGGGTAAAGGCTTCCGAACTGCGCGGCATCCTTAATGAAAAATACGGACCGGAAGCTTTCGTTAAGATCCTTCCTGAAGGGGTAATGCCTCATACCAGGTGGGTTTACGGTAGCAACATGGTGCATATAAATGTGGTTGCCGATGATGAAAACGGAAGAGTTATATTATTGTCAGCCCTGGATAACCTGACCAAAGGAGCTTCCGGCCAGGCAGTCCAGAACATGAACCTTATGCTGGGCATTGCAGAAAGCAAAGCTTTGAACATCCCGGCAGTATTTCCATAAAAAATGATTAAAATCCAGTAAGGAGATGAAGAAATGAAAACCATTGAAGGCGGAGTGACAGCTCCGCAGGGTTTTTTGGCTTCCGGCGTATGTGCCGGAATAAAAGCCGGTAATAAAACCAAAAAAGATATAGCCATCATATATTCACAGGTTCCCTGTATGGCAGCGGGAGTTTTTACTACCAATGCAGTACGGGCAGCCTGCATAGATTTCAACAAAAAGCAACTGGCAGACGGCAAAGTACAAGCCGTTATAGTCAACAGCGGCAATGCCAATGCCTGTACAGGAGAAAAGGGAGCTTCCGATACCGAAGAGATGGCGGCAGCAACTGCCCGGTGCCTGAACATTGGCAAAGAAAATGTCCTGGCAGCCTCGACTGGCGTAATAGGCGTATTTATGCCTATGGATCGTGCGATCAGCGGCATTGGGGAAGCTGCCGCTTTGCTTTCTGCCAATGGCTCCAGCGATGCGGTCGAAGCCATCATGACGACAGATCTGATGAAAAAGGAAGTTGCAGTTCAAATAGAGCTTAATGGAAAAACTGTAAAAATCGGCGCAATTGCCAAAGGGTCAGGAATGATCCATCCCAATATGGCCACCATGCTGGCCTTTATAACTACCGATGCTGCCATCAGCGCTCCCTGCCTTAAGCAGCTTATCAGTGCCAGCAGCAAAGTCAGCTATAACATGATCAGTGTGGACCGCGACACTTCCACCAACGACATGGCGATCATCATGGCCAACGGAATGGCAGGCAACCCGATGATCGATGACCCCGGTTCCGAAGCTTTTAAACAGTTCAAGGCGGCGCTTGATCATATAAATATAACCCTGGCTAAAAAAATGGCCCGGGACGGCGAAGGAGCCAATCACCTTATCGAGGTCAAGGTCGTCAATGCTGCCGATGAAAAGACCGCCCGGCTGATCGCCCGGTCCATCACCGGTTCCAACCTGACCAAGGCGGCAGTTTTCGGTGAAGATGCCAACTGGGGACGGATACTGGCAGCAGCCGGTTATTCCGGCGCCGCATTTGACCCGTCTAAAACTGATATTTATCTGGGGGAGGAAAAGATGGCACAAGGCGGTATGGGTCTGATATTTGATGAAGATAAAGCCCGGCAGGAACTCAAGAAGGAAAACGTAATGATAACGGTAAATCTCAACAGCGGAGCGGCCTCTGCCACCGCCTGGGGCTGCGATCTTTCCTATGAATATATCCGCATCAATGCGGCTTACCGGACTTGATAAGCGTAAAGAGGGGGAACAGGAATTGACTTTATCAGCACTGGAAAAAGCCGGGACCCTGGTCGAAGCATTGCCGTATATAAAAGAATTCCACGGCAAAAGAGTAGTGATCAAATACGGCGGTGCGGCCATGATCGACTGCGAATTAAAGGAAAAAGTCATGCAGGACATAGTCCTGATGAAATATGTCGGCATGCATCCTATCGTAGTCCACGGCGGAGGGCCGGAAATAAACGCCATGCTTAAACGGCTGAACATGAAAAGCGAATTCGTGGATGGCCTCAGGGTGACCGACCGTGATACCATGGAAATTGTGGAAATGGTATTAGGCGGCAAAGTCAATAAAGAAATCGTCTCCGGTATCAATGCCAGCGGCGGCAAAGCCATTGGTATTTCCGGCAAGGACGGCCAGCTGATCATGGCCGCTCCCACTGAAGACAGCAAGCGGATGGGCTTTGTCGGTAATGTCAAAGAGGTCAATCCCGAAGTAATCGAAACCATTATAGAAAATGGCTACATACCAGTCATCGCTCCCATAGGTATGGATGAACAGCGCAACAGTTATAATATTAATGCCGACCTGGTGGCGGCTGCCATTGCAGTAGCCCTGAAAGCTGATAAGCTGGTGCTTTTGACTGATGTCCCCGGTCTCTTGCTGGATCCGCAGGATCCGGAAAGCCTTATATCGGTTTTAAAAGCAAGTGAAGTGGAAAAATATATTGAAGCGGGAGTTATCAGCGGGGGTATGACACCCAAGGTGCAGTGCTGCGTGGAGGCTGTTACCGGCGGGGTGGGCAGAACTCATATCGTTGACGGAAGAGTTCCCCATTCCATACTGCTGGAAGTATTCACCCGGCAGGGGGTCGGAACCATGGTAGTCGACGAGTAACAGCCTGACTTAAGGAGGATAAAATAATATGAGCAACAACAGCATAGCTGAAACGGGACAGCAGTATATAATGAATACTTACGGCCGGTTTCCCATCTCCCTGGTACGGGGCAAAGGCACCTACGTATGGGATGCCGACAATAAACAATATCTGGACTTTGTAGGCGGGATAGCCACCTGTGCCCTGGGACACTGTAATGAAAACCTGATCCAGGTGCTCACCGAACAGGCCAAAACCTTGTGGCATGTTTCCAACCTGTACTGGATAGAACCCCAGGTTCAACTGGCCGAAAAACTTACTGCGGCAACGGGTATGGATAAAGCTTTCTTCTGCAACAGCGGCGCAGAAGCCAATGAAGCCGCCATTAAACTGGCCCGCAAATACTTTTACCGCCAGAACCAGAGTAAAAAAAATCAGACCATTACTTTTAAGAATTCATTCCACGGCCGGACTCTGGCAACGGTTACCGCAACCGGGCAGACCAAGTACCAGCAGGGTTTTGCCCCTTTAGTGCCGGGATTTGTCTACGCCGATTACAATGATCTCCCTTCAGTTGAAGCTGCAGTTAATGAAAACACCGCTGCTATTATGGTGGAAACTATTCAGGGAGAAGGAGGAGTAATACCTGCTGATATCAATTTCCTGCGCGGTTTAAGGCTAATATGCGACCGGGAAGATCTGCTGCTGATTATCGATGAAGTACAGACCGGAGTGGGCAGGACCGGAAAATTCCTGGCCAGCCAGTTGTACGGAATAAAGCCGGACATTGTGACCCTGGCCAAGGGACTGGGGGGCGGCATCCCTATTGGTGCTGCTCTGGCGGTCGACAAGGTCGCTGCTGCATTTGAGCCCGGCAATCATGCATCTACATTCGGCGGCAACCCGTTGGTTACTGCCGTTGCAGGCAAGGTAACGGAAATAATAAGTGATGAAAAGTTTTTAAAACAGGTAGAAAAAATGGGAGAATACTTAAGCGAAAAACTGCTGGCCCTTAATGACCCGCGTATAGTTCAGTTCAGAGCCCGGGGCCTGCTGCAGGGCATGGAGTTTGACCGGGAAGTAAAGGATCTGGTCGGCATATGTATGAAAAAAGGCCTGCTGCTGGTTAATGCCGGGCCCAATGTCCTGCGCTTCGTTCCGCCGTTGACCGTAAATGAGATCGAAATAAACGGAGCCGTTGCAATAATCAGCCAGGCTCTGCAGGAATGGCAATAATATTTAAAGGGGGAGAAATAAAATGGAAATCAACGATACTTTAAGAGGGAGATCTTTTATCAGCCTGCATGATTTCAGTGCTGCAGATATCGAATATATACTTAAAACCGGGGCTTACTTGAAATCCCTGCAGAAAAAAGGAATACCCCATGCTTATCTGGCCGGGAAAACGTTAGGCATGATATTTCAGAAATCCTCCACTCGTACCAGAGTTGCCTTTGAAGTCGGCATGTATCAGCTGGGGGGACACGCGCTGTTCTTAAGCCCCCGCGACATACAACTGGGCCGGGGCGAAACGGTCAAAGACACTGCTCAGGTACTGGGGCGCATGGTAGACGGCATCATGATCCGTACCTTTGAGCACGATGAAGTAATAGAGCTGGCCAAATGGGCAGGCATACCGGTCATCAACGGCCTAACCGACCTGCTGCATCCCACCCAGGTCATCGGCGACCTGATGACCATCGAAGAACATAAAGGCAGTCTTAAGGGGTTGAAGCTCGCATTTATAGGCGACGGCAACAATGTTGCCCACTCATTGCTTTTCGGCGGCGCCAAAGTCGGCATGGATGTCGTAATTGCTGCTCCGGAAGGATTCGGCCCGGATGCCAAAATTCTGGAGCTCGCCCGTAAGGATGCAGAAGCCAGCGGCGCCAGGCTGTGGACAGTGGAAGACCCGGCCGAAGCAGTCCAGGGTGCTGATGTAATATATACTGATGTCTGGGCCAGCATGGGGCAGGAAGAAGAAGCGGCAGAGAAAGAACAAAAATTCCTGGCTTACCAGGTCAACCGGAAACTTTTGAGCCAGGCCAAAGCCGACGCCATAGTCCTGCACTGCCTGCCAGCCAAACGCGGCAAGGAAATTACTGATGAAGTGATGGACGGCCCTCAGTCCAAAGTATTTGACGAAGCTGAAAACCGCCTCCATGCCCATAAAGCAATTATGGCAGTATTAATGTAAAAACAACATTTAAAGCAAAAAGACCGTCTAAAAAAGCTCCTGGGAAGTACCAGGGGCTTTTGCTTTTTAAATTATTTTGTATAGCATTGTAAATTAAAAGCGAAAAAACAAATACTATAAAACAGCAGGCAGCAAAATAATATATAAATATTTTTATTCAGACAGCAAATGAGCCAGGCGCAAAAGTTTATGAAATTTTTTGAAAAATGCCTTTATAAAATCATTGACGCACAGTATGTTGTGGTACTATTATAAATATACACCATATATATTGTTTTAAAATAAGGGGGATACAGTATGGACACAACAAAAATCAAGAAACGTGACGGCAGAATAGTACCTTTTGAAGAAGAAAAAATTACGAAAGCTATCTGGAAAGCGGCACAGGCGGTCGGCGGCAAGGATTATGAAACGGCAGTCCAGCTCACTGAAAAAGTAGTCGAAATCGCTCAATATGTAGATGACGATGAAATAGCATCTGTCGAAGCCATACAGGATTTAGTAGAAAGAGTCCTGGTCAAAAACGGCCATTACAAAACTGCCAAAGCATACATACTCTACCGCAAACAGCACGAAGATCTGCGGGAAGCCAGCCAGCTTTTCTTTAATAATAAACTGATCGGCGATTACCTGGAGAAAAACGACTGGAGAGTGAAAGAAAATTCAAACATGACCTATTCACTGCAGGGCATGAATTTTCATGTTGCCTCCCTGATCGTTTCCCAGTACTGGTTAAACCAGATTTATCCCGGGGAAATAAAGCAGGCTCATACCAACGGCGACTTCCATATCCACGACCTGGGCATATTAGGCGTATACTGCGTCGGCTGGGATATCCGCGATCTTCTCCTGCAGGGCTTCCGGGGCGTAAGAGGCAAGGTAGCCAGCGGACCGGCCAAGCATTTCCGTTCCATATTGGGGCAGATCGTAAACTTCTTCTTTACCCTGCAGGGTGAGGCGGCCGGGGCCCAGGCTTTTTCCAATTTCGATACCCTGTTAGCGCCTTTTATCCGCTATGACAAACTTGATTACAAACAGGTTAAACAAGGGCTGCAGGAATTTGTTTTCAACATGAACGTACCCACCCGGGTAGGATTCCAGACCCCCTTTACCAATATAACCATGGATCTGAAAGTGCCGGAATTCATGAAAAACGAACCGGTAGTGATAGGCGGCATATATATGCCGCAAACCTACGGCGACTTCCAGGCGGAGATGGATATGCTCAACCAGGCCTTCGCCGAAGTAATGATGGAAGGCGACGCTGAGGAGCGCGTATTTACCTTCCCGATCCCCACCTATAACATTACCGAAGACTTTGACTGGGACAACTCCAGTTACGATAAGATCTGGGAGATGACCTCCAAATACGGTATCCCCTATTTCTCCAATTTCATAAATTCCGATATGAACCCGGAAGACGCCCGCAGCATGTGCTGTCGCCTGCGCCTTGACAACCGTGAACTGAGAAAACGCGGAGGCGGACTGTTCGGAGCCAATCCCTTGACCGGTTCCATCGGAGTAGTAACAATTAATATGAGCCGCCTGGGTTACCTGGCAACGGATAAGGAAGATTTCTTCAACCGCCTGGCATCCCTGATGGATATGGCCCGCAACAGCCTGGAAATAAAACGCAAAGTGCTGGAAGCCCTTACTGAATCAGGACTTTATCCCTATTCCCAGTTTTACCTGCGGGAAGTCAAAGAAAGATTCGGGCAGTACTGGAAAAACCATTTTTCAACTATCGGCCTGATCGGCATGAACGAAGCTTGCTTAAACTTTTTAGGGGTGGATATCGCCAGCGAAAAAGGGTCGGCCTTTGCCGTTGAAGCAATGGATTTCATGCGCGACCGCTTAATGATATTCCAGGAAGAAACCGGCGACATATACAATCTGGAAGCAACCCCGGCTGAAGGCGTAAGCTATGGGATCGCCCGCAAGGATAAAGTCCAGTATCCCAATATCATAGTAGCCAATGAGAACGAATTCAAGCAGGGAGCGGAGCCTTATTACACCAATTCCACCCAGCTGCCGGTTTACTATACCGAAGACCTGTTCAAGGCATTAACTGTCCAGGAAGAACTGCAGACCCGCTACACGGGCGGCACGGTCTTCCATATCTTTTTAGGCGAAGCAGTACCATCCATAGCCTCAGCCAAGAAGCTGGTCCAGAAAGTATGCGCCCAGTTCAGGCTGCCGTACTTTACCTTATCGCCGACCTTCAGCATCTGCCCCAGCCACGGCTATCTGAAGGGCAAGCAGCATGAATGCCCCATCTGCGCCGCAGAAGGCAAACAAACCCACTGTGAAGTATATTCGCGGGTAGTAGGCTATATAAGACCGGTCGACCAGTGGAACGCCGGCAAACAGGAAGAATTCAAAGAAAGAAAAGTATTTGACAGGGCTGTACAGTAAATGAAATTTGCAGGAATGATCAATCAAAGTTTGCTCGATTACCCGGGTGAAATAGCAACCGTGTTATTCACCCGGTGCTGCAACTTTGCCTGTCCCTTTTGCCATAACGGCCACTTGCTCTTAAAATTCAGCAAAACCCAAAGCGAGGAAATTGAGCTGGAAAAGATCATGGAGTTCCTTAAGGAGAGGAAAGGCTTCATCGATGCAGTAGTGATAAGCGGCGGGGAGCCCACCTTAAATCAGGAACTTCCTGAAGTGATCCGCAAGATAAAATCCATGGGATTTTTGGTGAAACTGGATACCAACGGCACCAATATCGATATGTTAAGCCTCCTGCTTAAGGAAAAACTATTGGATTATGTAGCCATGGATATAAAAGCCCCGCTGGAATTCAAAAAATACCAGCAGGCCAGCGGCAAGCTGACCAACGGGGAATTTTTCAATGTGAGAGCAGCCGTCAACCTGCTGCTGCAGGCGGATATAAAAGTAGAATTTCGTACTACCGTAATTCCCGAATTGCATACTTATGGAGATATAGAAGCTATTGCCCGGCATATCGCCGGGGCCCGGCTTTACTCCCTGCAGCAGTTCAACCCCGGCAACACTTTGGATCCGGCCTTTCAAAGCTGCCTGCCCTACAGCAGGGAAGCCCTGGAGCATATGGCCCGGATCTGTTCTCCCTATATAGATGAAGTCCGGGTGGTAAATATATAAGCTGCGGGCGCGGTTTTTATTGGAACCATAAGAAGCATATTTTCTTAAACTTTTATGACCGGTCACCCAAAGCCGGCGTTTTTAGTCTGTCATAATCGATTGGATTCTGATAGAATTTAAATATCATCAGCCAGATCAAACAGGAGGTAAGGCAATGGCAGACAAGATCGAATTCACCAGAAATTACAGTGACTTATGCACCAACAAAGGCTTTCAATTTGAATTTTATTGTGACCGCTGCGGCAACGGCTTCCGGACCCGGTTCAAACCATCAGTTACAGGCACGGTCACCGGAGTGCTGGAATCAGCCGGCAGTCTGTTAGGCGGGTTTTTCAACAATGCCGCCGATATAAGCGAGCGGGTCCGTTCCGCCGCCTGGGAAAAAGCCCATGACGAAGCTTTTAAGGAAGCTATGCAGGAACTGAAACCGGACTTCATCCAGTGTCCCCGCTGCTCTTCCTGGGTGTGCCGCAAAAGCTGCTGGAACAACAGCAAAGGCTTATGCAAGGAATGCGCCCCTGATCTGGGCGTGGAAATGTCAGCCGCCCAGGCCAGCAAATCCGTGGAAGAAGTATGGGCCCATGCCGCCATGGCCGAAGAAGACAAGAAACTGGACACCGAAAACTGGCGGGAAACTATAAGGGCTGCCTGTCCCCAGTGCGAAGCACCGCTGGCCGCCAATGCCAAATTTTGTCCCGAATGCGGAGCCCAGTTAAAAACCAAAGCCTTCTGCACAACCTGTGGAGCACAGCTGAAACCAGGCAGCAAATTCTGCCCTGAGTGCGGAGAGAAACAATAAATTATCCACAGGCTTAACAATATCGACCGGTACATATATTTAACGGCTTGGTCAGGGCATCCCGGCCCAGGCCGTTTGCTTTGCCTGAAAAGCCGCAGGCAGATAAAATGAAAACTGAAACAGATGCAAAAACAGCGGTTAAATTATATAATAAGTTTTGGTACCAAAATATTTACCTTTAGCCGGGGGAGGCTTATTAAATGTACAACCTCAGCAAATTCGAGTCGGTAAACGGCAAGGCGGATGAAGAACAGGTATTGACCTGGACTGACGCTTTCTTTTTTAACCTGATGAGTGTATTCAACTCTTTCCTGTCCAGGCTGGATGTAGAGGAAGCAGCCGCCCGGCTCAGAGTGATCCCTTTCGATGAACTGGTGGCAGAGCAGCTGGAAGGGGAGAGCGAGGAGATAATCAACATGGCAGTTACCCGCATCAAAGAAATGCTGGAAGCCGAGCTGGAATTCATGGACGCATATACAGAGTAGGTTCAGACAGCATTCAGGACAAAAATACAGGAAATTTGTTTGTACTTAGCTTTAATTACAAATGATGAAAATGGCCCGGCAGGAATATCGATTGTGTTAAAAGCATTTCTTTTATATAATAATTGATGCACGACACAGGGCATTGATTTATAAAGCCCCAAAAATAAATATGCCGATGTGGCTCAGTGGCAGAGCAGCTGATTCGTAATCAGCAGGTCGGCGGTTCAAATCCGCCCATCGGCTCCAGAAGAAATGAAGACCCGTCTTGAATTAGGCGGGTATTTTGTTTAATTAATGTAATTTTATTTACTGCAATCAGCCAGAAAACTTAATAACTGAGGCTGATATTATTCAATTAAAAGAATCCTTTAAAGGAATTAATTTCGGTAATAACGAAATTTTGGAGTACGGGAGGATTCAGATAAAAATAAAAGAAAATATGGGTAGTAGTGAGGGAAAGTTATTGGTTTATTATACTTATATATTTTTTTACAGGAGGCGGCGGGGGGATTGGCTGATTCAAAACCAAAGAACATGAAAATAGAGGACTGCGATTTATCTGCAAGAGTTAAGATCCTTTTAAAAAAGAAAAAAGTAATGGATACCGACCAGCTGGCGGTAAGATACGATGAGATCATTGAAGATAAGAAAATACGAGCGTGGTCGGAAAGAGAGATAAAAAGAGTACTTCAGGAGCTGGGATATATTAAGGAAATAATCTCAAAATCCGGCAATGACAATGATGAAGACGAAGAAATCTCGGATGAAGAACTGGAAAAAAGGTTTGACGAGTTGTTTGTCAAATTAGACGATGAAAATGATGCCGGCAGTCATGCCGCAGACAGCGAAGATACTGATGATTCCAAGAAGGACAGCGGTGAGTCGGATTCCGAGATAGAATTATTTGAACTTGATAATAAGGTCATATCGATTAAAGATTTCCCCGATTACGTCAAGGAAGTTGTAAGAAAAGAGTATAAAGATGCCGATTTGTTTTCGGGTATTGAGCTTGGAAAAATCCGGCGCTACCTGGACTGGATCCTGAATTTCCCCTGGGTCAGGGAACAGAGCCCGGAGCTTGATCTGCACGCAGCCAAAATGGTTCTTGACAAGAACCACTACGGGCTTGAAGATGTAAAAGAAAAAATACTTGAATTTATGGCTGTCCAAAAGCTTACCGGCGATTCATACGGAACGGTTTTGCTGCTGGTCGGCCCGCCGGGTGTGGGCAAAACGAGCATTGCCAAGAGTATAGCCGAAGCTATGAATAGAAAATTCGTGAAAGTATCTCTGGGCGGAGCTTTTGATGAGATGCTTGTCAGAGGCTGCGACCGGTCTTATAGCGGATCCCAGCCCGGAGACATTATCAGGGCGATTCGAAGGATAGACACCCTGGCTCCCGTGATGCTGCTGGATGAAATCGACAAAATAGGTAAACGCAGCACGGTTGGGGATATCAGCTCTGCTTTGCTGGAATTGCTGGATTCGGATCGCAGCAGATTTGTGGATCATTATTTTGGGATTCCAATTGACATGAGCGGGGTGGTATTTATCGCAACAGCCAATTCGCTGCAGCAAATATCCCCGGTTTTGCTAGATCGAATGCAGGTTATTGAAGTGGATGGTTATACGATCGATGAAAAGTTATCGATAACCAGGGAGTTTATTCTTCCGAAAGAAGAAACCCGACACGGATTGGTGCGCGGTTTTATTCAGATGGATGAAAATACTTTGTTGGAGCTGGTGCAGAATTACTCCACTGACTGCGGTATGCGTTCCATACAGCATCACGTGCAGAACATTTGCAGCAAAGTCGCCTACTGGGTTGTCAGCGGAAAGGCCGATGTTCCTGTGGTTATTAACCGGTCTATGCTGACACCGCTCCTGGGACGTGCCGACAAGACTTATAGCATGCTTAATTCTGAGCCGGAAATAGGGGTCATCAATGCCCTGACATATATTTCTGAAGGTATGGGAAATGTGCTGCCGGTAGAGGTAGGGGTTTTGCCGGGAACGGGAAGGATGCAGTATACCGGTAATCTGAGAAAGATCATACGGGAATCCTGCGAGGTAGTTGTTTCCCTGATTCGTTCAAGAGCTGCGGAATGGGACATCGATCCCAGGTTTTACGAAATCAAGGATATTCATTTTCATGCGTTGAATGCCGGTGTTCCCAAAGAAGGTCCTTCCATGGGAGCAGCTTTATTTGTTGCCCTGTTCTCAGCCTTGCTGAATAAGCCGATTCGCAATGATCTGGCTATGACCGGAGAAATGACCCTGCGGGGCAAAATAATGCCTGTTGGCGGACTGGAAGAAAAGATCACTGCGGCGTATAATTCGGGAATTAAAACGGTTGTCATACCCGCGGCCAATATGTATGAAATACCCGATTGGCCTGACGAATTGGTTAAGCAAGTGGAGATTCTGGGAGTAAGCGATGTTGATGAACTCCTTGAAAAGACATTTGGAGCATCGAAGTAACCGTTATAAAAAAATGACCGGCTTGATAAGCCGGCCATCTTAGTTTAATCCTGGGGACTGTCCCCAATATTAAATTATTATTTCATAAATGGGCTGCCGGTTGGAAGAATGGCCTTTCCAAAAGTAGTATTTAAGACTATGGCAGCAGCCGTATAGAGACCAAATATTCCGGTAATTAATAACAGCCAGCCGGCACAGGGAACCCATGTTTTAGCGATGACTGTCAAATCTGTAAGGCAAACTATCCATACCGCAGGAGTAATGGCAATTATCAAAAAAGCCATACTTTTGGCAGCTTTTAATATATAAGCCGGTGCCCAGGTAGTTAGGGCAATGCATAATACCAACCAGGCCCAGCCGTCCAAACGGGCATCAAAAGCAATGCCTTTGCTAGCTAATAATGTTTTCAACAGTAGCTCGGAACCAGTAACAAACATAAAAAATGCCGAGAAAAAAGTGAATACATTACCACCCACTATCTGACCTTCTCTTAATTCAATTACTCCTACTATTACTTGAACAATGGCACCACCTAAAAGCCAGACTCCCAGAAGAGGTGCAGCGGAATGCTCAACTCTGCCGGTTTGAAGTGCAAAGAAGGTAAAACATGCGATTGCTAGTGCTACTAATCCGGCTGGTGCAGGGCTTGCCCAGCCATAATTATCTTTAGACATTATAAAATCCCCTCCCCTATTAGTTCCATCTTCTACTGTTAACAAAAATACACCTGTTCCTCCCATCAACCACTCCTTTCCAGACAACTTCCAATACTATTTATTAGGAAAGTCTTTCCTAAAGCTAATTTCCTGTGATTCAAGTGATGGCCGATTAACATTTATTTGGCATATTTCCATTGGATGGGATCATTTCAGAATTTTCTGATAATAAGGGCGAATATGTTCTTAGAATACCTTACTGGCGCATTTAATGTCAACAATTGTTTGATAAAACCCTTTTAATCATTCAAAGGAATTAATTTCAGAAATAACGAAATAAGATACAGTATGCCTGAGAAAGTCAGAAATCAGGTGCCTGGCACCTTTATAGGAGAAATGAGTTATGTCCGGAAAAGAACGTATAGGAAATTTGCTGGCGGCCATTGGCGCCCGGAATCAGGATCCGGTTTTGGCAGCGCGGGAGAGGGCGGTTATTGAAAAACTGATCAAAACCGCAGCAAAGTATATAGAAATTGTTGCCAATCAGGTCATCCTGATTCAGGGAGGGGAGGCAGATGCCAGGACCCTGGCGGATGTCGATACTGCCCGCAGCCGTACTCATGACAGCCTGATAGCGCAGATAAATATTATAAACCGTTTGTGCGAAAAATACGGCGTTCCCTATGTATATGAAGGCGACGATGACCGCAGAAGCAAAGGCGATTTCGCCTTGCAGCTGATCAATGAATACTTCCG
>DAOPZM010000022.1:0-21279 GCA_035353375.1 Syntrophomonadaceae bacterium
GGCATTTTATCCAGCTTATTAAAGATCACAAAATCGGTATGGGTCATAACATTCATGGCATAACGGCATTCCATTTCGTCAAGTTGTTCCGCATTGCGAATCAGCATCTTCAACGGCTGATGCATTACGTGGTTCAGATTATCGAATTCTGGCTGGCTCAGTACTTTTTCTATCACCGCATTGATCAGGTTTTCCGATTCATATGCAGATACTTTTTTCCTGTTTTTCATCCGTTCAAATAAATGCTCTGAATAACTATGATAGAGCAAATCAAACACCGAATAAATATTACTGTCGATGATCTCAAAGTTATTGTATTCTATATATCTTACCAAATCACCTATATTGGAGTTTTCATTCTTTTCATTATCCACTATAACAACAATAAGCTTGTCCACCGCACGCGAGACCGCCACATTGAGTAAATTCGGCTGATCAACAAACTCATTCATTTCGTTTACCACCGTAGTAAGAATAACAACATCCCTTTCACGGCCCTGATACTTGTGGACCGTATCCACTTCGATATTGTCACTATCTCCAACCGCCTCTGAAAGCTTGTCTGTCTGCAATCGATAGGGAGACATAATGCCCAGCGACTGCCCGGTTTTATCAAGACCTTGCGCCGGAATTATCTCTTGCATGATCACATCGATCTGCCGCTGATTATAGGTACCCCTGGCATGGTTGCCTTTGGCAGTTTTATAGACAGTCATTGGCTTATCCCGGTCATTTTCTTCCGTCAGCACGATCAGCTCATTGTTATAAAACTTTTGATTACAGAAACCTATGATCCTGGGATGGCAGCGATAATGCTCGATCAACAGGGTGCGGGGGACATCATTGAATAGTTTTGTGATCGAGGCCAGCATGCTGTTTCCCGCCTCATATTGGTAAGCACTGTCAAGTGAGAAAGTTTGGAAAATCCGCTCGGTTTGTTCGGCGGCGTCAGCCGAAACAACGTTGGGCAGCTGTTTTAAATCGCCGACAATGACCGCCCGCCTGGCACAGGATAATGCCAATGCCCCGGTAACAATATCCACCTGTGAAGCCTCGTCCACAATTACATAGTCAAACAAATAATTGGCGCTGGCACAGCTTCGCAAGGAATGAGTGGTACTTAAAATAACCGGATATTCACAGATAAAAGTCTCAAAGTCCTTTTCCTTCCATAAGGAGTCGGCGGTGAACAACGGGCGGACATTATGATACTTGTATCTTTCCGCCAGGCTGGCTTTAAAAAGTTTCATGGAAATATCGCTGTATGACTGCATAGCGCGGTCGAAATGATAATTCTCTAACTGCCTGGTCAAGCCCTGTATTTGTTCTGTCAGTTCCTCAGTTCTGCGTTCATAATAAAGCTTCTGAAAATGTGCAATAACATCTTCATTTGAATTTTTATAAAAAGAAAAACTGATTATCCCATAGCGCAACAGATTTTTCAGCTTGTTTTTAAATCTCATCTGCTCGTCTTTTTCAGCCATCTGCTGATAATCCGTCCACAGGGACATTATGGTATCAGCGTTGTGCCGGTAAAGGGAACGGTAAGATGGGATCGCCCGGTAGGTTTCATTATAAAAGGTTTGAAAGTATTCTCTCTCCAATGATAATGCCGACAGCTCCTGCCTTAATATAGCAGCCTTATTTTGGGATTCAAGCATTCCCTCCAATTCTTTACCCCGTATTTTAAGGGTTGCTTCAAATTCTCTATAATCGGCGGCATCCATCGCCCATGATTTCATATCCGGATAAGACTGCGTCTGCCCGGCAAAGAATTTCTCTTTATTATTTTTGTTGCCCAGGTAAGCGGCTATAAAATCTACCCCGTACTTCTGGAGCTTTTCAATAATATTGGCAGTAGCTGAATTATTGCCGGACACCACCGCTACCGTCTTATTATTCATGATCGCATTTGCAATAATGTTAAGTATGGTTTGCGTTTTGCCGGTTCCAGGAGGGCCTTCGATAACGCTCAACTGCTCAGTCAAGGCATTTTCAGCAGCTTTTTTCTGGCTCAAATTAAACCCGAACGGGAATATTGGCATATTCACCGGTTGACTTTTTCCAAGTTCAGTCGGAAACAGATATTTTGACAATACGCTGCCTGAACTGACAAAAGTAATTTTGTCATACTGCCGGCTTAAAAAGCTTTTATCATCCTCGTCCCTTACACTCGTTATCTTTGCCAACTGCTTTAAATATTCAAAACAGCTGTCAGCGTGCGGATTTTTAAGGCAGCTTTGCTCCAGCTTAATTTCTCTTTTGCTGTACACCTTACAATAACCGTTTTCAAAAATTACTCGTACATATTCCTCGAAATCCAGGATCATATTAACCCCGGTTAAAGATTGGCCTTTTTCATATACGATTGTGCTTGCCGGATCGATCAAGGTAGGATTTTTCTTCCACACAACATTATGGTAATTGTAGGAATAAGTCTTCCCATTGGCAAAAGTAACCTGCCATTTACCTTTTTCATATGTACATCTGCTTATTTTTTCGGTCTTATCCTCATCTTTTATGAGAATGAGATGCTTTTTAATATCCAAGTTAATGATTTGTTCCTTTCGTTGGGGGATAGTGCGGGTAAAATGTTGCTGAAAAGAGGATATATACTGCAGTGTGATGATTGTGTGAATAATGGAAAGTATAATATTTAAGCCTTTTATTTCTTAGTCCTTTAAATACTCAATTGAAGAACTTTTTGAGTAACCCTTACCCTCAAGCAATTTATACCCAAGGATTAGAGTAAACAACAGTACGTAATAGTCTAATAGCGTCTTTGGCTATCTTTTCTTCGTTAATTGAAAATTTATCATATGAACTTAGTATGGGTTCATCATTCCAAGGATCTTTAATATGTACAATTTGATTCCGATATCTTCGAAGATTATGCAAGAGTTCAGTGTCTTTATTATCCAAATCGGATTCATTTATAAACTCATAAAGTTTTTTATTTTTGCAGTCTGTCTCAGATATAAAATACGCTTCGATTGCAGCAACTACCGTTATTATTGATGCCCAATAAGCCCCATAAGCGAAAGATATATCGGCATTTCTAATAAGCTCCGAAACATATTCACTTAGAATAACGCCCCCTTTAAGCAATTCTTCATCGAGCAATACAATGTAGTTCCATTTTTCTTCTACAGTACTCATTCACTCTTTCCCCCAACGAATGTGACAAGAGCCCCGCTCCCTAGTCATATCATTAAATTTGTGCAAGAACTTGATATGGATAATGTGAAAGTTTATATTTGCTCACAATATGATCAATTATTTTTCGTGTCAATTGCATACGCATTAATTAATAAGTTAGGGATATCTTGCCATCTTGTTAAATCAAAATTCTGTTTAACTTTTTCAATCGCATTACCAAAAGGTTTACTAGAAACAGCAATCTGAGATCTCCGAGTCACTGCAATTAATCGTTTGTCAGTTATTACTTCTTGTGGGATCTTTTTTGAAAAGAATACATCTTCTGAATAAAGAAAAATTATATAATTTGTAAGAGCCAATTTATCGTCAAATTTTAACTTTCTAAACTGTTTATAAAATGATTTATATCGTTTATCATTTGCATCAATAAACATCATGATGATACTGCTATCTTGTAAGGGAAATACACAAATATGAACTTCTTTTGTATGATAATCAGGCGACAAATTATAAATGTCATTTATAATCTCTCCTTTCAAATCTGAAATTAGTACAATAGCACCTTGGAACGCTATTGGCACTACATAGTCCAACTTTTCATAATAGAAAATATAGTATTCTCCACTCCAGGTTTTTGAGCTCAATCTTTTAGCTTTTTCAAAGCCCTTTTGATATTCATCTAAATCCAATTTATCTACTAATTTTTGCTGATTTAGGAGACCGGATGAAATTGGCAGCATTCCACCAATATCATCATGTAAAACAATTTCAAACAATCTTTTGCTTATCATTTTCAAATAATTCTTCATGGCAATTTGTGCAATCATTTTTGGGCTCGGTTCATTTACGTAATTTTCCGGATTTTCGTAGTCACTGAAAATCTTGCTATCACAATCCCGGCAAATCAGTCTGAAAGTCCCTGCTTCATTCACGCCCTTATCGAAATCAATCCCAGGTACATTGATTAATGTATTTGAGTAGTTCACCTCACCATTAACAGCTATATTGCGCAAGCAAAAGGCAGGAACAAAATGCGATTTGCAAATACTGGATGTTGCTTTGCCGCAAAAATAACAAGTATCTAGTTTTGCTTTTTGGCGGCTTTCTGCCAAAATTTTTGAAATCTGCTTTTTATATTTGATTTTATTTGCATCGAATTTTTTAAGCTCATAATCTTCCAACCCAATATCCAGTAATTTGATATCTTCGTTCTTCATATTATTTCCTCACAAGGCTAATACTTCTCCGTTATCTCCTAATCGCTTAGAAGCTCGCTTAAAACGTTTACTTAGTTTCTGGATCTCCCTGCTCGCCGTAATCAAGCACAGTGCGAGCATTCCAGCCCGCATGGAGCAAGCCGCTTCACTGCCTCATTATGGTCTATTCCAAACCCTCGTTGTGTTCGCCTAATACTGCCAGGAAGTCAACAGCCCATCTTCAAAGTATAAATAAATCCCGCCATCATAACACCACTGCTCATGTGTTCCCCAGTTGCCAACCGTTTTATTTATATCATAAGGTTTACCGCCCATAGATGAAATTGCTTCCTCTTGTGTCATGCCGATATAAACCTTTTTGCTTCCTGGTTCAATTTCATATTCTGCTTTATATTTTTCCTCGCATTCTTTTTTAAAAGCTAAAACTTCTTCAGCTAATACCCCATCGTAATCTTCTGGAATTTTATCCATGTAATCTTTGGCGGCTCCAACGCTATTATAATCGTGCCAAAATTCTTTAGCACTTGCATAATTATAAAGTGCCTTACCTTGTTCGTTATCTTCATCTACAAAGGCAACACAAGCATTATTCCAATCGCCGACCTTTAAATAATTTAATCCTGCCTCAAAAGTATATTCTGGCGATTCTTCAATCTCTTGATTTTCTGATGAGAAATTGCTCCAAACGATCAACACCGCAAATAATAAAACAATGCTTACTATAATTCTTGTCAACTGTTTTTGCGTCACGGGATAACCAAAAATAAAGGTTAATCCATTCTTTTCATTACTCATTAAATGCCCCCTTAAAACATTGCTGTTGAAGCCATAAAAGCATACCAAATCGAATACTTTAAAAATATCTGCAGTTTGTTGAGCCCCATTAAAATTGATTATTCATCTCATGTTTATATCTCACATTTAATTAAATCTCAATAGCTTAATTATTAGCTTCATTAAATCCGACCTTTATTATTTTTCCGGACATAAAATACGGCTTGATCGGATTATCTTTTTTTGCTTGATCGAAGAATGCGCTCATTCCGTCGCACCTATTTTTTTTATATCGTCTATATCTAAGTACACTCTCGTTAACAATTTCCTCATCACAGATAAATTGCCCCAAATACTCTTCATTCTCACCCCGAACTAATATTTCTTGATAATCACAATTTAAAGCGATAACATCATCCTTATCATTTAGCAGAAGAATTCTAATTTCATCTGGTAGTTCATCTATACTGTTCTGTACTTCAATAAATACAACAGCGAAGGAACTATTAGGTTCGTCCTTTATCCTTTGAGCATAAAACCCTAAAGTATGAATCCGTCCCATAACAAAAGTATCAAATTTAATTTCTTCAGTTATTATATTAAGCAATTCTATATATTGATTTTCCATAAAATCTAATACCCGTTTCGTTATATTACATATATTTTCTTCATTAAATTGCTGTCCTTTCTTGTAAAATGAACCTATTTGAGAGGTTGTGTTATCTCCGAACAACTCATGGGAAATAACCACTTTTGCATCACAGATATGCTTTATCAGGTTGTTAAATTCAGAAGCATATTTAAACTCGTAACTTTCACTCAACTTTTTTATGAAAGCATTGCTATTTGGAAACAAGGCTGAATATTTTTGGTTAGTGAGTTCATCCAATATTTTACTAAAATCAACTCTTTCAATTCTTCTATTTTCATTTGCCAACAAAGCTGCATTAATTATTTGCGCCATACCATCAAATGCATTTCGAATGTACTGGAAAAAATCTTTGATATACTTATCAATCAGGAATGGATAATCAGCAGTAATTCCTAATATTTTAATTTTGGAGTCGGGATAATCCTCAGATCCTATCCCGATAGAACACGTTCCAAACTCTTCAATTTGCTTTGCTACCTTTAGGTTAAATTCATTTAACCAAGCCTGATGGTTTAAAGTCATTTGGGATATAAGTTCGTTAATGACTTTTTGGCAATAATTGGCTGTGATGATATTTTTCCTTGTATTAATAATATATTGCCAAGCATCGAAAACCCGATGCTCTGCCAAAAACAATCTGTACTCTTTAGAAAAGTAGTCCATATAATCCCCACCTGTCATTACTTTAACTAAAGCCAGTTTTTTAACTTTCCTTAATAGCTATTAGAAGAATTATCCCAAAACAATCCCGTAAGAATTTCCATGAAAATTATAACATATTTTACATTAAAGTATCTTCAAGTCAATTTTTTGCCTAAATTGGAACAAAAACAAAAGAGGCTCGAAAGCCTCTTTATTTATGGTAATCATTATTGTGTTATTAATTTTTTACTCATAGTCCGCAGCCGCTAATCGGATCAGGGCTCTTCGTAATAAAATCTTGCTCCGTCAGCGGGGTTATAGTATACGCGATATCTTTTTTTATTGGTGGGATCTACAAATGTTTCTTCGGTTTTTTCATAACCCGGCGGGATTTTATTGTTATTTGTCATTTTAAATCTCTTGTCAGTAATAAACCAGGACAGTAATGCGACCGCCGCCAGAATGATCAGTATTTCCATAATGCTTTTACACCTTCTCTACAACTACGGCAGTTCCGTAAGCAACTACCTCGGTCATAGACTGGCCTAATTCACTGCCGTCAAAACGCATCATAACGATGGCATTGGCACCCATATTCGCTGCATTCTGTACCATTCTGTCCAACGCCTGCTTTCTCGAATCCTCCAACATGGCGGTATATTCAAGAATTTCCCCTCCGACTAAAGAACGCAGAGATGCAACGATATTTCCGCCCAGTCCCCGGCTGCGAACCACCACGCCAAATACTTGCCCTTTTACTTCTTTAACTTTGTAACCGACCAGATTTTCTGTTGTTGCAACAATCATAATAAGTCCTCCTTCAATTTTAAATGTTCTGCCTGGCACCTGACACTGCTGCGCCTAACGCAGCTTCTCTTTCAGTCTTTTGACCAGCTTTATATACTGTTCATCTTCCCGGAGTGGCATGAATACAGGACTATCCTCAACTATCCTTATAAAATTGGCTTTGATCGCTGCCTCATCTATAGGAGAGTTGGAGCCGATGGTGATGCTATCCTCCACCCATTCATCCACCTGATCAAAATACGCGTTTCCTTTTAACTTTAACGGATATTTGAATCCACACACGATGTTTACATACTGTTCCAATGCTTTTAATGCCTTTTCCTTATTCTGCTGCAGCAGATATCCCTGCGCTGCAACGATATGGATTCCAAAGACCGCGTTGGTCAGAATATCTTGCATCTGGAAAGAGTCGAGCAGCTGGACTCCCTGGGCATAAATCTGTTCGAACAATTCCGGTTCGGTCATGTGCAGGGTAAGATAATTGTTTAACAGTGTTAATGTCCTGATCACATTCTGATAGAGCAATATCTGATTTACTTTATTGGCCTGAGCATTTTCTCCCAGCATTTGATATGCCATTATCAGCATGACATCATCTCCGCTGTAGGGATCCAATTGGTCATTTAACAGGCGGATGACTTCCGTGCTGTTTCCCAGCCCCATCTCCGCCAATGCTTCCATCGAGTTCGCACTTTTTATGTCATGGATATTATCTGACTCTTCTTTTACTCTCCGGCTCAGCGCAATGCACTGCTGCAGCATTTCAATCTTTGTTTCCTCCGTTTTTGCCAGGGCCGAGTAATTCAGCAATAACTGAATCATCGCCAGCAAAAGCGGGAAACAGGAGTAATACTCCTTGATGGTCTGGTTACACTTCTCCATCACTTCTTCAAAAGGCTGGGACACAAAAGCATGGGAGAGTTTGTTGTACACTTTTTTGATGTCTTCGCTGGTCAGTTGGGGTGAATATCCCAGCAGTTCATCGACTGTAACATTAAAGTAGGTGGCCAGCTCCGGCAGCAGCAATATATCCGGATAGCTCTGCCCGGACTCCCATTTGGAAACCGATGCTTTGGATACGCCGATATATTCTGCCAGCTTCTCTTGTGTTATGCCTTTCTCTTTTCTTTTCTGAACGATGCATTTGCCTATGTTTAATTTATTCATATTCATCACCTCAATTATTATTGTATCCGTTGAGTGATATCCTGACGATGGATTTACAGTTGATTTTAGTTGAAAAAGTTAACTTACAAGAAACTTTTTATTAAGCAAGCTCATCTGTTATAATTGATAATGAAAATTTATAAGCGGGGGCAGACATGATCATCGATAAAATTGGTCATATACAAGATAATCTTTACTACCTGGGGTTTATAGAATGTCCCATCTATCTGCTGGACGGACCGCAGCCGGTCATATTTGACGCCGGGGTGACCTGCGCCGGGAAAATATATGTTGAAGCTGTTCGTTCCGTCCTTGGCAACCGGCAGCCGTCGCTCCTTTTCCTGTCCCATGTCCATTGGGATCATTGCGGGTCTGCATCCTTTCTGCAAAAAGCTTTTCCGGAAATGAAAATTGCTGCCGCACCCATGGCCGCAAATATTTTAAAGCGTCCCAATGCTCTGGCTCTCATAAGTAAACTTAACCAGGTTACTCTGGAGCAGATGAGTTCAATTCCGGAACTTGACGGTTCGCTGCTTAATACCGAACCTTTTGCTGCCTTTGAGGTCGACATGGAACTGAAAAATGATCAGCTCATTCAGCTTGAAAACGGTACTGTTGTGCAAGTGTTGTCCACACCGGGCCATACCCAGGATCATCATAGTTTTTATCTGCCCGACAAGAAAATTCTCATAGCCGGAGAAGCCGCCGGAGTTTTCTATAGTTCCGAAGTGGTTTCCCCTGAATTTGCTTACGACTACGATGCCTATTTAGCTTCCCTTATGCGTCTGGCTGCTCTTGAAGTGGAGGTATTTTGCCAGGGGCACTATTATATTCTGGCCGGCCGGGACGAAATCAGCACCTTCTTTGATAAATCGATCCGCGAAACGATCAGCTTCAAAGACAGGGTTTTTGAACTGCTTGACAAGGAAAACGGCTCAGTGGAAAAGGTCATAAACCGGATCAAGGCGGAACGCTATGATGCAGTTCCGGACCTTAAGCAGCCGGAAGTCACTTATCTTATAAATCTAAAAGCCAAGGTTGCCCATCTGGCGGGCAAAAAGCAGTTAACCGCCTGATACGGATATTATTCTGATATCCTCATGCAATACTTTATTACAGGGAGTAGTCCTCTATTTTTTGCCGGGCACGTATGGTCTGCACACAATCTTGCGGCTGTCTTACAGACTGTAAAGCCTGTTTCTGGTCAAATAGATATTTGGTTATCTCACCCTGCAGAACATTATCATCAGTGTGCTCATATAACTTCAACGCCGAATCAACTCCGGCAGGCCCTGACCGGTATAATATCTCAACATCAAAGCTTTTAAGAGTTCCGGAAAGATAACGTTCAGCATTATAGCCGGCAACGATACTGTCCGGATTGATCAGGCAGAGCAGACAAAGCATTACTACTCCTACTCCTGCTGCTAACCGTGCAATAGAAAACGGCCATTTTTGCAGAGCAACCACGCCGCCGCATAATACCGCCAGAAAGATCATGAACATACAGGGGAGCAGCCTTCGCATCGATAAGCCATAGGCCCCGATATACATGACCATTTTACTTAAAGCAGTAGCAATAAGTATTAAAGTAAGCATGGCCAGCAATGAATTGAGGATTTTCAGGGCCATGCTGTCCCTGTACTGCCTTTGGCTTAAAAGATTGGCAGCCGTCAGTACTGTCAGATTAATGGCGGCAATGCTGCACAACTCAAAGAATCCGCTGCGGGCATATTCGGAATAAACCTGCCAACCTTCCGGACGTTCCCCGATAAAAGCCGAGAAAAAATAGGGCAGCTGACTGCCGATGAATATCACATACAGGGTACACAATAGCCCCAATAAGGTGTAGACGGTAGCTGAAGGCAGTATTTGCATGCCTGAAAAGAACTTTAGAGTACGGTCTTTTTCGAAAGTGTCGCAGCCTCTCTTATGAACACTGCCGGCTGCCAGGCCGAAGATATAGGCTCCGGTTGGAATAGCGAGAATGCCATAGACAAGAGTTTCCCAGGCCTCTGTTTTTATCCCGTGAAGAAAGGTTAAGAAACCATTGGTAATTCTGGCAAAGCCACCGCTATCGGCATTCATCAGCAAAGGCAGAACCATTGCCGCTACTATGAAAGTCAAAACCAGTCCCAATGCAACGGAAAAGACCTGCCTGCTTTCAGTTTTTCGGTTCCGGCCCAAAAAAGCCAGGCTTTTATATTGACATCCAAAGTTTTTAATCGGAATTACCACCAAGGTATTTATAATGTCCAGGCCAATTAAATTACTGGTTTTCCCCAGTATGGGCAAACCGGCTGCACATGTGATCCAATAAATGGCGCTGCCGAACAGCAGCAGTTCAGGCCATGGGGCCAGGCCGTTATTTGTCCAAAGCGAGAAACTTATTCCGGTCAGCACAACGATGGTCAGCCAAAACCACCCGGCCCGTGGAATATGCACTCCCTTTTTCAGCAGATATACGGTAATGATCCCGCAATAGCCAAGGGTAAACATGGTTACCCCCCATCCCTGCCAGGAAAACAGTACCCAATGTGCAAAACAGAACCCCAGCACAAAGGCCAGCAGAGCAAAAATACCATCCTTGCGGTCTGCTTCAAAAGGCTCCGCTGCCCGGATTGATGCCCTTGGAATACCCCCTTCAGGTTGTTTTGTATTCAAACTCAAACCGTTATTGTCTTCAGAATACTCGTTCATAGATTTGCCTCCCAGTTTACTCTTTCTCCCTGTATTCCAATATGTCTCCCGGCTGACAATCCAGCGCTTGGCAAATAGCCTCCATGGTCGAGAAGCGTATTGCTTTAGCCTTGCCGGTTTTAAGAATGGAGAGATTGGCCTGGCTGATTCCAATCTTTTCCGCCAGTTCACCAGAAGATATCTTTCTCCTGGCCATCATCACATCCAGATTCACTATGATTGACATGCCCTTCTTCTCCTTTCTTCAGATGGTATAATCTGCTTCATCTTTAAGCGCCACTGCCTGGGCTACTACGTTTTTTACTACACGTACGATCAAACCCATAAAGGCTGCCGCCACGAACACAAATAGCCACGATAAATAGTAGGCTCCGGAAATCAAAGCTATCCCTGCTCCCACAAAACAACTCCAGGAAATCCGTCTTAAACATTCCACATTTTTTGTTATAAATATTTGTCCTGCCTCAATACGGCGCAGCAAATAAAACAGATTATAAAGGAGGTATCCTGCAGGAATGGCTCCAATGTAAATAGTCACAAGAAAGAAAGCTTCATTTCCGTGGGCGGCATGTGAATAATTCACAAACCAACCTGTCAGCCAGGGAGCTGACACCACAATAGCAATCAGTGCTATTACAAAAACTAAAATACAAAACTTGCTCAGGCCGATAGATCTCTTTCCATTCCACATTAATATTCATCTCCTTGAACGGGTGGAATACACCCTGATAATAATTGTATTATAGCTATATGTTTATTGTTATGCAATATTAATTTATTGTTTATCAATATATTTTATTCGTTTTAAAATAACAAAAGATTTGCCGTTTTTGAGCAAAGTTCAAGGAGCAGCGAATGGGATATATCTTTTTTAATTGCCGGATTTTTTTGCTTGACACCAAATAGGTTTGCCAGTATAATTCAATTTACTAAACTGATGAATCAGGGTAAGTAGGCTTGCAAAAAAGCTTTCAGAGAGCTGCCGTTGGTGGGAGTGCAGCAGTGACAGGCAAGTCGAATGGACTGATGAGGGCGGACGCGAAATGGAACCAAAGTAGCGGCCGACGGGAACTTCGCCCGTTATCAAGGGAGCGCGTATGATGGTACGTGGAATGAGTGGACCGTTTGGCCAAATTGGGTGGTACCGCATGAGATTTAACTCATGTCCCTTTGGGGATATGAGTTTTTTTATTTTTATAAATTAATTTAATAATCAAAAAGGAGGAAGACTGAAATGGCAAAGATTCCCTACAAAACCTATCTCACCGAAGAGGAGCTTCCGAAACAGTGGTACAATATCCGTGCCGATATGAAAGAACAGCATGATCCATTATTAAACCCCGGCACGCTGCAGCCGCTTAAAACAGAAGAACTGTATCCGGTTTTTTGCGAAGAACTGTGTAAGCAGGAGATGGATTCTGTCACCCGGTATATCGATATCCCGGAACCGGTACTGGATTTCTATAAAATGTACCGGCCATCGCCTCTGATCCGTGCCTATAACCTTGAAAAAGCCCTGGACACTCCGGCCAGGATCTATTTAAAATTCGAAGGCAACAATACTTCCGGGAGTCATAAACTGAATGCTGCTTCGGCTATGGCTTATTACGCCAAAGCTCAGGGGCTGACTTCACTGACTACCGAGACCGGAGCCGGACAGTGGGGAACTGCTTTATCCATGTCCTGCGCTTATTTCGGATTGGACCTTACTGTATTCATGGTCAAAGTATCTTTTCAGCAAAAGCCTTTCCGCAAAGCAGTAATGGAAACTTATGGAGCCAGGATTTTTGCCAGCCCTTCCGATACTACCGAAGTCGGCCGCGCCATCCTGGCCAATGACCCCAACACCGGCGGCAGTTTGGGCTGCGCCATCTCTGAAGCTATCGAAGTGTCGATGGCAGATGACAAATGTCGTTATGCTCTGGGTTCAGTATTAAATCAGGTACTCCTGCACCAGTCAGTAATCGGCCTGGAGTGCAAGATCGCCATGGAAAAAATTGATGAATACCCGGATATCATAGTCGGCTGTGCCGGCGGTGGTTCCAACCTGGGCGGCCTGATGTCCCCCTTCATGCAGGATAAACTGACCGGCAAGGCCAATCCCAGATTCATCGCTGTCGAACCGGCATCCTGCCCGTCGCTGACCCGCGGCAAATATGCCTATGATTTCTGCGATACCGGTAAAATAACTCCTTTGGCCCGGATGTACACTTTAGGCAGCGGTTTCATACCGTCACCAGACCATGCCGGGGGCTTAAGATATCATGGCATGTCCCCCATCCTTTCCAAGCTCTATCATGACGGTTATATGGAAGCCATTTCCGTTGTTCAGAGCAAAGCTTTCGAGGCTGCCACTCTGTTCAGCCGCAGTGAGCAGATCCTGCCCGCGCCGGAATCATCCCATGCCTTATACGGGGCTATACAGGAAGCCCTGAAGTGCAAGGAATCAGGGGAAGCAAAAACGATTCTCGTGGGACTTTCCGGCACCGGTTATTTCGATATGAACGCATACACGCAGTATAACGAAGGTACCATGACCGACTATATTCCGACTGACGAGGAACTGCAGCGCGGCTTCGACACTCTGCCCAGGGTGGACTGACAGTGATGCGTGAGGGGTGAGGCGAAAGGGCAGCGGGGTTCATCCCCCGCCTTTACTCCCCTTCTATCGCGGTTTTACGAACCTCAATGCGCTGCGCAAGGCGCCGCGTAAAACAAAAGCGGTCGGATTGTTTTGCAGTTTATACAATTTCATTAATCTGGTTTCATATATCCGGCCCCATAAAACAGTGTTCCGGCGGAATGCTTCCTCGAAGGGCTGGTCTATAATATGGAATAAAAATGCCCGCACTCGCTTTTCCCACTGTTCCTGTTCATCGCTGCTGTTTTTCCATATCGGTTCCCGTATATAGCTGCGGAAGAGCTCGTCATCCGCATCGATCCTTTTCACCACTTCGATCACTTCATGAAAATCCTTATAAGCATGACAGTTTATAAAAGATTTTTCATTGAATTCCGTACCGATCAGCGGATCCCCCCAGTAAATAGGAACGGTGGACGCTGCAAAGGCCTGCAGGATTTTTTCTGTTACATAACCGGGATAGGTCGAATTTTCAAAGGCAATGCTGAATTTAAAGAGCTTTTGAAATTCCAGTTTATCACCCACCGGCCCACCGATGTTATTTAGAAATCTGCCGCCGGATTCAACTGGTTTGTAACTGTTCAGCAACTCAAAAAACTGTTGCCGGCGGATATCTGCAATAGGATTGGAATAGACGAAATTACAGAATTTCGTTTTTCCTTTAAGCATTTCTTCAGATACCTGGTGCTTTTTCATAGCCAGTCCGTAATCTTTGCCATAATGCGTGTACACAGGAAAGCGCATATACCTGTCACCATAATCAAGATATGCATGTGCTAAAGCATAATCAGATACATTAAAATCCGGCAGCAGACATTCACCGGTTAGAAAAACCCTGATACTCCTGTCATATTTAAGAAAGTTCCAGCCAAAGCCAAAATGAAATAGATAGTCAGGATCCTCAGATATTTCCACCTCATATCTCTCCCTTAGAATTTTGATATATATATTATCTTCTTTTTTAAAGCCCTCCCAGTCATCAGTAAAATCGACTGTTATTTTTCTTTTCAAAATATCATCCCCAAATCCATACAGTTGACAAATGTAAATATTCCGCTATCACATTTCACTTTCTGCTTTTTAACGGTAATTCTCCAATCGGGGAAGATATCCTTTATTTGCTCCCAGTGTTATCACGTTTCAGACCGCACAACATCAGGCGTATGGCTAATAACTGCAACAGCTTATTCCATATAACAAATATCCTCCCGGTCATACTCCGGCAGCGCTGTGCTATAATAAGTGAAACAAGGTACTGAGGAGATTTAATGAGCAACAATCTGCTGTTTTATGTAGTTGAACCGGAAGATCATTTAACCTGGCTGCGGGACGTGTTTAAGATGAAACTGCCGCTATCCCGTGCTTTGCTCAATCGGCTTAAAGTTCAGGAAAAGATTCGGGTAAACGGCCAGTGTGCCCATACCAACTACCGCCTGCAGCCCGGCGATCTGGTAACGGTTGATCTGGATCTGGAGGAAAGCAGTCCAATCCTGCCGCAGGATATCCCCATCGATATTGTTTATCAGGATGAGGATATAATGGTGATAAATAAACCGGCCGGAATGGCCGTTCATCCCATCAAAGGCAAGTTGGAGAGTACGCTGGCCAATGCAGTCACCTATTACTGGTTACAGTACGGAAAGTCGCGTTTATTTCGCCCCGTCAACCGCCTGGACAAAAACACTTCCGGCCTGGTGCTGATTGCCAAAAGCCAGTATGCCCATCAGGCCATGTTCAGACAGCAGAAGCAAGGCCAGGTCCAGCGTCGCTATCTGGCAGTAGTTGAAGGAATAGTAACGGAAGGGCAGGGATGCATTGATTTGCCTATCGGCTATGCCGAGCCGGGGAGCCCTATTTTCAGGAAAGTTGCTGAAAATGGCAAATCGGCCATCACTCATTTCACCGTCATAAAAAGATATCAGCATCAGACCCTGCTCAGCCTCCGCCTGGAAACCGGCCGTACCCACCAGATACGTATCCACATGAGCCATCTGGGGCATCCGGTCTGCGGGGACTTGATTTACGGACACCCGTCACCGCTGATAGGGCGTCAGGCTTTGCATGCCGGCTGGACTTCCTTTTTCCAGCCCCGTACCTTGAAGCCTATGCAATTCGAGGTTCCGCTGCCGACTGATATGCAGGATCTGTTAGATGGACAAACCTGCCCATCCCTTAATCGATATATCTGATCGATATAAATATTCCGCTATTTCCCTCTGTCTGTCATACGCTCCAGAAAGTCAGTATAAGCTGTTTTGATCCCCTCTGCCAGTCCGGTACTGTATTTCCAGCCTAAACCGGTAAGCTTTGAAACGTCCAGGAGTTTCCGCGGTGTGCCTTCCGGCATAGAAGCATCATAAACAATATGTCCTTCATAACAGACCGTCCTTTTAACCAGCTCCGCCAGTTCCCGGATGCTGATTTCCATGCCGGTACCGATATTGACCGTTTCCGGGCCAGAATAATTATTCATCAGGAAAACGCAGGCATCGCCCAGGTCATCGGCAAACAAAAATTCCCTCATAGCCTCGCCGCTGCCCCATACTGTCACTTCCTCGCGGCCTGTTGTTTTTGCTTCATGAAAACGTCTTATAAGGGCCGGTAAGACGTGGGAATCGACCGGATGGTAATTGTCCCCCAAGCCATAAAGGTTGGTGGGCATCACGCTGATAAAATCCGTCCCGTATTGGCGGTTTAAGTATTCGCAGTATTTAAGGCCTGATATTTTAGCTAAGGCATAAGCCTCATTGCTCGGTTCCAGTTCACTGGTAAGCAGACAGCTTTCCGATATTGGCTGGGGTGCCATACGCGGGTATATACAGGATGAACCCAGAAATAAAAGTTTTCTGACCTTGAAATCGAAGGCACTCCTGATAACATTCATTTCTATCAACATATTTTCATACATAAAATCCGCCGGATAGGTGCTGTTGGCCATAATGCCCCCGACCCTGGCCGCTGCCAGAAAAACATATTCCGGCTGCTCATGGCTGAAATATTCTTCCACTTCCGCCTGGCGGGTCAAATCAAGTTTCCCGTGCTCACGGGTGATGATATTGGCATACCCTTTGGCTTTCAGGCTGCGGACAACAGCAGAGCCGGCCATGCCCTTGTGCCCTGCCACATAGATTTTAGCGTCCTGTTTCATCATGGCACCTTTCCTCTAATCGAACTCTTTTCTGATCCTGGTTTCCCGCTCCGCCAGCTTCAAATCGCTTTTCACCATGATCCTGACCAGTTCCGCAAAACTGGTCTTATTCGGATTCCAGCCCAGCAAAGTGCGGGCTTTGGTGGGATCGCCCTGTAACTGGTCAACTTCCGCCGGCCTGAAGTAGCGGGGGTCAACTTCCACCAGAACCTTTCCAGTGGCAGTATCAATGCCCTTTTCTCCTATACCTTCTCCCTGCCATGCAAGGTCAATACCAACCTCTTTGAAGGCCAGTGTTACAAATTCCCGTACCGAATGCATTTCCCCGGTGGCGATCACAAAGTCTTCCGGCGTATGGTGCTGCATCATCAGCCACATGCATTCCACATAGTCCCTGGCATATCCCCAGTCACGCATGGCATTCAGGTTGCCCAGGTAAAGCTTTTCCTGGGTGCCTTTTCTGATACGGGCTGCCGCCAGGGTAGTCTTTCTGGTCACAAAAGTTTCACCGCGCCGTTCCGACTCGTGGTTAAACAAAATCCCGTTGACTGCAAACATGTTATACGCTTCCCGGTAGTTCCTGATGATCCAGTAACCATACAGCTTGGCCACTGCATAAGGATTGCGGGGATAAAAGGGAGTCATTTCCGACTGGGGGACTTCCTGTACTTTGCCGAATAATTCCGAAGTAGAAGCCTGATAGATCCTGGTCTTGTTTTCATAACCCAGAAACCGGACGGCTTCCAGCAGCCTCAATACCCCTACCCCGTCCGCATCGGCCGTATATTCCGGCACTTCAAAAGACACCTTGACATGGGACATCGCTGCCAGGTTATATATTTCATCCGGCTGGATCTCTCTGATCAGCCTGATCAGATTGGTGGAATCAGTCATATCTCCGTAATGAAGCTTCACCGCCCGTTCCAGATGCATATCCCTTACCAGTTCGTCAATATACAAATGCTCTATCCTGCCCGTATTGAACGAAGAGCTCCGGCGGATCACCCCATGAACTTCATAATTCTTCCCCAGCAGAAACTCCGCCAGAAAAGACCCATCCTGCCCGGTTATACCAGTAATCAACGCTTTTTTCATCGCTGTCAGTTCCCTTCCTGCTTTCTTACCGTAATTCTCCAATTAAACATGATATCCTTTATTCAGGAAGCAGAGGGACGTTCTTTTTGCTTCCTTTTTTAAATAGTGAGGCGTGAGCGTTTCTGATGTCCCGCTTCACGCCAGCCAGTTTGTGATATGCATCCCGAACAAATGCCACAATGCCACCAGCAGATAGACAAAAGTGATAAGGACAGATATCAGGAAGGCGCGGCGGAATTGTTTTTTGGAATAAGCCAGCATAACTATTGTAAATAAAATAGCTGCAGCCATTTTAAGGCTAACTGCCAGGCGGGGGCTGGTGTTCAGCAAAGCTGCCATCAGGGGGTTCCCCTCCGCTGCCGCTGCCGAAGAGTATACATAAACGGTATGCATAATATCGTAATAGTTCAGCACCATTATGAGACACAGCAACAGCGCTAAATAAATTTTAGGCCGCGTCGCTGCAATCTCAGTCAGGCAAATATCTTTTTCCCGATTTTTTCCCACCGCATAATTCCTGCCCCACCCGGCAATTGCAGTTTTGCTCAGGCATTTGACCGGGTATGTTTTACCTTTTCGGTGTATTTAACATGCCCGCTATTGGTCAGGGTTATGCCAGGGAAAAGTAAAAACGCCCCCGGTAAAAGAGGCGTTTGTTTTGTTAAGTAATGCTCCGGCCGCACGGCTAAAACAAGTGCAGGGAGATAAAGTCCATTAAATCCTTTCCGTTCATGCTCTAGTGTTTAAGACTCTGAGGAGCCTCCTCCTTTTTCATTTTATTTGCCGTTTTTGGCGAATTGAAAATGCCGAAATTCCTTAAGGCCCGTACCACCATTTTGCGGTATAGCCGTTCTTTCATATTTTTAGGTTCGAGCAGCTCCATTGCGGCCAGAAAACGGTGCGCCTCTGCCGGAACGGATTTGAATAATTCCGCCAGCAAGCCAGCGATGGTTTTAGCCGGGTAGCCTTTGCTCTGCGCATTCAAAGCCTTCAGGGATCCGGCCAGTATGATGTCGTCTATTGACAAATCGGTCCCGAAGGGGAAGGGCGAAAAATAACCCTGGGCCTGGTAGGGAGCCAGCAGTTCCTTCAATTTTTCCGGATAATTATTTGTGTATTGAGCAGGGATCTCATAATCCATCGGTATCTTGCCAGACTTTTTGGCCTGGGCCAGAAGCTGCTGCTGGAACCTGGAGTCGGCAACATTAAGTATCCCAGCTATTACGTCCTTTTCCGGTTTGCCCCTGACATCTGCGATACCGTATTCAGTTACGATGATATCCCGCAAATGTTTGGGAACCGTGCAGGTGCCATAGCTGAACACAATATTTGATTTGAGCTTTTTGCCTATGCCTTTGGTACTCTTTATCATCATAATGAGACGGCCATCGTACAGAGCATGCGCCATGGCAACAAAATTATACTGCCCGCCGACACCGCTCACTACCCGCCCGTCTTCCAGCTGATCAGAAGCTATGGAACCCAGCAACGTTGCCACCATGCCCGTATTGACGAAGCGGCCGTCTTTGCGCTGCAGGGTCCTAAGTTCCTCATCGCCGTAAAGCTGGTTTACCTTTTCCACGCCTGACATGCCAAACTGCATGCGTTCTTCTTCACTCATTTCATTTAACGCTTTATAGAAACCTTTGGGACCAAAATAAAAAGCCCCCAGGATCACGGTGCCGCCTAAAAGCTCCTTGCCCAGCAGCTTTCTTATCTCAGCAAGGCTGCCGGCGTCGTTTAAGTCCGCCGAGTATCTGATCTCGCCATCAAAAACAGCATCATTTTCAAATCTTAAACCGCTGCGCAGGATACCGAATTTTGTAAGGAAATCAAAATCCTCTTCATTCAGCCGCGAGTGGATAGCTTTCATATCTATCAGCCGTTCGATAATGTCAGGCGGGATTTTGTCTGCCGCAAGATACCCTTCATTGATCAGCTTCATAAGCGGCACACTTTCAAAAACCTTGCGTTTTAAAATCTTATTTTTATATAACTGCATAAAAGCGTCCACAAACATTTCCGATGAGCCATAAAGCCCCTGCTCAAAAACTCCCGTACCGCCCCATTCATTTATCAGTTTTTCATATCGTTTTTTAATGCCGGTCCTTTCCAGAATATCCTGGTATATTTCATTATGATCATTACGAACGATAAGGCCGGCTACAATCGCGTCGCCCAGGGCGCCGATCCCCACCTGCAGTGTACCGCCGTCCTTGATCAGTACGCTGGTATTGATACCGATCATATAGTCAGGCACAGATACCGCGTCTTTAGGAGCACCAAACAGCTGATAGTTAAACTGCGGACCCTTAAGGATCATATCGTAGTTTTCCGCCTCTACCACCGCATCACCGTACATAAAAGGAAGATTTTGATTGACTTCCGCCACCAGTACAACTTTTTCCCCTTTGGCACGATGTTTCCTTATTTCTTTTATACCTTCAATAATGATATCCGAGTTGCATCCCATGGAATAAATGGTTCGCCCGTCGGTCTCCAGAGAACTGACCAGGTTGCTGAAGACATTGACTCCCAGCTCTATAGCATCCCGGACGATATGGGTATAGTTGGAAGAAATGTGATTCTGCTGGGCTGTATTGTCATCCAGATAAGTCCCGGCCTTGCTGAAAAATTCATAGTGCTCCACATTTTTCGGCAGCTTCCCGGCCCGATAATCAAGCATATATTCAATATCTGGCACCCCGTCGAAAAGTTTTGGCACTATTATTTTATACACCCTTTTTTCCAGATCAGATTTGCCGGTAGGCTTTTCCAGCGGCAGTGCGGTGATTATTTTCAGTGTCATGGAAGGATCCTCTTTGACCCGCCGGTAAAGTTCATTGCAAAACAGCACCGGCTTGCCCAATCCCAGAGTCATGGCAAAAACAATATCTTTGCCGATATACTTGATTACCTCATCAACGCACTTTTTTACATCATCATGGATTTGACCCGAATACTCTCTCATTTCCAATAACTCCTCCCCTCAAAGCAAGAATCAATTATGGCTATTTTCAAAATATTCTGTTATTTTTGTAATATTCCTCTAAAATTTGTTATTTTTTATGAAAAAAAGAAAATATTTTTCTGGAAGCAGGGGGATGTTCTTTTTGCTTCCTTTTTTGATAGTGAGGGGTGAGGCGTGAGGGGGCTATTTTGACCAAAACATTTTTTGACCGAATTATCAGATAATGTTATATTATATGTGAACCGCTGAAAGTGCGAATGCACCGCATCTTATAAGGAGCAGGCACATGAATCATAAATCTGATAA
>DAOPZM010000022.1:21379-26042 GCA_035353375.1 Syntrophomonadaceae bacterium
GACGGTCGTCATTTTGGCCATTCTTACGGTGGTTTTGATCCTGGTTTTGCTGCTGCGGGTAATCATTCCCCAGTTTGTGGAATCCATCCGCCTGCTCATCGCCGGATTCCCAGCCATGTATGATAGTGTCATGGTATGGTTGAACAAAAATGCTGATCTGCTCCCGGGACTTAAACAGTATATAGCAACAATGGATATGGATGGTGAAGCCCTAATAAAGAAAGGCTTTGAACTGATCGGCAACTGGGCTTTCGGAACCGTTTCCCTGATCGGCACGTTTTTCAGCAAAATGGCAAATTACCTGCTGGCAATTATTTTCGGTATTTATCTCCTGTTCGGCAAGGATCAGATCAAAAGAAATTTCGCCAGGTTGTTCGATACTTATCTGAGGCCTGAACGGCGGGAGAAATTATACCACGGCCTCCGCGTCGCTGACGAAGCCTTTTCCTCTTACATCATCGGGCAATTTAAAGAGGCTGTCATTCTGGGCCTGCTCTGCACCATCGGTATGCTGATTTTCGGATTCCCTTACGCTGCCACCATTGGTCCGGTCATAGGATTTACCGCACTGATTCCGTTGATCGGTGCTTATATAGGAGCAGGACTTGGATTTCTGCTGATCGTCATGGTCGCTCCCCTAAAGGCGCTGGGTTTTATCGTCTTCATCATAATCCTGCAGCAAATCGAAGGAAACCTGATTTATCCCAAAGTAGTGGGAGATACCATAGGACTGCCGGGCATCTGGGTATTCGCAGCCATTATTGTCGGCGGCGGGCTGCTTGGTATAGCCGGCATCCTGCTTAGCGTACCGGTTGCCGCCACCATTTATAAACTGCTCGCCAAAGACATCAATCAGAAACAGAAATACAGAGACGGTTCTCTTGTTTCATCAAGCCCGGCTGATTAAGCTAAGCAAATCCCGCTCAAAATTGATATCCGAAAAAACCGCCTGTCTATGTTTTGATATGCCCGAAACGGGTCTCACCCGTGTTTCATTTTCTTTTCAGCAGTTTATCAATATAATAGGTAACGATGGCTATGGAACCAATAATAGATAAGTAATTGATTATCAAAGTAAATAAATTATTGTTTTGACCGCTCTGCCCGTGCCGGTTATGCATTCCTCCCTGGCCCTGGCCTTGCCCGTTCCTTCTTAATTCTCCCTGGCCCTGGCCTTCCTGCCTGGCCTGGTCGAATTCTTCCTGAGCAGAGATTTCCTGCTCGAGGCCTTCCTGCTCCAATTGTCCTGAATATCCGGGTGGCAGCATTTCACCCCGGTCTTTTCCAAAACCTTCGTGGCCGAGGGTTCCTCCATCAATCTCCCCGCTGTAAATCGCCGTATAGGTGCTGACCATCTCCGGCACTTTAGTATAAAAATTGCTTTGCACCGAACAGTAGATGCCATAAACAAGTATTACCACCACCACCGCTTTAGCAGCATAGCTGGCAAATCTACTTATTTTACTGATTTTAAACATTTTCTTAAATATATTGATTACCCAGTCCCAGTTCAGCCCGATATGAACTCCCACCAGCGTCAAGGCCAGATAAGTCATGCCTTCATGCAGCGGTTTCATGGCAAAACCTTCGATGCGAAGATTGGGGAATATTATTTCGGAAATGAAAATCCCGCTTATAATGACCGTTAACATACTTATAAAAATAAGGATATCCAGCCAATATGTAATCTTGCTCCTTAATTTGAGCTTCCCGGAAAAAAGCGCTTTGGAAATGCTCTTTACCCACTGCCAGTTAAGCAGTATATGGATTATAAATACTGCGCCCATTATCAGGCCGCCGATTTCATGATAGCTTAGGGAAATCACTTTGGCATTGATAAACGTGACCAGGAAAACCGCCATCAATAGATCCAGTATCCATTTATAATAAGATTTTTTCAAAAGAGGTGCCCCCTCATGTCAATAATTCTGATTATAGGATAAACCAAATATATGAACATATCATGAACAAATGATGAAAAATTTGTGAGGCCTTTTTATAACCACATAAGGCCAGATGTCACACAACCGGCGGGAATACTTTAAATCTTGACATAATATGATATTATAATAGCAAGTAATTTTTAGATAAGGGATATAATCACTGCTGGCAATTTATAAAGACCTGACTTGAGAGAACATCGAAAACGATTGATACAGCTTTTAAGAGGAGGTAAATTGATGCAGGAATATGAAAAACCCGAACTGATCATTTACGAAGAAATGGAAGCCGTAACCGGACAAAGTAGCTCTTAAGACTTTTAAGGTTAACATGGGGACCGGGAAACTCTCACATTTGATTATGATAAACAGGGCCGGCATTATAGCGCATAATGCCGGCTCATAATTATTTTGGAGAAATACCTGGTCCCTCTTTTCGCCGCCCGCACAAATATCAGCCAGTTTATCACTTTGGTCTGCTCCCCCATGTTTCATACATTTTTCATCCTTATGCATAAGCAGTTAGATTTATTGGAAATACTAACTAAAGCAAAGGAGGGAAGTTTGTGAAGATATCGGATTTTAATCTGAAACTTATGGCAGGGATTTTAGTAATATGTGTTCTGGGAGTAAGCTTGTTTTTGATTCAATCAAAATCTGAATTAAAAGAACCTATCCTGCCGGTACAGGGCAAAGTAGGTGAACCCAGATCAGATGATGTCTGGATGATTTCCCGTATGGTAGCGGCCGAATCCCGGGGCGAACCTTTTAACGGTCAGGTAGCGGTTGCCGCTGTAATAGTGAATCGGGTGCGCAGTTCCAAATTTCCCGGAACTGTGAACGGGGTAATTTATCAGCCCCAGGCTTTTACTCCCGTCATTGATGGCCAATTTTGGTCTGTAAGGCCCACGGATGATCATTTAAGAGCCTCCCGGTATGCATTGAATGGCTGGGATCCTTCCTATGGTTCCATCTTCTACTGGAATCCGGCCACTGCCACCAGCAAATGGATCTGGAGCCGAAAAGTCATCACCAGGATCGGCAAACATGTTTTTGGCATCTGATCATAGAAAAACGAGGTGAATTATAGATTGCGCTATAAAAATATATTATTGGGTGTGCTGATCGTGATCGGCCTGGCGATAGGCGCCGCTTTATGGTCCTCCCAGGTCTTTAAGCAGGCCAGTGCTTCAGAGAATGCCCTGGAAGCCAGTTACCAGAGCAACTTTTTTAATCTGATCGAGAATATCGAGAACCTCGACGTATTGCTGGGGAAAATTTTAGCCTCAAACTCCGACGGTCAGGACACCATAACCTTTGTCACCGTCTGGTCCATGGCCGAAGTAGCTAAGACCAATTTAAGCAATCTGCCTTTAGGTACGGCAAGTATGATGCGCAGCAATGAGTACCTGGCGCAGTTGGGCGATTTCTGCTATTCATTGGCGCAAAAGACTTCCAAAGGCCAGGAAATTACTGAAAGCGAGTGGCAGAAAGTCAGGCAGCTTCATCAGGAAAACCGCACCATTCATAATGAATTACGCGAATTATTGAGCTTGATGCAGGAAAAGCAAGTCCGGTTCGGCAGCCTTGCCAACGCGGATGAAGCTGCAGATTTAACTTCGGAAAGCCAGGACATACTGGATGGATTCGGCAAGCTGGATGAAAGGCTTCAGAATGAAGTACCAACTTTAACTTATGACGGCCCTTTTTCCGACCATGTGGTAAACAGGACCCCGCGTGGGCTTACCGGCCAGGTAATAGACAAAAATCAAGCGGCCAAAACTGCCCTGCAGTTTGCTGAAAACATAAACCCCGGAACGAAATATTCCGCTGAACCCAGCGGCCCGGCCAAAGGTCGTATTAATTCTTATTCGGTGACACTGCAGTCCGAAACTGCCGGGCGCTCAGATCTGTTCTTCGGCATCAGCCAGAAAGGCGGCCATGTAATCCTGATGATGGACACCGGCGAACCGGCTAAAGTAAAAAGGTTAAGTATTAAGCAGGCAACCCGGAAGGCTGAGGAATTCGTGCAAAAATTGGGTCTGGGTGAGTTTGTGGTCACCGGTCATCTGGCCGAAGGCAACGAATTGCTGGTCAACTTTGCCTGGCTGCAGGACGGTGTGATTATTTATCCCGATATGATCCAGGTCAGTATCGCCATGGACAATGGAAATGCAGCAGCTTATGATGCCAACAAGTATTTGCTTTCCCATACGCAAAGAGAACTTCCCCAACCGCAAATCACCGAGGCAGAAGCCAGAGCCAACGTAAATCCCAAGCTTAAAATTGAAGCTGTTCGTTTAGCCCTCATTCCTTTGGACAACCTGCAAGAAAAACTCACCTACGAAGTCAAAGGTAAAATAGGCAAAGACACTTACTACGTTTATATCAACGCTGAAACCGGTTTCCAGGAAAAAATACTAATGATTGTGGAAACATCCCAGGGCTCCCGCAGCATATAGAAGGTGAGGCGTGAGGCGGCGGGCGATCACTGATCGCCCCTACAGAAACGATCACAATATACAATTGTAGGGGCGCATACCCTATAGGGCATACCCATTCTGGGCACAGGCAGACAAGCAGTTTCCCCTTGCTTCAGCGCGAAGCGCAACCCCTTACGCCTAACCCCTTGCTCCTCACAGTTTAAGACCGGACCCAAGCGCTTTTAACCTTTCCGGCTGTGCTCACATGATTTACCCGAAGGGATATCCCTCACACCTCAC
>DAOPZM010000022.1:26142-37321 GCA_035353375.1 Syntrophomonadaceae bacterium
CCGGTGTCGGTCCTGGTCAGACTGCTCTTCCAGGGGCCATCCTTGAAATTCACATTGACCAGATATCCCTTAAGCTGCACATATTCATTTTTTCTTACTCTTTTTATCTTGTTCAGTATATCCTCATCCTTATGGATCAAATGTACATTGGCTGAGTGGCTGGATATATACTCCTGATTTACCGGGCATTCCAGGGAATATCGATAGTGACACCAGCGTCCGCTTTGAGAATATTTGATATGCTCATCGATTTCTTCCTTATTCAGATCACCCCATGCCAAAGCGAAGTCATATCTGGCAACCTGGGCCGGATAGTCCGAATACTTCTTCTTGCTCTTCACCACTCCTTCAATGGCATATTCAGCCAGGAGGGACAACTCCACATCCCCCTCTTCGCCGGCCACAGTTATCGTCCCGGCCTCAGCCAGGTTTGTCTGCACCGGATCAGGGATATGGCCCTGATATGGCTCTGCCGCTATCAGTGAACTTACTAATAAAACGGCTGCAATCACATATCCGATCAATAAAAATTTGTGAAACCTGCTCATTGTCACCATCCATTTTCAATGATTATTATGACTTGATTCTTTAATTTACTTGTTTTTTCCTGCATATTTCAGCATAAGTTTCCATTTAGCGAAACACAGGGACGATTCTCTTGTTTCGTTCCCCTTCCCCCTGTTTGGTTCTTGTCAATAATTCTGATTAAAAGTAGAATATTTGAAGATATTCAATTAACGGAGGGGCAATTTGTGAAGAAATTTTTAATGAACAGGCTGAAAGCGGTATTGCTTAAAAGAAAGAAAATCATCGTCAGTGAAATGATCGGTATGGGCAGAGAACGCAGGATTCCTCTGGAATTTCTCAGCGAAATAGACTATATCCGTACATCTACTTTGGAACTGGCAGCCAATGAAATATATGCATCCGGTGTTGAAGGCGCCACAGCCGAACTGGGTGTATTCAGAGGTGATTTTGCCCAATATATAAATCAGTTGTTTCCTGACCGGAAGCTCTACTTATTTGATACCTTCACCGGCTTCGACGAAAGGGATCTTGAAGAAGAGCATGTCAGAGGCTACAATGCCACACGCAACGAAAGATTTGCCACCCAGGGCAGTATAGATTCGGTCATGAGTAAAATGAAATATCCGGATAACTGTATAGCCAGAATTGGTTATTTCCCGGAGACTTCTGCGGGGCTGGAAGATGAACGCTACTGTTTTGTATCTATCGATGTCGACTTATATCAGCCGATTTATCAAGGACTGACATATTTTTATCCCCGACTGAGCAAAGGCGGCTTCATATTCATACATGATTATCACAAAGTCATTTTCAAAGGATGCAAAGAAGCGGTCAAACAGTTTTGCGCTGAAAACAATATAGGTTTTGTTCCCCTTACCGACCGGGGCGGCACTGTTGTTATTACCAAATAGTAATAGTGAGGAGTGAGGAGTGAGGGGTGAGGCGAGGTCAGCATGAATACCATTTGCTCCGGCAGGATTTAAGACCGGGCCCCAGCGTTTTTAATCATTCCGGCTGTGTTACCTATGTCTTGAACCATTTCTGTTACCTATGTCCTGACTGAACCTCACGGTTTATCCCCTCACCCCTCACTCCTCACGGTTAATCGTCAGACCAACTGTTCTCAGGTAACGGGAAGATGCTATCTTCCCCTACAACGCGTGAGCCAAGGTTCATCTAACTCCTCACCCCTCACCCCTCACCCCTCACGGTTTATCGCCTCACTCCTCACTCCTCACGGTTAATCCCCCCACCTCCTGCCCATATTTCTCCATTTCAAATGAAACAACCCGCCAGACTCCTGAATACATCACGGTATTCTTATTTGTATACATGACAAAATGCCGATATATTTGTTACAATTGGTTCTATATATTTGATATTATATTCAAGCAAATTCATTTATATAAAATCGGAAATGGAGTGGAATCATGAAGGTCAATATTACTGAAACTGTTTTAAGAGATGCCAATCAGTCTTTGATCGCTACCAGGATGCCTTTCAGCGATTTTGAGACTATTCTTGAAAAAATCGATGATGCCGGATATCATTCAGTTGAATGCTGGGGAGGGGCCACCTTTGATTCCTGTCTCAGGTACTTAAGTGAAGATCCCTGGGAAAGGCTGAGAAAAATAAAGGCCAAAATGCCAAAAACCAAGCTGCAAATGCTTCTAAGAGGGCAGAATCTTTTAGGATACAAGCATTACCCGGATGATATGGTCAGAAAATTTGTTGAGCATTCTATTCAAAACGGCATTGACATCATCAGGATCTTTGATGCTTTAAATGATTTCAGGAATATCGAAGTAGCCCTGGACCAGACTAAAAAAAGCGGCGCTCATGCTCAGGGAGCGATCTGCTATACGATCAGCCCTATCCATAATCTCGATAACTATGTCAGATTGGCAAAACAGCTGGAAGATATGGGTGTTGACTCCATTTGTATCAAAGATATGTCAGGAATTTTAGGTCCCCAGGATGCCTATGACATGATCCGGGCTATGAAAGATACGGTTAATAAGCCGATTATTCTGCATACCCATTGCACAACGGGTTTAGGGCCAATAACCTACTACAAGGCGGTTGAGGCTGGCTGCGACTGTATCGATACCGCCATTTCAAGTTTTTCCGGCGGTACCTCCCAGCCTGCCACCGAATCCATGCATTTCGCCTTAAAACAGGCCGGCTATGAAACCGGCCTTGATGAAACAGTACTCAAGGAAATCAATGATTTCTTCAAACCGCTCAAAGATAAATTCGTTCAGTCCGGTTTACTTGAACATTATGTACTCGGTTCCGAAACTGACGCCCTGGTGTATCAGGTACCTGGTGGGATGCTATCCAATCTCATCGCCCAGCTTAAACAGCAGAATGCATTAAACAGATTGCAGGAAGTGCTGCAGGAAGTTCCGGCAGTTAGAAAAGACCTGGGTTATCCGCCGCTGGTGACACCCATGAGTCAAATTGTGGGAGTACAAGCTGCCACCAATGTATTGATGGGCGCCAGGTACAACAGCGTCTCCAATGAACTGCGATCTTATTTAAGGGGCGAATACGGCAAAGCTCCCGGTGAACTGAATCAGGAACTGGTCAAACAGGTACTGGGCGATGAACAACCTATGACCGCCAGGTTCGCCGATACTTTGGAGCCGGAATTTGAGAAAACCAAGCAAATGCTGGGCACCATGGCCAAAAACGATGAAGATGTATTGTCCTATATTGCCTTTCCGCAGATTGCCGAAAAATTCTTCCGGGAAAGAGAAGAAAGTGCTGCTATGAAGGTCAATTATGCGATCAAGAGAGTTTAAAGGAGGATATCTATGTCGATCACAGATAGTGTGATAGTATCCCTGCTGGGAATGTTAGTAGTATTTGTGGTATTGATCCTGCTGAGCTTTCTTATTTATATCCAGTCTAAAATACTGAGATACCTTGCTTCCTATCAGCAGCGCAAAGAAGATGCCGCCCAAGCAAAGATCATAGCTCAAGCTGAACCGGAAGATACGGGAACAGAAGATGAAGGATGGTCAGCCGGTGAGTTAAAGCTTATCGGTGTAGACGAAAGAACGGCGGCGATGATAATGGCGATCGTCAGCGACGAAAGCCAGATTCCTTTGTCTGAACTGCAATTCAAGATGATCAAAGCTGTCGACCAGAATACACAAGCCTGATTATGGGGGGAAGATTAAATGAAATACATTGTGACCATAAATGACAAAAACTATGAAGTCGAAGTTGAAAGAGGCAAAGCCAACATAGTGCGGACTACCCAGACAGTAGAATTACCGCTCGCTGCACCTGCTCCGACGTTACCGGCTGCTCCGGTTCTACCGGCTGCACATCAGGTCCAGACAGATACAGTTGCAGGTGAACTCCTGAAAGCTCCGATGCCGGGGATAATTGTTTCCGTAAACGTACAGTCGGGGGCTGCAGTTAAAAAAGGTCAGGTTTTAGTCATACTGGAAGCCATGAAGATGGAAAGTGAAATAGTTGCCCCGCGGGATGCGGTCGTATCCCAGATCATAGTTGCTAAAGGTGCATCTGTTTCAACAGGTGACATCCTGCTTGCACTTCAGCAGTAAGGGGGATAATAATGTCATTCTCTTTATACGATACAATGCTAAAAATATGGAATACTTCGGCATTTTCGGCCATTACCTGGCAGCATGCGGTTATGATAGGGGTTGCCTGTATTCTTATTTATTTGGCCATAGTAAAAAAATATGAGCCTTTATTGCTGCTGCCCATCGCTTTTGGCGTGCTGCTGGCCAATCTGCCGCTGGCAGGCCTGATGGATCATCCCACTGAAAACGCTGCCGGCGGATTGCTTTACTATTTATACCTGGGAGTCAAGCTGGGCATATATCCCTCACTTATATTCCTGGGCATTGGAGCCATGACTGATTTCGGTCCTCTGATCGCCAGGCCTTCCAGTTTGTTTTTGGGTGCGGCCGCTCAGCTGGGTATATACATAGCCTTTATCATCGCGATTTACTTAGGGTTTGATCCCCGGGAAGCAGCATCTATAGGCATTATCGGCGGCGCTGACGGCCCTACCGCCATCTTCCTCACTTCCAAGCTGGCCCCGGAACTGCTGCCGGCTATCGCCATTGCTGCATATTCGTATATGGCCCTGATACCATTGATTCAGCCGCCTTTCATGCGCTTGCTCACCACCAAAAAGGAAAGGGAAGCAAAAATGGACCAGCTGCGGGAAGTTTCCAAGCTCGAAAAAATAGTCTTTCCTATCATCGTGACCATCATTGTTTGTTTGCTGCTCCCGTCAGTTGCCCCCCTTATCGGTATGCTGATGTTGGGCAATCTTTTCCGGGAATCCGGTGTAGTGGAAAGGTTAAATGATACCGCGCAAAACGCGCTTATAAATATCGTAACTATTTTCCTGGGAACCACCGTCGGCGCAACGGCTGTCGCAGAAATATTCTTAAGGCCTGAAACCCTTAAAATCATAGCCTTAGGTTTGATAGCATTTATCTTCAGTACTATCGGCGGCCTGCTGTTAGGCAAACTCATGTACCTGGTAACCGGCGGCAAAGTAAATCCTCTCATTGGCTCGGCCGGTGTTTCCGCCGTGCCCATGGCAGCCCGGGTATCCCAGATAGAAGGGCAAAAAGCCAATCCTTCCAACTTCCTTTTGATGCATGCCATGGGCCCCAATGTAGCCGGTGTAATTGGCTCCGCCGTAGCAGCCGGCTTCCTGCTGGCCATGTTCGGCTAAAGAATACAGGAGCGGCAGTCCGAAGTTAAAATTGCTTGTATTGCTGGAGGAATTGGCTTGACTGAGACCAGGCGTTTTCAGGATCTGGATATTATGCGTGTAATCGCTACCGCAGCGGTTATCATTATTCATAGTACTTCCCAAACCATGACCCTGTCAGAGGTGGGTTATTACGGTAACCAACTGGCCCGTTTTGCAGTCCCCATGTTTTTGATACTATCAGGTTTTCTGCTGTTTCAGAGCGACCTGAATTCGGACTTTCTGCCCCGCGCCCAGTTTTATCGCAAGCGGTTCCGCCGCATTCTCCTGCCCTATGTGATCTGGACCATCATTTACAGTCTGGTGCTGCATTTTTATTTCAACGGCATGCAAAACACCCATATGATCCTGCCGGATTTGTTCCGGCATTTGTTGCTGGGCAACGGCTTTACCCATCTTTATTTTGTCGTTATCATTATTCAGCTTTATTTGTTCTACCCCTTTTTCCGTCGGCAATTTAAAGCGCAGCCGGGACTTTCCCTCCTGCTGTCTTTTCTCATATCGCTGCCCTGCCAGTACCAGTTATATGTCCATTCCATCAAAGGTCTGACCTTTGCGCCGTATCAGGGAGAAATATCTTTGATCGCCTTTCCGGTATGGATCTTCTACTTCTGCCTGGGCATGTTTCTGGCTCAAAAGGACTTCCGGCTGGAAATGTCCGGGCGTTTGTCATGGCCGGCCTGGCTGTTGATCTGGACGGTCAGCCTGGGCATTCTTTTATGGGACAGCCGTCAAACCGCCAGCTATGCTCTGTCCATCAAACCGACTGTCATGCTCTATGCCACCTGCAGCTTTTTCCTGCTGCGCTCACTGCTCAATCGTTGCGCGATTCAAAGCAGCCGTATAATTACCTGGCTGTCCGATCAGTCTTTTTTAATTTACCTGCTGCATCCCTTAATGGCAAATTTCCTGGTATTCATTTCCCTGCACTTCAATCAGCCCGATCTATGGTCCAGTAATGCAGGCACCCTGGCCAAATTCTTACTCACTCTGATCCTGACCCTGATATTGACCCGGATCATCGTTCAAACCCCCCTGGCCAAACCGCTGGGCGGCCAGTAACAGTGGGGCATGCCTCCGTGACACGTTTCATTAAGACCTCTCACTGATTTTTGCATTGACTTCTTTAAAATATAATGGTATCTTAAGCCTACCTAACGGTAGGTAGGCTTAAGATAAGGCAGGATATAAAAAATGAACAGTTCAACCAAAGAAAAAATTAAAGGTGCCGCACTTACCCTTTTCGCCAGAAAAGGGTATGAGGGAACGACCATGAACGAGATCTCAGCTTCAGTCGGCATAAAGAAAGCTTCTCTCTATGCTCATTTCAAAGGGAAGGAGGAATTATTCTTTTCGGTCTATGAAGACCTGGCTAAAGAATATATCGACCTCATGGCCCGGATCATAAAGGATGCTGACAGCATGAATGTTGAAGGTAAGCTGTATTATATGTTCGGGCAGTATATAAACTACTATATCAATAACCCGGAAAGGCAGGCTTTTTGGAACCAGATCACTCTTTTTACGCCCGCGGATATGCATGATAAAATTTTTTCCCACGCCGGTAATTACGATCTTATCGTACAGCAATGGATAGAAAAAACTTTTACCCAAGGAATAAATCAGGGGTTAATAAGAAATGGTGATGCCAGGAAAATGACTGCCGCATACCGGGCGTTCAGGGAAGGACTTTTAAATGGAATGATAGTGAGTTCAGAATTGAAAAATAAAGAGAACATAAAATTGTTATGGGAGTATTTCTGGTTCGGAATCAAAGGGAGGGAGTAAGGATTATGAAACAAGCGAAATGTTTTGAAGTAATCGAGTGCAGCGGGTCCCCTTATGAGATAGGAGCGCAGATCGGTGATGCCTGCAGGGAAAATATCCTTAAAGCTTTGGATATAAGTATTGGGGGGCTGTCTTACGTAAGTAGTATCAGCCGAGAAAATATTCTTGCCAATGCCATGAAGTATTTTCCCAGGGTAAAAAGCTTCGATCCTGACCTTATCGCCATGCTGCAGGGGCAGGCAGATGGTGCCGGAATCAGTTTTGAAGAAGCATTTGCCCTTAAATGCGGGTTTGACCTGGGAGCATACTGCAATAATCTTTCCGGTTTATGCACCTCCTTCGCTGTAACCGGCCAAGCCGCCAAAAATGGTAAAACACTGCTTGGCCAGAACATAGATTGGTTTCCCGGATGCCCTATGGACCTGGTGAAAATCGTTCATGCAGATGGCTTTCAACAACTTTCCCTCATCTTGTGGGGAGTTGTGGAGTATACCCTTAATTCAGCCGGCTTTGGAATATGTGCAAACGGCACCTGGGCGGCGGCAGAAAACTTTATGCTTAACATACCTGTAGGATGTTACTTGCCGAAGGCCATGCGGCAAAAGACTTTGCAGGGCGCTTTCGAAGTACTGCGAACGAATGCCCGGGGTCTTGGGTATTACCACCTGGCTTCCGCAGAACAGGAAATGGTTGGTATCGAAAGCATTCAGGATGATTTCCAAATAATTATGCCTCAAAACGATATCTTAACTCATTCCAATCACTATCTTACTGACAGGTTCAAAAAAAATGACATGGTCGATGTCCTTACCCCGGACAGTCCTGATCGTATTGCCCGGATCAGCCAATTAATTAATGAACATTATGGGAAAATAACTTTGGCAACGATGATGGAAATCCTGGCCGATCATGATAAGTTCCCGTGCTCGATCTGCCGGCATGTTGATGAAACCAAAGCTCCGGAATTTGCTTCCGAGACATTAGGGGCTTATATTATGATCCCGGCCGATCGTAAAATGTTTATTGCCTGGGGCAATCCCTGCCAATACGAGTTTATGGAATATAAGCTGTAACCACACAATCCAACCGGCGTGTAACGGGGAAGGTCCTTCTTAGTGAGGAGTGAGGGGTGAAGGGTGAGGCGAAAGGGCAGCAGGGAGACATCAAAGCCGGTAAATTTAAGACCGACTCAACCGGTTTTAATCATACCGGCTTAAAAAATGTGTAAAAAGGATCGTCCCCGTTACACACAAGCGATTTTAATCATCACGGCGTCCTCACCTCTCACTCCTCACGCACCACTGAATGTAACCGGATCAAAATTCAAGAAAGAAATTCCAGAATTGCAGCGTATATCATATTAATATTAGTATTAGTATTTTGGGAGGATGAACCATGCGGAAAATACATAATCGATTTCTGGGCGGATTATTGATTTTAGTGATGATGGCATCACTTTGCGGTTGTAATAAACCTGCTGCTGATAATACCGGCCTGGGGACAAAAAACGCCCAGGCTGCTGTTTTTGCCAATTACAAGGAAGTCCCCGTGGAGGAAAACCCGCAGGTAGAACCTTATACTGTTGCTTCTGATCTCAGCAATGTGAGCAACGCGGATCGATTTGAATTTTCTTCCGCCTCTCAGGATTTGTTGGTCAAAAACGGCTTTGCGGTACTGCCTGCGCAAAATGCTGAGTTCTTCGCCGTTTATGAAAACAATCGCTATGACTTCATCCCCAGTTTTGTTACGACTGATTCTATGCTGCACAATTACCATCTTTATTTCAGTCACCTGTTAAAATCGATTGAAAGCACTAAACTGATTCCGGAACTTAAAAAATTGAACCAGGGTATGCTGTCAGACAGCCTTGAGCAATATGAAGCATTGCAGGGCACCGAATGGGAAAATGCTGCCCGGCGTAATCTGGCGTTTTTTACGGTGGGAAGCATTTTACTGGATGACAGTATAAAGCCTGATGAAGCAGTACAAAGCGAAGTTGCGCAGGAATTAGCGCTGATCAAAGGTCAGGCCGGAATTGAAATATCGCCGGTAATGGGCATGGGTCAGCCTAAGGATATTTTAGAATCTTTGAAAGAAGACTACACCCAGTATATCCCCCGGGGATATTATACCCAGACCGAAGAATTGACCCGCTATTTTCAGAGTATGATGTGGTATGGCCGCCTGACCTTCCGGGTCAAAAACGCCGATGAAACCCGTTCGGCAGTACTCATGACCCTGGCCTTAAGTAATGAAAAAAACCTGCAGCCCTGGAATAACATATACGCAGTTTCCGAATTTATGGTAGGTAAAAGCGATGATTTAGGTTATAGGGATTATATCGCTTTACTCCAGGACATATACGGAGAAAAATTTTCTTATGATCTGCTGACCAAAGATGAGGAACGCTGGAATACTTTTACGGATAAACTGAGTAAGCTTAAAGCCCCTGAAATCAATTCCATTCCTATATTTGATGCTGAAATCCAGCCCGACCGTAATGCTGAGATCATGGGTTACAGGTTTATGGGCCAGAGATATACCCTGGACGCAGATATCTTCCAGCGCTTGATTTACCGGGAGGTGGAGGAAAATTCCCAGGGTCAGCGGCGCCTTCTGCCCAAGGGGCTGGATATCCCCGCCGCATTTGGCTCAACTGCCGCCAGTGAAATATTAAAGGACCTGGGTGAATATGATTATGAAAACTACCCGGAAAACATGTTAAAGATGCAGAATTTTACTGCCGGTCTGGCTCTGTCCTCCTGGACGCAGAATCTGTATTGGAACTGGCTGTATACTTTAAAGCCCTTGACCCAGGAAAAGCCCCAGGGCTATCCGACTTTTATGCTGAATCAAGCCTGGCAGAAAAAAGAGCTGAATACTTTTCTGGCCAGTTGGACCGAATTAAAACATGACACCATTCTCTATGCCAAGCAGGTGATTGCTGAAGCCGGGGGAGGCGGCGATGAAGAAATCGATGATCGCGGCTATGTCGAGCCCAATCCCTATGTCTATGCCCGCCTGGCAGCACTGACCGCCATGACCCGGGAAGGTTTGGAAACAAGAGAGCTGATCAGTTCACAAGATATAGATAATCTCCAGAAGCTTGAAGAACTGGCACTTGGTTTAAAGACCATTTCCGAAAAGGAACTGCAGGGAATTCTTTTAACCGATGAGGAATTCGAATTGATCCGCTCCTACGGAGTGCAGTTGGAGCATTTCTGGCTGGAAGCTTTGCGGGATAATGGCGTGGTGAGTCCATCCCAGGCATATAATAATCCCGCCGCTTTGGTAACCGATGTTGCTACTGATCCTTCCGGTTTTGTACTGCAGGAGGGCACCGGTTATATCAACCAGATCTATGCCATAGTACCGGTTGACGGTACCCTGAGGATAGCCCGCGGCGGAGTTTACTCCTATTATGAATTTACCGGAAAAACTACTGAGCGCCTGACCGATGAAAAATGGCAAGAGCTGCTTATGACGGATAAAATACCGGCGGCGCCAGACTGGACTAAAGCCTATACCGGATCAGGAGAAGTTCAAATCAAAATGCCGTGGGAAAATGAATAAGATTTGGAGTTACAGGCCGCTGATCCTGATCATCATCACGGCAGTATTGCTGGCTGCCATTGCCTGCGGATATGAAAACGAGGAAAGCCAGGCATGGCAGGCCGACTTAAATAATAATGGGATCGATGAAAACTACTCTCTTTACCGGCAGCAAGTCACAGTACAGGAAGGCAGCGAAACGATCTGGCAGTCCCCAAAGGACTGGCAGATCGGCCAAATATTGATCGGAGACGTCACCAATGACGGCTGCCAGGAGTTGGTCCTGCTTTTATGGAAACATGGAAGTTATGGACCATCGAAACCAGTCTGGGCCGAAGGGGAAGATACAGCTTTAAGCAATCATCTGTTTGTATATTCTCTGATAGAAGATCACCTCAAACAGGTCTGGTGCTCGTCGGCTATAAGCGAGCCTTTATGTGACCTGCAAATCATCACCGACCCTCAGGACGGTCAAAACTATTTAACGGCCCGGAAAAATAAATTCGGCCCCCGGGATACCGTATATTTAAAATGGGA
>DAOPZM010000023.1:0-36233 GCA_035353375.1 Syntrophomonadaceae bacterium
AAGGGCAAAACCGCCGAAAGGCGGCGACGCAAAGCTAAAGGGGCTAAAGCGATAATATCGTAATGCCAGCCAGTTGCAGCGATAAAGGATTATGATCTGTTCGCCAACTGGCGAACAGATTTTTTTTTCAATTAAAAAAACAATTTGATAAGGGCAAAACCGCCGAAAGGCGGCGACGCAAAACTAGAGGGGCTAAAGCGATAACATCGCAACGCCAGCCAGTTGCCGGATTAATATTTATGTTATTAACCTACCCGACAACTGCTGGGTAGGTTTTTTTGTTGGAGGAGAGTTGAGCATGAAGAGTAATTTTAGCAGACGGTCTTTAATAACAATAATTATGGCAGTATGTTTGTGCTTTGCTTTTTCTTCCAATGCCTTGGCAGCTTATTCTGTTGGCTTTTCTACGAATGATATTCAGATAATCGAACCGCCCAACGATGGTACTGAAGTGCATGGCACATTACCGATCAGCGGCACAGCAGAAGTTGAAGAAGTATGGTTCTGTGTACGCGGTCCGCAAAATGAAGTGGAAGCACAGTATACCACAGTTACCGACGGTAAATTCTCAATTGAGATCGCTTTACGTTTTGGACCTGGCAAATATACCATCTGGGCAGATGACAATAAAACAAACTTTGATGGGAAAATCAGATTTACTGCCTATAATATAGTGGAAGATAACCGGTATACGTCATCTTCGACTTATGTAGACAGCGATAATAATGAAATTATTGAACTGAGCAAGAGCCTGGTAAATGATGATATGACTGATATTGAAAAAGCAAAAGCGATCCATGACTGGGTGGCAGGGAATATAAAATATGACTATCAGGCTTATCTGGAAGGAGACTTGGGCCTTAAAACAGCATCAGCCACTTTAAAGGACGGAGCCGGGGTATGCAGCGGGTACTCATTTTTATTTGCTGCTCTATGCCGTGCGGCAGATTTGCCGGCCAAAGTTGTTTACGGCCAGATAAATGGCGGCGATGGCTGGGAAGATCAGAAACATGCCTGGAACGAAGTACAAATCGAAGGTGAATGGATAACCATTGATAATACCTGGGATGCTGGTTACATAAAAAACGGCAGTTTCGTCGCTGCTTTATCCGATGAATATTTTGACTCCGATCCGGCCACTTTTGCGCTTAGTCACACCGGCAAGGAAGACAAGCTTTACTAAAAACAAAAAAAGCGGGGGGGGCAAAAGCCCACCCGCTTTTTTGTTTTGTTATATTACATGAAACGTTTCCTGATTGTCAAACCAACTCCGCATAATCCCAGACCTGCTCCCAGATAGATCAGAACTGGTCCGCCTGTGTAAGGCAGTGGTTTCGCAGCCGGCATTTCTTCAGGTACATTGATTGTTTCTTCAACCGGCGTTGATGCAACTGGTACTTCAACATCCGCAGCCGCTGGTGCTGCAACCGGCGGTTCAGTTATTGTAATTGGTTCATCAGGTCCTGCCGGATCATCTGTTTTTTCCGGTGGGGTATAATCACCGCCGCCATTGTCCCCTCCGCCTCGGCTGAATACATTTGTTATGGTAATGACAGTGGTTTCGTCAGCCTTAACAACAGCAGACTGAGTTCGATTCCGGACTGAGGTTGCCCCGCGGTCTCTGGTTTCAATTACAGTGTAAGTTCCGGGTTCCAGTGTAAATGAATTGTCACCGGCAATTATACTATGTTCTTCACCATTTATAGTAATTGTAAATTCAGTATCACGGTCCGGTCTGTTGTTGCCGGTTAAAACTTTGCTGACAATTAAAATGCCATCGTCAGGTTCCGGATCTCCGCCGCCGGTATCGGTGTTAAATGTGTTGGTTATTGTAACAGTAGCAGTATCATTTTCTGCAATAACTGCTGACTGCGTACTGTAAGCAACAGAATCAGCACCCTGGCTGTCAGTTTCTGTGATTGCATAAGTACCGGGAGCAAGGCTGAAAGAGTTTTCTCCCGCAATTATCGTTTCTGCCGTGTCACCGATAGTAACAGTAAATTCAGTGCCGTCTGCGGGTTGATCATTGCCGGCCAGGACTTTGTTAATTATCAGGATGCCGTTACCTCCTGGCTCAGGATCTCCACCGCCGGGATCAGTGTTAAAAGTGTTGGTTATTGTAACAGTAGTAGTATCATTTTCTGCAATAACTGCTGACTGAGTACTGTAAGCAACAGAATCAGCACCCTGGCTGTCAGTTTCTGTGATTGCATAAGTACCGGGAGCAAGGCTGAAAGAGTTTTCTCCGGCAGTTATCGTTTCAGCCGTGTCACCGATAGTAACAGTAAATTCAGTGCCGTCTGCCGGTTGATCATTACCAGCCAGGACTTTGTTAATTATCAGGGTACCGTTATCCGGTTCCGGATCACTTAAAGGAAGAAGACAGAATATAACATGACTGATATCTTTGCCTTCAGCAGCATATAAACCGCTGTCAGATTGAGTATCTTCATCATATAGGTAGAGGTAATTATAGTCGCTGCCAGCCTTCATCCAGACTGCATGAACATAATAGTCACCCGAATCATATGACCATTCCAGAGTATTGCCAGAAACTGAATAATTGACCGAATTATCCGTTATCCCACCCACGGGACTATCTACCTTGTCCCATACATGTGATATATCGGTTGGATCAATCCCGTAAAAATCACATGGATTAGTATTGCTGCCGCTGGACCAAGGGTAAGCTTCAGGGGTAACACCGCCTGCACTTGTATAAGCGGACAAATCTTCTTCTGCCAATGCAGTTATACCAGATGTTAAATTATTTACAGGGGCTGCCAGACTGGCGCAGAACAACAACAAAACTGCTAAAAAAATGGTTAAGAATTTCATCTTTTTAAGTTTAAACATCCCTTACTACCTCCTCTTTTACAACAATTTTCGCGTCGTGGGCAGATATTTATCAGCTGAATTATTGCTTGGGATAAACAAAGCAGCCTGATCTGCTGATAGTATTGTAACCCCCGGCAATACTAAATTTATATCATCCGCAGGGAGGAAAAATGGATGAAAATAAATATAAGGATTAATCCTGATAATTTTAAAGCTAATCTGATTATCAATATATAATTCGACAAAAAATAATATGGGATAAATGTAGTTATCTGATTGAAACCAGAGAGGCTCTTACGACAAATCTTTTCGATGAGCCTTCGGGGTGACAAGTAGTGAGGGTCAAAGCAGTATATTCCAAAGGTTCTGTTACTGACCAGTCAGTACTCTCAATTGTAAACAATTCTTTAACCTTATAACGATATATTTTACCATTGAATTTTAATAGAATAACATTGTCAACTTTTAGATTTTCAATCTTCGTGAATGCACCTCCGTACATGGAGCGGTGACCAGCAATTGCGGTGTTGCCATGACCGGGCAGCGCAGATTCTTCATACCAACCCGGCCCTTTGGCAAGGTTTTCAGCAGATGTTCCTTTAATTACAACAGCTGATAGATTTATTACCGGTATTTCCAACACTGCCATAGGTCCGCCAGGAGTAATCCTTGCAGCAGCTTCGGTATCATCAAGTGTAGGAATTTGTGAATGAGACGTGTTTTCTTCTTCAAAAGTATCAGCTAATTTTGCCTGATGGAAATTATAATATAAATCAGTCATAAAAGGATAAGCAAAGAATACGATACCGGCTATAATAAAAAGCCAGCTTAGAATGGCAACTATTCGTTTAATATTTGGCCGGATCATTCTTATCACCTTAATTGTTATTGGTTTGGAGCAAATAGCAGACACTGCAAGACCATTTTACTTATTAATAGATGACTTGCCTATATAATTTTCATTAATATAAGGCAGGCAATGTTTCAAATAAAAGTATTACAAAATATAATGCTTAATAATCATAGTAATACCTGAATCATATGGCTTTATATTATGATAATAAATCGTTAGAATCAAATTTGAAGCAGACATAATAATTGGAAGGTGCTTTAAATAATAATGAAAACAATCTATATGGATAATGCTGCTACCAGTTTTCCGAAACCTGAATGTGTATATCATGCAGTAGATGATTATAATCGCAATATCGGAGGTAATCCGGGACGCGGCAGCAATCAGAAAACATTGAAAGCCGGAACTGTTCTGGTCGAAGCCCGGGAAGCCCTGGCAATACTTTTTAATATAGCTGACTGTAACCGGATAGCTTTTATGTCCAATATTACAGAAGCACTAAATGTTGGGCTGAAAGGTATCCTTAAAAGAGGGGACCACGTAATTACTACCAGCATGGAGCATAATTCCGTAGCCCGGCCTTTATATTCTTTGAGCCAACAGGGTATAGAATGGACAGCGGTCCAGTGTGACAGGGAAGGCAGTCTGGACCCCATTGATATCGAGAAAGCCATAAAATCCAACACCAGGCTTATCTGTATTTTGCATGCTTCCAACTTGACCGGCACCATAATGCCAATTGAAGCAGTTGGAAGTATAGCCAAAGACAATGGCCTGCTCTTTATGGTTGACAGTGCTCAGAGTGCGGGGAGCCTTCCAATTGATGTGGAAAAGCAAAACATCGACTTGCTGGCATTTACCGGTCATAAAGGCTTGCTGGGGCCTCAGGGGACGGGAGGTCTTTATGTAAAACCAGGCCTGGCTATAAAGCCTTTGAAAGAGGGAGGCACCGGCTCTTTATCGGAATATCTGGAGCACCCGCAAATGATGCCTGATCTATTGGAAGGCGGCACCCTTAACACGCCAGGTATTTTCGGGTTATTGGCCGGAGCAAACTATATTGATCAGACCGGGATGAATAATATCCGTAAACATGAAACAGAAATGACCAGATTGCTCATAAATGGCCTCCAGGGCATTAGAGGATTGACTGTTTACGGACCCCAAAACCCCGACAAGCAAGTCGCGGTGGTGGCCTTTAATATTGAAGAAGTCGACTGCGGGGCGGTCAGCATGATGCTTGATTATGAATTTGGTATTATTACGCGGTCGGGAACCCATTGTACTCCCTTGGCCCATAATACGATCGGCACCATGGGACTCGGGGCCTGTCGTCTCAGTCCTGGATATTTTACTACTGAAGAAGAAATATCCGCCGTTATAGGAGCTCTCGAAATCATAGCGGCCAGAAAATAATTGAGTACCTGCTTTATTTAAATACAGGTACTCAATTTGTCTTGATTGCTGTGCTTAGGGGATGAAATTCAAGCGCTTAGCTTCAAACAATAATTCGTCCCGGAAATCAGGATGGGCTATACTAACCAGTTCCCTGACGCGGGTTCTCAAATTCTGGCCTTTAAGGAAAGCTACTCCGTACTCAGTTACCACATACTGGACATCAGTCCTGGAAACCGTGGTGAAAATCCCGTTGCTTAAAATTGGCTTGATTTTGGATTGTAAATTGCCTTCTTTGTCCGTATAGGTTGAATAAAGCGTCAAAAATGATTTACCGCCTTTAGAACGCCAGGTTCCCTGAACGAAATCAAGTTGCCCTCCGGTTCCGGTATATTGCCTGAAGGAAATGGACTCTGAGGCGCATTGACCGGTTAGATCAACTTCCAGAGTGCTGTTAACGGAAATCATTTTGTCATTGTTACCGATAATGCAGGGATCATTGACAAAGCGGGTAGTATGCATTTCAATCAGCGGGTTATCATCCATAAAATCATATAATTTCTGCGAACCGAGAGCAAAGGTGGCAATCCATTTATAGGGCATAAAATTTTTCCTGGCGCTGGTTATTACACCGGCATAATATAAATCGACCATGGAATCTGCCAGCATTTCTGAATGAACACTCAGGTCTTTCTTATCACGCAGGAAATTGGCCACGGCATTAGGCATACCGCCGATGCCTATTTGGATGCAGGAACCGTCTTCTACCATGTCAGCTATATATCTGCCGATTGCTTCATCTTTTTCATTTACAGGAATATCAGGCAGACAGACCAGAGGAATGTTGTTTTCAACTATCAGATCAACTTCGCTGATATGGATTTGGTTAGTGCCAAAGGTGCGGGGCATATTTTCATTAACTTCCAAAACCACATGCCGTATTTTTTCGCTTTTACTGGTCTCCCAACCCCAGTCACAGTTGGTACCGGTACTGAAGAAACCATGTTTATCCATAGGAGCGACTACCAGACCTACTATGTCACATTGACGGCATTTGTTAACCATGTCTACGGATTCACCAAGCCTGACCGGAGTGTAAGTAAATAAACCTTTGCCGACAAAGTCTCTTAGTACCGGGCCGACAAAACCGCTGTCAATAACCACCTTGCCAACTAAATCCGGATGATAAAGGTCAAACCATCTGACATCCACACCACTGATAAAACTGATGTCCCTCAAGTTTTCCTCGTTTTTTATTCTTTGGGCAACGGCATTGATAAGAGCAAGCGGCTGACCATTAGACAATGGAGAAACTATCATGTCGCCGTTTTTGACCAGCTTGGCAGCTTCATCCGGTGAAGTAAGTTTTTGTTTATACATTTCTTTCCATCTCTGCATTATATAACTCCTCCTTTTTTAATTGATCAGATAAAGACTTAAATCACCTCCTTTAAACATAGGAAGCAGAGCATATAACGAAAAATTTTCAGAATATTATAACAACTTAATTATATAACAAGATATGAACTTTTTGTTGAATGAACAACCAATAATTTTAAAGAATTTAAATATATCACCGGAGCCTGAGGAGTTCCTGGAGCAGGCAGTTAAAATACGGCGACTGAAGGGAAAAAGCTCAGGTTTAAATTATATTCCTCAGTATTGTATGTCATATCAGGCCAATTAAGAATAAAGGTATTTATTACCAGTAAAATATTAGAGACCGTTCACATACGCGCTGTACCGGCTGGCTGCCTGTTTTGATCCGTGGATGAGGATATCAGTTTATTTATTTTTTATAAACGGGAGCTTGCTATGGGGGCGAATTTATAATATAATTTAATTACGGTAGCGGAGATAAAAGTAGTTCCCAAACCTTAGTCAAGATTGATATAAAGCCCAAGGTAAATTTAAACTCTTAAAGTTCCGTTTTAACCGAATAAATCATAATTTAACAAGGTCCCGAACAAGGTGAAATTTCAGGTAGTTTATTCATTCACAAGAAGAGAGGTAATCTTAATTACAGACTCAGTGAAGATCTCCGCTACCGTTAAAAATGAATTATAGAATATCCTCAACACTTTGAAGTTGAGGATATTTTTTGTATTATTATAAAAAGACAAGGAGTAAACTAATGCAATCAAATTTAGCATTGGAAGGTAAAGTATGTCTGGTGACCGGAGCCAGCCGCGGCATAGGCAAGGCAATTACTGCTGCTGCTGCTGCTCAGGGAGCTATGGTGGCAGTTAATTATTGCCATTCTGCCGTGGAAGCCCGGCAATTTACGCAAGAACTGCAGGGGCAGGGATATAAAGCAGCAGCTTTTAAAGCAGATATCAGTTCAGCCCAGCAGGTTGACAAAATGTTTACAGAAATCGAAGCATTATGGGGAAAAGTTGATTTCCTGGTAAACAACGCCGGAATTTCCTGCAAAGCTTTACTGACCGATTTAAGCGAAGCAGACTGGTATAAAGTAATGGACGTTAATCTTAAAGGACCCTTCCTCTGCTCGAAAAGAGCAATGCCCAACATGATTTCTGCGCGCTTCGGCCGTATTATTAATATCGCCTCCATCTGGGGAGTAAATGGAGCCTCCTGCGAATCAGTTTATGCTGCATCCAAAGGTGGCCTTATTGCTTTTACCAAATCATTGGCCAGAGAAGCAGGTCCTTCAGGGGTGTTAGTCAATGCGGTTGCACCAGGGCCGGTTGTTACTGATATGTTGAATCATGAACTTGATGATGACGAAAGAAGAGAATTAACCGGACAAATACCCCTTAACAGACTGGGCACTCCGGAAGATATTGCAGCGGTTTGTATTTTCCTGCTATCGGCTCAGGCATCATACATCAACGGCCAGGTCATTACTGTTGACGGAGGCTGGCTGCCTAATTGAATACGTAAGCAGCTGAAGTATAATTATGGGAGGGAGAATCAGTGAACTTTTATACGCCTATGGCATTGCTGTTATTAGTAATAGGCTGTCTTTGCTTATTGGCGGCTATTCCGCAAATGGTTAAAAGTATTGAAAAAACGCTGACCAAAGCGGAAATGCCATTACCATCGCGTAAAGTACTTTTTTCAGGTATTGCCGTACAAAATCTGTTTATGCTGATGATAGCAGCAGCAATTGGAACTTTGCTGGCACCGGCAGCAGATCTCCAGGCTCCTGTATTAAAGGCGATTTTAACCGGAGGTTCAGTATGGCAGGGTATCAAACCGCAGCTTCTGCCAGGGGTAGTGGCTGGTTTGGTAAGTGCCCTGGCTTTTATTCCGGCCTACTACACATTTTTTTTGCAGCACCTGGATTTTCAGACTCTATGGGCAGTAGAAAACCATCGGCTTAACTTAAACTTGGTGGGACGGCTTTTATACAATGGTATATTTGAAGAAATCATTGTCCGCTGGGGCCTCATGACATTATTCGTATGGCTGGGCAGTTTGTTTTCGGGGGAAATAAGTGCGCTTATAGTCTGGCTGGCAATTTTTATCAGCGGGGCAGCATTGGCTTTGCTTTATCTGCCTGATTATTATGCGGCAGGCTGCCTTAAAAGCAGGCCTTTTTTTGCTTTTATCGCTTTTCTGTATATATGGAATGCGGCTGTTTTTGGCTGGCTGTTCTGGCAATATGGTTTTGAAGCAGCAATAATAGCACATATGATATTCCTTTTGATTTGGTATCTATATGATATGCGACTGAATATAGCAAAGAAAATTGAAGCATTAAATTAAACAGGGGAAGAAAAAGCTGGAGCGTACTTGAAGGAATAAAGACTTTACCAATAACCTGGAGATGACATCTTTGTACGGAAAAGATTTGGTATCCTTAATGGGCGGCGGGTTATTCAGGCGAAACTGCGATCTCGCAGCGAACTGCCGCGAAATCGCAGCTTATAAGTAATAAGTAAAAGTCTAGGCCAGAGCCCCGCCGTCAACAACGATGGTGGCACCGGTAGTGTAAGATGACGCGTCTGATGCCAGGTATAGTACGGCACCGCACATCTCGTCGGGCTGTGCAGCGCGGTGAAGCGGTATCTGCGGCAGCAGGAGCTTCTCCATCAATTCTTCGTTTTTCACCATCACCGAAGCGAACTTGGTATCGGTGAGGCCGGGGAGCAGCGCGTTTACTCTGACCTTATAAGGGGCCAGCTCCTTGGCAAAAGATTTGGTCATGGCGATGACTCCCGCCTTGGTGACCGAGTATACGCCCTGCATCAGGGCCGGCTTTATGCCGTTGATGGAAGCGACGTTGATGATGGACCCGCCGCCGTTTTTCATCATCAACCTGGCGCCGTGCTGACACATGAAGAAAGTGCCCTTCAGGTTGACCTCCATGGTCTTGTCCCACACATCCTCAGATGCGTCGATCATCCCGCCAAAATAGAAGTTCATGGCAGCGTTGTTCACCAGGATATCCAGCCTGCCATAGGTTGCCTCGATAAACTTGAAGAGATCGTCGATATCGGACAGGACGCCGTTGTGGCACGCTTTGGCCACCGCCTTGCCGCCGGCAGCCCGGATGGCTTCCTCCACCTCGGGCAGACCTTCCATGGTCTTGTTGGTGATGATGACTTCAGCGCCGTACTCAGCCAGGGTCTTGGCGATGCTCTCGCCAATTCCGCGGCTGGCGCCGGTCACTACCGCTATTTTTCCTTTTAAACTGAAATCCACGATCATATTATTCCCCCCTAATACTGATATGATTTAAAGATCCGACTTTTCAATGACCTGCAGCGCCGCTGCCTCCAGCGCTTTGATTGCGTAGATGAGCATCCCGAACCGCTGGTCCCTGGTCTGTCCGTGGTAGAACCGGTAGTATATCTGCTGGGCGATGACCGCCAGCCTGAACAGGCCAAAGCAGTAATAAAAATCGAATTTATCTGACTTTACTCCCATCAATTCACTGTAAAGAGCGAACTGTTCCTTCCTGGTGAGCATACCGTCAAGGTGAGTGGGCATCTGGCGGATGGCCTGCATGGCTTCCGGGTCATCTTTTTCCACCCAGTATCCCAGTGAAGAACCCAGGTCCATTAAGGGGTCGCCCAGGGTCGCCATCTCCCAGTCGAGAATGCCTATGATCTCCGTGGGGGTTAAGGGGTCGAGCACCGCGTTATCGAATTTAAAATCATTATGAATGATGCCTACAATGCCTGACTCGCCCGGCATTTTGTCGTGGAGCCACTGAATCACCGTTTCAAAGTCCGGTGCATCCGGCGTACGGGCATCCCGGTACCGTCCGCTCCAGCCTTCCACCTGGCGCCTCACGTAGCCCTCGGGCTTGCCGAAGTCCTTAAGACCCGCCTTGACGTAGTCCACTGAATGCAGCTTATACTGTACCTTGATCAGATTTTCACTTAAGGTGCGGGCTTCTTTAGCGTTCAGCTCCATGCCGGCTGGCAGGTCCCGGCGCAGGATAATGCCTGGTATACGCTCCATCACGTAAAATGGGCATCCCATCACCGCTTCATCCTCGGTATAGACCAGCGGCTGCGGGCAATAAGGGAACAAAGGCTTCAATGCGCTGAGCACTTTATACTCGCGCCCCATATCGTGAGCGGTCTTGGCCTTTTTGCCGAAGGGCGGCCTGCGCAGGACCATCTCCCGGTCCCCTACCTTTACCGAATAGGTCAGGTTGGAGAAGCCGCTGGGAAACTGTTTGATCTCGATCTCACCGACCAGGCTGGGGATACTGGCTTTTAAAAATTCCAGTACTACCTGGGCATCAAGTTCCTCACCGCTCCTTATGGATGTAGCGCGATCAGTCAAATCACTCATATCACACCTCCATAAATTATTTGATCAGCAGAATTGATTCTGCCACATGGCTTACAAAGTCTGCATAATCGTCCACTGACACTTTCCTGTTCTTGTATTTCCACCGTTTCAGGTACCAGTCCTGGAGCATGGCTTTGATCACCGACGCTGCCAGGATCACGTTTTCATCCCGGAACACCTTTTCCGTGATGCCTGCTTCGATTATATCGATAAATATTTTTTCGGTGTAAAGCTCGCTCTCGATAGCCCGCTTCTGCTCATCACGGGGCAGGTTCCTGGCCTCGATGTAGGTGAAGTAGAACCAGGTCTGCATGGCCTCGGAAAGATAGATGTGTGACTTGATGGCCAGCCGCAGCTTTTCCGCCGGGCTGCTGCCCCTGGCGATCTGTTCAGTCAAGACCCGGTTAGCGATCTCCCGGCCCTGGGACAGGATCAGGACCAGCAGTTCCTCCTTGCTGGTGAAATAGGAGTAAAGCGCACCACGGCTCAAGCCCGACGCGGCCGAAAGGTCCCTGATGCTCATGGCCTGGAAACTCTTTTTGCTGCAGATATCCAGGGTGGCATCGATGATCTTTATCAGATTTTCGATCACCTTCTGCTCCTTCTTGACCTTAATGGAGTCGCGGTTGTGCTCCAGGATCTGCCCGGAGATCTCTTCTTTGGAGATATTCACCATTTTTTTAAACTCACTGTAAATCATAAAAACCGTTCCTTACTTTTGCTGGGCATATTTTTTTAGTATGGCCTTGGCAACGTTCATCTTGTGTACTTCATCGGCGCCGTCGTAGATACGGGCCGCCCGCTCATGGCGGAAGAAAAATGCCAGTATGGTATCATCGGTCATCCCCAGGCCGCCGTGGACTTGCAGAGCCCGGTCAACGATGTTCTGCATCACATTGGCTACATAGAATTTGATCAGGGAGATATCGACTCTGGCTGCCTTCTGCCCCAGATTGTCAATCTGCCAGGCGGCGTTTAAGGTCATCAGCCGGGCTGCTTGCAGCTCTGCAGCCGATTCCGCCACCATGGCCTGAATGATCTGCTTGGTGGCCAAGGTCTGGCCGTCCGGCGACATGATCCGCTGGTTGACCCGGTTGCACATCAGTTCAAAGGCCCGGTTGCAGACGCCGATCCACCGCATGCAGTGGTGGATGCGCCCGGGACCCAGCCTTTCCTGAGCGATGACAAAGCCCATGCCTTCAGGCCCCAGGAGGTTTTTCTGCGGGACCCGGCATGATTGGAACAACACCTCGCCGTGGCTGAAATAACCGCTGCCTGCATGCCCCATGACCGGGATGTTCCTCACCAGGTTAAAGCCCGGATTGTCGGTGGGAACGATGATCATGCTGGCGCGCAGATGCGGCGGGGCCTCGGGATTGGTCACGGCCATGCAGATGGTGAACGCAGCACCGTCCGCGGATGAAGTGTACCATTTCTGGCCGTTGATGATGTAATCGTCGCCGTCCTTGACCGCCGTGGTGTCCATCATGACCGGATTGGAGCCGGGCATTTCCACCTCGGTCATGGAAAAGCAGCTGCGGATTTTGCCCTCCACCAGCGGCCGCAGGTATTGCTCTTTTTGTTCCTCGGTACCGAATTTGTGAAGGATCTCCATGTTGCCGGCATCCGGTGCCTGGCAGTTAAAGGCGTAATGCCCGATCGGCGTCCTGCCCAGAGCCTCGGATACCAGGCCATGCTCCACCAGGTCCAGCCCCATGCCGCCGTACTCCTTCGCCTGGTTAGGCGCCCAGAGTTCCATCTGTTTCACCATTCTGCGTTTCTCTTCCATCACCGGTTCCATCTCGGTGAAGTCCCTGGTAAGAAACTCATGCTCAAGGGGGATCAGCTCTTTGTCCACGAACTCATTGATCATGCCAATAATGGTCTTCATTTTGTCCGATACTGCAAAATCCATACGCTCCTCCTTATCTGTAGGTAATAAGTTCACCTGCCTGGTGATTTTCAAGGTGCGGGTAACTGTTAAAAGTATGCAAGATCAGGCCGGCGCTCCCGAACCTGAATTTTGTGATTGAAGTGTTGACCAATCCCCAACCTGTGCGCATCGATGCATAGGGAGTCATGCCGGTGGCGAGATGCAGGGCTGCCGATATCACCCCTCCCGAAGAGAAGATCAGGATCCGGCTGTGCTTATCGTTCTCTGTGGCGATTTGCTGGATGGAAGCCTCGACCCGCTCTACAAACCGGTTCCAGCCCTCGACCCCCTCCGGATCTTCCTCCCCCGCCAGCCACCGGTTGACAGCCAGGTCAAACAGGAGCTGAAAAGACCTTTTGTCGGTGTAGGCTTTTTCGACATGGGGGTGAAGGGAACGGTCCTCCTCCGCCAGCAGCGGAAAGTAATGGCGTATGATCGACTCAAAGGGGTATTCATTGAGCCCGTTGACCTTCCTAAGGGGAGGGGCCTCGGCTGAATTGGTCTGCAAATGCGCCAGGACCACCGCCGCTGTATCCACCTGACGGTTCAGCGTCCCCGAGTAAGCCCGGTCAAATGATAAGCCGGTATGTAATAAGTACTGCGCCGCCAGCAGAGACTGTTCTTTGCCCAGGTCGGAAAGAATATCGTAATCACCCTGGCCGAAAGAAGCCTGCCCGTGACGGATGAAAACTAATTCGCTCATATAATTTCTCCTCTGAATTCAGAATAGTTAAGTTTTGTAGATAAGTCAAGTAAAAAAAGACGAACGTCCGTTTTTTATATTGACATTTTTTTAGACCGGGAATATGATTGCTATAACTAAATCATATGCAGGAGAACCAATTAAACTTGCAAATTTTGCTGCGAAAAAACTGCTGCCCTTGTCCGGTATAAGCCGGGCAAGAGTGCAGAACCAACCGAGGACAGATATGAAAATACTGGTATGCATAAAACAGGTGACCGACCAGGAATCCAGGCTCACAGTAAATCCGGAAAAGACCTGGGCTGATTACGGGGAGAACGCGTCTTATTGGATCAATCGTTACGATGAACATGCCGTGGAAGAGGCGCTGCAGATACGGGAAAAGATTTCTTCAGCCGTGATAGACATCGTATCGATCGGCCCTGCGCGCGTCAAAACTGCCATCAAACGGTGCATGGAGATGGGAGCTGACCAGGGATTTCACCTTCGTTATGATTGCGAAGATTACCTTAGCCCCTCCCTAAAGTCACGCCTCATCGCTGAATTCTGCCAGGCCCGGGCTTACGATCTGATCCTGACCGGCGTAATGTCAGAAGATATGATGTCCGGCCAGACCGGGCCCATGACCGCCGCCCGGCTGGGGATTCCTTCCGCTGCCTCGGTAATGAAGCTGGAAGTCGATCTTGAAAAAGAGTGCCTGCAGGTGGAGCGGGAACTTGATGCTGGTCACCGGTGTTTAATGGAGCTTAAGCTGCCCGCCCTGGCTTCCGTCCAGTCAGGGCTCAACCGCCCCCGTTACCCCTCCTTGTCCAACGTCATGCGGGCCAAGAACACCGAGATCATAGAGATCAGCTGCGCTGATAGTCTGCCCGCTGCAGAATACGAAACGGTGGAAAAGATTCAGGAGGCCGGATCCGATCGAGCCGGGATCAGGCTTCAAGGGACTACGGCCGAAAAAGCAGCCGCATTATGGCAGCTGCTCCATGAAAAATCCTTGCTATAAAGGAGAACCGTATGAGCCACTCCATTATGATCATGTGTGAACAAAACGACGGCCGGATCCTCCCGGTCACCGATGAACTGCTGGCCTGTGCAGCCCGGATCGCTGGCTGTTATCATTCCAGAATCACCGCTGTATTGCCGGGAAATATAACTGATGCCGATGCCATATCCGGAGTTGAACTCCTGGTCATAAACAGCCCCGGCCTGGCCGAATACACCGGCGAAGGCTGGGAAAAAACAGCTATACTGGCCGCCGGGGAGATCAAGCCCGACATCATCATCATCGCCCATACCTCCACCGGTTACGATTATGCCCCCCGGGTGGCAGCCCGGCTTGACGGAAGCTGCATAACTTCCGTAAGCGGAATCGAAATTTCCGAAGGAGACATAAGCTACCGCCGCGGCGGTTTCCACGGCAAACTGGATCTGCTGTACAGAGCAGGACAGCGGCCCCTTATAATCACCGTTCTTCCTGGTGCTTTTGCTCCGTACGATCAGTCGGCAGCGCCTGGTATGGTCCGATATATAGATACCGACATCCATCCGGCTAATATTTCCAATGTGCATTTCAGCAGTTCCGACCAGTCCAACACCGAGCTGGAACACGCCGAAGTGATCATCGCTGCCGGTAAAGGCATTGGCAAAGCTGAGAATCTGGAGATGATCCGTGAAATGGCATCATGTTTCAAACGGTCCGCCATTGCCGGCTCAAGAGTGGCCTGCGACAACAGGTGGATCGAATATAACGCCCAGGTGGGGCTGACCGGTAAAAAGGTTGCACCGCTGCTTTACGTGGCCTGTGGCATATCCGGTTCCGCGCAGCATCTCGCCGGCATGAAGGACTCCAAAACCGTGGTCTCCATCAACCGCGACCCGGAAGCGGCAATATTCAGGCACTCGGATATTTGCATAGTGGAGGAACTGGAAAAGTTTATCCCGGAATTTATCCGTGAGGCGGAAAAACACAGGGTATGACTTCGGGGCAAAGCTGATTTTAACAGATATCTATGTTATGAACTTTTACCCCTTCATTTAAATAGTATTTTTCATTATCAAATATAACTTTGTCTAATGCAATTAAATGCTCCAGATGCTTAAGGATCATCATACATTCATAGAGGTAAAAAACTCTCTCGGGCTGGGGGAGTTTTTTATATATTGGCAGGTATGCAGCTAATTCTGGTATAGTATTCTTTCCCATCGCTAAAAGCTTAACTATTTCAAGCTCTCTGAACAGGATTATGTCCCGGTAAGCATCCAGTTGGGCGCTGATGTTTTTAGTTACCAGGCCGGGCCCGTGGCCGGTAATAATGGCTTCAGGTTTTATCTTTTTGAGCTTGTTTATCGAGGCTAAAAAATCTCCAACACTGGAATTAAGGTTGGCATACCAGGGAAAGGTACCCAGGTCAATGTCACCGCTAAAGACAAATCCGTAATGAGGAAATAAAAAAGCGCAGTGGCCTGCACAATGACCTGGAGTATATATGGTTTCCAGCAGGACAGTGCCGGAATTTATAATTGTGCCATCTTCAATTGATTTATCCGGCATCCGGCTTCGATACCCAATGGCAGAAAGAAAAACTGCCCGCACCGGTTCATCTTTGAATAAATCAAAACCTAATTCATGCAGGTAATTTTCACCGCAGGAAGCCATGCCGTGGTCATTTTTATGCATATATACATTGGCTTCAGGATAGTCAGGATTCAATAAACAATGATCCTGGTGTCCGTGGGTATTTACAATCATGTCAATATGTCTGCCATTAAGGTATTGTTTGCCTGTTTCATAAGGGCTTGAATCGACCAGGCAAGTAAGTTCGTCTTCAATCAAAAGGCAGTGACAAAAAGGATATTTAAACTGGGGTGCTTTTAATAGTTTTATATTTTTTGTGATTGATTGCATATTCTACCTCTGCATAGAGTGATAAATAGATATTCTTCCAATAACATATATATCCTGCCTGCAGAAGAAATATGGAAAGATGCGTTTATAAAATGGTTTACACAAAAGATGATGACCGATAAAAATATTCTATGGTATAAAGTCCGGTTTTATTATGTAAACACTGTTATTAATGAAACAAGTTATGGTAAAGTAGAAGTAATATTATTACTAGTTAGAATATTTGCTGTAGTAAATTATGCGGAAATATTACAACTAATTGTCCGGACAATTCTAGTAGTAATAAGTAATTTTATTAGGGGGGATTTTTAAATGTTCTTGGAGGAGTACAAAAGAAAATTGGTTTCAGCAGACGAAGCGGTAAAAGTAATTAAATCCGGGGATATTGTGGACTATGCTTATTTTAACGGCAAACCGGTAGAATGTGATATTGCTTTGGCCAAGCGCAAAGATGAACTGAAAGATGTAAGTGTCTATACTGCAGTTACTGTACCGCCGGTACCTGAAGTAGCCAAAGCCAAAGGCAGTTTTATCTATCATGACTGGCAGTTCAGCAAAATAGCCAGAATTTTGCAGTCCTTTGGCTTATGTTATTATTCTCCGATCCTTTATCATCAGGCCCCAGCCCTTTACCGGGATAGAATATGTCATGACCGCAGTGCAGTTATTTGCCGGGTATGTCCCATGGATGAACACGGTTATTTTAACCTGGGGCCGCAAAACTCGGAAACCCTGGCTAAAATTGAAATGGCCCGCACAGTTATAGTGGAAGTTAATAAACATATGCCGGTTTGTCTGGGTGGAGCAGAGGAATCGGTTCATATTTCCATGGTGGATTATATAGTTGAAGCACCGGACGATCAGGAACTGCCTGATTTGCCAGGTGTTGAGCCGAACGACACTGACAAGGCTATAGCCAATTATATTATGAAGTACGTTCAGGATGGTTCCTGCATCCAATTGGGTATAGGCGGCATGCCAGGTGCGGTTGGTAAGGCCATAGCAGCTTCTGATCTTAAGGATCTGGGTGGGCACACGGAAATGTTCGTTGATGCTTATGTGGACATGATCGAATCCGGACGTATGACTGGTGCAGCAAAGGAAATCGACCGACTCAGAGTGGGATATACTTTTGCTATCGGCAGTCACCGTATGTATGAATTTATGAACAACAATCCGGCCTGTGCATCATATCCGGTAAACTATACCAATGACCCCAGAGTAATTGCCCGGTTGAGCAAGTTTATATCGATCAATAATGCGGTACAGGTGGATATTTATTCGCAGGTAAACGCAGAGAGCATGGGACCGGTGCAGATCTCGGGCAATGGCGGAATGTGGGATTTTGTACTCGGTGCTCAATGGTCTCAAGACGGGAAGAGTTTCATCTGTCTGACGTCAACTTTCAAAGATTCCGAGGGGAATATCAAATCAAGAATCGTTCCCTCGTTTTCGCCCGGATCGATTACTACTATTCCAAGGCAGATGGTCGATTATATTGTAACTGAATACGGCGCCATCCGTCTCAGGTCAAAACCCACCTGGGAAAGAGCCGAATTGCTTATCTCAATTGCTCATCCTGATTTCCAGGATGAATTGATCAAATCAGCAGCGGAATTTAAAATCTGGACTAAAACCAATAAAATTCCGGAATAAGGAAACGATAAAAAGCACCACCTCAAAAAGGTGGTGCTTTCAGACCGTCAAAAAAAGCGAATCTCATTGTTACATCACAAGCCCCGCTCAGTCGCCGTACCTCAGTACGCCTCAATCGTGGGGCTTGCTCGTGCCTCGATCTTCACTTTTTTTCTTCGGCCTGCCAACTTATTTGACAAACTATAAGCACCACCTCAAAAAGGTGGTGCTTTTTTTAAGTAATTAACTTTAATTAATCTTATTTGGGAGCCATGCGGATTCCGCCATCAAGGCGAATGGTTGCAGCATTGAGGTAATTATTTTCAACAATTGCCTGTACCAGTTGTGCAAACTCAACAGGTTCACCAAGTCTTTGCGGCATCGGAATTGATGCAGCTAAGGAATCGCGGGCAGCCTGCGGCAGCTGTTGCAGCATCGGGGTGTTGAAGGTGCCCGGGCAAATGCAGTTGCAACGAATCAGATGTCTGGAAAGGTCTCTGGCTACAGGAAGAGTCATAGCCTGAACTCCGCCTTTGGATGCAGAGTAAGCAGCCTGTCCGATTTGACCGTCAAAAGCAGCTACTGAGGATACATTAATGATAACACCTTTTTCACCGTCTTCGGGTTCATTTTTATCCATGGCAAAAGCTGCATTGCTGAGCATATTGAAATTACCGATCAGGTTAACATCCATTACCATTTTAAACCATTCAATGTTCCATGGGCCATCTTTGCCAAAGGTTCTTCCCGCACTGCCCATTCCGGCGTTATTCACGAGTATGTGGAGACCGCCAAATTTGTCGACAGCAGCATTGATTGCAGCTTTAACATCATCGAGAGAGGAAACATTACATTTTACAAAAACGGCTTTGTCGCCTAATTTGGCTGCCAGGGCATTGCCTTTTTCTTCATTAAGGTCAGCTATAATTACATTAGCTCCTGCAGCATATAAACGTTCAACTGCTGCTTCACCGAGACCGGAAGCGCCACCGGTAACGATTGCTGTTTTTCCACTAATTCTCATTAATCCTTCACTCCTTCTGAAAAATTGTTGTTTCGTTAATCAAAACACAAAACGGTATTGGTCAATTTCACCCCCCCCTGTGACAGATAGACTGCCATACGTCAAAATGACTATAATACCATATAAGGATAAAAATGAAATTGTCTGGGCATTTAACAATTGCTGCAGATTCAGGTATTATAACTTCAAAAACAATGGCAACTGTAAAAATTCGATTATGTATATATATACTACTAAAATTGTCAGTATCCTTTAATTTGAATATTAAAAATAAAAATTTATGAAAGGAGAAATTTCTTTTGATGATAATACAGGTAAATCAGAATTGACTTAGTGCTGCCAAAAGCTGATCCCAATGAGGGCTGAAAGTTGAACTCCAAATGAATAACAATTATTAAGTACAGAGAATTATTAGCTTTAAAGCTGGTAAAGTTCTACCAGAGGTATAAATAAACTATATTAGTTGTAACTAACGCTTGGTTTATAGTAAAATCTCATTGACTCACTAAAGTGAGTATTTTAAATTATTAAAGTCAGTATTGTATAAAATGGGGAGGTAAATGGTGAGCAAAATTCGTATTTATGCAGATAATGCCTGTGACCTCGATAAAGAACTGATTGACAGCCTGGGAGTAAAACTCTTTTACCTGACAGTTACGATCAAAGATGTTATTTATCATGACCGGCTTGACCTGAGCCCGGGTGAATTTTATAAAATAATTGCTGAGCCGGGAGTAATGCCAACTACATCCCAGGTATCGATTGGGGATTTTCAGCAGGAGTTCCAGAAAGTTATCGATGAAACTGAAGATGAAATCATTTATGTTGCTTTTTCTTCAGGAATCAGCGGTACTTATCAGGCAGCCTGCCTGGCAAGAGACCAAGTAGATGCCAGCCGCATAACCGTTATTGATACTAAAAGTGCTTCAGTAGGTTACGGTCTGACAGTTATCAGGGCTGCCCGGGCAGCTGCTCAGGGTATGAGCAAAGTACAGATAATTGCTGAGATAGAAGATAATATCAAGAAAATGCAGCATGTATTTATTGTCGGCAGCTTTGAAATGTTAAAACGGGGCGGCCGGGTCAGCAGTACAACAGCTGCGTTAGGCAATCTTTTGAACATTAAACTGCTGCTGCATTTTGTGGATGGGAAAATAGTACCGCTGGAAAAAGCTCATGGTATTAAAAAAGCTAAAAGAAGATTATTGGATCTTATGGAGGAAAGAGGTTATGATCTGCCCGCCCAGACCATAGGTATCTGTTATTCAGCTGATCTTAAGGGAGCTTTGGAGCTAAAGGAACAGATCGCCCAGCGCTTTGGCTGTGAAAAATTTGTTATATCGGAAATTGGAGCAGTTATAGGTTCTCACGTAGGGGCAGGTACCTATTCAGTTTTTTTCCTGACTTCATAATATAGCAGTCAGGATAAAAAGTTTATAACACCCCGGAAAATGGCGCGCTGTCAGATTACGGGGTGTTTTGTAATATTTGCTGATATATTTTTATATAATTATCCACCATGATAGCCTGACTGAAATTATTCGCCACCCACTTACGACAATCAAATCGGCTTAGCCGAGCAATATCGGGCAGGCACTCGATTGCTTCGTCAATATCCTGTACTAAAAAACCAGTTTTGCCATCTGCAATAACTTCGGGCATGGAACCACGGTTAAAAGCAATTACCGGGGTTCCGCACGCCATGGCTTCCACTACACTAAAACCAAAAGGCTCGGCAAAATATATGGGATGCAAGAGGGCATAGGCATCACCAAGCAGTCTGTTTCGCTCTTCCGGACCGATTGAACCCAAATAAACGATTTGTTCATTATCGATCAAGGGGAGTATCTCAGTATTGAAATAACTTATATCCTGAATGATGCCGGCGATTTTAAGCGGCAGCCCGGCTTTTTTTGCTATAGTGATAGCAGCCGCAGTTCCTTTATCAGGATGTATCCGGCCAAAATATAAAAGATATTTCCCACACTTTTCTTGGTAAGTGAATTCTTCTGTTTCAATGCCATGATATATGGTGGCAAGGTAATTAAGACGCGGGCTGCGGTCAGCGTTACTGATGGAAACATAATGACAGCTGTCATTGTATTGTTCGTAAACCGGTAAAATCTTTGGTGATGAAAAGCCGTGAATAGTAGTCAGCAACGGTGAGCTAACCAGACGGCTGAAGGCTAAAGGGAGAAAATCAAAGTTATTATGCAGCAAGTCAAAGTTATTGGCCTGCTCAAAAAAGTGGCCGATATGCAATGCTTCGCAGGCTTTGGCATCGGTCCCGGGATCTTCTTCATAAGGTGAGCTGCATATCCATTCTAATTTTCCCGAAGTTATAGAATCGCCGCTGGCAAAAACGGTAACATCAAGTCCTTTTTTTACTAACCCTTCACTTAACAAGGAGACGAATCTTTCCCATGGGCCATAATGCCGCGGAGGGGTTCGCCAGGCAACCGGGGAGAGGATAGCAATTTTCATTATAACCTCCTGATAACTATTAAGTATTCCAGGTATAATTAATATTATTAAAATTCCCCGCCGGTTACAAAATATTCCTGTAAATAATAAAAAGGCTCCTTACAATCGGAACCTTTCGGAGGAAATTATTTAGAGCGCAAGTTTTCCAAATCGGCAATTAATTTGTCCAGATCCACATTATTTTCTCGGGCAGCCTGCTCGAGTGTCATCCATGCGGCAGATCAGCTTGAACATTTTGTCCCCAGCTCCATGAGAAGTTTGCGGGCACCAGGTGCCTGAATGAGAACATCTTTAACCAGAGTTTTTGGTGTAAACATTAACCCCAAATCCTTTACATAATGTTTTATTAATATAATTTATTTAACATCAACCAGTAATGCTACAACATAATCGCCAAAAACAGCAGTGAGCACTTTAAGGTCATTTTCCTTATTATTTTTAAACTTGAAGTCTGCTCCTTCCCACAGGACGGTTGCATCATATCCGGAGGCTACATAATTTACCGGCATGGTATGGGGATGCCTTTCCACTATTTCAAGGCCAGCTGTTAAAGCACTGTTATAGATTGTGCTGGAAACCTGGCATATACCGCCTCCGGTTCCGGTAACAACTTTACTGCCGACAAAAATACTGGCAGGAAGATAGCCATTGTTTAAGTTTCTGGGTCCGACGACTGCATTAAAAGAAAATATATCACCCGGTTTAACTAACGTACCATTAATCTGGCTGCAGGCTAAAACAATATTATTGGTGCGATTTGGCGGACTGTTATTAAGATGGGTGAAATAACCGCCGGCTATAGTATAGTCGCCCCACCGGGCTGCCAGTTCTGAATCAGGTGTTATGGAACCCCAGAGGCCAAGGCCCTGGGGAAATACAATGTCAACAGTCTTGAAATTTTCTGCTGACGATGAAACACTGTATAGCAGTACGGTTTTGGTTTCGGCATCATAACGGATTGTGAGGCCAAATTCTTCGGCTGCCGGGCGCAGGGGGATAAACAGATCTGATTCATTAATAAAAGGAGCGGCAGCCAAAGGAATTACCTGCTCGTTTTTTAAATAACCATATTGACCATTACGGAAAGAGATTGATACCTGATCATTACTTAATTGCACCTGATTGTTATCTGCCCAGTCCAGCTGCAAAGCCAATAATCCTGCCAGTTCACCGGCAGCAATCATTGTATAGCCTGATTGATTTATAAAGGGGCTGACTGCAGTAGATACGATCTTATCATCCAGGATCAAATTTACCTTATTTCCAGGCTGGCTGAACAGAGGCGGAGATGTATAGACATCTTGCTGGGCTTGTACAGTGGCAGGAAAAACCATAAATGCAATAATAAAGACCGGCAGCAGCAAGAAAAACAAGTTGCGTTCTTTCATAAGTTCCCCCTTTTTAGCGAATAATTTACTTAACCTATATTTACTATGAATTTATTTTTCTATGACAATTGGCTGCCTGAGACTGGATAAATATTTTAAATTATTAAGATTTCAACTTTTATGCTATATTAGATAAGTCGTTAAGAAATAATAAGGAGACAAAACAGTTTGGAAAACACTACTTTTGAACAGATGGGCCTTAAAGAGGACCTGTTAAAAATGATTGACAAAAAGGGATATGAGATTCCCACCCCCATTCAGAGACAGACTATTCCCATCGCCCTGCGAGGCCGTGATATTATGGGACAGGCACAGACTGGCACCGGGAAGACAGCGGCTTTTGGCATACCTATATTGAACAGCGTTGTAAAAGGAGAGAAAACACAGGCTTTGATTTTGTGCCCTACCAGAGAGTTGGCGGTGCAGGTAGCCAAAGAAATTGCTTTCCTGGGCAGGGGCATGGAAATTGCAGTAATACCTGTTTACGGTGGACAGTCTATAGATGTCCAGCTTAGATTATTGCGCAAAAACCCCGAAGTAATAGTCGGAACACCAGGGCGCTTACTGGATCATTTATCCCGTCAGACCATCAGCCTTAAGAGCTTGAAATTTGCAGTTTTAGATGAAGCCGACGAAATGCTGGATATGGGTTTTTTGCCTGATATCGAGAAGATATTGCAGGAATGCCCGGCTCAAAGGCAGACTTTTCTTTTTTCTGCCACCTTGGTCAATGAAATAAGGGCGTTAGGCAAAAAATTTATGCAGGATCCGGAAATAGTCCTTATTGAACCGGAGGAAAAAACCATATCTGCAGTGGAACAGCGCTTTTACCGGGCCAGCAGCCAGAATAAGGTTGAAACCCTGTGCCGTATTTTTGATTATGAGCAGCCGCCGGTAAGCCTGGTTTTTTGCCGCACAAAAAAGCGGGTCGATGAACTGGTAAGGCTTTTGAACAGCCGCGGTTATAAGAGCGACGGATTACACGGAGATTTATCCCAGCGAGAACGGGATAATATAATGAACGGTTTTCGTTATGGTGATATTAAGGTTCTGATCGCTACAGACATTGCTGCCCGCGGACTTGATGTGGATTTAGTTACCCATGTTTTTAATTTTGATATTCCGGAAGAACCTGATTCATATATTCATCGCATCGGCAGGACCGGCAGGGCTGGCAGAGGCGGCATAGCGATCACGCTGGTCGAACCTGCCCAGATAAGGCTGCTCAGGGCGATCGAGCGCCATATTGGTAAAAATATTGAACAGGCAATGCTTCCTTCTTTGGCTGAAACGATCGAACAGCAGGAAAAAGCTTTGATTGAGAGACTGGTTCGAACTGCGGCAGAGCCGGCCGCGGCATTGGAAAATTTGGCCGGCAGGATCCTGGCTGAATATGAGCCGCAAAAAATGATGGCAGCAGCTTTAAAAATAATTATAGCCGACAGCCCGGAATTGGAAATGGCGGATATCGATACCGGCGGCGGCAATACGGCACATATAGAAGTACCGGTTGGCAAAGCGCAAGGTTTTTATCCGCGGCGTTTAGTTGATTTCCTGGTGGAAAGAACTACTTTGTCCAGGAAACAGATAGGGGATATTGAAACCCACAGCCGAACATCTTTTGTTGAAGTTCCAATGAATACTGCTGATGAAGTATACGAGGCTTTCATCAATTATAAGCAGGAACGGAAAAAGCAATCGGGGTTTAAAAAAAGTAATAAAAAAAGTTAGTATTCACTCAAACCGTTGGGATGTTTATTTAAAGGAGGAGCTTTACCCTCCTTTTTATATTTTATAAGCATTATAATAAGAAATATCATAAGATGAAAGTTGAGGAACAGGCCGGTGCAAACAAACAGCGGGCAATTTTTCCGCTTTGAAAAAATATATCGCTGCTTTGAAACTGATGGTAAGTATCTAAAGGAGTCCGGACAGGTTGAACCCGGGCAGATTATGGCTGTGACCGGTCCTTCAGGTTCCGGTAAAAGTACACTGCTCAAAATTTTAACGCGCTTGTTAAAACCGACCAGCGGCGAAGTATTCTGGCATGACCGGAGTTGGCAAACTTATTCTCCCAATGAATGGCGCCGGGGAATACAATTGGTGACCCAGAAACCGGTTGTTTTCCCAGGTCTGATCAAAGATAATTTTGCCCTGCCCTTCAGCCTTAAAAAGCAGAAGGGTGACGAAGAACCCTATATTGAGCAAGTGCTATATTATATGGATAAAGTTGGATTATCCCGCCTGATGTTGACCCAGGAAGCCAAAACCATATCCGGGGGAGAAGCGGCCCGGGTGGCGCTGATCAGAGCCTTGATCATTGAGCCGGAAATCCTGCTTTTAGATGAACCAACCGCTTTTTTGGATAATGAGACCAGAATCATTACGCTTAAGACCATCAATGAATGGGTCAAAGAAAAAAATCGAGCGGCAATAATAGTATCACACCAGGAAGAAGATTTAAGATACCTTGATGGGCAGACGATTTTACATTTACCAGTCAGAAAGGCAGTTTGATTATGCTGGAAAACGGTTATATTCCAATTTCCAATGGACAGATGATATTAAGTTTGATTCTGGTTTTAATAACGGGCCTGGTTTCAATGTTTCTGAAATTAGGACTGTTAAAATCATTGGCGTGGGGAACAGTTCGGGCGTTTGTACAGCTGATGCTGATTGGGTATCTGCTAACCTTCATATTTCAGCTCAATAATCCGGCTGTAATAATTGCAATTATTTTACTCATGAGTTTTATTGCCAGCCGGGAAGCAACCCGGCGCATAACCAGGACTCCATTTAATCCGACTTTTTTATCCTTTATAACTTTGACGGCCAGTACTTTTTTGGTAGGAATTATCGTAGTGGCAATTATTATTTCTCCTGAACCCTGGTATGAAGCACGGATCATGATCCCAATTTTCGGAATGATCCTGGGGAATTCGATGAACGCCGTGGCGCTGGCCCTGGACAGGATGTATAGTGAAGTTTATGCTCATGTTGATGAAGTTGAACAGATGTTATGCTTCGGGGCTACTCCCTGGGAAGCTTCCCGGGCGTATATCCGCAGAGCAGTTCAAGCAGGTATGACCCCTACCATCAATTCTTTAATGGTAGTCGGTTTGGTAAGTCTGCCGGGAATGATGACCGGACAAATACTTGCGGGAATGGATCCGCGCGAAGCAGTCAGGTATCAATTTGTGGTAATGATCATGATAGCTGCAGCAGTTGCTATAGCTTGCCTGTTAATTGTAGGTTTGACCTATAAGAAAATGTTTAATGATGAGATGGCCTTAGCTGAAAGCATAACCAATAAATGAAAATGAAAGTAAAATGGAAGTAAAATGGAAGTAAAATGAAAGTAAAATGGAAGCATATGCTTCCATTTTTATGATCAAATTTAATTCAACTCAACTAACTTAACTTAACCTAACTGTGATTTAACCTCTTGTATTTGCTGAGAGCTGGCAGTAGCGGCAGGTTTATAAAAGCCCTTCTGGGTAGCCAGCTGATACAGCTGATATTGAAACTGTTCATCAGAATTTCTGATTTGCTGCAGGGTTTGACGTAATTCCTGATTAGATGTCTCGCCTATGGCAGTTGCATAATTGGTAAGACTGCTTTTGCAGCTGCTCAGTATATCATTTACCATTTCTTTGTCGTTCATATGCTGATTCAAGTATTATCTTCCTCCTTATCCTAAAAATGACATTAATTTTTGCCGGGTGTGAGACGCGGATTGGGCTGATTGCATAAACATCTGCCGGGCCTGACTATCCTGACACTGCTCGGCATAGAAATTAAGCTTTTTTTCAGCTGTTTCATGGGAACCGATCAAGTGCCTTAAAGTCTGTAATTCCTGTTGATTAAGATTCATTAAAACTCTCCTTTCATGATTGTTAAAACACATTAGTAGATTGTGCAAAATCATCATTAGTATTCATTGAAAATTTTTAAAAATAAAAAAAAAGCCAGCATAGCTGGCTGCAGACCGTCAAAAAAAGCAAATCTCTTGGTTGCTTCACAAGTACTGCTCAATCCGCCTTTATATATGGGGACATTCCCCTTCATTGAGGTGTGGGCCCCCGCACCTTATTACGCCCGGGTATTAAAATCATAATATTATCTGCTGCGGCGCCGGGTTGGTTTATTCTTTTTATTGGCAGTGCTGCCCGCGTCTGCTTTTGGCAGTGGAGTATGCTGCTCAGCAGCCTGACCAAGTAAATGCAGTTCGTTATTAGTAAAACGATGAGCAGCTACCAGATTGGCATCAGCATCCTTGCCCCAGACTGATACTAATACATTACTGGCATCACTTAAGATTATTTCAACTTCATACTGCAATACATCAGTTATTTCGAAAACATCATATTCTGAGGACAGTGCCGCAACTACAAAAGAACTGCTGGCAATTTGGGCTTTCTCCCCATTTAAACTATAGACTGTTACTTCCGCATTTATTTCACCAGCCGGATTGTTATTCAAAACCTTGACCCAGGTACTGGTTGAAGCATTGGCAGCAGCATTTTCGATTGGACCCGTTGATAATAATGAACTCATTATCTGTTCACCTTCCTTATTTATATACTAAAGTTGTTTAAACAGCAGTTTGAATAATGCTGACCATTAAATATCAGCTGACAAAATACCGATCAATACTTCCGGACCGGCAGGCTTGGTAACATTTTGAGAAGTTTCAGCCGTAATTAGGACTAAATCGAAAGCTTTTAAAACATTATTTGACGACTGGCCTGCCCAAACACCATTGAGGATTTTTTTCATATCTATAGCGGCAGTTTTATTGTTGCCGGCATCGATCAGCCAGGCTTTGTAATACGTGTATTGCGGGCCAAGGCTGGAAGGATCAGGCAGTTTGAGGGCAGAAATAATTATTTGGCTGGGCTGTAATTGAATACTGGCGACGCCAATTGCATATTCAGCATCAGATGTGGCATTAAGCAATAAATTAACCGGTTTGCGGTTTTTATCAGCAGGGAAATAAGAAGTTCCAGGGAATGAAGATGTTTCCGGACTGGAGTACTTGGCTAATATTGGTTCGGCCTGGAATTTATACTCCCCGGCAGTATCAGTCATTGCTCCTTCCTGAGCCGATGAAGCTTCAGTCAAGGAAAATTGACTTGAGTCTTCCGCAGTGATCACTGTTTCAACTTCAGCCGGCACCTCTTTTGCAGGATGTAAATCTGTATCAGTTAAGTCATTCTTTTTTTCAGTGATCAATAGTTCTTCCTCAGGAAGAAACTCTGCCGCTTCCGGGGTACTGATGTTTCCTCCCGCTGATAAAATATCTTCAGCAGCCGATACTGTTTCAGCAGCAGGGTCTGAAGATCCGGGTCGGGCACAGTTTTCTTCTGCGGCAGTTAAAGTATCATTTTCCGCCGCTGCTTCCTCTGCAACCGGCAATTCCATAGGCTCCGCCTGCTGGTTGCCGTATTCTTCAGATATAGTTTCTATATCATCAAAGACTTCTGCTTCATCACTTAATGCGCCATTGCTATTTGCAGAGGTATGTTCAAATAATTGTGAATCATTTGCCTCGGGTTCTTCATTATCCGGAAGGTCTTCACTGGTGATGGAAAGTACATCGGTATTTGCTGCTGTACAGTTAAGGGGCGGCAAGTTGGAAAAATCAATTGCAAGAATTGCATCACCGGCAATACCACTTAAAGAATTGAAGGGACGGATTAAAATCCGGGATTCGGGTGACAGGGAAGTTAAAAAAGGCAAATCGATACGGGCCGCCCAACTGGGGGGATCATCGGGAGTTGCAAATAATTGCCCTTCAAATATATTGTTCAATGTAACCGATACTTCAGCTATATATAAATCAAAGGCGCCAAAATATGAAGATGCAGGTAAGGTAGCTATAATACTGACTGACTGACCGCCTTCGGGACTAAGATGAATAAAAGCACCGCCTCCATGAGCAAAAGGCAGTTCCTTGCCGTTCAGGCTGAAAATTATGCTGGCCGGAAAAGGAATTAATCCGGGAATATGAATTTTTGTACCGGGCTGCAAAGTTTCGGCCGAGGTGATATGAGGATTAGCTCTTAATAAATCCTCTTCACTCATAGAAAAAAGACTGGCGAGAAAAGCCGGTGACTCCTCGGCAGCCACTGTATAATGGCCGTAATAACCTTCCGGGCAGCAACCCGGAAACAAAGATTTATCAATGTTCATAAAATTAAAGGACCTCCATTCAATAAATAGCAATCTTAAGCATGATTCTATATGGTTATAATATGAATGAAGGATGGAGGAATGTTACTATTTGCTCAGCACTTTATCAGCACTTTTTTAGAGCGCATGAGTTAAATAAAATATGCGGGCATAGGAGGGAAAATACTTGAAGGCCTTATTATTTTAAGCGGGGCTGGGAGTTTTTCTCTGCCTTAGCTTCAGTAAAACCCTGTCTTTAATTTCCTTGACCGCTAAACAGGTAAATAAAACTATTATAGCCGCCAGGAACCTGTCTCCGGGCAAGAGGGTGTTGCGTAGCGGATCCACCAGAAAAAAGTGACCCAGATAAATACCTAAAGTTCTGCTGCCAACATAGGATAAGAATTTTTCTCCAAAAGGTTTTTCAGTGCTGTAGTATATTGCCAGAGCAAAAGTGAGACCGATAGACATCGGGAATAGAGCAGCCTTATTGAACAGGTAACCTAGAGTATTGTTTAAATAGGGCTCGATCAGTCCTATGGCGAACAGCGCAATAAATCCGGCCAGAAATGGCTTGGCATGCTGGGTTATATATACTTTGATCTGAGGATATTCAGCAATAAGCATTCCCAGAGCCAGGAATCCCCACCATTTGACAGGGTTGGGTCCCGACCAGTGCAGGATGTTTACATGATAAGTTTTGGATATCTCCAGGATAAGGGTAACGGCAAAATTGCTGAAAATCATTAGATAAAGAGTGCCGATCCTGACCTTGCGCGGGAGATAATAAAGCAGCGGGACAAATAAGGCGAAAATTATATAGTAAAACATATAATAAAGATGCAGAGCAGTTTTACCATAGAGGATGTCCAACAGAGTAAAGGATTTACCGATGGTAAGCCAGTAGAAAATGCCATAAGCAACTGCCCAGTAAAGATAAGGGACATAGGTTTGTTTGATTTTATTCCAGCTGACTTGCCAATAATTTTGAGGTTTTCTCATAAAATAACCCTGCACCATAAAAAACATCGGCACACACCACATGGCAAGCTCTCTGACAAATACTGCAAACGGGTCAGTACCTCCCCGGTAAGTATGGCTTAAAATAACAGATATAATGCCCAGCCCTTTTAAGACATCAAACATGGCATTCCTTTGAGTGGTCATCAACATCCCCCCGCTGATTATCTATTAATTAATTAATTGAAAATATTCCTCATCAGGAAATATATACATAACATACCGGAGAAGTAAACCATTAATAATTATTTTTTCGATTTGCTCTTGGGCGGTTTTGCTTTTGGCAAGCTTTTTCTTTTCTGAGCTGCAGTCTCTAAAATGGCATTCAATTTTTGCGCTGTTTCTTCTTCCGCTTGCAGTTGCGCTTCCATTTTGGATTTTTTAGCCGCTAAATCCGCCAATACCTTTTTTGCAGCTGAGGAATTGGACATGGTCAAATATTTTTCAAATGCATCCGGGTAAAGAAAATGTTTTATCCCGGTTTCCCCGGGGAACTCAATGGTTATCCGTTTCTTATCCTGAAAGATGACAATTCCTGTTCCAAATACAGGATGCGTAACCGGTTCATTTTTTAAATCCACAATATTTCACGTTCCTCTCTTAGCCGTACCGCACCGATGGTGCTTAGAATTCAAAACAATCTTCTAAAGTCAGTTTCTGTTTTATATAAAAAAATATTTTTATCAGACATCATAAAAAATAATTTAAGTTATATTTAATCAGTTATACTTGCACAGAATTTAATAATAAAAAAGGCAGTTCCGACAACTGACCATAAGCAGTCGGAACTACTCCTTACATATATAAATTATAGCAAAAATTTAATTTTGATGTAATAGTTTTTTTAAAATTCCCATATTGCATTATTTTTTGGTACATTAATTATATAAATGAAATTAATGCATGAGGGGGGACAATTATAGTGGAAAACAAAAGAAATCCATTCGAAACGATCAGCAGTCTGGCACAAACTCAGATAATGTCGTTGGGCTCAGAACTCGAGTATCAGGCCGAAGCGCATACAAATAATCCGGCGATAATTTTTGAGGATCGCATTATTACCTTTGGCGAATTGAATTCACTTGCTAACCGCTATGCCAATTACTTCGGCTCACTGGGCCTGAAAAAGGGCGATGTGGTGGCGCTATTAATGGAAAACCGGCCGGAATTCCTGATTGCGGCTTCGGGCTTAAGCAAACTTGGCGTAATTGTTTCACTGATCAACAATGGGGTCCGCAAAGAGGTATTGGCCCATGCACTTAATATCTGCGGCGCCAGGATGCTGATCGTGGGGCATGAACTGCTGGAACCCTTCGCTGAAATAAGGAATCAGGTGCACTTGCAGGAGCCAGGGAAAATTTTTGCTGAGAATGAAGGTAAGGATATTTCCCTGTCGGGAGGGATTATAGACCTTAAACCGCTGCTGGACGGGGCATCAGACCAAAATCCGTCTTCTACCGGTACGGTCACCAGCGATGATGTCATAGTCTATATTTATACTTCCGGCACCACCGGTTTCCCCAAGGCCTGTGCAGTGACGCAAAAGCGCTGGTTGGTTTTGGGCAACTTGTTTACTATTTTTGGGCAGTTGAGTCCGGAATCGACACAGTACATGGTTTTGCCGCTTTATCATAACAGCGGCTTTGATATCGGTTATTCCCTGACTATTGTGTCCGGAACCGCCATGGCCCTGCGCAGGAAATTCTCGGCCCGCAATTTCTGGAGCGATGTACGCAAATATAATGTCAGCATTTTTATTTACGTAGGCGAGCTTTGCCGGTATATTTACAACCAGCCGGAAAAACCGGATGATGCTGATAATCCGTTGAAAATGATTGCCGGCAACGGGATGCGCGGCGATTTGATGGAACCTTTGCGTAAACGCTTTGCTATCGATACTATTTACGAAATTTACGGAGCCACCGAAGGGGTGGGCTCTTTTGTCAATCTTGAACAGATCCCGGGAATGTGCGGCAATCTGGATATGCTGGGGAGAAGGCAGGGCGAGATCATCAAATGTGATCTTAATACCGGTGAGATGCTTAAAGGTGAGAACGGTTTCGCCGTAAAGTGTGAAGTTGGTGAGACCGGGCTTTTAATTTGCGAAATCAACGACTTGAATGTTTTTGCCGGCTATGTAAACAACCCCACCGCCACTGAGGAAAAGATCATGCGCAATGTGCTGAGGGAAGGCGACTGCTACTTTGACAGCGGCGATCTGGTGTGCCTGGGAGAGAAGGATTATTTCTCCTTTGTCGACCGTATGGGGGATACCTTTCGCTGGAAGAGCGAGAATGTTTCCACCAACCAGGTATCGAATGTAGTTAATCAATTCGGGCAGATGGAGGATGTCAATGTTTATGGCGTCCAGGTTCCCGGAATGGAAGGACGCTGCGGCATGGCCGCCATTAAGCTGCTGGAGGGCGAGATCATCGACTGGGGTAAGCTGGGGGCATTTGTATGCGAAAAACTGCCTTCCTTTGCCCGGCCTTATTTTATTCGTCTGCGTAATACTATCGATGCGACCAACAGCTTTAAACAGATGAAAACTCAGTTGCAGAAGGAAGGATTTGACCCGGCAGTTATTAAAGATCCGTTGTATTTTTTAGATACGGATAAGTGTGTATATGTTGAACTTACACCGGAATTGTATGCCAAAATCGTGGATCATACCATTAAATTCTGATATTGAAATCAATAATCAACGAGAGTGTTCAATACTCATGGTTTACCCAACTAGTCTGCTGTCATTGTTATAAAGTCAATTGCTGGGATGCCGGAAAACGTTTTGCTTTTCCGACGTCTTATTATGGACATAAAAAGATTGAGAGTTTAGCTTTACGGCCATTGCTAAAAATATATACTTGAAGAAGGATAAAAACTATTAATGGTGAAAATTTCTATAAAAGATAAATTGTTATAAGGGTAGCCAGGATCGTATTCTAACCAGTACCGGAACAGCTTCATTGACCAGCTCAAGCTATGCGTACATTTATGAAGCAAGTCCATATGGAATAAAAAGCGTTCAGAAAGATTCAGACCCAGCCATAAGTTACAGCTATAATACCTTTGGCCTGGTTCAGAGCATCACGCATAACGGCCACCAAATAAATTACCAGTACGATATCGCAGGACGTGTAAGCGCCACAGGCATCGACAGCGGCAATTACTCATTAAACAAGTACTATAAAGACAGACTTGAAAAAGTCCAGACCGACGGCAGTCTGACCCCAAATAATTCAGCAGCCGCTAACGCCGTATTCAACTACAATCCGGACGGCACGTTGGAATCAGTAACATATCCAAACAACGGCAGCAATATAATAAAGACCACCTATACTTACAACGGATTAAACCGATTGATAAGCGTGACCAACAGCAAAGACGGAACCCCATTCAGCCAATATACCTATAGCTATGATAACAATGGAAATATAACCAGCGTTACCGACTTAAACGGCACCACCAGTTATGAATAAGACGTATTGAACCGTCTGATAGAAGTTATAAAGGGAGGAGCAACTACACAAGAATACACCTACGATGCAAGAGGAAACCGGGAAAATCAAACCGGGGTCACAGCAGAGACAAACGGGAATGAAACCTTAAGCTACAACCTGTGGAATCAGCTGGTGAGTGTTGCAGACAGCACCGGCACAACTTCCTTTGAATACGGACCAACAGGCTTAAGAGTCAAGAAAGGCAGCAAAAACTATATATATGATGTGAGCGGCAACCTGAAAGCAGAAGCAGACGCCAGCAACAACATAACCGCCACATATATCTGGGGCGGAAACCGTCTCCTGATTAAAAAACTGGCTGACGGAACACAGTACTACTATTTGTATAACGGGCATGGAGACGTAGTACAGATAACAGACAGTGCAGGAAATATAGTAAACAGTTACGAATATGATGAATGGGGCAATATTACCAGCCAAACCGAGACAATAGAAAACGAATTCAAGTATGCCGGCCAGATCTATGACAGCGAGACTGGACTGTATTACCTGAGAGCCAGGTATTATGACCCAACCACCGGCCGGTTTATATCCAAAGACAGCAATGAAGGCAGTATTGTTAATCCGCTTAGTTTGAATCTGTATACGTATTGTGTTAATAATCCCATTATATTTGTTGATCCAAGCGGGAATATCTATATATTTTCCGAGCCAATAATAAATACTGAGCAACAGTTAAAAGCGACGCTGGAATTTTTTAAACCGGATGAAATAGATTTCGCATACTGGCAAGCTGGTGGTAATCCTGGTTATGATGTTGTGACTGGCGTTGGAGGTTATGTTCTTCGCAGAGCAGGTAAAATAGTTAAACTTACCGAGCCTGTTTTGAAAGCTGTTAAGGGCGCGGGTAAGACTTATGCTAATTTTGCGAAACAAGCAACAAAAAATGCAAACTCAACGGAAGTTGTACTTGGAAAATATATTCCAGGCGGCGCATCATATACTGAAGTGGCAAAACAACGAGGAGCAACATATTTCCAATTAGATAACTGGGATAATGTTGTAAAAGAAGTCGGAGAGAATAATATATGGGAAATTAATGAATCCTTTATTAGACAACAAGCCAGCGCAAACAAAACATTTATTCTTTCGCATGACCCTGCACAAGCTACTGGTTACTTTGCAAAAGAGGTCAATTTACTAAAAAGTATGGGATATAGTTTCACGCAAGAAGGTTCTGTATGGAGGGCAGTCAAATAGAAATATACATTCATAACATTAGAGAGGATTATAATTCATGAAAAAAGAAGAACAGCAGTGGGATTTAATAGAAAAAGCAAAGACAATACTTATGAAATGGTCAGAGAATAATAACGCAAATCTTTTGGCAGTACATTTTGTTCCTATGTTTGACTTTTCACTCGAGGTATATATTTTTTACAAAAGCGATGCTGATATAAAACGAAACCAAAATAATGGGATTTCAGAAAAAGCTAAACAAATTTTTTTGAAAGCACTTAATGACATGGAATACATGAAGAATTTCAATGACAATATAACATTTACATTTGATTCTAATGAGAATGTTATAAACAATTATGAAGGGAGCTATTTCTTAAGGTTAAGATAACTTTAAGTATCAGTTTTTATTTTTCATAGGTCACACAGTTTAGATTGATGTGAACTTTCTTCCTCAACAAATTGCTCTAGCTATGTATTAAGAAGAAATAATAGATATCCAGATGTCTGGAATAATGACAGCGATGCTTTCGACCCATTTATTGGTGTCAAGTGCCCGAATTCCCTGGGCATCAACGAGGAGAACGGGATATAAATGTTAATCTTTAGATTGACATAAAGAGCAATAAAATGGGAGATTTTGTTTCAACAGTGTTTAGCGATTGGCTGATAACCGACCGAGTTGCTGAGATCTTCAAAGCACACAATCGGACGGGTTATAAGCTGCATCCTGTTAAAGTATGCAATAAAAAGCTTAGCTTCAATCTCTGGGAGCTTGTTGTAACCGCCAGGGCTGGAAAAGCACATCCCGATTCTGGCATATATGTTAAAGAGCATTGTGGATACTGCGGAAGCACGGTCTATTCACCGATAAAGAAAGGTGTAGGGATTATTGTTGACGAAACCCGTTGGGATGGAAGTGATTTCTTCATAATTACTGAGTATTATAAATTTGTTTTGATAACAGAAAAAGCAAAGAAAGTAATTGAAGAAAATAAGCTTAAAGGTGCCAAGATTGTGTTAGCATCTGATCTTGGATGGGATGAAGCATAGGGGATACAGCCACCTGTACAACACATATAAAAACGGCTAATAATTAGGAGTTCTTATCCTTCACAGCACAAAGCCGTTTTATAGCACCAGACAAACGTGGGGGCGGTTCGAGACTACTGGCCTTTTAAAGCCGCCTCTGTGTTTGCTCCAGTCAACCCCAGCTATTACTTATGGCTATAATACCTTCGGACTGGTACAGAGCATCACACATAACAGCCACCAAATAAATTACCAGTACGATACCGCAGGACGTGTAAGCGCCACAGACATCGACAGCGGCAATTACTCATTAAACAAGTACTATAAAGACAGACTTGAAAAAGTCCAGACCGACGGCAGTCTGACTATAAATA
>DAOPZM010000024.1:0-35540 GCA_035353375.1 Syntrophomonadaceae bacterium
AAGCCCGTTTCAGATTTAAGGAATTACAACGAGGTCTTGCGCGATGTTTCCGTTGGTGAGCCAGTCTTTTTAACAAAGAATGGTCGTGGCAGATATGCCCTAATCGACATTGCTGATTATGAAAAAACAGAGGCGACAATCAAGCTGTTGAGCGAGCTTAATAAGGGACGAAAATCGGGTGAAGAAAAAGGATGGGTCGTACACGAAGATGTCAAAGCCCATTTTAAGGGTAAGGCTGATGAATAAACTGCTTTTTTCACCCGAAGCAGTAAATGACCTTGACGAGATATGGACCTATATCAATAACGAACTACAAAATCCTGCAGCCGCTAAAAAAATTGTGGCAGATATCTTGGACGCCATAGAGAAGTTGCAGGATTTTTCTGAGCTGGGACCTCCTTTGTCCTCGATTACCGAATTTGAAGGTGATTATCGGTTTCTTGTTTGTGGAAAATATATCGTCTTTTACCGTGTGATGGGATTAGATGTACATATAGACCGCGTGTTGTACGGAAGACGTAATTACATAAGTATTTTGTTTGCCACATTACAGAATGATGTCGATTCAGAATAGCTTGCGACTTAGACATAGAATGTTGTCAACAACCATGTCCCCATGACAACTTTCAGGAGGTTTATAAATGAACAAAATGTTTAAGATCAGGAATGAAGAAGCAACAGATTATGAGAGAGTAGAAGCAATCACCAGGAAAGCTTTTTGGAATTTATATGTTCCGGGGTGCGTTGAACACTATTTGGTTCATGTTATGCGATCCCACCAGGACTTTGTGCCGGAATTGGACCTGGTGATCGAAGCTGATGAGCAGATCATCGGGAATATCATGTATACGAAAACAAGACTGATTGATGAAGCCGGGGAAGAAAAAGGCATCCTTACTTTCGGTCCGGTCTGCATTTTGCCGGAATACCAGAGAAAGGGCTATGGAAAAAGACTAATGGAGTATTCCTTTGAACAGGCGGCGGCACTTGGTTATGATGTGATCGTGATATTTGGCAATCCGAATAATTATGTAAGCCGCGGTTTTAAGAGCTGCAAAAAGTACAATGTCTGTCTTGAAAACGGGACCTATCCGGCGGCCATGATGGTAAAAGAACTCAAACCGGATGTTCTGGACGGAAGAAAATGGGTTTACTATCAAAGTCCTGCATTTGAGATAGATGAACAAGAAGCGGAGCGCTTTGACGAGGGTTTGGAAAGCCTGGAGAAAAAATACCAGCCCAGTCAGGAAGAATTTTTTATTCACAGCCATGCTATTATACAGTGAGGCGTGAGGAGTGAGGTGACCGATATGGGCGAAATGATGGCGAAGGCTTTAACGGAAGGTCCGATACTGAATAATGGAGTGAAAATTCCCTGGCTGGGTCTGGGGGTATATAAAGTCCGGGAAGGGACAGAAGTCATCAATGCCGTAAAAGATGCTATCGCTGCCGGTTACCGGAGCATTGACACCGCCGCTTATTATCGAAATGAAAAGGGTGTAGGACAGGCAGTGCGGGAAAGTGGGACCCCCCGGGAAGAACTGTTTATCACCACCAAAGTATGGAACAAAGACCAGGGTTATGAGGAGACTTTGAGAGCTTTTGAGCAAAGCCGCAAAAAACTTGGCCTGGAATATATCGATCTATATTTGGTCCACTGGGCAGTACTTGACAAGTATCGCGAGACCTGGAAGGCACTCATCCATCTTTACCAGGAGGGGGTGGTAAAGGCCATCGGGGTCAGCAATCATCAAATACCCCACCTCCGGCAAATCATCGATGACACCGGGGTGGTACCGGCGGTAAATCAGGTGGAATGCCACCCCCTGCTGTCACAAAAAGATCTGCTGGCCTTTTGCTGTTTGCATGGCATCCGGCTGCAAGCCTGGAGCCCTCTGATCAGAGGGAAGCTGGACAATAAGGTGCTGCTGGAGCTGGCCGCCAAATACGGAAAAACACCGGCGCAGATCGTTTTGCGCTGGGATATACAAAACCAGATCGTGATCATCCCCAAATCAGTCCATAAGGAGCGCATCATAGAAAACTCGCAGATCTTTGATTTCCAGCTCAGCCCGGAAGACATGCAGAGAATCGACGGCTTGAATAAAAATAAGCGCCTGGGCCCCGACCCCGACAAAGTAAACTTCTGATAGCAGTTCCACTATTTACTGGTCTACCCAATATTCAAAAATGGCCTGTGGATTAACTTGTTAAAGGATGCGAAGCCAGTCGCGTCTGCCGTACAAAATTCTTTCGATGTCAACCACCTTGTTCCCCTCATCAATGGAATAGAACACAACATAGTTTTTTAAGGACAATTTTCTGTATCCCATTTGTGCAAGCCGCTCGTCGGCGACAAAAGGATAGCGCTGAGGCATATCGGCAAGACCCGCCATAGCGTCTTCGAAAAGCTCTATCATGCTTAGCGCCGATATGGGGGCGGACAATTGCGACGTGATATATCGGACTATGTCTTTAAGATCGTTTTCGGCTGGTTCGGATACGTCCACTCTATATTTCGCCATCGTTGATTCCGTTCTTGATATCCTTTATGACCTCATTAAGCGAACGTTTTTTACCGGCATTCACCGCTGCCCTGCCTTCATCGAGCAAGCGGTAAAGCTCCAGTTTTCCGCACATTGTTTCATAGGTTTCGATGCTCATGACGGCCAGGTCCCCTTGTCCGTTCTTGGTAATAAAGACAGGCTCACGGCTTTCATGGCAGAAAGTGGATATATCGTTATAATTGTTTCTTAAATCGGTGCTTGATTTAATGTTGGGCATTACGAATACCTCCTCCGATGATTCTAAAGATATTATACCCGAATTTCTTTAGAACATCAATGGACTTAGCCGCGGAAATTTCGCCACGGTCTGCAAATTGTCCAGGTTGTTGTACTCTTTTGCAGTTTTTAGAGAATATTTAGTTTAATATTACTGTAGTTTTTTGATGAAATGCATAGTATATTATTGATATATAAATGACAGGAGGCTGCCATGATGATTAACAAATTTCGGAACCAAGGTGTGATGATTGTTAAGCCATCATCTATTATCCGTTCAGATTATAAGAACTTCTCCAAACTCTGCCACGAGACAGATGACCCAATTGTTATTACCAATAACGGTGAAAATGATTTAGTTGTTATGAGCCATGAAGCTTTTTGCCGCCGCGATGCGTGGATTCGTCTGCAAGCGAAGCTAGCCTCAGCGGACAAACAGATTGTAACCGGCAACCTGGTTGACCATGAGGAGGTTTTTGCTCGTTTAAGGGAGCGGGTTCATGACGAAGCTTAGAATTCTCTATACACAAGATGCGGTAGATGACTTGGACAGTATTTTTGATTATATTTCGCAAGACAAACGAACGGCAGCAGCTAACTTGCTGGAGAAAATTGAGAATTCAATTCTGAAGTTGGCCGACAATCCGCGAATGGGAACCGTACTTCCAACCAATGACCTGTCTTTAGTCGAGCCAGGATATCGCCGTATTGTGGTCCAGCCATATCTCATCTTTTATCGAACAGGTAATGGCGAAATTATCATTGCTCGTGTTCTTCATAGCCGGCAGGATTGGATGAATCTGTTGTTTGAAAATAGTATTGCAGATGAGTGATTGATCTGCTGATTGGTTGGTGTGCAAGCTCTGAAACATTCAATTAATACATTATATTTCTTTCTTAACAACGGGGAATTCATGATATGAAAATTGATAACAGTAAAACGAACAATCTATTTGGCGATAATGCGGATACGGATAACAATTTATTCAGTGATCCGTCCATTCAGTCTGGTCAGCTTGAAGTGGTGCAGATGGAGTTTGCAGGTGCGGAAAGTGTAAGCTGGCAAGAACTGTTTGCCGGTTATGACAGACTTTATGCGATCACCTATTCTTCCGGAATTAAGTTTATTTCTGAGTTGCTGCAGATGTATGAATATGCGGAAATAATATTCGGCAGTGAAGAGGTTATGTCTTATAATTTGAGCGAAATTATAGCATTTCAGTCTAAAACCCTGGAACGGGTGCGTGCTGTTTTCAGTAAAACCAAAATAGACCTGGTAGACAGGATAGATCATAACAAATTAAAATTGTTCGTTGCCAAACAAAAGCTTTCTCATGAAAAAATCTATCTCTTGGAAGCTAACGATGGCAGAAAACGAGTCATCATGGGTTCGGCTAATATGTCATATGCTGCATTTACCGGAAAACAGCGGGAAAATATAAGCTATATTGAAGGCGACCGAGCTTTTGATTGGTATAAGGATAGTTTTGACGAGCTGAAAGAAATGAGTTCGGACAGTGTTACCATTCAGGCCCTGAAAATTGCGGATGCAGGTGAAAATTTGGCTGAAATCCCAGTGATGGGTACGGTGAAGGTAAAAAAATCAATGATCATTGAACCGAATACGGAAGTGAATGAAGAGGTCAAATTCGTTCTTAGTGTGAAGAATCTGGCTCATAAAATAGCGTCTTATATGCCGAAAGCAGATAAAAAGGGAAAAATATTGCTTTTGCCGGAGATGGTGATCCAGACCAAAAGAAGGATCATGGATGGGCTTGTCCAGGAGAAAGAGCTGCGCAGTGAATATCCGGAGTTGGTGATCGATATTCCCGATCATCAGGTGCTGTTAAATGACACTGTTCTGGATCTGGAACCGGAACCGGCAGCAGTAAAAAATGATGTGGAGCTCTTTTTAGAATATATGGAAGGATACGAGAAATTCCATGGTGATGTGGCTGGAATGCAGGCCAAATATTACGCATTTGCCAACTGGTTCTTTACTACTCCTTTCATGGCTGTCATGCGGGATATGGCGGCTAAATATAATCAAAACCTGATGCCTTATCCGGTGTTTGGTTTGGTTTACGGAAAAAGCAAAGCCGGCAAGACCAGTTTTTTGGAGACCCTGCTCAAAATGATGATCGGGCAAAAGACTAAAATAGCCGCACCGGATTTTACCAAGTCAAACATTGACGGGTTAAAAAGAACCGTCCGGGGAGCCCCTGTTATAGTAGATGATCTGACCCAGACACGGTTTAGTCAGCATGCAGTAGAAATGATCAAGAATGATCAGTTCGGTGTGGCGGAGAGCCTAATCCACTATCCGGCGGTAGTGATCAGTGCCAATGAGGATGTCAAGGCTGTTGCTCAGGAGATCATCAGAAGGACAGTTCTGTGTCATGTGCAAGCCGGTTTGAAGAATACGGAAATTATGAAAACCAGCGTAGTGAGACGCGTACAGAAGAATATCGGCACGGCCTTTTATCGTGAATACTTAAGACGGATGCTTTATATAATGCCGGACTTGCTGCAGTCACTGCAGGAAGATGAAAACGATGGAACACCGGACATCTTACAGGTATCATCTGTAATTATTTATGATATTGTTGCGCAGTATGCTGATAGAAAAACACCTGATTATATACGCAAATTGACCTTGGATGATTATTTCAGCGAAAAAGTGACTGGTTCCCAGGCTATCAAAAAGATCAAGGATGCATGGCAGATCAACCGGAAGGCCTTTGAAGTGGACAAAAAGCATTCGCAGCTTCACTACAATGCAGGGGAGTCCTGGGAGGCGGAGCGCATCATCAAGGAACTGCCGGAGGACCTGCAAGCTCGTAAATCAGGCGGTAATATTGCCATGGATCTGGAGGTGGCCTGCTCGTTCTTCGAGATAGACTTCAAAAAACATGGCGGATTATTAAGGTTTATCAGGAAGTAGGCGGGAAGAAGCAAAACCGTCAATGGGGGATCAAGATGGGCAAAATATTATTATCGATTTGATACTGATTGTTTGTCGGCGTTGGCCAAACGACGTAAACTTGGCGCAAATACATTTTCAGATTACATAAAATCAAAAGGCAGAAGTAGCCGGAACGCATAGCCAGAGGAGGCGAGCGAAAAATGAAAGCATTTAAAATATGTCCGCAGGTATATCAGGTGGGGGGAAGTGATATTTCCCATCAGGATGATTGCTGTGTTTACCTGCTGGAGTCGGATGGTGGGCTGGCCCTGATCGATACCGGAGCCGGGAAGGGGAGCGGGTGCATACTGGAGAATGTCAAAAGCTGCGGCTTTTCTCCGGATAGTATCCGCTATATCCTGGTCACCCACGGGCATATAGATCATATCGGCGGTTTGCAGGAACTTAAGGCGCAGACGGGGGCTGAGGTGGTGGCCCATGAACTGGAACTGGATGCGATAGAAAACGGGAATCCGCGGCTTACGGCAGCTTCATGGTACGGTGCCACTTACCAGCCGGTCACAGTTGACCGTATCATCAGACAGGACAGTGAAACACTTGCACTGGGCAGTACCGAAGTAATTTTCCTGCATACTCCGGGGCATACTCCCGGCAGCCTGTCAATATATTGCGAGTGTAATGGCTTAAAGGTTTTGTTTGGTCAGGATATCCACGGCCCTTTTTATAAGGAATGGGGTTCTGACAAAAATGAATGGCGCAATTCACTTAAGCGGCTGCTGACACTTAACGCGGATATCCTCTGCGAAGGACATTTCGGCATCTATCAGCCGGCCGGAGCAGTTCGCAAATATATCGAATCTTACCTGTAATAAAAAATATAATTCCAAACCGGAAGGATACATTATGATCGCTGTTATACCCGCAGGAAAAGGGTTGCGCTTGTGGCCACAATGTAATGATTAACGTTTCAAGTTATGTTTATTTGAAAGGAGGAGAAAGTCTTCGTGTCGAGGCGCTTAAATCTACTGGGATGGTCGGGAGTTCCAAGGAACAGAGTGAATAATAAGATTGATTTCGTAATTACATGGGTCAATGGAGAAGATGAGGAGTGGCAAAAAAGTAAAAACAGCTACGTCAGCACTAAAGCTGAAAATGCATCACATATGTACAGAGATTGGGATAATTTGAGATATTGGTTCAGGGGCGTAGAAAAGTTTACACCGTGGGTAAACAAAATACATTTTGTAACATGCGGCCATTTGCCTGAGTGGCTGAATACTGATCATCCAAAACTGAATGTCGTCAAACATTCTGATTATATGCCGGAAGAATATCTCCCCACCTTCAATTCACTTGCCATTGAGTTGAACCTGCATAGAATAAATGGATTGGAAGAACAATTTGTATACTTTAACGATGATATGTTCGTTATGGATTATATGCAGCCAACTGACTTTTTTAAGAATAATCTTCCTTGTGACAGTGGAATTATGGCATCACTTTTACCCTCAGTTCCTAATGATCCCTTTTTCCACTATTTAATTAATGACCTTGCCATTATTAATCATAATTTTTCGAAAAGAGAAGTTTTAAAAAGAGATTGGAGCAAGTGGATAAGCTTAAAATATGGCAAACTGCTGTTGAAAAATATATATTATGCTCCTATTAAGATGTTTACGGGATTTTTGAATTTACATCTGGCCGCATCTTTTTTAAAATCGACATTTAATGAAGTATGGGACAAAGAACCTGAAGTTCTGAATGCCACATCGCTCAATAAATTTCGTACGATACACGACGATAGTCCGTATGTCATTTCATATTGGCAGTTCGCAACCGGCAAGTATTTTCCCAGAAGAACGGATTGGGGACGTTTCTTTGTATTAGGGGAAGATGACCAACAACTTATCCAGATTATGTCTTCAAAAAAATATAAAATGATTTGTATAAACGATAGCGTATCAGAAAAAAATTTTAACGCAAAGAAAGAAGCTATTAAAAAACAATTTAATCAACTGCTGCCTGAAAAATCATCATTTGAATTGTAACATTATGGTAGGATCAACAGCTATCATCATTACAGCAGCCATTCAAAAAATTCATAGTTGCCATTTGTGACAATGGCATAATTGACTTTATTATCAGCCTGGCGGTGAAGTCCGCAAATATATCGAATCTTACCTGTAAGCAGAAGGCTCTGGAACAATGATCAGGAAGGAAATGTCATATTTTTGTTGAAGTTTATTAAGGGAGTGATAAACCAGTTAACTAAAAAGCAGGGGATTGGAAAAGGAGTTGATTATTATGGATTACCAGGGCAGAGTAAAAACCTTTCAAAGTGCTTTAAAAGTTAAGGGGATCGATGGGGCATTCCTGACCAGGAAACCTTCCATAGGTTATTTCACCGGTGCTTTTGCACCTTGGAGCAGTGCTTTGTTTATTCCGGCCGATGGGGAGCCGGTCTTTTTTACCTTTATTGTTGACGCTCCCCGTATTACAGCAGATTCTTTCTATAAAGATGTCCGCGGCTGGTCGGATTATACCGGCGGATTAATGGGAAGCGTCACCGGCATCATCAAAGAACAGAAAATGGATAAATCCAGGGTGGGCTTTGAACTTGGCACATCGGTGGATGTTGGTGTTATGTCGGCAGGGGAATATCTAACATTGAAAGAAACTTGCCCTGACATACAGCCGGTGAATATTATGGATGAGATCATCCAGATGCAGCTGGTTAAAACGGAAGAGGAGATTGAATTGCTGAGACGGGCAGCGGAGTCTGTCGATTTGGGCATGAAGTATGCCTATGATGCGATGTGCATCGGTATGACCGAGACAGAATTGGCCGGATATGCGGAGCTTGGTATGCGCAAGGCCGGACATATGTTTAACTGGTGTGTTACTGGGACGGAGATCGGTGCCGGTTACCGACAGTGTTATAAAAATTGTTTCACCTCCATACCGGGACATAAGCGGGTTCAATACGGGGAAATCGTAACCATAGATATCCATTCCATGTATGATCTATATATTTCCGATCTGGCACTTAACGCTATCATAGGTGTTCCGACCAATAAACAGAGGAAGTTGGCGGATGACTGGAAGACTTTGGTCGAGTATCTGTTTGCCCAGATCAAACCGGGTGCTGTCTGCGATAAGATTTTTGGTGCTGTTTGGGGCAAAGCTGTAGAAATGGGTGTTGACCAGATTACTATTCCGTCTTTTTCACATGGATTAGGGCTTGATGCCCGCATCCCGCCAACCATTGGTCCGGGCAATATGTTTGTCCTGGAAGAGAACATGATTGTCGAATTGATCATGCAGATGACTGATCCCCCAATAGGCGGCATGAGACTGGAATATCCGGTTGTGGTAAGAAGCTACGGCGAAGAACCCCTGTGTAAAACGCCGTTGGATCTGCATGTGAAAGAATTTTAGGTGCAAAAGCGACAAAGAATTCCTCACGGATTTATTGAGGATTACCGGTATAACAAATAATAGGGGGGGTTATAGTGAAAAAGTGTGTGATGGTTTTGATCCTATGTAGTTTGATGGTGTTCACGGCGATTACCGGGTATTCTGCTCCGGCCTCGGCAGCTTTGCGGATCGGAACGGACCTTAATTCGCAGATCCTGACGAACATAATTGCAGCGCCTTCGCAGCTTACAGCGGAAGCAGACGGAACTGCCGTGACTCTGACCTGGATAGATAATTCTGCCAATGAAACCACTTTTGATATAGAGCGCAAGGTGGCCAGAGGTATTTTTGAGCCTATTGCCACAGTTCGTTCCGGCAATACCAGTTATGTAAACACTGGCTTGCAGGCTGGCACCCAGTATGTATACCGGGTCAGAGCCATGACCTCCACAGCGGCCAGCCCTTATTCCAATGAAGCATCAGTGACCATCAGCGAATCGGTCAGCTTTGATCCCAACATTCAAATCGATCCGGACCTGGAGCCTAATATCGATTATCTGATCTGGGGGTATGATGTCGTTTCAGGGAAGGCGACCATTACCAAATACAAGGGTGTGGGCGGAGATGTGACCGTTCCTTCCACCCTGGGAGAAGTCAAAGTCACCCGCATCGATAGTCAGGCCTTTGAGGACTGTGCCGGCCTTACCAGTATTGTGGTCCCTAACTCGGTGACCAGCATCGGCATGGATACTTTTCGCGGCTGTAACAAACTGAAAAAGGTAACGCTGCCCGATACGATCACCAGTATCGGACTGGATTGCTTTGCCGAATGCAGCAGCTTGAGTTCCATCAATCTTCCGCCGGGTTTAAGCGAAATCGAGCTGGGAACCTTTAACGGCTGCAGCAGCCTGACGGATATTGCGATCCCGGCGAATGTAATGACCATAGAAATAGATGCGTTTTTTAACTGTACCGGTTTGACTGCCGTGACCCTGCCGAAAAGTTTATCTCAAATCGATCCCTCGGCCTTTCGTGGCTGCAGCAATTTGACTACCTTTTCTATTGCCGGAGATAATCCGTCATTCACCACGACAGAGGGGATTTTGTACAGCAAAGACAAGGCCACCCTGCTGGTCTACCCTGATGGCAAGATTACAGGGACGGTAATTCTTGCCGATCATGTTAAAAGCATTGGCCCTACGGTATTTCAAGCGGCGAGCAACCTGAAGGAGATCGTATTCCCCAGTGGACTTACCAGTATCGGCAATCAAGCTTTTTATGGTACCGGACTTACGAGCGTGACCATCCCTGCCACAGTGAAAACCATTGGCCTGAGAGCCTTTGCAGAATGCGCCAGTTTAAAAACAGTCAGATTACCAAGCACCTTGATCACCATTGAAAGCGGAACATTCAGCGACTGCACCAGTCTGACCGGGGTCACCATGGTCAATGGGGTACAAACCATCGGTATTGACGCTTTTAATGGCTGCAGTTCCTTAAAAGAGATCTATTTGCCCAGCACCATAAAAACCATCGGCATAGGGGCTTTCCAAAAATGTCCCGCTTTCAAATCCATGTGGTTTTACGGTTATCCGCCGAATATTGACTCGTCTGCCTTGGATTTCACTTATGATGAGTACGGCTATCACGACTATGATGTTACTCTGTATTATCCCCGTGCCCTGGAAGATTCCTGGAAAGACTACGGGGGGGAATATGTTATCGTACCCTTTGATCCGCTCAACACCAACATGCTGCAATTGGCACCGGGGATTGCTTTAAAAGACCTGGTCCTGCCGGGACAGCTAAACGGGGGACAAATCGCATCCGGCCAATATCCGGGACCGCTGCCGGACGGTTCGATGTCCATTAAACTCAGCCTGGGCAAGACCGATTTTGGGGTCAACGGGCAGTCTTTTGCCCTGGATGCCAGTCCGATGATACTGGAGAGCCGCATGATGTTGCCGGTAAGATACGTGGCCGAGCCGCTGGGAGCAGTGACCGACTGGAACCAGGCCGAGCAGAAGGTGACCGTGACGCTCAATAATACTATAATCGAACTGTGGATCGGGAAAAGCACAGCGAAAATAAATGGGGTGGAAGTTTTAATCGATCCCGATAATCAGGGTGTCAAGCCCGTCATCGTTCCGCCCGGACGCACCATGCTGCCCCTACGTTTCGTTGGAGAAGCACTGGAATGTGAGGTGGGCTGGGATCCGGTTCTGCAGCAGGCGACCCTGACCCGCAGTAAGTAAGCAGTGCGTGTCAGATGGCCGATCCTGTAACACACTGTATAAGTTAACACCTGGTTGTCGATGCTATGATAAATAGATAGGAATGCGAGGTTGGTTACATGTCCGGATTACAGCAAGTATTGAATAACCCTGCAGTTTTTTATCCGCTCATCATCTGGTCGGTGCTGTGGAAAGGTTTGGCCCTGTGGAGAGCAGCACGTTTAAAACACATCGGCTGGTACATCGCGCTTTTGATCATAAATACCGTCGGTATCTTTGAGATCATTTATCTGATCGCAACCAACCAAAAATACAAGGAACAGGCGTGACGAAGGAACGTCCCTGTAACAAGCTGTTGCCGGGACGTTCCTTATTTAACAGGATGGAAGTTTACAGCGTTGATTTCGCTGAGATCGAAGCTTGCATAACCAGTCAACTGTTACTGCCCACACCTTACGCCGTATTATCTTGGCTGAATGAGATAAATATGATTAAATGGTTAATGTAATAAGATAAAAGGGGGATTTTAGTGAACAAATTCGTAGCTCATCCATGGCATGGCATATCGCTGGGCGACCAGCAACCACATATCGTCAATGCTTTTATTGAGGTAACCCCCAGTGATACAGTGAAATATGAACTGGACAAGACCACCGGGTTGCTGAAGATCGACCGTCCCCAGTTATTCTCCAATGTATGCCCTACCCTTTATGGATTTCTGCCGCAGACGTACTGCGGGGAAAAGGTGGCAAATCAATGCGGGATCAAGCTAGATAGAACAGATATCGTTGGGGATAGAGACCCATTGGATATTTGTGTCCTGACTGAAAAATTAATAACCCAGGGGAATATACTTTTAAAAGCGATACCTATCGGAGGGATAAAACTGCTGGATAACAATGAAGCTGATGACAAGATAATAGCAGTTTTAAAAGGGGATGCTTTTTATGGTGATTGGGAAGACATCAGCCAGTGCCCGGAAAAAGTGTTGAACCGGCTTAAACATTATTTCCTGACTTATAAACAGGCGCCGGACAGTCAGAACTTAAAATGTGAGATCATCGATGTCTATGGCCGGGAAGAGGCTATAAATATCATCAAGTTAGCCAGTGAGGATTACCGGGAGCAGTTCAGTGATATGAAATAAGACCCAATTTAGCAAGGAGCAGGCGCAAAAGCTCTGAGTTTTGCTTAAAATAAGAAGGGAAGCAAAGAGATGCTTTGCTTCCCTTGATTTTACTATTATTAAAACTGTTACTGCTTTGCTTCAGCCATTAAATGCAGGGCTTTGTTAACTCTGGGGGCATGGGATTCGTTGGCCAGAATACTTTAATAGTCTCCGGCTAAAACCCATCCCCCTGACACTTTTTTTATGACACTTATCCGATTTTCCCTGAGGCGCCAGCTATGGCAGGGACGCCGTATTCTTTCATTATTTCAGTCAGATGTTTTATATTCTGTTCCCATGTCCTGCGCTCCGGGACCGTAAAATTCCCCATCGGGTAAACTAAATCCAGCGATTTGTATTTTTCTTCCCCCAATGGCCGATAGGGAAGCAGCTGGACCTGCTTTACCCGATTATTAAGTTGGTTGGCTATGAATAAAGCGGTGGCTCTGATATTTTCCTCATCGTCATTATGTCCTGGTACGACCGGTACGCGAATAACCAGGGGCATCTCCATTTCCGCTGTTTTTATTATATTCTGAAGGATCAGTTGATTGTCTGTACCGTTGTATTCCCGATGCTTATCTGTGTTCATGTGCTTGATATCAGTAAGCACCAGATCCACATAGGGATAAAGCGCTTCGAGTATCTCCGGTCTGCAGTACATGGCTGTCTCAACACATGTATGCAGGAGTGCTTTCTTACACGCTTTCAAGAGTTCCAGGGCAAATTCCCACTGGACGGTTACCTCTCCGCCAGACAGGGTGACTCCGCCTCCTGATTTCTGATAGAATTCAGAGTCGGCCAGAACCACCTGCATAACATCCTTGACCTTCATTATCTGGCCCCATACTTTCAGAGCATTGGAAGGACACGCGTCAACGCACTTAAGACAATTAGTGCAAGCCTCCCGGTTGATGCCGGTCACTTTATGGTCCTCTACCAGAAAAATATCGCGGTCAAGACTGCAGGCATCGATACAATAACCGCACTTGTCTACGCCTATACAGCGGATGGCAGTCACTCCAACCTCCTGCTTCATCGTAAAACTCTCAGGGTTACTGCACCATTTGCATCGAAGAGGACATCCCTTAAAGAAGACCTCGGTCCTGATACCAGGTCCGTCATGAATAGTAAATCGTTGTATATTGAAGATAATACCTTTGGTTTTATTGTTATCAAGACAAGAAAATGTCAATTGCTTCACCTTCATAAACGGTCTGAAACAGAAAAAGTTCTGTTTCAGACCAGATTTTAGTGTAACCGGCGGAGAGGTTAATCAAAGGATAGTTCCGTTCTTCCTACTATATCCATCTGCAACGGTTTGCTGAGTTCAACGAAGTAAGCACTGTAGCCCGCCACCCGTACCAGGAGAAATCGGTATTTTTCCGGATGTACCAGCGCATCTTCCAATGTCTCCCTACTGACTATGTTGAACTGGCTGTGATGTCCTTTATTCTGAAAGAATACTTCAAGCAGGGATATAAGATTATCACGCCCGCTTTCACCCGCAACAGTGCTGGGGGTAAACTTCCAGTTCATGAGAGTGCCATTGGTGGCCCTGACATGATCAAGTTTGGTTACTGATTTAACTATGGCGGTGGGACCGGAAACGTCGTGAGATCCGGACGCATTATGAACCGGTCCCAGGCAATCGGAAACGGGTTCTCCGGCTTTCTTGCCGTCTGCCGCAGCCCATTGTATCAGGCCCAGTCCAACATTAGCCGAGACCGAATATACACCTGGGATAAATTTACCTCCGCGGGCATCGGGGCGGTTCTCGACGTACTGGCAGTAAGTGTTGAAGCAGAGTTGAGCCAGTTCATCCGCGTAATCGTTGTCGTTGCCATAATGAGGCACCTTGTCACTGTTGACCAGGGCATAAAGCGGCTCATACCCTTCCCAGTTCTTTTCAAGAGCATCAAGGTAGTCCTTGCCGCTGACCTTCTTTTCCTCGAAGACCAGCTTTTTTATGTTGGCCAGACCATCCGCAACGGTACCAACCCCGACGCCCTGCGGGCCATTAAAGTTATACCTGGCTCCGCCGGCGGATACATCCACGCCCTTCTCAATACAGTCATCAATCAGCAGCGATAAATAGGGCAGCGGTTTTAACTTCTGGTGAGCGATATCCATGATGTTGATGCCGGTTATCATCTTGTCACACCAGTATTTCATCTGTTTATCGAATGATTCTGCCACTTCATCAAAATTCTTAAATTCAGCCAGGCTGCCGGTCTCGGGTCCCAATCTTTTTCCGACCCCGCCGCATATTTCCCAGCGCGGGCAATATGAGGCGCATCCCAGACAGCGGCCGTTGTTTATGGCCAGTTCCAGTACTTTGCCCATACTAAAGTAAGCTGAGTCATGCCAGCCATACTCCTTGCCCGGGTTATCTATTTCCACACATCCGACCACAGCATAATCTCTGGCATCCTCCAGAGGAATGCCTTTGGCAAGCTGAACCGGTATAGCGGATTCATCATTATACACTTTGGGCTGACCGGTTCCCATTCTGATAAGGTTGGCCGTCTTGATCCTGAAAGTCCTGGGGGTGTTGGCATGCCACCTGACACACAGCCAGGGAGCCCCGAGCCGAGTATGGGCGTGCGCATCCAGACACATAAAACTCAAATCGTTGGTAGCATCGTGCCCCTGACGGTCGACTCCTCCCACGGTCATGCTCTCCCCGCCAAAGCCTCTGCCGGTATTGGATATAGTGGTCAATCTGTCTCTCAGTTTGATGGGAGTGCCATACTTGACATAGAAACACTCCAGCAGTTCCTCCAGGTACTCTTTGGTTGCCGTGCCGTTTTCCAGGTCATGCTTATAAAACGGGTACATATATTGATCAAATCGTCCGTATGAAACCGAATGCCCGTTTGATTCGATCAATATCAGGAAGGTTGCGAAGTGTACCAACTGTAACGCCTCAAAAAAGGTCCGGGGGGGATTTTCAGCTACCCATTCACAGTTATTTGCAATCTGCAGCAGTTCTATTATTCTGGCCGCATCTGTTTCAGTGGCCGCCATATCCCGGGCCAGAGCCGCGTACCTTCTCATATAATCAGCAGCAGCATTCAGCGCGATCAGCTGAGCCTGATAAAAATCTCTTTTTTTAAGATCTTCCGGAAGGGAAGGATCTATAGCAGCCAGTTTCTCCAAAATCCGTTTTCTCAGTGCGCCAAACCCGTCAGCCAGAAGTTTTTCGTAATTGGCACAGGTATGCCCGACTCCGCCATAAAAATAAAGGTTTAGAAGATACAGCCCGCGGCCTACCCCGGTACCTTTAAGCTCATCCTCCGAGGCCATGCTTAGTATCAGTTCCTCAACCGTTTTGCCTTTCCAAAAATCGTGCAGATCCAGGAGACGCTTTTCAGATTCTTCAGAAACCTGATAGATATCAAATTCTCTGTCTTTCCAAGGGAAGTTCTTCATCTCGTCAATGATCCAATTGTATGAAAACTCGGGATATATAGGAGCGGATTTATAAGGGGCTGCTATTTCTCCAACTATCATTTCGTCCGGGTAGATTGCGATTTTTACATTACGCAGTATATGTGCAAAAGCCAGCGCACATTTAATGTTCTGAGATTTATCAGAATGTTCTTTATAGGCTTCAGTTAACAGACAGGCACGTTGGTGGTCCACCGTAAATTCGGTGGCGTTAAAATAATAATCCAGGAGACGGTTTACACGCGGATAAGGTGATGGGTTGTCACACATTCCTGAGACGCCAATGCCCCATTCTTTGTCGTACGGTTCTAAGCCGCAGGGCTCATTAAACAGATACTTTTCCTCGACCGCCATTATTATTCACCTCCATTAATTAAATTATGTTCAGAGTTTTGATGTACGTTATAAATTTATACTGTATCACCTCCATCAATTACTTATTAATCAACATTATCTAACGCGGTTTCTTTCTGCGAAGAAATATTAACAGTGTTAAGTTTACACTGTAAAACTAACATAGTATCAGAAAATGTCAAGTAATATTATGGTGCGGCAAAACAAACCGCAGGTATAACCTGGGGCTTTAATTGACCACATTGAAATAAAGAAGTGAATACGACATAAGTATGCGGGATGAGGTGAGTATTTACATTATGCTATGAGGAATGACCCTCAATAATAAACCGCCAGCGAACATACGAAGTTATTTTTCAAACAGTTTTTCCAAACTGCATATTGCCATATCGATAAACTGATCAGTAAACTCATCGTTTATCTCTGTCATGCGTGGTTTCAACAAATATTCCACCAGTTTACTGTTGCTGTATGAAACAAAGCCATGTATAGTACATGCAAACTGAAAAATCGCGATTTCTTTCATATGCAGAAAATCTTCATTAATAATTCCTGACTCGGAAAAAACCAGTTTTGTCATTTCCCAGACCTGCAGGGCGGTGTTTAATTCGGTCAGAGCGATCGGTTCAACTGCGGTGCCAACATAATCATAGAATTTAGGAACACTCCAAACCATCATAATATTGTAGAAGTTGGCCTCATTGATGCCAAAATGTATATACGCCCGGCTGACATTCTTTAATCTGTCCATAGGTGTATGGCTTGCTTCGTAAGCCTGGAGCATTTGCGCGTAGAGTTCTTCAAATCCCCGGGTCAAAACGGCCAGATACAGTTCATCTTTATTAGCGAAATACTGGTAAATGCTCGTAGCTGATATATGAAGTCTGGCCGCCAGCTTCCTCATGCTGAAATCATCAAAGCCATCCTCGCTGATCAATTCCAAAGCCATATTAAGGATTTTTTGTTTCACTTCATGGACCTCTTCAGGGGTACGAGTCTTTTTCGGCACGATATATTTCACCTCAGTTGATTTTTATTTTAGGAAGCAGGGGGACGTTCTTTTTGCTTCCTTTTGAAGGAAGTAAGGAAGCAGGAGGTTATCCCATCGGAGCACACCCATTCTCGGCATACCCTATAGGGCACAGGCAGGCAAGCCTTTTCCTTTTTACTTCCATTTTGGGTGAACTCCGGTCAATTACCGGAGCTTTTTTCTGCCAGTCGGGATATTTGATTGCTCGTTTCAAATATACGCTGCTCTATCTCCCAGAGTTGCTGTACGCCGTTTTCCAGCCGATAATAATGAACCAGATAGGCGCTTTCCAGCACCAGCAGGATCAAAAATAAAATACCGTAAAGCCTGTTAAGCTGGGTAACGAACAGGCAGAAGACAAACATAAGTATTACTGCTATGCCCAGGGTTACCAGCAGATGGATCAAACGTTCATGCTGAAAATATTTACGGTCTTCGATGATTCCAAGTCTCACTGACTCAAAATCACCGCTGAAATTCCCGCTGGTTTCCAGACTCTTTAACCAGGTTAGCTGATTTTTGAGTTTTTGCTCCAAGGTCACACCTTCCTGCTGCAGTTTGTATTTTCACTGACTATATATCCGAGGGCGGCAATTGAGCCGGGGAGTCATCGACACGGTAGCGATAAATAGTTAATATGACCATGCCCAGAGCGAAACAGGCTGCTATCAGCTTGACAAAAAATCCTCCGACCGGAATTCTGCTCAACAGATCGATTAAAAGCAAACTCATAAGAAATGGTACGATCAGCGGCACCCGGCCTTCCCAATTAAACGAACGGGCAATGATCCGGCCTAAGGTATCGCTTACAATAACTTCTGATAGTATGAAGATAATTATTAAGCTGAAAAGAAGGATAATGACCAGGGGAATACCTATAACAGTTAAAGACAGTAATATAAAAGCCAGCGGGGCAACAAGCAAAGCGATGAACCCCCATCCCAGAGAAGCCCCGGTCGATTCCTCAGCTGTTTTGGACAGACGCGGAAAGAGCTGTGGCAATAACCATTGGGCTGCACCCCAGATTATTAATCCTGCTGCCAGAGACCATAAGAGCCCCCACCAGGAGAATCCTCCCCAACCGGTGTTTTGAGCCGTTTGATCTGCCTGTGCAGTCGGGGTCAGTTTGGTAATGGAACCGATTTTGGCAGCAGATGAAACCTGAGCCTGATTGTCGGAATTGTAGGTTATACTGCCATTTATTACTGCTGGAGGGCCAATGGTCAGATGGTTAACATCCCATAACCGCACATTATCATCGATAATGCCATTGAGCTGTACTTGTTCAGCGCTGCCCAGTACCTGTCCGTCAACATTGCCGGCGATTGTAAAGCCTTTGGCCATTAAAAGAACATCGCCATTTATATCAGCATCGGTACCTATTGTTATACTGCTGGCCGCTCCGGTGATGTTCCTATAGACCAAACCGTTTATATCAACAGTATTGGCAACTGCACGGACATCACCAATGATTTTGCCATTGACCCGGACCGAGTTGCCGGCGGCAATAACGTCGCCATTTACCTGACCGTTTATAGTTATCGACTGGCCGGCGGCAAAAACATCTCCGTCAACATCCGCGTTTACCGTTAAGTTTTCTCCGGAAATGAACAGAGGACCTTTGACCGGGTCACCGGAAACATCCACCATACTGCCGCTTTTGATTTCTACTGCCAGGACGGCAGGGGAAAGTAACATGACAAGCAGTGGCACAGCAGCCAATACACACCATTTGCGATTAAGTTTACCCATAATTGTTTACCTCCTCCTGGGGTTATCCCAAACATTTATTTTCTTGCCGGTCTCTGGTAATAATATAATAAAGGATAATCCATCCGGTTTACCACCAACATCTATTTCCTTATCGGGCCGGCCGGTGAATATATTTTCATAAATGCTGACAGGTTCAGTATTTATGAATATTTACAAATAGTCAATAGATTTTTGCCGTTTGAAGACTGGCTGTTTAAATTATACACGATTAGAGTTTACATAAGAATTTAACCTGACCAGGCCATATTTGAAACAGGAAAAGTATTCACATATAGTTGCCGGGGATAAGCCTGATACTATATAATCTTAGCAAATAAGCCGATAATGAAGTACAGAATTTTAGGAGGGAAGAAAAATGAAAGATAAGTATGAGAAGCAGTTAAAAGGCCTGGTAGGGGAGATCACCAACAAACATGACCAGTTCTGTTTCTGTACCGACCGGGAATCATGCGCTCTTCCCAACCGTAACGTCATAATAAGTATAATCAATGATTTCCGGGTGCTGCTCTTTCCGGACTATTACGGCAAACAGGAACTTAATAGTATCAGCATGGAATACTATATGGGTAATTTGATGCTGGATATCCATGATAAATTATATGGACAGATCGTTTTTGCGCTCAGACATCAGGCGGTAAAAAACAATGAGCATGATGAGGGCATCGATGAGCGGGCAATTGACATATGCTGCGAATTTTTGAGCAAAGTCCCTTCCGTTATGGAAGTCCTTGCTACAGATGTGCAGGCGGCTTTCGACGGCGACCCGGCGGCAGGTGACAAAGACGAGATCATCTTTTCCTATCCCGGGGTTTTCGCACTCTTCGTCTATCGCCTGGCGCACGAGCTTTATCTTTTAAAAGTGCCGCTGATACCCAGGATCATGACTGAGTATGCGCACAGCCGGACGGGTATCGACATCAACCCCGGAGCCCAAATTGGCAAATACTTTTTTATGGATCACGGAACCGGGATCGTCATAGGTGAGACATCAGTAATCGGCGATTATGTCACCATCTACCAGGGGGTGACCATCGGCGCTTTGTCCACCCGCGGAGGACAAATGTTAAGAGGAGTGAAGAGACACCCTACCATTGAAGACAATGTGGTGATATATTCCGGTGCTTCAATTTTGGGCGGAGAAACCGTCATCGGCAAAGATGTGGTAATTGGCAGCAATGTTTTTATAACCAGGTCGGTTCCCCGCAGCACCAGGGTGAGCCTGAAAAATCAGGAATTATTGTATCAGGATCGGAGTTCGCAGGAATTTAAGCAGGAATTCTAACCAGAGCGAGTAAAAATGGCCAAGAGCTGCGTTAGCCCGCAAGTAACGCTCAGTCGACGTACCTAATGTACGACTCGGTCGCGCTCCTTCCAGACTGCCTTGCTCTAAACCATTTTTACTCGCTCTGGTTTCAAAGGAAGATATAAAGCGGTAAGAAATGGCCAAGAGCTGCGTTAGCCCGCAAGTCAGTTGGTCAGTTGGACAGTAGAAAGTTGAAAGCAGGAAAGTTGGAAAGGCGCGGGGAGTGAACATTCCCATAGCAGGAGCATATCATTGTGCGGAGGAAAAGAGGTAAAGGCGAGGGTTTACCCACCAGAATTCTTTCTCGCAGAGACCTTCTGTCAGAGGGCCATCATTTTCCCACCACCCATAATAGACCGGGCTTTTCCGGAATACATTGATTGCGGCTGCTCGTGCGTGTTGGAAGATAGTATCTTCCCGTACCTTAAACAGTTGGGCAGCTGGAAAGTTGGTTTGGGGATGGCAGAACAGGATCGCCGCACGCCTCACAATCCAAATGTGTCAACAACACCTGCCTGCCTGTGCCCCGCAGGGGTATGCCCTATAGGGTATACCAGTGACACAAGCTCTGCCACACCCTATGAAATTAGAACTGAAAAAGTTAAAAATATCACAAAAGAGGTTATCGAAAAGGCGTATTTTTTGTTAATATGTATATGAATAAATAAAATAAACATATGTTAAAGCGAATAAAGTTTTATTAATTTCATGTTTTTTAGGAGAGGAAGCAGAATGGAATACGAGAGTGTAGGCAGATTCGCTACTGAAAAGGCTAAGAAGATGCTTAAGATTTTGCGGCAGCATGTCCAGCATATTCATTGGGAGTTGGGCTGGGGTGATGGTTACATAAGCGATGTGGTGAAATATGCGAACATCTGTGTACCGGAATTTCAGCATGATGAGGCGGAGTATGTGATCGGCCTGCTGGAAAACGGTGAAGACTTAAGCGATTATAATCCTGACAACCGTTTCCCGGTACTGTTTGAAGAAAAAAACGGTGCTTTTATCGTGGTGAAACCGCTGGCTTTATTTGCTGAAAACGTCAGGGAACTGATTGAGTTGCTGGATGGACCACCCGGGGAAGATATGATCGAATACCTGCATAAGATTTCACAGTTATTGTTAAATATTTATGCCCTGCAAGTTTACCTGCCGGAATGTACCGGAGGTTCCTATTACCAGCCCTGGCTGGGCTTCAACCTCTCCAATAAATTTGAACCCTTTTCGCTTTATTATGATGTCAGCGATCCTTTTGTCACCCAGGTCGATACCCGCTATATGGACAAGACTTTGGAGGAAATTTTAGAGGTGCTTCAGACCGGTATGGTTCATTATAATATGTACCAGGAGACGGATAATTACAAATATTTATCGATGGCAGTCAGTGTCTGGAAAAATCAGTACGTCGGTGAATTTGGCTGGGGGACTGCAGTAGTCAACGCACTTAAGGTGCTGCATTATGCCTGTATGTACCTGGAAAAAGGGGAACTGTCCAAAACCGAAGCCGGGTAGTATTATGAAAATTGCTGTATATGGAGGCTTTACCTGCAACCAGTTCGAAGTCACCTGCAGCCAAAACCCGATCAACGATATATGCAAGCCGGCGGATCAAATCATGAATTGCCGGCTTTATTGTTCTTAATATTTAACCTGGGTGCATTGTCTGCCCGGTAAGTTTTAATAACACTTTATATTGGTCAAATCCCGTCAAATTAACCATCTGTTTGAGTGTAAAAAGAGTTAAATATGTTAAAATTAAAAAAAAAGGGGAGTGCGGCCATCAATGAAAGCATTTGAAGCTATCAATTCCAATGGGGTATTTTTATATGTTGGACAGACTGTCAGTGAAGCCGCGCGCTTGCTGATAGAGCGGGATATTATTGCCGCACCGGTTTTAGATGACCGGAATCAGTGCGTGGGCTCAGTAAGCAAAGATACGCTGCTGGCATCACTTCTGCAAGGGCTGCCGGCTGATACCGATATAAGCCAAATAATGCGGAGCGAGTTTAATATATTAAACTATGACGATGAAATCATTATCGAGTATGACAAACTGCCTGAGGTCATATTAGTGGAAAGGGAAGGTACTCCGGCAGGGGTCATAGATTACCCGTATTTGATGAAGCTGGATGTCATGAGGGTAGATATTGAAAGGGCTAAATTCAAAGCCAGCGTTGATGCTGTTTTTACACCTGTAATGGCGGTTGATAATGAAGGAAGAATTAAAATCTTTAACAAATGGATGTCCCGGCTGCTTGATATTGATCAGAAAAATGCTTTGGAAGTTTTGGCGGGAGAGGTTATTGCCAATAAGGAAATATTGGATTTGCTGAAGGAAGATCCTATTTATACCGATATGAAAATAACCATAAAGGGAAATACTTTTATCCCCTACAGCAAAGATATCCTGGTCAGCAATGAGCGCGTCGGTCGGGTGCTGCTGCTGCGCGATATATCGGAAATAGAACAGCTGGTGAAAGAATCCGAATACACCAAAAGACTTAACCAACAGCTGGAGGCGATTATCGAATCCTCGTTTGACGGCTTGTATGTGACCGACGGGCAGGCAAATACCCTGAGGCTCAACAAGGGTTTTGAACGTATTATGGGTATTAAGGCTGAACAATGTGTAGGAAGAAATATGAGGGATCTGGTCAGGGAAGGGGTGTTTTCCCGTTCCGGCACCCTGGCAGCTATAGATAAAGGGGCAAGTGTTACTCTTTCTCTGACGGCCAGCACTGGCAAGGAAGCTCTGGTCACCAGTAATCCTATTTATGATGAAGAAGGCAATATGGTGCTTTGTGTTACCAATGTGCGTGATATAACTGAGCTTAATGAACTGGAGCGCAAGCTGGAACATGTAGAAGGCTTGCGGGAAAGGGAAATGGGAGCAGTGATAGAATCCATGTTTGACGGGCTTTATGTTACTGACGGGCAGGCTAATACCTTAAGGATCAACAAGGGCTTTGAACGTATTATGGGTATTAAGGCTGAACAATGCGAAGGAAGAAACATGAGGGATCTGGTCAGGGAAGGGGTATTCTCCCGTTCCGGGACCCTGGTAGCCCTGGAAACCGGAACCAGGGCCACGATTTCACTTACGTCCAGCACCGGCAAAGAAGCACTGGTCACCAGCAATCCAATTTATGATGAAAAAGGCAATATCATCATGGTGGTTACCAACGTCCGTGATATTACCGAACTGAATGATCTGCAGCGCAGACTGGAAAGGGTAGAAGGGCTGCAGGAACTATATAAAACAGAATTGGAACAAATGAAACGGCAGAGTTCCCACGGCATGATCATGACATCCGCCAAGATGAAGGAACTGGTCAGCATGGTGATACGAGTCGCCGCCGTTGATTCGACCGTATTGATACAGGGGGAATCAGGGGTAGGGAAGGAATTGATTGCTGAGATCATCCATTCCAACAGCAGATGCAAGGACGGACCTTTTGTCAGGGTCAACTGCGGGGCAATTCCTGACAATTTACTGGAATCGGAATTATTCGGTTATGAAAGCGGAGCTTTTACCGGTGCCAGCAAAAGCGGAAAGCTGGGCTTGTTTGAGCTGGCAAAGGGCGGGATCATCTTCCTTGATGAGATCGGGGAACTGCCCATGAACTTACAGGTCAAATTGCTGCGGGTCCTACAGGACAGGACCATTCTGCGGGTCGGCGGGGTCGAGCCTATTAAAATCGATTGCCGGGTATTGGCGGGCACCAACCGCGATTTAAAGGCCATGATCGAGCAAAATGAATTCCGCCTGGATCTTTTTTACCGGCTGAATGTCATTCCGGTCACCATTCCGCCTTTACGGGAAAGAACGGAAGATATACCTGTCTTGGTCAATCATTTTCTTAAGACTTTCAATCAAAAATATGGCATGGCCAAACAACTGGATACCGGGGTTTATAATACGCTGACAGAGTACAGCTGGCCAGGGAATGTCCGGGAATTGGAAAACCTTATGGAAAGACTGGTAGTTACCTGCATCACTAGCATAATCACCGTCAATGATCTGCCTTTAAATATCCTGCATGATTTAAGAAACCCCAAGCAGGAAGCTAAATTGATGCCGCTGAAAGAGGCGCTGGAGAACACTGAGCGGGCGCTGTTGGAAGAAGCCTTTGCCTGCTACCGGTCCAGCTATACCATCGCAGAGGTGCTTAAGATCAACCAGTCTACGGTAGTGCGCAAGGCGCAGAAGTATGGAATCAAGCATTAGGGAATATTTTATATGCAAGCATAAACGATAGAAGGGAAAGCTAAGCTTTCCCTTCTCAAACCCACAATTCCCCTCCAACTGTGGACCTTCCCCCCATGGTTGATGCCTTCACCCCCAAGACATGCAACCTGTACTTTATTTAGAAGTTTATGATGGCTCCTTCAATTTTATTAGACTTTCTCCAGATATTCATTTTACCTGCTTCGGCAATAAGTTCGTCTCTGAATTTCGGATGGGCAATGCCTACTAATGCTTCAGCTCTTTCCCAGGTGCTTTTGCCTTTCAAGTTACATATACCGTACTCAGTAACTATCATATGAGTTGCAGTTCTGGGATCAGTAACAATAGCTCCCGGTGTCAGCACTGCTTTTATCCTGGACGAAACCTGGCCTTTGATATCGATGGTGGACGGCAGGCAGATAAAGCTCTGGCCGCCTTTGGATTTGTAAGCGCCTTCAACAAAATCAAGTTGTCCGCCGGTGCCGCTGATATGTCTGGTTCCGACTGTCTCAGCACACACCTGGCCGAATAAATCGATTTCAATACAGGCATTGATTGAAACAAAATTATCGATCTGGGCGATAACTACCGGGTTATTGGTGTAATCAACAGAATAGGAGGCAAGCCCGGGGTTGTCATCAATATAATCGTAAAGCTCCTGACTGCCCATGGCAAAAGAGTAAACTTGTTTGTAGCGGTCAATGTTTTTACGAGCCCCGGTAATCTTTCCGGCTTTGAACATTTCTAAATAAGCATCAACATACATTTCTGTGTGGACGCCCAGATCTTTTAAATCAGAACCAGCCACCATTTTCCCTACGGCATTAGGTGTGCCGCCAATACCTAATTGAATGCAGTTGCCATCATATAATCTTTCGATTATATACTCGGCCATCTTTGCTTCCACCTCACTTGGTTCTGAAGAACCGAGTGTAGTTATCGGCTGGTTTTTGCTTTCAATAATATAATCTACCTGGCTGATATGCACACACTCCTGGTTACCGCCCAGGCAGCGGGGTATCTGGTTATTCACTTCAAGTATTTTAATTTCAGCAGTTTCCATAGCAGCCCAGCCGTTGACTGAACTTCCGCCAAAATTAAAGTAGCCATGCTTGTCCATTGGAGTTACTTGAATAACTGATACATTGTCCGGATCGCAATCCTTACGGGTCATCATCGGGTTTTCATGAAATTTCATCGGTATATAAAACAGGTTTTTGCCGATGAACTTTTTATCCTGACCGGATACATGCCAGCTATTCCACAAAAAATGTGAGCCATCAGGATCGGCCTCAGCAGTAAAATGCTGATATGCACCAATATCACAGCGAATCTTTACATCGGTAAGCTCATCTTTTCTCCGCGCCAAAGCTTCATCAAAATCACGTGCGCAGTTAATACCGAAGCCGTATTCTACCCAATCGCCTGATTTTACTAATTTAGCTGCTTCATCAGCGCTGATTAATTTTTTATTATATTCGTCCAGCCAATTCAATTGTATAACCCCCCTCATGAATAAATAATCAGGTGTCGGTTTCAGTGCGAAGCATTTACTGACTGCGCACTAATGTTAATCTAACAGGATACAAGGCTTATTTAAGGCATCCTGCCATGAAGGCAGGATGCATCGGATATTAAATAAACGAATCTTCAGCAATATCAATAGCGCTCTTGTCACCGGCCTGCATGGCTTTCTCGAATCCGAAGACATCGGTGACATGGTTCATAATATAGAACTTGGCGCTGGCGATTTTGCCTTTATAGAAATTGGCATCGAAGTGATCTTCACCCAGTTCGGCCAGTTTCCTGGAAGCCAGGATGGCTTGAGAGAGTAACAGCTTGCCGCAGTAAACTCTGGCGCCTGAATGCATGGTCCGGGTGGCGAAGAGTTGTTTCATTTGTTTATCGCCCGCGGTCCAGGCAGCATTCATATCAACAATGTTTTTGAAAGCAGTCATGGCATCCGCCATCATGGCAAATTCAGCTGCGAATTCGTCAGTCTTCTGACTGGCAACAAATTCGTCGATTTCTGCCACCCACTTCTTGAATGGTTCGCTGCCTTTCATGGTGAACTTGCGGCCGGTATAATCCTGGGACTGAATGAAGTTGGTGCCTTCCCAGATACCGTGAATCACGCAGTCTCTGTATAGCTGAGCTCCGGCATACTCTTCCATGAAGCCGTAGCCGCCGTGGCACTGGATGCATTCCCCGGTAAGAATTCTTGACATGTCAGATGAATAAGCTTTGCAAAGCGGATTATTGATTGCGAACATATCATCATAATATTCTCTTTCTTCCGGTGTTGCAGCATCTACAGCCAGGTCGCGGTAGAGATAGGAAGTGTAAATCAAAGCCCGGATGGCTTCCATGCCGGCTTTCTGGTACATCAGCATACGACGGACGTCTTCGTGTTCGATGATCCTGACGCTGGGGCCCTTCGGATCGGTCGATTTTTTGCTCTGTACGCGTACTTTGGTATAATCCAGAGCTGCGTAATATCCTGAACTTATGCAGCCCAAGGTAAATAAACCGGTGTTAAGACGTTCTTCGTTCATATACGCGAACATCTGTTTCATCCCGATGCCTTTACCATCTACTACTTCTACGTCGCCTACCATCCAGCCGTAGCACTCATTGTTTTCACCCATGGAAAGGGTAAGGGTGGAAGAACCGTGGATACCCAGCTTGTGCTCGATGCCGACGGAGGTTACATCGTTCCATTTGCCCATGGAGCCATCCTCGTTGACCCAGAACTTGGGCACGATGAATAGCGATATGCCGGCGGTACCTTCTTTGGCGCCAGGAGTTTTGGCCAACATCAGGTGGATAATGTTTTCCGCCAGGTCATGGTCACCGGAGGTGATAAAGCACTTCTGACCTTTGAGCTTGTAAAGGTTAGGAGTATCGGTGGGGTATGCCTTGCTGGCACAAGCCCCGACTTCAGATCCTGCGCCTGGTTCGGTCAGACCCATGGTGCCGCCCCATTCACCGGTGAACATCTTGGGCAGGAACATATCCTGCTGTTTTTGAGTGCCAAATTCCTGGAGCACAGTGGTGGCACCCTGAGTCAAGCACCAGAACATAACTATTGCCGCAGAGGCAGCGGATTGCATCTCCAGAATCGGAGCATACCAGGACAGAGGTATTTTACCATCGCCACGATATCCGAACTGGGGTCCTAACTCAGCTTCGCAAACCGTTTTGTACATAGCTTTGTAAGAATCAGGGGTTATAACCGCATGCTCGTTGCCGCCCACATAAGTACAACCGATTTCATCGGCGTCTTTATTGGTTGGGCAAATAACGTCGCGGCAGATTTTGTAGTTAACATCGAGAAAATTATCGATGTCATCAATTCCATAATAATCTTTGTAAGCATCGAGTGCTAAAAGTTTATCCATTGGAAGCCATTCTTTTATAACGAACTTAATATCACGGGTATTTAACAGATAATTATTATGTGGCAAAAAATTCCCCTCCATTACTGATTATTTGTTGATAGAAACCGGGCTGCGCTGGCTGGACGGATTTGCCAACGCAGCCATAGTCATAAGTTTTGAAACGCTATTATAGTTCTTTAATGCTCTTTACAGTATTTGTTCTATAATAAGGGTTGTGCCCATGCCGCCGCCGATGCACAGGGTGGCCAGGCCATATCTGGATTTTCTCTTCATCATTTCATAACAAAGAGTTGTGAGTATTCTGGCGCCGGATGCACCAATTGGATGACCAATGGCTACTGCGCCGCCGTTGACGTTGACTTTTTCCATGTCGCCCCATCCCATATCGCGACCTACAGCGATCGACTGAGCAGCAAAAGCTTCGTTGGCTTCAATGAGATCCAGGTCGGCAACTGTCAAACCAGCTTTGGCTAAAGCCTTCTGGCTGGCAGGAACAGGTCCTACACCCATGATCTTGGGATCTACGCCGCCGGAAGCATAGCTTACGATTCTGAACAAGGGTTTTACACCAAGTTCAGCAGCTTTTTCAGCTGACATAACAACAAATGCAGCCGCACCATCATTGATTCCGGAAGCATTACCGGCAGTTACAGAGCCGCCGTCTTTCTTGAAGGCAGGTCCCAGCTTGCCCAGGGATTCCGGTGTGCTTTCACGGGGATCTTCGTCTGTATCGAAAATGATTTCCTTTTTCTTTTGCTTAACAACAACAGGTACGATTTCATCTTTGAACCGGCCTTCCTTAATAGCGGCCATAGCTCTCTGCTGGCTTCTCAGTGCAAATGCATCCTGTTCTTCTCTGGTGATGCCATATTGATCATTAACATTCTCAGCAGTGATGCCCATATGGTAATTGTTGAAGGCTTCCCACAGGCCGTCCTTGATCATGCAGTCGACCAGTGTGCCGTTGTTCATTCTATATCCATAGCGGGCGTTGGGCAGGGCAAAGGGAGCCATGCACATATTTTCCACACCACCGGCTACCATGACATCCACATCACCGGCTTTGATCATCTGGGCCGCCAAGCTGACAGCTCTCAGACCTGAACCACAAACTTTATTGATGGTAAAAGCCGTGGCGGTTTCAGGAATTCCAGCTTTAATTGCGCACTGGCGAGCGATGTTCTGACCTAATGCAGCCTGCAGAACACAACCGAATACTACCTCTTCAACTACTTCCGGAGCAATACCGGCTCTCTTAATAGCTTCGGCCATAACCAGGGATCCAAGAGTCAGGGCCGGGGTTTCTTTCAATGTTCCATTAAAGGAACCAACCGGTGTACGGCATGCACTTACAATAACAACTTCTCTACTCATTATTTTTCTTTACCTCCCCATTAATATTGATTTAATTTTTATATCAAATGAATTTGCTTCGTCCTCCTGGACTCACTGAACTTTTTAATTCATTACTTATAAAGTCAGCGGATATTATTCCAGACAAAACGTCGAGCCTGTCCCGAGCCCAGGGGGTACCAAGCAATTAGTTATTAATAAACAAAGAATCCTTCTCCGGTTTTACGTCCCAGTTTGCCGGCCCGAACCATTTTTACCAGCAGCGGACACGGACGATATTTGGGATCACCAAACTCTTTATAGAGGGTTTCCATTATGGCCAGGCATATGTCCAGTCCGATCATATCTGCCAGAGCCAACGGTCCCATGGGATGTCCTGCTCCAAATTTCATGGAAGTATCAATGTCTTCAGCATTGGCTACACCTTCCATTAAGGCGTACATTCCTTCATTGAGCATCGGGATCAGGAGCCGGTTTACTACAAAGCCGGGAGCTTCGTTGATTTCCACCGGAGCCTTGCCCATCTGTGAGGTAATATCTTTAATTGCGTCGTAGGTTGCCTGACTGGTGGAAGCACCGCGGATGATTTCGACCAGTTTCATTGATGGCACCGGGTTGAAGAAATGCATACCAATAACTTTGTCGGCTCTGCCAGTGGCGGCACCGATCGCTGTAATACTCAGGGCTGAAGTATTGGAAGCCAATATACATTCCGGCTTACAAATAGCATCCAATTCCTGAAATATTTTTTTCTTGATTTCCATTATTTCAACTGCTGCTTCAATTATCAGATCGCAATCTGCAGCACTGGCCATGTCAATAACGCCGGTGATTTTGCCCATGGCAGCTTCCTTGGCGGCAGCTTCCATTTTGCCTTTTTCCACCATTTTGGACAGGTTCTTATCAATACCCTTTAAGCCTTTGTCAACAAACTCTTGTTTGATATCACGTAATAATACGTCGAATCCACATTGAGCGGCTACCTGTGCGATTCCTGCTCCCATGGTGCCTGCACCTAAAACCATAATTTTCATTTTGCTTTAACCTCCTAAATTTTGAGTTAAATCAATAGCTTCAATTTAATGCTGCATAGTAATACTATTTGCCTACAAAGCGGGGAGACCGCTTATCAATAAATGCGGACATGCCTTCTTTTTGATCCTCTGTACTAAAACACAGACCAAACAGGTCTGCTTCAATAGTCATAGCCCGGTCAATATCAGTCTGCATTCCTTCGTTAGCAGCAACTTTTGAGAAACGAACTGCTAATTTGCTTTTGCTGATGATCCTTTGGGCTATATCTTTAACATGTCCAATTAAATCTTCCGGATTGACAACATTATTAACCAGGCCTATACGCAGCGCTTCTGAAGCATTAATAATATCTGCTGTGTATAACATTTGCTTGGCCATACCGGAACCAACCAGGCGGGGTAACCTTTGTGTACCACCAAATCCGGGGGTTATTCCAAGCCCTACTTCAGGCTGCCCGAATTTTGCTTTAGTAGAAGCAATACGAAAATCGCAGCACATGGCCAGTTCACAGCCGCCGCCCAGAGCAAATCCATTAACAGCAGCAATTACTGGTTTTTCCATGGCTTCGATCATACGGAAAACTTCCTGTCCCAATGCACCGAACTCTCTTCCTTCAACTGCAGTGAGACTTTGCATATAAGCAATGTCCGCACCGGCTACAAAAGCTTTTTCACCAGCGCCGGTAATAATCAATACGTCGATTTCAGGATCATTGCTTATTTGGGTAATGGCATCTTTCATTTCCAGTAGAGTATCTTTATTCAAGGCATTCATTGCCTTGGGCCGGTTTACATAGAGAAAGGCAGTGGCGCTTTCCTTCTCTATCAGCAGGTTTTCATATGTCATGAAATCCCCTCCAAAATAAGTATTAAACCAATGCGTGTATTTGTTTTTTTTGTATTGAGCCCCCCTTTTTGCATATGTTATAATAAATCAATTAGGAATGAAGGATAGTCATGATAACTGATGCTGGCCCCGCCTCATTAGTGCGAATAGAGCAGGAATATTGAAAAGTGTGCTACTTTTCTATGATGGCTCCAGATTAGTAAAACTAAGAGTAAGTTTTCTGTTAAACAGGGAAGTGGAGGTCCCTGTAAGCCATCATAGAGAGCAGCGGCGAAAAAATAATGGTGTATAAGGGGGATAACGTTAATATCAGATATCATTATTTTTCAAAACTATATATGCAAATGACGTGCCAACCTGAAAGCTGATAATAAAATATTTAAAAGCCTGAAGAACGGTAATGTTATAATTACTGCCGGTGAATTAAAACATAAAATATTCCAGGCAATGCAAAACGACATCAGAAAAAATGCGGCCAAGCATTAGCGCTGGGGCTGATAAAGAAAAAGGGCATAATAATCGTATTTAAAGCAGGTGCAAACTTTAAAAAATCTGCTTAGTATTCTAGTGGCTGTTAAAAAAATAATGCAAAAAAGCATCAAAAGGCCTTCGTTTATGAAGGCCTTTTATTTGCAGCCTTGATTTAAATTTATTATTTTATAGAAATTCTCGAATTTGTCGGCGGAAGGCAGCGGTAGGCAAATTATCTCCTGACAACTTGAATCAGATTGGGGCCAACCCTCAGGTAGCCGCAGATGCAATTCCTATCGTTATTAATGAGTTTATACGCTAAAAGTGCAGCCGGCCTTAGTTTAATGCTGTAATTTTTCAACAAAACAACATATTTCTTTCACTGAAAATTCACACGTGATAGATATGATAATGATGGAATAGCATCAGGGAAGTGAAAGAGATGAAGCCGGCAGTGATTATACCCGCCTTTAATCCGGATGAAAAATTGATCGAACTGGCTGATGATCTGAAGAAGATGGAACTGCCGATGGTTATTGTTAATGATGGCAGTGAGCCGGAATATACGAATATTTTTACAGCCATAAAATCCCGGTGCGGTTGTGAAATATGTTGTCACCCAATCAATATTGGCAAGGGGGCAGCACTTAAAACTGGTATCCAACATGCGGCATTAACCTTTCCTGAGGCATGCGGGTATATTACCGCTGATGCTGACGGACAGCATACCGCAGAAGATATTTTACGGGTGGCGAAGGTACTTGAGCGGCATCCTGACAGACTGGTCTTAGGTACCAGGGATTTTAATGCAAAAAATATTCCTTTTAAAAGCAAATGGGGAAACCGCATCACGTCGTTGGTGTTTTTAATAAGCACCGGTAAAAGATGTACTGATACCCAGACAGGTTTACGGGGGATTCCGAAGAAACTTACAGAAACATGTCTGGACGTGCCGGGAAACCGTTACGAATATGAGATGAATCTGCTGCTTGAATTAGCCCGCCGTGAGGTTCTTTTTTTACCGGTGCTGATTTCGGTAATATATCTTAATGGAAACCAGGGCTCGCATTTTCATCCGGTGAAAGATTCCGCCCGTATTTATTTAAACATTGTCAAGTTCAGCCTTTCATCGCTGGTTTCAGCCATAACTGACCTCACATTATTCACTATATTTTTACAACTTATATTCGGCGCCGGGGCAGCTGGAATTTTAGCAGCAACTGCGACCGCCCGCCTTATCTCCGGAAGTGTTAATTTCATGTTTAATAAACACTGGGTTTTTCGCAGTAAGAACTGCCTGAGTATAGAAGCTTTAAAATATTTGATTCTATTCTGCAGCCAGATGATGCTTAGCTGGTTCATGGTTATGAGCCTGAGTACCCTGCCGCTCAATTTAACACTCATAAAAATATTCGTTGACGGAGCCTTATTCTTTATCAGTTACTATATTCAAAATAAATATATTTTTCCCGTAAAAAAGAGGAGAGTGCAGTTACCGGATGATAAAATTTTTTTCAAAGCCGTATAGATGGACAGTGATTTTTACTCTGCTGTTAACTATGTCATTTATTTTTGTATTGCTTGATACTTTTGTGATACCGAAATCAATTCAATCAGTTGAAACAGAACCGACAGATACAGAAAAGGCAGCGCCTGAGTTAAATAAATCAGCAGTAGTGATCACAGATAACATCTATAAGGATGAGAATATAAAAATTACTATTGAAACATATCGTGAATATGACACCACCATATATGTTGCGGATGTACAGTTAACTGATGCTGCTTATCTGAAAACTGCCCTGGCAGGAAATACCTATGGTCGCAACATAACGGAAAAAACCTCCGCCATAGCGGCGGCCCATAATGCTGTTCTGGCAGTAAACGGAGATTATTACGGCTTCCGGGATTACGGTTATGTATTGCGTAATGGGACTGTATACAGAAATATTGCCAGAAGTGCCGGCGATGATGAAGCTCTGCTGGTGGATGAAGAGGGGAACTTCTCCGTTTTTCATGAAAGTCAGGCAGGTATTGAATCGCTGTATAATAAGAACCCATGGCAGATATTTTCCTTCGGCCCGGCTTTGGTTAAAAATGGGCAAATTATGGTGGACAGCACCAGTGAAATCAGCGGCAAGTCAATGAGAAGCAACCCCAGAACCGCGATCGGGCAGATTTCATCGCTGCACTATATTTTTATAGTATCTGACGGCCGGACCAATGAGAGTGCCGGACTTTCACTCTTTGAACTTGCTCAGGAATTTAAGGAGAAAGATTGTATCACTGCTTATAACCTTGATGGAGGAGGCTCTTCAACCATGTATTTTAATGGAGAAGTGATCAACAATCCTACCGATGGCAGAAGAATAAAAGAAAGAGAAGTGAGTGACATTGTCTATTGCGGCTATTGATTCCAAAAGACCCAAATGCCAGCTGCGCAGGACGATAATAACATATTGGCTGGTGTCAATTGCCGCAATCGCTGTAGATAACATTTATGCCATCTTTGGTCATGGTGTGCGCTCTCCCGCCATGACCTGGATGTTTTTATATCCGCTGCTGGGCGGGGGCCTGGTATTCTTGCTGATAAAGCTGCTGTTTCCTCAAAGCATTAAGGCTTCCGGCTATCGGTTATTTTACAATGTCTATAATTCGGGAATAGCAGCATTGACAACCGGCAGTTTCCTGAAGGGTATTCTGGATATCGCCGGTACCAGTTCCCCGTATACAGCAGTATATTATATTACTGGCGGGCTGTTTATTGCAGCCGGGTTGATCATACTGCTTTATATAATATTGCAGTATAAAAATAAAGGTAATTCACTTAAATGTGTAAATTAAGACATATTATTTAATCTGCAATAAAGCTCGGAAGATTCTGAATAATTACAAATGCTTTTATGCCAGATAAATACGGGCATATGTAAAACTCTTCTTAAAATATTATCTCGACAAATGATGACACATATTGAGCCTGAATAAGCTATATCTTTTGTATAATTGTTGAGATGAAATGAGGGGGGAAATTTGTTCATGGCTGGCAAAAATTTAAAAAGCATGAGTGTAAACGATATTTACATCAGTAAACTGGAAACGGAAGTAATCAGGCAGAAGCAAAAAATAGATAACCTGACCACGGAGCTTTATAATTGGCGTAATGCGGCAGAAAAATATTCCCACGCCTTTTATAACGACCTGATACCTATGTCGATTTCAAGAATAAATGATGGCGTCATAATTGAAATTAATAATGCCATAACAGAGACACTTGGTTTCTGCCGGGAAGATGTAATAAATAAGAGTGTTTTTGATTTGCAGATTTGGGTAGAGCCCCGTGAAAGACTGGAATTAATTGAGGAAACTGCTGAAAAGAGGTATGTAAAAGACAAGGATTTCCTGATAAGAAAGAAAAATGGTGAAATAATACAGGGTCATATAACCAGCAGTTTAATAAATATTGACGACAATAGGTGTATGATTATTGCTCTCCAGGATGTCACAACCAATGCCCGTCTGAGAAAAGCATTACAGCTGGCCAATGAAATGTTTTCCAAAGCCTTTTACGATAATCTGACCATGATGGCCATAACCAGGCTTGAGGATGGGGTTTATATTGATGTAAACAGTGTTTTTGCCGATAAATTTGGCTGGACCCGGGAAGAGATAATTGGTAAAAGCAGTGTTGAGCTGGGAATTTGGGAAGCAAATGAAAGAAAGGATATGTATGAGCAGCTTTGTGTAAATGGTTGTATTAATGACTGG
>DAOPZM010000025.1:0-132 GCA_035353375.1 Syntrophomonadaceae bacterium
GAGCAAGGCAATCGGAAAGGGGCGCGAGTGAGGCGTACTCAAGTACGTCGATTGAACGGCACTTTCGGATTAACGCAGCGCTTGGCCTTTTTTGACATGCAAATCAGAGCGAGCAAAAAAGGTTAAGAGCAA
>DAOPZM010000025.1:232-35523 GCA_035353375.1 Syntrophomonadaceae bacterium
GGCAATCGGAAAGGGGCGCGAGTGAGGCGTACTCAAGTACGTCGATTGAGCGGCACTTTCGGATTAACGCAGCGCTTGGCCTTTTTTGACGTTCTGAATTATTTATTGCGAACCAGCTGTAAATATGTCAGGATATTACTATTGAATCTGTATTTCCAGTTTTTGTCCGGGAGGATCAGCAAATGGTGATATCCAGTGAAAACAAACGCATGGGCGTTTTGTTTTCTTCCATTTTCCTGGTGGGAGTTGGCTTCAGCATTATAATGCCCGTTTTGCCTTATTACGCTGAATCTCTGGGAGCCAATGCTTTTCAATTAGGACTGCTGATGACAGTTTATGCCATTTGTCAGTTCATATTCGCTCCGGTGTGGGGAGCATATTCAGACCGGGTAGGGCGAAGGCCGGTATTGTTAGCCGGTATCCTGGGTTTCGGCATCACATTTATTCTGTTTGGCTATGCCACCCAGCTTTGGATGCTGTACCTGATCCGAATAATCGGGGGCTCCTTGTCATGTGCTACCATGCCAACTGCTATGGCTTATGCAGCTGATTCCACCAGTCTTGAAAAACGCGGTCCCGCAATGGGTATGATAGGTGCCGCTATGGGTATGGGAATGATTTTTGGCCCTGCCATTGGCGGGTTGTTATCCGGAATATCCTTGTCCTTTCCCTTTGTCTTCGCCGGCATATTAGCTTTACTGAATGCTGCAGCTGCCTGGCGATTACTGCCTGAATCATTGCCGCAGGAAAAACGCAGCCGGGAGAAGCAAAAAATTCAACGGGCTTCCCTCCTGCAAGGCATAAAAAGTCCTTTTGCAGTATTGTTTTTCGTATTGATGCTGGCCAGTATAGGTGAGTCGATCCACCAGGGCACCTATGCTCTTTTTACTGAAGCCAAGCTTGGTTTCACCGCCCGTGACATTGGCTGGTCTTTTACTGCCGCCGGAGTAATTTCGGCAATGGTACAGGGAATGCTGACCGGTAAAATGATCAACCGGCTGGGTGAAGAAAAAACTGCATCTATTGGCATAACCCTGCTGGGCTTAAGTTTCATCCTCTTCATTTTTACTTTTAATATTCCAAGTTCAATAGTTTTCATGGGTGTTTTTGCGGCAGGAACAGGTCTTATCCGTCCTTCCATCTCTGCCGCAGTCTCAAAAAGAACCCTCGGCGCGCAAGGCTCTGCGATGGGAATTCTGCAGGGTTATGACAGCCTGGGCCGGGCTATCGGGCCTTCATTAGGCGGATTTATGCTGGATCAGGCTTTAAATATGAACTATTATACTGCTATAGTAATTGCCCTGCTGGCTCTGGTAACTTTGTTATCAGGCTCGCGGCAAATGCCGGCCGCTGTAATAAATTCTGACCAGGAACCTATGGGAGATTAAATTTACATGGAGATAGCTCTGCTTTTTACCACTGCCTTTATTGTTGGCTTATCCGGGGCAATGATGCCCGGGCCTTTACTGACTGTTGCCATAGTTTCCAGTGCTGAGCGGGGATTTACAGCCGGCCCCCTGCTGGTCCTGGGCCATGGCCTGCTGGAAATTGCCCTGATCATTGCCATGTTGGCCGGCGCCGCCAGCTTTTTGGTCAAGCCCACGGTTTCAAATGTAATCGCACTGGCCGGCGGTCTCTTTTTGATTTATCTGGGAATCGTCATGATCCGGGATGTAAGGACCGGCAAACTGGTGCAAATTGACAGCCAGGCGGTTGCGGCCCTTGAAAAACCTATAAGCATGCACCCTACCTTGGCGGGTATTTTATTCTCCGCCTCCAACCCTTTCTGGATCATCTGGTGGGCAACGATTGGCCTGGGTTATTTAACCCTGGCTTTAAAAAGCGGTGCTGCAGGTATTGCTTCATTTTTTTCCGGCCATATATTATCCGACTTTCTCTGGTACACGATGATAGCCTATGCTGTCAGCAAAGGTGCCGGGTTCTTGTCTCCCCGGATCTATCAGGGTATATTGACCGCCTGCGGTATCTTTATGCTGGTTTTAGGGGGATATTTTTTATACACCGGAGCCTCAGGGCTTCCGCAAATGTATATATAATATATGCGCTCCGCCGCTTGACAGGTCGAGGGAGGGACGCTATGCTTAAAACTATCTTATGAAGAGAGCTGGTGGACTTTCATGCGGAAACAAAAAAGAGTCGCCGCAATTCATGACATTTCCTGTTTCGGCAAATGTTCCTTAACTGTTGCCCTGCCGATCATTTCTGCAGCCGGGATCGAAGTGAGTGCCATACCAACTGCTGTACTCTCCACTCATACCGGAGGCATTTCCGGTTGGACTTACCGGGATTTGACCGAGGATATCCTGCCGATCATCGATCACTGGCAATCACTGGATCTGGAATTTGACGCTATATACACAGGATTCCTGGGTTCTTTTAAACAGATAGAAATTGTTGCCGAGATTTTTGACCGCCTTAAAACCCCGGACAATATAATCGTAGTAGACCCGGTTATGGCCGATAACGGTCAACTGTACAAGCTATTCCCCCCGGATTTTCCTGCGGGCATGAAAAAACTCTGCACCAAAGCCGATATTATCATACCTAATATTACTGAAGCTGTTTTAATGCTGGATGAACCTTATCCGGAGGGTCCATATACACCCGCCTACATAGAAGATTTGCTTAAAAAGCTGGCCGGACTTGGTGCCAGACAAATAGTCCTGACCGGGGTATATTTTGATAAGCATCAGCTCGGGGCTGCATCCTATGACAGAACTACCGGAGAAATCAGTTATGCCTTTGCGGATTGGATCGAAGGATATTTCCACGGTACTGGCGATGTATTTGCCAGCGCCCTCACCGCAGCCTTGTTAAAGGATATCAATATTGCCCGGGCGGTTGAAATTGCAGTAGATTTTACCGTAGGCAGCATTGCCCGCACCAAAACGGCGGGAACTGATATCCGCTTCGGGGTCAACTTTGAAGAAGGTCTTCCCCGGCTGCTTGAGCAGTTGGGTAAGTAAAAGCCGCATAGCCATATAAACAATTAACCAAAAAGAAGAGGGGGTTACCCCCCTCTCAGTTTGTCAAATAAGTTGGCAGACTTAAAGAAATAAAGTGAAGATCGAGGCACGAGCAAGCCCCACGATTGAGGCGTACTGAGGTACGGCGACTGAGCGGGGCTTGTGATGTAACAATGAGATTCGCTTTTTTTAACGGTCTGAAGAGGGGGTTGCCCCCCTCTGAAATTATGTTCTTTACAAAATTGTCCGGTCCAGTTCCTCCTCATCCGGAATAGCGTCATCGAACTCGGGCACTTCAACAGGATCCGATTCCTTCATCAGGTCGTGGATCAAACCTTCCTTCATATACAAAGTAGGTTTTTTGCCGATATGAAGTATGATCTCCATACCGCCTTCATTGGTAATAGTGTAGAAATTTTCACAGACCCGCAGGATTTCCAATATAGGACCTTTGCCATTCATCAGCAGACCATAATGCTTAACTTCAATGGTTTTCACATGAATGTTCAATAAGTCAAGCAAAGACTTCTTAGCTGATTCAGCCATTTTGGAAAAATCAATAGCTCTGGCATCTTTAAAAATCAGGCGAACTTGAAATCTTACCCATTCTTCACGCGATTTTTCTTTGGTCATCTAATATCAGCCCCCCCTTTAAAAATAGATTACTTTATCTCTCAACAAATTTTAACATAAAATTATCTGTTATGAAAATAATCAGCAGCTTTTTCTCCTGGATTGTTCCTTGTATCAGAGTCAGTTGGATTTCGGGTTTTATAATAGTTATTATGGCCCATGAAACCAGCAATAGGCGTTAACTGGCAATATTTACAGCTATTATTTTTATTGGTCATCAACTAAAGTATAAAGCATAAAACGACAAAGGAGGAAAAATATGCAGAAACTATTGACTTGTGCACTTATTGTTCTCTTTTCCGCCATAATACCACTAAATGTGGCGGCAGCAGATTGCCTTCCCCAAATCACATATACCAGGTTTGGCTCTGCTGACATCAATCTGGCTGATTATTTTAGCGATACAGCAAAGACCTCCGCTCCGGTCGTTAAAATCATCAGCAAAACTGATGCTGATTTTAATAAGCTCTTTTCGCTTTATTTCGGCTCAACAACCACCAATAAAATCTATTATTCACCAGTAATCATTAAAAGAACTTACAAAACACCAGCAGCTGCCATTCCGATCGTCAAGAGTCCGGATACCACCGTTACTGTTCCGGCAGCTTCCCCTGGTTCTTCCGGGACCAACAACAGCAGCGGGATCGTCACTGAAACTTCCGGTGAGTTTAATGCCATGCAGCTGGAAATGCTGTCATACATTAATGCTGCCCGCAGTACAGCCGGGGTAAGTTCTTTGACTCTTGACCAGGCCTTATGTGATGGGGCCACGCTCAAATCAAAAGACATGGCAGTAAACGGGTATTTTTCCCATACTTCCCCTGTCTATGGCACTCCCTTTGCAATGATGAAAAGCCTTTCAATTACATATAGAAGTGCCGGAGAAAATATTGCCATGAACACCAGCGTTAAAGGAGCTCACGATGCTTTTATGAATTCTTCCGGACACAAGGCCAATATCTTAAACAGCAGTTTTAAAAAAGTCGGGTTAGGCTTTTATCAAAAAGGCAGTTACCTTTATGTAACCCAGTGGTTTACTGATTAAGTCCTAAAATCAAAATGCGGGCAGCAATACTGCCCGCTTATTCTTTATGATTCAATTGATCTCTTCAAACTGAAACGAAGAGTAACAGGGATAGGATTCCGCAATGAAAGAAATGCTATTTCCCGGTTCATCTCCTGGTATTAAAAATCATGTATTTAACTGCTTATTCTCCCTATTACACCTTTATTATATTTTAAATCTGGTAGTATAATTAGTATCAGAAATGATATATTTAATGGTGTCAGATACGGAGGAATTATTTATGGATATGTTGACATTTACTATTGATACTGAAAGCAAAACTCCGATTTATCAACAGCTTTATGCTTTTATTAAAGAAGATCTCCTCACCGGCAGGATTGTCTGCGACACCAGATTGCCTTCCAAGCGCAAACTATCCTCCTACTTAAAAATCAGCCAGAACACTATCCAGAGCGCCTATGACCAACTGATTGCCGAAGGTTATGTTTATTCCCTGGAGAAAAAAGGGTTTTTCGCCGGTAAAATCGATAACATACTCAAGCTGGATTCACCGACTGACAGTGACAGGATATCGACCCAACCGGAACCGGCCGCCGTGCGCTATGATTTTTCCCATCATGGGGTGGACCTGCATTCCTTCCCCTTTGCTGTCTGGCGCCGGCTGACCCGGGAAGTCATTGATGAATATGACCGGGAACTGCTCCAGTTGGGTGATTTCGGGGGCCATTACAAACTACGGGCTGCCATCGCCGCCTATCTTCATCAGTCCCGGGGTGTTAATTGCAGCGCAGATCAGATAATTATCAGCTCCGGTACTGAGCTTTTGATGCTGACTCTGATTCAATTACTTAATCCTGCCAGTGTATATGCCCTGGAAGATCCAGGTTATGAAAAACTCAACCTGCTATTTTCCAGTAGTCAGGCCCAATTTACAGCTATAAATATTGATGAAGGCGGCATGATACCGGAAGAAATCTGTGCCAGCCCGGCTGATGTCCTGTGCCTCACTCCAGCCCACCAGTTCCCTTCCGGGGAGATAATGCCCATAAACCGCAGGATCAAGCTGCTTAACTGGGCTAATGAAACCCACGGTCGTTATATTATTGAAGATGATTACGACAGCGAATTTAAATACAGCGGCAAACCGGTGCCAGCCTTGCAAGGGCTGGATGACAACGGCAAAGTTATTTATATGGGGGCTTTTTCCAAGTCTCTTACCCCCGCCTTGCGGATCAGTTATATGGTATTGCCGGCTTTGCTTTTGCATGAATATATAAAAAAACTCTCCTATATGATCTGTCCGGTACCGGTAATTGAGCAGAAAGTATTGTGCCGTTTTATCGAAGACGGCTATTTTGAGCGGCATTTAAACCGAATGCGCATTATTTATAAAAGAAAACGGGAGCTGCTTACGAAAAATATCCGCACTGCCGGTGGTGATATGCAAGTATCGGGGGCAGACGCGGGACTGCATTTGCTATTGAAAGTAAATAACGGCATGAGCGAAAAACAGCTGGTGACAGCAGCACTGCAGCAGGGGATCAGGGTTTACGGCGTAAGCAATTATTATTTAACCCCCCCAAAAGTACCCGGTCCCCCTACCGTTTTGATCGGCTATGCCGCCATAAAAGAGGAAGAGATAAGTGATGCCGTCAGACTGCTGCATAAAGCCTGGTTTGCTGAAAAACCGACTCAATATTTTATGGCAGATGCTGAATCAATCAACGACTGACAGCAAAGATTAATTATGTATTTTGGTGGAATAATTTATTAGAAGACCAAACCGGATAAATTTTAACTTACTGGCCTTAGGAGAACATGAAATGAGAGTATTCGTCGCCGGCCCCCGGACAATATCGCAATTGGAGCCTGTTATACTGCAGCAGATAAATACGATAATTACCAACGGCTTTACTATATTAATCGGTGATTCAATTGGAATCGACCAGGCAGTGCAGGAATACCTGACAGAAAAACGTTACAAAAAGGTAAAAATCTATGCCTCCGATGGTATAGCCAGAATCAATACCGGTGGTTGGGAAGTAATAAAAATAGCGATCGCTGAAGGTACTAAAGGGTTTGCTTTTTATGCAGCTAAAGACCTGTCCATGGCCATAGCAGCTGATTACGGATTGATGGTGTGGAACGGAATAAGTAAAGGCACTTTTAATAACTTTATTAACATGATTCGGCTGGAGAAAAAAGTCTTGGTCTATTACACCCCGGAACAAAAGTTTTATATCCTTCAATCAATGGATGATATTGAAAAACTCTGCGTTTATCCATTTATATGCCCTTAATTGCTGCCCGACACTGTTGAAGTATAAGTTTTTGTGGTGGGAGAGATTCCTTTTATCGTAACCTGATCACTTGTATAGTAAAGTGTATAACTTGCTCCGGCCAGCCCCAGATCAAAGAGTGATTTCTTTAAAACCCCCTCAATATCAGCATCACTTTGCGGTAAGTTCCCGCCATTGGCAACCTTATAGCTATTTACCACCTTGACTATTTGCCTGACATTTTTTTGGGTTTCAAAGTTATATACCGGAGCGGTAGCCAGATCAGATACTGTATCTGCATTCATCAGCAGAATAGCCAGTATTACTATCAAAAAAAGCAAAGTAACTAAAGCTGAACCATTTTGCCCGTTTTCAAACATCATTTTGGACCTAAGATTGATTATCATAATATCTTCGCTCCTTTATCTGATTTTATGATATCAAAATCCTGACATGCTGCAGTATAAACACTTGACCGTATCTGTTTATATTTTTTTAATCAATTAATTTTACTATATCATATCTCTTTTTATTACAGCAACTTTCGGAATCTATCAGTCATGCAGGCCATTCCTGCCATTTTGCCTCCTTAGGTCCTCAACTACAGCTTTATCCCTTAACTTGCCTGCCGAAGCTGCAACCAGGAATGAATTTAAAAACGCCAGGCCATAAAGCCGCCAATCCAAATAATCCCCGCCATTGGCAATATTGGCAGCAATCAGGATCAGGAATGCCCAAAACGCAGCATATAAATCCGTACCCCACCTCCACCAGCCGCAGGTGTCCATCATCCTGCCGGTATATAATACGATCAAGAATGTTATCATAGCCGCTCCGGACAAAGTCATCAATGTTGACCAGGAAAATAAACTGTCAGCCATAATGTTTTCCCTCGCTTTATAACTATTGAAAAACTGATTACAAAATATAATATGAAATTGTTTTCATTAAGGGTATCACAGCCCGGCAGAAACGCTGACCACTTAAAAAAAGCATGATCATTAGTCAGATCATGCTTTAAATCGTAAAATTATTTACCATTCATAATATAAAACAGTCCTTGGAGTTTATCAGTGTTTTTGATAATGGTGCCTACTTGCTTTTCCTTCTGATATTGGGATTGAATAATTTATAATCAATATTATTCTTTTGTCGCTCGTGATAGCCGAAATAATTTATAGTCTTATTAAAAATAATTTTATTCTTTTGCAGATATTCATCTCCTGTTTTGGCAAAAGGATCATCCGGATTGTGCCGGCCGGTAAGATAGAAATCTGCGAAATCCGCCAGCAGGCGAGAATCCCAGTCATACCCGTCACCGCAGAATGTCAGCACAAAAATAGTTGCCTGCGGTTTGCCCAATAAGGCGATTTTATTTTCGTATTCTGCTGCATACTCAACCATCAGAGCCCGGGGTCTGTACTTGATAAGCTGCATTTCCTCTTCCGATACAGCCTCCACTTTTTCCGGCAGATATTCCTTTTGCATAAAAGCCTTGTATGCTTCCCAGTTATTTATAGGTTCCGGCTGAATGGTCCTGACATCGCAATAAGTCTGCATCTTATCATAATGCGCCAGAAAATCTATAGCTTTGGTCCCGTCCGCCAAAGGCACTTCATATTCCAGCAGCTCACAGTAAGCCCTCGATTCATCAAGCAAGACATTAGCGACACTGATATGGTTGGCAATTTCCAGCATTATCCTCAAATCCTGCGTCAGGCTTTTTTCCTGCACCTGCAGCCTATCCCATTTAGAAATCAGCTTTTCATAGCCCGGGAATCTAGATTTTTTGCTTATTAAAGCCTGGACAACACTCTCATCGTATTCTTTTTTAAATTTCTTTATCAGTCTCATTGAATAAGCCATACTCCTATACTCCTTCCTTTCCGTGTGTATAAGAAAGCAAAAACATTGCATCTAAATAACACTTGTCATTATTTCTGATATTCTTTATCTATATCAGGAATCCTCTTAATTATAAATTAATTTTCAGAACAAAATTCATAGGTACCCTTTCTTAGCCTACTTTTATTATCATAAGCAGGCGGTTCTCTTGTTTGACCCTTTTTTCGCTTTCTTAGAAATGATACAATTATATTTAGTAATAATGAAAGAAGAATTTTATGGAAAACAGTTTTAAGCAAATGGGAGTTATCCCGCCGATTTTAAAAGCCCTGGAAGAGATGGGCTTTGTCACACCTACTGAAGTACAGTGCCAGGCAATTCCTCATATGTTAAACCAGGATGATTTGATCGTCATATCCAAAACCGGCAGCGGCAAGACTGCCGTTTTCGGGGTTTCCCTGCTGCAGATGATAGATCCTGCCGCGCCGGGACCTCAGGGACTGATTCTCACCCCCACCCGTGAATTGGCCGTCCAGGTGGACAGTGACCTGAAAAAAATGGCATCGCACCTGCAGCATAAAACTACTGCTATATACGGGCAGCATAATATAAATGTCGAAATACAAGCCTTGAGCCATGGCATTTCCCTGGTCACCGGAACTCCGGGCCGGGTATTCGACCACATACGCCAGGGAAATCTTAAGACCCACAATATACACTTTTTAGTACTTGATGAAGCCGACCGCATGTTGGATATGGGCTTTTTTGACCAGGTACTCAAGATTATCAGGACTCTGCCTAAAAACAGGGTCACGTTGCTTTTTTCCGCCACTATTCCGGAAGAAGTCCGTAAACTTTGCCGGGAAAATATGAAAAAGCCGGTAACGATAGAAATCGAATCGCCGACTATGACTGTGGATACTACCCAGCAAGCCTATTACCGGGTCAGCCATAATGAAAAAAATACTCAGTTAAACCGCCTGTTGCTCTTTGAACAGCCGGAAAGCTGTGTGATTTTCTGCAATACCCGCTACGCTGTAGACAGGGTGCAAAGCTTTTTGACCAACAGGGGGTATGCTTGCCGTTCTTTGCATGGAGATATCCCCCAGAACAAGCGTTTAAATACCCTGCAGCAGTTCAAGCGCGGAGATTTTCGTCTGCTGGTTGCAACTGATGTTGCTGCCCGGGGCATTCACATCGATGATTTGTCACTGGTCGTCAACTATGATGTGCCCCTGGAAAAAGACGGTTATGTGCACAGGATCGGGCGTACCGGCCGGGCCGGGAACGTTGGACGCGCCGTGTCTCTGGTTACCAGCGATGACATCATGAGCCTTTATGAGATAGAAGAACATATCGGGACTTTGATCGAGGAAGCAGAATTGCCCTCGGACGATTTTTTCCGTGAACACCGGGATTCAGTGGAGCAATGGAAAAAGGCCAATGCTTTGAAAATCAGGCCGTCTCATGCTGATTCCGATTCAAAAACCAAGGAAGGCCCGAAAAAGCAAACTTCCCGGTCTCGTCAGCCGGGGCAGCACTCAGCCGCAACTCACCCTCAGCAACAAAAAAGGCCGGATGGACGTCCCCCAGAGACCAATAAGGCACCTAAAACAGCTTCACCACAGGCGAAATCCGTTCCTGATGCCAGCAGGAAAAAGCCTGCTGATACTTCGCGCCAGATAAACAATGATCATAAAACCCCTGTCAGGGCGGGTAACATACCGCCTGCCAATCCGGCCGAACCAATCAGGCCGCCGGAGGTCAAACCCATTCCGGCTGTTACTGCTCAACCTGAAGCGGTACAGAATAAGCCCTTCCTTAAGCGTGTTCTGCAGCGTTTACTCAAAAGGTGAGTGAGGCAGTCAGGCGTGAGGTGTGAGGGCGCAATCCACTTACGCCTTACCCCTGCCATTGATCGCCTTTCTTATGCAGTGCAGGCCGGCAACGATCAAAATCCCCAGCAACAGCCCGCAGCAATCAAGTCCGATGTCATAAAATTGAAAAGCCCGGCCGCTGACAAAAACCTGGTGCAGTTCATCGAAAACAGCGTACCCGGCACCGATAAAAAAGGCCGTCAATATTCTGGCCTTCATCTCCCATTCATAGGTAAGCAAAGCGGCCATACACAAGATGCCCAGCAGTATATAGGTAATAACATGGGCGGCATCCCGGACAACTGACTGCAGTCCGGCTACGATTTCCATTTGCTCCGCCGGCGGCAACTTCCCAATTTCCGGCATAAATATCTTAAGCAGCGCCTGGATAGTCTGACCGCTCAAACCGTTTGATTCCGGCGCTGTTTGTGACGACAAAAAATAGATAATCCCCATTCCCAGGATCACCAGTATCCAAAGCATTATTCTTTTAAATTTAACCTTATTCTCACTCTCTGACTTTGGCAAATCAATAACACCTGCAATTCTTCAATAGTTTCTGAAGGCTTTGTGCCCTGACAGAATACGCAAAAATAAACTACCATAATGTTGGAATACAGGTCAAGTCCAACCAATATACCGCTTTTTTACAGCCTTATCTCTGTATATTACATTATTTTAGCTGCGGGTGGCATACTATTAAGGCTAATATTTGTCAGAAGGCGGGTAAATAATGAATAAATCAGGCCTTAATGCTTCTCAGCTGACTATGCTAACTCTGGGGACTGTGATCGGGGGCTCCTTTTTTCTGGGCTCGGCAATCGCCATCAAAGCCGCCGGCCCTTCCATCATATTAGGTTTTATTTTCGGCGGTGCTCTGGTTTATATCATTCTAAATGCGCTGTCAGAGATGACCGTCGCCAATCCCTGCCCGGGTTCTTTTCGTACACATGCCGTTGAAGCCTACGGACCTTTCCTGGGATTTATCGTAGGTTGGGTATACTGGAGCGGCCTGATTTTAGCCATGTCAAGTGAAGCAACGGCCGCAGCTCTGCTTATCAAAGCCTGGTTTCCATATCTGTCTCTGCCTCTCCTGTCTATTACCATCGTAGCCGGTATCACCCTGATCAATTTACTGGGTGCCGGTCTGGTGACTAAATTGGAAAACACCCTGGCGGCTGTAAAAATCCTGGCTGTCCTGATGTTCATCGTAATTGCTGTCGTCCTTATATTTGGCCTGTTACCTGCCAGAGCCCCGGTTGGCCTGGGAGAATTGCAAAACTCGGTTTTTTTTCCTAACGGCATTGGAGGCCTGGCCGGGAGCATGCTGCTGGTACTGCTGGCTTATGCCGGGTTTGAAATTATCGGTTTGGCAGCATCAGAAGCCCGGGATCCGCATATGAACATACCCCGGGCCATAAAAGCGTCAGTCATAAGCCTGCTGGGTTTATATATTACAGTTACCGCCCTGATGCTACCTTTGATCTCCACCGGCAGCCTGTCCGCCAGCACCAGTCCAATGGTAGCCACACTGTCGGCACATGGACTGGGAGTAGCAGCAGGAACTGTAAACTTTGTTTTGGTCACAGCTATTCTTTCAACGATGCTGGCCTCGGTTTTCGGATTAGGCAGGATGCTGCGTTCTTTAGCCGATGGCGGTGACGCACCGGCCTTTTTGATCGACCGCGGCGATGTACCGCTTAAAGGAATCCTTTTCTCCGGCATCGCTATGCTGCTGGGAGTAAGCATGGCATTCGTGCTGCCAAACCGTATCTATCTTTTTTTGGTGAGTTCCGCAGGGTTTTCCCTGCTCCTGACCTATCTGGTAATTATGCTGACCCACCTTAGCTTCCGCACCCGGTTCGGCTGCCCTCCCAAAGGCAATTGCCAACTGGCTGGTTATCCATATACGACCTGGGCAGCAATAATCAGTCTGGTCATCGTTATCGTTACTATGCCATTGATCTCCGGACAGGGCTCCGGTTTGTTCGCCGGTTTGGTGCTGCTGGTGCTCTATTCCGCCGCATATTTCATATTTCGTGCTGCCCCGCTGCAAAGCGCCCCGGCTGCCAAACCTTTTGCCGGTGATAATAATAACCAGGCCTGCAGTTTCAGGAAATTCAGGCTTCGGGGCTTTTCAGCACGGAAGCAGAAACAGAAGCAGCCGCCAGATTCGTCAGAATAAATTCACTGGGTTCCCACATCTTGACAACCGGTACAAAGGAACGCACACTGTAAGGTGAGGTGAATTGCAGTGTTAAAAATATACCGTTTCCTGCAACCATTCAGAATGTCGCTGGGGGCTGTATTGCTTCTGGTTTTTGCCCAAACGATGACTGAGCTTTATCTGCCTACTTTGATGTCTGATATCGTCGATACAGGCATAGTAAGCGGTGACACTCCCTATATCATCAAGACCGGTGGCCTTATGCTCCTGATAGCTGCCGGCAGCACCATCTGTTCGATTATGGTAAGTTTTCTGGCAGCCCGAACTTCAGTCGGCCTGGGGCGAATATTACGCAGCCGGGTTTTCAGCCGGGTAGAAGACTTTTCCCTGCATGAGTTCAACCAGTTTGGCACTGCCACACTGATTACCCGTACCACCAATGACATCAACCAGATCCAGACAGTGACCTTTATGATCATGCGCATGATGATTAGTGCTCCGCTGATGTGTATAGGCGGCATCATCATGGCTTTATCCCAGGACCTGCCCCTCTCCCTGGTCTTTCTGGCCGCCATCCCCGTTATTGCAGGTCTGATCATTATCATCATGAGTAAAGCGATACCCCTGTTCAAGATAATGCAAATCAAGCTGGACCGTTTAAATCTGGTCCTGCGGGAAAACCTTACCGGAATCAGAGTGATCCGGGCTTTTAATCGTATCAGCCAGGAGCAGCAGCGTTTTACCGAAGCTAATACTGACCTTACCAATAATGCTGTCCGCGTCAACAAACTGATGGCAACCATGATGCCGGGTATGATGCTGGTGATGAATTTCACCCTCATCGCTATCATCTGGTTCGGCAGTATACGCATTGATAACGGCGGTATGCAGGTCGGTTCCCTGATGGCTTTTATCCAGTATGCCATGATGATCATGATTTCCCTGATCATCATGTCCATGCTGTTTATCATGCTGCCCCGGGCTTCGGCCTCAGCCGAGCGGATCAATGCCGTCCTGGATACCAAACCGGAAATCACTGATGCCTCTCAAACCATGCGGCCGGACAAAAATAAAGGCTGTCTGGAATTCAGAGAAGTAAGCTACAGCTTCCAGGGCGCTGAGCAGCCTGCCCTCAGTAATATTTCTTTCACAGCTGGTCCCGGACAAACTACCGCGATAATCGGCGGCACCGGTTCGGGCAAAACCACCCTCATCAATCTCATTCCCCGTTTTTACGACGTCGATGAGGGCGCCGTGCTGATCGATGGCGTAGATGTGCGGGAAATGGCACAACATGAACTCCGGGCCAATATCGGCCTGGTGCCCCAAAATACAGTCCTGTTTACCGGTACCGTGGCTGAAAATATCCGCTACGGCAAGCCGGATGCCAGTGATGATGAAGTATTAAGTGCTGCCAGTACTGCCCAGGCTTTGGAATTTATCTCCGGCATGCCCCAGGGTTTCGATTCGCTGATCGAGCAAGGGGGCATCAATGTATCCGGCGGTCAGAAACAGAGGCTTTCCATAGCCCGGGCTTTAGTCCGGCGGCCGGTCATTTATATTTTCGATGACAGCTTTTCCGCCCTCGACTTTAAAACCGATGCCCGGCTGCGGGCAGCGCTCAAAAAGGAGACCCTGAATTCTACGGTGCTGATCATCGCTCAGCGGGTGGCTACCGTTATGGAGGCTGACCAGATCATTGTGCTGGAAGAAGGACAGATAGCCGGCATGGGCAGCCACAAGGAACTGCTCGATTCATGCGCCGTTTATCGGGAAATCGTCTATTCCCAGCTGTCAAGGGAGGAACTGGCATGAAAGCAGCACCCAGGATCGACAGCCCCGGCAGCATACATCACGACGGTCCCCGCGGAGGGCCTTTGGGCCCCATGGGCAGACCGGCGGAAAAAGCCAAGGATTTTAAGGGCACCTTTAACCGCCTGCTGGGTTATTTAAAACCGCGGCGTTTAAGGTTGCTGGTGGTACTGTTATTTGCCGTCTTAAGCACGGTATTCAGTATTGTCAGCCCCCGGATAATGGGCAAAGCTACTACCAGGCTATTTGAAAATCTTATGCAGATGTATAACCAGGTACCAGGAGCAGCAGTGGATTTTGCCTATATCATCGATATTCTCCTGGTACTGGCCGGGCTGTATCTGTTCAGCGCCTTTTTTGCCTGGACCCAGCAGTACATTATGGCCGGGGTAGCCCAGGAGACCGTCTACGATATGCGCCAGGACCTGAATGAAAAACTGGCCCGGCTGCCTCTGAAATTTTTTGACAGCCATACCCATGGTGATATTCTCAGCCGTATGTCCAATGATATCGATAACATTTCCATTACCCTGCAGCAAAGCTTAACCCAGCTGATTACTGCTGTAGTGACTCTGGCCGGCGTATTGATAATGATGCTGATCATCAGTCCCTGGCTGACCCTCATATTTGCTGTAGTTCTGCCCCTGTCAGCTCTGGTCACCAAAGCCGCCGCCAAACGTTCGCAAAAATTCTTTGCCGCCCAACAGAAGGAGTTGGGACTCTTAAACGGCCATGTTGAGGAAATGTATACCGGCCACCAGATCGTCAAAGCCTTTGGGCATGAGCCGGAATCCATCGAGCATTTCAACGCTGTCAATGACAAGCTCTATGAAGCCGGGTGGAAAGCCCAGTTTGTATCCGGCCTGATCATGCCTTTGCTGTCATTTATCAATAATGTGGGTTATGTATTAGTCTGCGTGGCTGGAGGCATCTTTGTCACCAACAGGATGATCACCATAGGTGATTTACAGGCCTTTATCCAATATTCCCGGCAATTTACCCAGCCTATCGTCCAGACTGCCAACATTATCAATATCATCCAGTCTACTATTGCTTCAGCGGAACGGGTCTTTGAAATCCTGGATGAGGCGGAAGAAATACCTGATAAAACCGATGCGAAAATAATCGAGCTGCCCCAGGGGGAAATAGAATTCCGTCAGGTCAGTTTCAGCTACCAGCCTGATGTTCCCCTGATCGAAGCTATGAATATACAGGTAAACCCGGGACAAACCATAGCTATTGTCGGTCCCACCGGGGCCGGCAAAACTACCCTGGTCAATCTGCTGATGCGCTTCTATGAAATTGATGCCGGGGAAATTACCGTGGACGGAGTGGATATAAGGGATATAAAACGCGGCTCGTTAAGGAGCATGTTCGGCATGGTACTGCAGGATACCTGGCTTTTTAACGGCACGATCCGGGACAATATCGCCTATGGACAGGCAGGGGCCTCTGAAGACCAGGTTATACAGGCAGCCAGGGCTGCCCATGCCGACCACTTCATCCGCACCCTCACTGAAGGGTATGATACGGTACTCAATGAAGAAGCCTCCAATATTTCTCAAGGTCAGAAGCAGCTATTGGCCATAGCCCGGGCTATCCTTGCCGACCCCGCCGTCCTTATCCTGGATGAAGCCACCAGCAGCGTCGATACCCGTACCGAAGTTTACATCCAGAAGGCTATGATCGCCCTGATGGATAAACGCACCAGTTTCGTGATCGCCCACAGGCTTTCCACTATCCGGGATGCCGATCTGATTCTGGTAATGAACGAAGGCCGGATCATTGAGCAGGGAACCCACAACCATTTACTGGCCGCCAAAGGTTTTTATGCCGACCTGTACCGCAGCCAGTTCTCAGCCTGAAGATGCAGTCAGAAACTGGGCCGCGGCCATGGCAGGTACAGCGGCAGTAACAAAGGTTAAGTCGGCTGGCTTAACCTGCCTGAAAATACTTGACGTCTTTACGAACCAAAATCCGAACGCATAACGATTTCATATTTATCCCTGGCATCCATGGAATAGGTCAGGTAGAAGCCACTTTCCCATTCGTTCTTTTTTACCCCGATCTCATAAACCCCATCGGAATTTGAATCTGCGGCAGTGAATAAGGCAATTCTGATACTGTACGGCGGCCCACCCATTAGTTCCATACCACCATTCTCATCTGCTTTAAATTCACCCTGGTATGGGCGCAGGTCGCTGTATAGTGTCTGAATACTGCCATCATCGTCCTGATAAAATATAACGTTAAATACTCCCAGATGATCCGTCTTGCCGTCACCGCAAAGGAGCGGATATCCTAATTCCGAAACGGGATTCTCTGCCAGCATCAAACACTCCGCATTTCCATCATTATCAAAATCACCTGTTACGCATTCAGTAAAATTCGGACTGGCGTTTTCCATATTATTTGCTTTGAATAAATCGATAAGTGACTGCAGTCCCTCTGTTGTAGGCTCATCACTGTACCTCATTTTACGTGGGAACAAATCAGCGCTGCTGTTTGTAACAAGTCTGTCGCTGGAACTATGCCGTTCCCATTCTTCCCCATAGACAAAATCAGTATGAAAGCTGTAATCCGGTATTTTGAGTTCGGCCAGTTCAGGCCCCAGTTTTACAGGCAAGTCAAAAATCCGGTAAGCTGTGCTGCTGTCATCCTTGAAGCTGTATAACCGACCATAGCCGGTAAATTTTTGCGGGGCATCCTCAGCTTCAAAGCTGCCCAGACCATAAGCTTCCTCTGTTATCCAGACCATCTGACTAGACACCCCAACCTGTTTATTATTCTCGTAAACATAGTAGGAATCCTGATCAAGCAGGTCTTTTGCATAGAAAACCTTAACATCAGTGCTATCCGTTTTCGTGTTTCCGGTATCACACAGACTGTGCCAGCCGTCATCGTCATAGCTGCCTAACAGCGAGCCATTAATAAAAAAGTACTGCGGCTGGATGTCTGTCTGCGCTGCCATATAATCAGTCGTTTTATCGTCAAGTTTGGAAGTATCCGGTTTGTCATCCTGTTGTATATCGGAAACGTGGCTAATGCAGCCGGCAAGAGCTGCTGCCATTATAAGGCTAACTGTTAATAACAAAATCATTTCAAGCTGTTTTCTCATGTAACTTTCCTCTCGATTCGATGATTTTTAACAGCATACGTAACCCGCATCATCCATAAATGATCATAACCTAAAGGTAAACATGCGCTATCCTTTATACCAGTCCAATACATAACTTCCCATCCCCAATCCGAAGTAATCATCTTCATCCGGGAATGGCCCCAGGATCTTGTGCCGTTGCTTGCCCTGTGTATCAATCATCCATAAGCAATCTTCGGATATATACATTATATATTTGCCATCTCTGGACCATTGCGGTTCCTGCATGTCCTGTCCGGCATTAGAAAGAGGTCTGGCCTCACTGCCATCGCTATTGGCAACCCAGAGGGTGCGGGTATCCATCCAGCTGTCGAGTTTTTCCTGATCGGGATAATCTTTGGAGCCCAAATCACTGGCAGTAACATACGCAATTTGCCTGGCATCAGGTGAAAAAGCCGGATCTGCCGGAATACTTCCCGGAGCAATATTCACCCGGCTGCTTTTTCCGCTGTTTATATCAAATAACTCCAGCCATTTATTGGTCCAAATTTCCCGTCCCGTACCTGCCACCCTGAGCAAACTACCGTTCGGCGCCATCGACCACCAGTTGCGGCTGGTCAAGCCCGCGCTCAAGTGGAGGGAAACCTGGTTCCCAAACTGGAAGCTGCATAAATCAACACCATCAGCAGCAACAGACGCTCCGTGGCCAGGGATCTCCCAGTACAGCAAACCTTTACCGTCCGGCTGCCAAGCCATCAAGTGTATGCCGGCAGTTTGAGCTGTCAAGTGCTGAGTAGTATGTCCGCTGAAGATGTCTACCGTATAAAGGGCATCACTGCGGTCTTGCACTTCCTCCTGTTTATAAGGCAAGGTTGTACTATAGGCCAATTGCCTGCCATCAGGGGACCAAACCAACGAAAGAGCGGACTCCGATTCTGTTTTTACTATCCGGGCAGGCGGTCCCTGCTCGCCAACAAGCCATATTCCATCATTTCTCACGGCCAACTTATTGGCAACCGGCGACCAGGCATATGCACCCTGCATAACTGACCCCGACAAGCCCTCTACCTGGTGTGATTGGGTACCGTCCCGTTTTACCATCCATAACGTTCCGCTTAACCTGTCTATCTCGCCGGTACGTATATAAGCCAGCCATTGTCCATCATGCGACCACATGGGATCCAGCGCCTGGCCCGTATCGCTGAGTCGAGTAACACATCCGCTCTTACCTTCCAGGACATATAGTAATCCACCCTCGACAAAGGCCAGATCTCCCCGGTCTTTAAATACACCCGCATCAGCCTGGGTAAGATCGGATTCAGGTTTCAGGTCGGAGGTCGTATACTTATTTTCAGCAGGAGTGGTTTTTTCAGCCTGAATCCAGGGCCGCCCGAACAAGTTAACAGACCAGCAACCCACCGCAATAATCACCAGGATCACAACTCCCAGCAGCGCCTGGTTAAATCTTTGCCCGTTAATATCAGACAATTTCATAAGTCAGCACTCCTTGCCAAAAATAATATTATAAATCCGCCACCGAATAATCACGATATTCGTAATAATCATTGTAAATCAATAATTCCAGACAGGAATCGGCATCCAGATTAGCTACAAACCCAATATTTTCAGTTTTATAGTCCCAGTCAACATGATTCCAGATATTAGATTTGACCACCTTGTATTCTAAAGGTTTGTTTAGATCGGCAATATACAATATAGCATTCACAAACGAAGTATGGCCTTCAGTAAACTGACTGGTAGGCCAATTTTCTTCAAATGGTACCGGTATGTCTTTTTCCCTGTAGGTATCATCAATCTGCAGCACTGCACTCCGGATGCCGTTGCCGCTCAAGTCCCCGGCAAAAGCCATTTTTATGTCAAATGGTGTGTTTTCAATATTATTGGTCTGCAAATAATACCGGGCGGTGTTAACCATACTTTCGGTATCGGTTAATTGAGTAACTTTACTGCCGCTTATATGGCAGCTTTTTAATACCGCATAGTATTCAGTTTCATTTAAAGAAGTTCCGGTATAGTCAGGAAAGGTGACAAATATTTCTCCCTCATAAAATCCCGGGACCAGTTTGGCTTTATAGGTGCCCAGCTTTTCCTGCTGGGTATACAGGTCAAAATCCAATCCCTCCAGAATAGGAATAGGGAAACTCAGGCCCGACGGTTGAGCAAGACCATCGACAATCAGCATATTGTTGGCAACTACCAGGTTGTAATCATTAAGGTCAATGATTCGTTTATAAACAGATTTTCGTGCCAGGTCGTACTTTTCAAACCGTTCCTCATATCCGTTCTTAAGATCAAGGTAAACAAACTGACCGTCTTTGACCGCATAGGTGGAACGTCCGTCAACGCTGTAAGAGCAAAACAACTGGTCATAAATCAGAGGGACTGTCAGTTCGCCGGCAGTATTAATAAATCCGAATTTGCCGTTTTTGGCAACCGCCGACAGGCCGTATTCGAAACCATATACCTCATTATAGTCGTATACCTTGCCGTTCATATCGATGGTCTTCCAAACATACTGCCCGTCTTGATCAGACCACACCCTGGCCACGCCCTTCCAGAAGCTGTTGGCTTTGCTGTATATAGCCGGCACAATGGTCTTACCGCTTTGGTCCTTAAAACCAACTTTACCGTTCTCTTCAAAAATAACCAGATAGCTGTCACTATTTAGATCAGATGTGATCCGAAAGTTGGCAAATGGCGTATGGATAGCTCCATAGAGTATTACGTCCGCGGATTTATTCGGGCTGTCAAAGGCTGAATTATTGGCAGACGGAGAGCCTGATTCAACCGCATCCAGTTTGGACATGATAATCACCGCCGCGGCAATAATTACTACTATTATTAGCAGGGTTATAACTGTGAGTACTTTTTTTCTATAGTCCATAAAAATTCTCCAGCTTAAAAATGCCCGGCGCCGATACTGTTTCTATGAATACGGATTCCGATCAATAAAGCTTTCACGGTTGTGAAAGATTCCTTGTAATCGTGGTATAATTTGAAAAAATATCAGCCAATCAAAGTGAGGTGTCTCCTCACAGAAGGAGCAATTATGAATATATTGGTTTTAAACGGCAGCCCGCGTAAAAATGGAACAGTTGCTGATCTTCTCAAATTGGTTGTTAAAGGAATTTCCAGTCAACATCAGGTGGAGTGGATCAACGTATATGAGCTCAACATGAAGCCTTGCATGGCCTGCATGAAGTGCCGGCCAGACCGGGAATGCGCCCTGCCCGAAGACGATGCCCATATAGTGGGGCGTAAAATCAGAGACGCTGATGCTCTTATTGTAGGCACGCCTACGCACTGGGGAAACATGAGCGCTCAGCTTAAGCTTTTATTTGACAGGAATGTGCCAGTATTTATGGGTGAAAGCTCAAGCAGTATACCTGTCCCGCGCCAAAAAGGCAAGCCAGCGGTTATTGTAACCGCCTGCAGCACTCCATGGCCGTTTAATTTTATCGCTGCCGAAAGCAGAGGCGCAATAAGAGCTGTCAATCAAGTATTGCATTATGGAGGGTATGAACTTATAGGCAAGATCGTAAAACCGGGCACTAAAGCAAAACCGGCAATTTCAGACCGGCTGTCAAAAAAAGCCGAAACTATCGGCAGCAAATTGTCCACAAACAGGAGCTGATCTTTCCTTCAACCTGTAATTATCGCCGCCTGCCATATAAATCACGTCAGCTAAATATATTTGGTAATTATCTTCCTCATTGAATACCTCTGATTCAATAGATCTATAATACCGGTGAGCATATGACGGTTACAACAAAAATATTTAAACAGATTAATAATTTTTGTTCAGGGCAAAATACTAAATATAAAACTTGAATAAGTCTGAGGAGGAAAAGATTTTGGCAGAAAAAAAAGATGGTTTGCACACCCAGGAAAAATCATCCCAAAAGGAAGAACAAGATATCAAGAAGTCTGAAGATAAAAAGAAGGATTGGGATATTGATTACATTCCTTAGTCAGAGAAAGGGGTCGTACTGATATAATGAAAGCAGCAGTGTGGTATGCGCAAAGAGACGTAAGAGTTGTCGAGATTCCTGAGCCCCCCGCTCCCCCTGAAGGTTCGGTGAAAATCAAGGTTGAATGGTGCGGAATATGTGGTTCGGATCTGCATGAATATATTGCCGGGCCTATCTTTATTCCTGTAGAAACGCCTCATCCTTTAACTGGCAGAACTGCCCCTGTAACACTGGGTCACGAATTTTCCGGAACGATCGTTGAAGTTGGTGAAGGAGTTTCCAAATGGAAAGTTGGGGATAAAGTAGCTCCCGATGCCTGTCAGGTGGATTGGGAATGTTATTCATGTAAGAGAATGAATTATCCTTGCTGCGAGAAACTGGCCTTTACTGGTCTGCATACTGACGGAGCATTTGCAGAGTACGTAAACGTACCAGCTTATACCCTTTATAAGGTTCCTGATGACATGCCGTTTGAAACAGCTGCTGTTGTGGAACCTCTAGCGGTCGGAATGCATGCTGTTCGCCGGGCTCCGGTTATGGCCGGCGATAATGTTGTTATTCTCGGCGGTGGTACTATCGGGTTATCTGCTTTACAATGTGCTAAAGCAGCCGGTGCTGCAAAAGTCATAGTTATTGAGATGGCCAAAGCACGTAAAGATTATGCGATGAAACTTGGTGCTTACGCTGTTATTGATCCCACCGAGTGTGATGCAGCTGCTGAAGTTCAAAAAATGACTGATGGCCTGGGGGCAGATGTAGCCATAGAATGTGTCGGCAGCGACAAGACTGTTCCGGTTGCTATTGCCAGCATTCGTCCCCGCGGCATTGTTGTAACTGCAGGCGTATTCGAAAAAAATACTCCGATCCAATTTAATGACGTAACTTTCCCGGAAAAGGAAATTAAAGGCTCACTGGCTTATAACGGAGAATTTGCAACCGTTATAGCAATGCTTGGTGATGGCAGACTTGATGCAAATACTATGATTACCGGCAAAATCAAACTCGAGGACATTATCGACCAAGGTTTCCAGGAATTAATCAATAACAAGGATGAAAATATCAAGATTATCGTTTCACCTAAATAAGCTGTAGTCTCCAGGGCATTTTCAACGTTAAAAATAGTTAAAACATCTCAAAAGACGGTATATAACTATCCCTTTAAGTACCTGGTGTTATTGCTTCCAACTTCTCAAGAGCTTAAAACCTTCTGATTTTATGATTTTTGTGCGTTTTACCTGACACACTCAAAATCAAATCAGGAGGTCTTTTTAATTTCCAAAGACCATTTTTATATCTTACAGAAATGCGGATTTTGTTTTTTTGTATAACCTGCAGGGTTTTCTGCAATTAATACGTTATTATTGTTAGAAAGGGAAAGGAGGGGATTATGGTTACAAGTGATGAAGAATTGCTGCAGCGGGTACTGACTGCAGACCAAAATGCACTCAGAACCCTGATTGATCGCTATAAAGCCTATGTATTTGCCATAATTCTGAACCTTCTCCCCGGAAGCAGCGACACAGAGGATATTGCCCAGGAAGTATTTCTGCAGGTATACAACTCATTGCCGGATTATCGTCCCCGGAATTTTAAGGCCTGGCTGGGGAAAATTGCGCTCAATAAAACACTTGACTGGAAACGGTCCCATAGTAAATACAACCGGCATGAGATTCTGGACATTGGTTATCTGGCGGATGAAAACGAAAGCCGGGCACCTGATTTGCTGTTAATAAAGAATGAAAAACATGACCAGGTGAGGGAAATATGCCGGCAGCTTCCCCCGATCTACGGTCAAATCATTCAGGAATACTACTTTGAATCCAGGTCTTATGCAGAGATTGCCCAGCACAGCGGTGTCAGTGTCAAAACTGTAGAATCCAGGCTCTACCGGGCCCGGGCCATGATCAAACAAAAATGGAAGGAGGATGGCAGTTGAAACAAATGCACTTTAGCCCTGACGAATGGCAGGATTACAAAAGAAAAACCATCGAACCGGAATTAATGGCAGAGATCGAAACACATTTAGAGCTTTGTGAAGACTGCCAGGAATATTTTTTAAGTCTCATCGATGAGGCGGATATTGAAGCAGCCCAGGACAGGATTTCTTTGGATTTTACCGATAATTTGATAAAAAAAATAAATAAACATACTCCCGCTTCAATCCCGGCCAAAATTCAACCGGGCCGGCGGAAGCTTAATCGCCGGGATCTGTTTGCCTATTATGTTACCGCAGCGGTTATAACTCTGGCTTTGATGAGCGGAGGCATATTCGATTCAATGGTGGAAAAGAGCATGTATTTTTCCCAAATATGCGTGCTTAATAGTCAGCGCATCGAATCAACCGTAAGCCAGGACTGGGATGACCAATTGATGAAGGACAGTTCTAAAATAATACAGAGTTTTTCAATTAATAAAGAAAGGAACGTGAAAGATGCAAAACAAAAGTAAATGGCTGACGATATTTTTCTCTTTTGTTCCGGGTGCCGGGCATATGTATCTGGGGTTGATAAACACGGGGATACGGCTGATGACAGTATTCTTTTTAACTCTCTTTCTGATGGGCTGGCTGGGTATCAGCTTTATTGGATTTGTTCTGCCGGTGTTATGGTGTTACAGCGTTTTCAGCGCCTATAACCTGTACCAGTCCGGCGAGACCGAGGATATTGACATGGCTGCAATTTTCCCGGTTAAAGTTGATCATGCCAAGTGGATCGGCTGGGGGCTGATCATATTTGGAATCATTGTAATCGCCGAACGTATTCTGCTTCCGCATATCAGTTGGGAAATACAAGGATACCTGCGCACCGGCGTAGTTGCTATCCTGTTTATCCTGGGCGGGATCTACCTGCTGCGGGGTGAAAAGACTGAATCCCTGAAATCCGGAGAGGAGGAAGACTCATGCGAACATGGCGGGCAGGAACATTAAGCATGGGTATCACCCTCCTTCTAATGGGATTGGGTCTGCTCTATGCACAAATAAATGAAAAGCTGGTGCTTGACTGGGCCGCGAGATGGTGGCCGCTGATTTTTATCCTGCTGGGCGCGGAGGTTTTATGGCAGTCCCGGCAGGCCAGGAAAAACAGTACCCATATCTCCTATGACTTGTTGGGTGTTTTTATCATCATAATCATGCTTTGTTTTGGATTAACGATGGCAGGTTTACAGGAATGCGGTGTTATCGAACAATGCAGAGCTTCTTTGAATTCATATGACTATGAGTTGTTAAATACAGCTGAACCGATCCCGGTAGATGCCGGGTTAAAAAAAGTTGTTATTGAACAGTCCTCTGATACATTGGAAATTATCAGTTGTCAGTCAGACAAAATAACCGCTTCATGGAAAGCAGATGTTACCTCGACTTCGCAAAGTGAAGCTGTGAAACTGCTTGACCAAAGCCAGATCCTGCAGACCCGGCGTGAAGGAGATACACTATATATCGCCTTTACTTCCAGTCGTTCGGTAAGTTTTATGCCTGCGGCGGGTGTAAACATCCACCGCAATACCATTTATCTGCCTGAAGCTCTGCAGGTCTGCATTTACAGCGGAGTAAACGATTTGGAAATACATGCAGCACAGATAAGCAATGACTGGTATATAAACGGGGTTGACAGCGCAGCTCTGGATTTGCCTGCCGCATCCAATCTGCAACTGTCAGCGCGGACCAACAGCCGGGATGAACTCCGGGGGAATGCAGCCTGGGAAGTAAGGGAAAACGGTCTGACCGGAGGCACCGATATGGAAGAGTCCGGGCCGGTCAGGGCGGAAGGCAGTGTGTTGCTGGGCACCGGCCAATACAAGATAAACATCAACAGCAATGGCCCGGTATCTCTGGATATTGTGCCTTCAGTATAATCTCTCCTCTTTTCTTTCGGAGCCCAACAGGGGGAATCCCCCTGTTGGGCTCCGCTGTACAAAATGCGGCTATGAAATTATTTTCTGATAAGTGACTATATCCAGAAGCTGGCCAAATTTTTCCCCTACCTCTTTATAATGAGCACATTTGTTGTAACCGTTTCGTTCAAATAAGTGCATACTTTTCGAATTCTCACCGCATATCGTAGCAATAAGCACATGCATTTTCTGACTGACTGCTGTATCTTCAATAAATTTTAAAGCCTGACTGCCAATTCCCTGCCCGATGGAATCAGGTTTTAAATACACACTTACTTCGGCAGTCCGGTCATATGCTTCACGTTTCTTATATTGGGAGAGGATTACATAACCGCAGATATTTCCGGATGATTTTATCACATATGTTCTGTACTTCGGGTTTTCAAAAAATACGATTTCCCGCATTTCACTTTCACTTAATTCGTGGTCATGGAATGTAGCAGTCGTGTTAAGGACGTAATATGTATAAATCGATAATACTTCACCCAGGTGTTTTTCCTGCATTTCTTCAAAAATGATATTCATTTTGATTCGATCCTTTTATACCCAATAAACTGCTCACAAAAATCCTCCCGGCTCCTGTACTACACAAATTAATTATAATTATTTCAGATATTCAGATATATTTTCTATGCTATTCCTTATATTCCCTTTTATAAAGTAACAAAGACGATGATAAATTACGCAAGACAATAAAACGCCGGTCAATATGATCGGCGTTATTGTAAGGTTTTCTGTTTTTGCTTCTACATCTGGGTCATTTTGGCACACTCATTGGCACACTGGTGACAAACGTCGGCGCACTGCTGGCAGTGATTGTCTTTAAACATAAAGCATTCTGTAGCACAAGCATCGCAGATAGTCCTGCATACATTGCAGATATATTTGGCTTCCGAATGATCCATGACTGGTTGCTCCGGTCCTTTCGAAGCCAACGAGCTTAAGAACCGCCTGGCAACAAGTCTGGTCATCTGCCGAGCTTGTTGCCCGGCAAAACTGTTACTATTTCCTGAATTATGCTATGTTATAATCTGTATCACGCAGGATCTAATCTGTTTTGAGGGAGTAATGACGCAAGTATGGATAAGATAATCAATATGATCGTAACCGAGAGCGGTTTACCGGCTAATAAAGTTACCAACACCGTGGGTCTTTTGGATGATGACAAAACCATTCCCTTTATTGCCCGTTACCGTAAAGAGGTTACCGGCGAACTGGATGAAGTGCAGATCCGGCAGATCGATGAGCTGCTGAAGTTTTTCCGCGGCCTGGAACAGAAAAAAGAGGAAGTAGTTCGTCTCATTGAAGAACAGGGTAAACTTACGGAAGAACTTCGCGAGAAAATTCTGGCCGCCCGCCGGCCGGTGGAAATAGATGATATTTACCGGCCCTTCCGCCCCAAACGCCGGACCCGGGCCAGCATGGCCCGGGACAAAGGACTGCAGGGATTGGCTGATTTTATCCTGAGCTGTGGGGAAATTGAATCCCCTCATCTGGAAGCGAAGAAATATCTGAATGATGATGTGCCTGCCGTCGAAGATGCGCTGCAGGGTGCCCGGGATATTATCGCCGAACAGGTGGCGGATGATCCGGCCATGCGTCAGGCAGCCCGTGATCTATGCCGCAGATCAGCCCTTATCAGTTCCAAAGCCCGCGAACCGGAAAAAGATTCGGTGTATACCATGTACTACGATTATCATGAACCTGTGACCCGTATTCCCTCGCATCGCATTCTGGCCATCAATCGCGGCGAACAGGAAGATATACTTAAAGTAGGTTTGGAGCTTGATCCGGAGGCAATAATAAACCGGTTGAATCGCAGCTATGCCCGGCCCGGGGAAGCAGGAGCACAGATCCAGCTAGCCGTAACCGATTCCTGGCAGCGTTTGCTGGCCCCGGCAATTGAACGGGATATTCGCAGCGAATTGACCGAGCGAGCCCATGAACAGGCTATCCAGGTATTCTCCAAAAACTTGCGTTCCCTCCTGCTGCAGGCTCCGGTAAATGGAAAAGTTCTGCTGGGGATCGATCCGGCTTATCGTACCGGCTGTAAATGGGCAGTGATCGATGCGACCGGTCTGGTAAAAGAAATAGGGGTATTTTATCCTACCCCGCCCCGCAGTGATATAGCCGGTACGGAAAAAGTGCTGGCCCGTCTGGTAGAAAAGTATCATGTTGATGCGATAGCGATCGGCAACGGAACGGCTTCCCGGGAAACCGAACAGGTGGCAGCCGACTTTATTAAGAAATCCAATTATCCTCATCTGGCCTACACTATTGTCAGCGAAGCCGGTGCCAGTATCTATTCGGCCTCTGAACTGGCGGCCCGGGAATTTCCTGATCTGGATGTATCCGAGCGCAGCGCCATTTCCATTGCCAGACGGATCCAGGATCCGCTGGCCGAGCTGGTGAAGATCGAACCAAAGAGCATCGGCGTAGGCCAGTACCAGCATGATATCGCACCCAGGCGTTTGAATGACAGCCTGACCGGCGTGGTGGAATCGGCGGTTAACTATGTCGGCGTGGATCTGAACACTGCCTCCGCTTCCCTGCTGTCTTATGTGGCCGGCATTAATGCCACCGTCGCTAATAATATTGTCAAGCTTCGTGAGAGCAATGGACCGTTTGGCAACCGCAAACAACTTCTAAAGGTTCCCAAACTGGGCCCCAAAGCATTTGAACAGGCCGCCGGCTTCCTGCGTATCAGCGGAGGTGACAACCCGCTGGATGCCACCCCCATCCACCCGGAGTCCTATAAATTATCCGGCCAACTGCTGCAATACATCGGAGCCGGCTTAAATGAACTGGGCAGCGAAGCCCTGCGCGGTAAAATACAATCCCTTGATTTGAAGAAAAGTGCCGAAGAACTTGGCGCGGGCCTGCCGACCTTGCGGGATATTACCGATGCGCTGCTGCGTCCCGGACGCGATCCGCGTGAAGATGTACCGCCTCCTATCTTCCGCCAGGATGTGTTGAGTCTGGAAGACATAAAGGCCGGCATGGAATTCGAAGGTGTAGTACGCAATGTCGTGGATTTCGGAGCATTTGTAGATATCGGCGTAAAAGTCGACGGTCTGGTACATATCTCGGAGATATCCCAGCGCCGCATAAAGCATCCTCTGGAAGTCGTATCGATCGGCGACATCGTCAAAGTGCGAGTATTGGGTATTGAAGCCCAAAAGAAAAGAATATCGCTCAGCATGAAAATATGAGACGGGCGGGAATTTAAGTGAAGAAGGTTTATGCAAACTTAATACCTTGGCAATTTTCTCTGTTCCTCGTAGAACTCCTCCACCCCGAGTTCCTTCATCCGCAGGTTTAATCTCAGCCATCGCTCCTTTATCTGGGTGTCTATCTTCTTTGAGCAGGGAAACTCTTCACACTGGAAGCAGAAGTCCAGCCCTTTTTCCCTGGTGCAAATACCGGCAACGCACTCGATGGGGCAAAGCACGTTATCTCCCCGGCACCCGCTGCAAGCGGCCTGGGAGAACAACTTAAGCACCTCTTCAAACTGGGGGTAGCCTTTAAATACTGGCTTTATGGACTCTTTCACTTTAGCCACACGAAGATAACCGTTTAGAAGTTCGCCCAAACGTGTACTCAGTTTCTGAATCTCTCCGCCGGCGTAATCAGCACAGCGCGAGCAATCCAGCCCGCATGGAGCAAGCCGCACCACTGCCTCATTATAATCCATTCCCAACCCCTCCTTTTGTTCCCCTGTCCTTCACGAGAAATGTCTGCAATCCTGGGAAACGCTATTTAACGACTGAAGATATTCTACCTGTTCAGTAGAGCCGTAATATCCTGGCTTGAGCAAGTAAGTTCATTATTGACTATATCTTCAAAACTGTTGGATTTACTTATGCTCCTGAGCGATTTAAGCATTCCTTGTATCGAAGATTGTATCATCAACATTGGTAAACTAATCCGTGCCAAATTCAACTCAATGAGGTCATTTATAGAAAACTCTGTGATATTATATGGTAAGCCGGCAGCAATACTTAGCGGTCCTTGTATCTCCTTCTGCAATATTGCAACTTCCTCAAGGGTATTTGCATAAGCTACGAAAACAAGATCGGCTCCCGTTCCGCTAGTGAGTAATCCTTTTAGCCGAGTACTCATATTCATTATACTACCCTCATAATATTCTAAAAATTTTGTAATTAATCTATCCTGAATAAAACGGCAAATAGCATCATAACGGATCATAAATCAAAACTTGATTACTTTTGGGGCAGCAGTAAAAGAATAAATCGTGGCAACGGCATCCTTCAGATATAATACCTGCGTGTTATCGTCTGTTGCTGAATACATGGTCTGTAATTCAGGATATTTATCGAGCATGCTCTGCTTTGCCTCCACCCGATCATCATCAACCACAATTGCCTGGATCCGGATCCATTCGCCGCCATTCATGGCACAAATCTCAACGTTTGGATTTGCTGTCATTTGTTTGGAAACATCCTTGACCTTGCCGGTCTGGATATAAAGCTTATCCTCAAAGAGATTGACAGTTCCGAAAGGCCGGACTCGTGGTTGGTCACCATCCACCGTCGCCAGATAGTAAGTCCCGGACTTTTTTAAAAAATCATAAACTTCCTGCATAGATTTTCTCCTCCATCCATATTAAAATATCGTCTCAATTTGCGACAGTGAATCCTTTGTGCATAATCCTGCTGATATCTCCGGCCCTTACGAAGCCAAAGAGCTTAAGACCCGTTTGGAAACAAATACGGAAAAATAGTACTGAAACCAGAGCAGAAGGCCTCCTCCAATAATTATCAGCATCCAGACCATTCCCATAGTAACATTAAAAGGCAGGTTAAGCATTCCTTTTATCTGTAGACAAATAGAGCTTTCACGAAGGGCAAACACAGCCGTACAAATACATAAAAATAATAATATACCCGTTGAGATTCTGTTAATATACCTTGAGCTTTTTAATATTTCTTCCCTGGATTTTTTCTGAACTACGCCGCCTCGGGCATTAATATAACTTCCAAATATCCCGACCAGGCTGTTGAAAACAGGGAATCCCATAAATAAGCCGTAGACCATAATTGAATAAAATATCTCCACCGCTGTTAACACATTCAGCGGGAGCTTAAACAATTTAAAAACAAATCCGCGCAAAAGAGTAAAATCCAGTATCACCCCGGCAGCCAGGCCTCCCAATGCCAGATACATTATCAATGCGTCATCTTTTACAAACGGTATGCTTCCCCACCAAAAAAGCAGCATCAGAACAACCGGGGCCAGCAACCCCAGGATAATCAATGATATTACTTTATCTGAATTCGTCATAATTTCTCTCCTGTATTTAATAAAATATACCCGCTTTCATTCACCTGCACAATCTATAAATGATCATACCCTTCGAGAATAATGGCTCTGGTGTTCGTTGAATTCTCTCTGAGGTGTTTTATTTCCAGGTACTCTGTGGAATGAAAGCATCTCTCAATGTTTTCACGAGCAGGAAATTCAATTAAAATTATCCTCTCCGGCTCCCAATCGCCAAAAAGTATTTCCGTCTTCCCGCCTCTTATTATGTAATTCCCGCCGTAACTCTCAACTATTGGTCGCGCTTTCTCAATATACTGAAAGTACATACTTTTATCATGAATTTCTATTTCAATCAATACATAAGCTGGCATTTTTGATATCTCCTTGCTTTTAAGAATCCATTCAACAGCCAAATGTAAGATCCGCGTACAGTTGATACTTATGTTATTTTAGTATCTGGGCAAGTTATTTTGCACCTGACTTCTAATATTTTACCACATCACCTATATTGGAGTTTTCATTCTTCTCATTATCCGATATGACCAGGATAAGCTTGTCCACGCACAGGGAACCGTTATTGACAAAATTCGGCTGATCAACGAATACATTCATTTCGTTTACCGCCATAGTGTACGAAAAAAATAAACCAGGAGCTTGTGCTCCTGGTTTTTAATTTCCACTCAGTTTAATATGACTGCTTTATTGTTTCTGGGGATGGTAGTGGGTATGCAACAGCTCATGAGATTTATGCCCCAGAGGCTCATGCAGGAAGTCTTCATAAAGAAGATTGACTTCCGGATTTTCATGGGATTTACGGATCGGCAAGCCGGCATCTTCGGCATAAATAGCATCAATTCTCTCTTTCCTCTTCTCAATAGTGGAAGGGATAGGCTGGCCGCCGCCGCCTATGCAGCCACCCGGACAGCACATTACTTCGATGAAGTGATAAGGAGAGGTTCCGGCTTTGATTTCGTCCATGATCTTGCGGGCATTGCCCAGCGAGTTGGCCACAGCCACTTTGACCTTGGTTCCCGCCAGATCAACTTCAGCTTCCTTCATACCTTCAAATCCGCGCACCATGGTGAAGTTAACGTCTTCAAGGGTTTCCTTGACCACAACTTCATAAACAGTTCTGAGCGCAGCTTCCATAACTCCGCCCGAAGCTCCAAAAATTACTGCAGCTCCGGTATATGCACCCAGCAATGAATCAAAATCAGCCGGTGCCATCTGGTCAAAGTCCAATTAAGAATGGTAAAATACTATTTCCATTCCACCGTGATTTCTTTATTGCTTATAAATAATAACAGCGTATAACTTATGTTGTTACAGCCAATCCATAGCTTCAGATGATATTGTAAACAAGAAGGATTATGTTATATTTTGGTGGAATTTTAATTTTTAAAATATTTAGTGTTTTATTGATAATAGCTATACGGAGGAAAAAACCTATGACTCTATTTTATATTATTGTTATATCGTTACTCGTTTATGTTATTGCTTTTCCAATATATCTGTTTATAGTCCTCACTCGACCCAATTATAATCCTTATTATGAGCCCGGCATGTTACCTAATGAACACAGATTTTTACTTGAAAGACTACAGAAATATGGCCAATATTGCGATGACGATGTACTAGTAATCTTTGATAAAATTCATGATAAGGATGATGGACGCATTGCCCTGGGATTCAAAAGATTTCTTTTTACACATGCAACCGGAAGGCACTATAGTCGCATTGTAGAGTTGCCTCTATTTGTTGCGTCGCAGACACATCCCTTAATCCACTTTCCTGATCTTAGCGGCAATATCATACGAAAATATTACGGACTAGGATTCAATGAAGCTGAACAATTACCGCAAAACGATTATGAAAAATGGCTGGTGGAACTATATGCGCGTATTAGCGCCATGTCATTACGTTTATCCAATCAGCGGGGCGGATATGACTATGGTATATATGAAATGCCTGTAAAATTCCTGATTAACCCGGTTAAAAATAAGCCTTTATAACAACTAATGCAGGTTAATTAACGAGCTTTTATAATAAGTGCTGAATTTGGGTAAAAATAGTATTTGACGATATGCACTTGAATATCATAAACTATAGGTGGTCATAGGTTAGAGCTTATTAGGTTCTGGCTTTGGAGTAGGGCTTTTCCGGCACTGCTCTTGATCAGAAAAAAGCGCCTGCCGTTCGCGGTAGGCTTTTCTTATATTACCACAACATCAACAGCCAATATTCATTCATATTAATCATTTGCCAATTATATTGTTTAGTCTTTTTAAAAAATACCAGGGGCACAGGATTTTTATCAATTCCGGAAATATAGATTAAAAGGAAGAGAATATCCCCGCGCTTCTTCTGCTATATGATTTTCACAAAACAGGTTCGCGCCCGCGGGCCGTCAAATTCACAGAAATAAATCCCCTGCCATTGCCCCAGGAGCAATTTCCCATTGCGAATAATAACCGTTTGTGATGAGCCCACCGTGCTGGACTTCAAATGCGCGGCTGAATTACCCTCATAGTGCCGGTCCTCCGCCATATTCCACGGATAAACATCATCCAGCCTGCGCAGAAAATCCTTTTGCACATCCGGATCGGCGTTTTCATTGATCGTTATCCCCGCCGTAGTATGGGAACAAAAGATCACAGCCAGCCCCTCCTGGACATTTTCTTCAGCAATAAGCCTTTGGATTTGCCCGGCTATATTGATCATTTCATCCCTTGTGCGGCTCTGAATATTTATTTCATGAAGCACTTCGGTTACCTCCTGAGTTCTCCATCTTAATCCATCACTTCACCGCTTCCGGCTTTAAATCGCCAAAATGAAAGAACGCATCAGGGATTTTGCCCGAGAAAAGTCGTTGCCGCACTTGCAGGTCTTTCGCCTCATTGGAGCAATCATTAATCAGCATGTCGACTTGATGCTCATAGGCATACGACAATAGCCCTGGTTATGCTATGACTGTCTCGGGGGCTGACCAAACGAATGCCGCCGGCAAACGTGTAGGAATCAGCAGGAATATTGCCTGTCTTGACTTGTTCTTTTCGATAGTAGAGTTCGGGCAGGTTTAGCTGCCTGACCCCGATCTTAGCCAGTAAATGAATCTGCTCATTTAGTATCAGGTACTCATATAATTGAGGCGTTGATGGTGTTTCTACCGTAACCCTTGGGAAAATTTCGACTGCAATCCTTATGTTGTTGATGACCCGCTCGTCAAAATCAGACGCGCCGATATGGAAGCGGATCTCCTGTATGCCGCATACGAAAAGGGTCTTCATTGTGTCGAACGTCGGCAGCAGGCCATTGGTATAAACCCACTGATAGACTGACGGCAAGTTCTGCGTGACGAAAGCGGCCATGTCGACGATTTTATCTACATAGAGAAACGGTTCACCGCCGGTGTAAGAAATCCCTTCGATGCCGTGCGGCAACAAAAGCAGTCTTTTCAGCTCAATGGCGGAAACCGTCTTTTTGGGATTTATACGGAAATCATCGTCGAGATCTCCGCCCGATTCTGTTCTGTCCCGTGAACAATAACTGCACGACAGATTGCATCGATTGCCGACACGGACAGATAGCCAGCTGCCTTTTTTGCAGGACTGGCACCCCCTGGACAGTTCTGCCGCAGTAGGCCCCGGTAAATAAGAAATGCCATAACTGCTTACCTCCCCTGGAAGCCTCTCCTCCGCCATACTATCACCCCTCTTTATTCAAAACGACTTGGATGGCACATCAAAAATACCGCCAGTAAAAGGAGTGGTTTTCTATGTCGGCTAGTTTAGCCATCAGAGAAAACCATCAAAACGTACGAAAGAATAATGTCGTTGGGGAAATTTATGGTTCAGGCGGAATGTTGGAGATTTTGCCGCCGATCACAGCGGACAGATCTTCATAAATGATCAATTCCGGCTTTTCATAAGACTTATTCATCGTATACCTCCTCTATTTATAAATTACCAGTAGTATTATGCGTAGATATTCTACAAAATACAAAGTTTCCCTTCTTTGGTCCTTTGATGTTGTTAACAAAGCGCATAACTTCTTCATTTATAATACGATAATATTCGGTCGATGACTCCCAACTCATTCCACCTATCAAACCGATCGTCTTCATAAATATTCACTCCTACTTTCTTTTTTTATAATCTAGTTACGTCATATTTAAAACCTGTTCAAGTTTATTTTGCAGCCTGGCTTCTTCTCTGCTTTCATTCGTCTTCAGTCTTAAAATCGGAATATCATACTTCTGTAAAATAGTATCTTTCATTTTGTCTCTCTCCAACTGCCGAGGATTATTGGCATGGAATGCATATCCATCCACTTCTACCACCAATATAGGCATTTTATCCAGCTTATTAAAGATCACAAAATCGGTATGGGTCATAACATTCA
>DAOPZM010000026.1:0-34676 GCA_035353375.1 Syntrophomonadaceae bacterium
ACAGTCTCAACGTGCATGGTCCAGGGGAACATATCCACCGGCTGTACTGAATTGATTTTATAGGAAGATTCACAAAGAATCTTTATGTCTCTGGCTAAAGTGGCGGGATTACAGGATACATAAATGATTTGAGGGGCTTTTTGGTCAATGATGGTGCGAATCAGGTCTGGATGACAGCCGGCCCGGGGCGGGTCGAGGATTACTGTATCAAATTCCCTTTTTAGTTCCGGCAACACTTTTTCGCAGGCGCCGGCAACAAATTCACAGTTTACCATATGATTAAGCGATGCATTAATGCAGGCGTCTTCAATCGCGGGAGCAAATGCATCCACTCCCAGCATAGTATCATGTTCTCCGGCGGCATAGATGGCGATGCTGCCGGTGCCGCAATAGGCATCGAGGATTCTTCTGCCTGCTTCACCTTTGGCGGCATTTTTCACTTCATTATATAACGTTTTGGTTTGCTGGTTATTTACCTGAAAAAATGCCAGTGGTGAAACCAGGTAATGTCTTTCGCCAATGATAAATTCAAGTTTATCTCTGCCAAAAATATGGTCCAGTTTTTGATCCTGGTATATAAAAAGGGATTCCAGTCCCGGGTACCCTTTCGCCAGGCTTTCCAGTCCTTCTTTATCGACTGGTCCTTCCACAATAAGAAATAATCTTCCCTTTGAATCCTGGCGGACCATAACCTGTTTTCTGCTGTTTATCCCCGTCACATCCAGGTAGCAGTCTAAAAACTGGCTAAATTTATTTATTTCCGGTGATATGATCAGGCAGTCGCTGACCGGCAAGTGCCGCCGGCTGCCTGACTGGTAATAACCCAGCCTTTTCTCTCCTTTTATCTCCCCGGTATGCCAGGAGACCTTATTCCTATAATACCAGGGGTTCTCACAACCAATTACATCCTGTACCATTACCTTTTGTTTTCCAATCCTTTGCAGGGCATCGGTTACGACTTGTTTTTTCAGTATTAGCTGCTGTTCATAATGTACATGCTGGTAAGCACAACCGCCGCAATTATAATAATGCGGGCAAGGCGGTTCCGCCCGGTCCGGGGATGCAGCAATGATTCCCCTTATCCTGCCCCGGGAGAAACGCGAGTGTTCCATGGTTATTTCTATTTCCGCTTCCTCACCGGGAATGGCAAAAGGAATAAATACAGCTTTCCCGTCTATCCTGGCTACGCCTTCGCCGCGGTGGGTAATCCCCTCAATCTTACAGCTCATGATTCTTCCTTCCTGGCCAGATTATTTCTCCTTAAATCATGTTCATTTACATCAGTTCAATTCTGTGCATAATCACTTAGTATCTTTTCCAGCCGCAATGCCTCTCTTTTAATATCAAAATTACTATCTTTGATCTTTTCAAATCCATACTGTCTGCTATAAGTATCAGAATTATATACATTAATTGCTTCTTGCGCCCATTCCTTAGGATTATTGTTTAAAGCGACATACTTTAAGAGTTCTGTTGCCTTAGCCTCAGGCGGAACAACCCCGGCAGAAGTCAGGCAGGGCAATCCACTTGCCTGTGCCTCTATCAGCGCCATCCCCAAACCTTCAAAACGTGAAGGCAAAATGAATACGTCCATTGCCTGATATATTTCCTGGATATTCTTACAATTACCTAATAATAATACTGATTCCTCAATTCCACACTCGATCACTTTTGTCTTTACTTCCGGCATAAACTTGCCCTCACCAGCAATCATCAGAACTGCATTATTATTGATTTTTATTATTTCATTAAATATATTGATTAAAAACAATAGATTCTTTTCATAAGCTATTCTTCCTGCAAAACCAAATACAGCTTTTCCTTCCAGCCCGTATAGCTTTCTGATATTATCTCTGATTTCTGCATTAAATTTAAAATGTTCCGGGTCAATGGCGTTATAAATCATCTCACCTGCCTCCGGATCTCCATACAAAAACGCAGATGAGAGTTTTGAATTTGTTAGTCTCTTTATCTTGCACAATTTCAGCAGCTTTTTGTTAAACTTATGCAGTATACGCATTAATAAACCGCAATTATATAAATCACTATTGTGTGAATGTACTATGATTTTGTATCCATGCAGATAACAAATAAATATCGGGACGATCCATGCTAATAAAACCATATTGAAATAAACAATACCAGATATGTTTTTTTGGCTTTTCAGGATTTTGTTCCAGTCATAAATATTTCTCAGCAATCTGCGTTTGCGGGTAATAAAGAATATATTGCCGCCTTTTTCTTTTATAACCTCTTCATGAATCGTTGACTTGCTTTCGAATATGTAATCAAATATACAATCCTCGCTCATATAATGATTCATATTAATTAAATATATTTCCAGGCCTCCCAGTTTATCTGGGGCTATTCCATTTACCAGAATTCGCATATCTTTTTACCCTGATTGTCAAATTTGTTGAGTAAACTCAGCAATAATCTCCCGCCCATCACAAATAGCGGCTTTCTGAGGTAATCGAAATACTCCCGGTAACCATCAACTAAAATGAATCCGTCGTAAACATTAAAAGTATGGAATCCCCGGTTATAATATGCATCCTGACTGGTCAAGGCCAGCACTTCCTTTTCATGAAACTCAGCAACAGAAAGTTTTTCCACTTCCATTATTCTGATCGAATGCCCATAAGATTGCTCACAATCCATGACCGGCCGGAACAGCTTCCCCCGGCAGCGGAAAAATTGTCCTGCCGGGCGGGCGGTTTTTATATCGATTTTGACCGGATTTTTTTCATGAGGCGTAAACTCCCCAATTCTGTCTGCATAGTAAATGCTCAGCCGGGCGACCGAATCAGCGGCGACTTTTTTAGTAGTGGCAAAAAGCCAATATTTATCGTTATATTCCAGTAATGCCGGATCTATCAGGGCCTCGTCACTTATTTTGATTCTCCGGTAACTCTTGCCGCCGTCAAGTTCCTGGTAGGCATATGTGGCGCCGCTCTTATAGCCTTCCGGTATGATCCAGTCTTCCCGGACAAAAGGAAAAGATAAGTGATGGGCTTCATTTAAGATGATTTCCTTGTTAACCAACTCAAACGTTTTTCTGTCGACTTTCAGGCAGGAAATCTTTCCCCGGTCTTCATAAAAAACATATTCCTCCACTAAAATATAGTAATACTTTTCATCCTGTTTATATAAAAAAGGGTCGGCAAAATAGCGGTCGCGGTATCGGTGTTTTACCCAGCGGATTTTAAATTGGTTGGGGTTATCAAAAATATCAGCGATCCCGCTTTCAATTATTCCGACATTCCAAGCTCCCAGGCAGAATTTGTCCTTCAAGCCCATTTATTATCTCCCCGGTTTCATTTTCATTTTTCATCCGTTTAAATATAGTCATATATTTAGTTAAAAAATCAAATATAACTGCTCCCACCCGGCAGCAAATTTGTAAAACCTTCCATATTAATCATTTAACCAGTATAGATAAATAATAACTTATTCACGGTAAACTGCAAAAATTTATTTAATTAATCATTATCCCAAATACCTAATAAAACTGCATTACTATAATCACAAGAATTGTTAATCAACTTATTCTGTGATATTGTGAAAAATAATTATAGTCCTCATGTAGATAGACAGTTCTTATATATCATTAAATGCTATTATCAGTACATAGCGTACTTACGATGATTACTTCCCAATGTCATGATTTTGTTGGCAGCGGATGGCAGTTTAGTCTGCTTGACGGCAGAAAAACTTGAAAACAATACAAAGAGGAGCATAAATGATATGAGTATCAAAGGAAAAATGATGCATATAATGCTTAGGTACAGGCATCTTTTTCAGGGCAAACTAAGGCGGGAAGTTATCGATAAAAACACTTCGATTGAACAACTGCGCCGTTTAGCAGATGAATCTGCTGCTAAGCTTGTAAACTTTCCGGAAGGAATTACCTTCATTCCGGCTGATTATGATCAATGCTATGCCGAATGGGTTATCTCAGATGATGCAGATAAAGATAAAGCCATACTTTATTTCCATGGCGGCGGATTTGTGATGGGAAATGCCAGGTCACACCGCGCTATAGTAGCTGGTTTTATGCAGCGTCTGGGCAGTAAAGCTCTGGTATTTGATTACAGTCTTGCCCCAGAAAACCCGGCTCCTGCCGCTGTAAACGATTCAGCGGCAATTTATGGCTGGATGCTAACTCAGGGTTATAAACCGCAGAACATAGTATTCGCCGGAGATTCAGCCGGTGCAGGTGTTGCTGTGGGCACCCTGATTAAACTTAAAGATGACAGTATTCCTTTGCCGGCTGTCTGTGCTTTGTTTTCTCCCTGTGTTGATATGACCATGTCCGGTGAATCCCATATAACCAGAGCCAAGGCTGATCCCTGCACGCCGCCGGGGATGACGGAAACCTATCTAAGCTATTATGTTGGTGAAGGTGATCCGGAACATCCATATGCTTCGCCTTTATTTGGCAATCTTGCCGGTTTACCGCCAATGATTATACAGGTTGGCAATGATGAAACACTAAGGGATGATTCTATATATTTGGCTGCCAGAGCTAAAAAAGCCGGCGTTGAAGTGAAAATAAAAGTATGGAAAGGCATGTTTCACTGCTTTCCGTTGCTGGCTCCAATGTTTCCGGAAGCTACACAGGCTCTTGATGAAGTCTGCTTGTTTATCAAAGAGAAACTTGCTTCCTGATCTGATAATAATCAACATACCAATCAGCAAAACGCTGTAATCCTGTTTCAATTCCCGTACTGGGGCTGAAATTAAAATCCATCTTAAGTGCGGTGCTGTCACTGTAAGTAACCTTAACATCACCCGGCTGCAGGGGAAGCAATTCTTTCCTGGCAGTGACCTCCCTGCCGGCAGCCTTGCTCAAAGCTCTTTCCAGGGCAGCAATAAAATCCATTATCTGTTCAGGGTGACTATTGCCGATGTTGTATAAAGCATGTTTTTGATCATTTCCATTATCCGGAGGATTGCAAAGGATCCTTGCTATTGCTTCGATCACATCATCGATATAGGTGAAATCCCGTAAACTGTCTCCGAAGTTAAATACTTTAATAGGTTCGCCCTGAAATATCTTGTGGGTAAAATTAAAATAGGCCATGTCCGGCCTTCCCAGCGGCCCGTAAACGGTAAAGAACCGCAGACCCGTTGAAGGTATGCCATATAAATGGCTGTAGGTATAGGCCATCAACTCATTGGATTTCTTGGTGGCAGCATAGAGGGAAACCGGATTATCTGTTTTGTCTTCAGTTGAAAACGGAACTTTTGTATTAGCGCCGTAGACTGAACTGGAGGAAGCGTAAACCAGGTGCTCGACCGGGTTGTGACGGCACGCCTGAAGGATATTATGAAATCCGATAATGTTGCTTTTGATGTAGGCATCCGGATTTTCCAGGGAGTAGCGAACTCCTGCCTGAGCAGCCAGATTCACCACAATAGCGGGTTTATACTCTTTAAATAATTTCATTACCGAATTTTTATCCGAAATATCACCTTTGATGAACGTATATCGCTCATATCCATCTAACTGCCTTAGCCGGTGTTCTTTTAATCCAACCTCATAATAATCGTTGATATTATCGATGCCGATAACCCGGCATCCCTGCTCCAGTAGTTTTTTTGACAAAAAATAACCGATAAATCCTGCGCTGCCGGTAATCAAATAAGTTTTATACGGGTTCAACTCCTTATATGTCGGGATCATAAAATTCCCCTTTCATATAACCGGAACTCTGCTTCACGCTCTGCCGATCGAATAATATTCCACTCCGTTTTCTTGCATCTCATTCACATCATAAATATTTCGTCCGTCATATACCAGCGGTGTCCGCATCAGCTTTTTATAATCCTTGGGCAATACTGCTTTGATTTCGTCCCACTCGGTAAAAATGAAGCATACATTGGCACCTTCAAGTGCTTCTTCCGCGCTGTTTACATAGTTGATTTTACCTTTATACTTTCCCCTGTCTTGTTCTGTCCCGGTTTCCGGGATGATATTTTTGCAGTTTTCACTGCCAATTGGGTCGTAAGCATAAATGTTGGCCCCCTGCGCCAATAACAGATTGATATTTTCCAGCGCCGGAGCTTCTCTGAGATCATCGGTGCCCGGCTTGAAAGTCAACCCCAGCACGGCAGCTTTTAAACCGTTAAAGGTGATAAGCCGCTTACAGGCCTTTTGATACAACAGCACTTTCTGATCTTTATTCACATCAATGGCAGCTTTGACGGTCCTTAACTCATAACCATGCAGGGTCGCCAGATAATCCAAAGCCTTGGTATCCTTTGGAAAACAACTGCCGCCAAAACCTATGCCGGCATGCAAAAAATTACTGCCAATACGGCTGTCATATCCCATTCCTCTGGCGACATCTTCTATATCCGCACCAACCAGTTCGCAAAGGTTGGCGATATCATTCATATAGGAAACTTTTAAGGCCAGAAAATTATTGGCAGCGTATTTTATCATTTCAGCGGATCTTCTGGAAACAGATACGATCGGCAAGCCAAACGGCTCATATACTGCCTGCAGTGTTTCCTCCGCTTTATCACTGTCGGTTCCGATTATGATTCTGGGTGCCTCCAGGGTATCCCTTACCGCAGTGCCTTGCGCCAGAAATTCAGGATTTGATGCAACTTCCGCTTTTACATCATGCACTAAAAAATCCTGAATGAATTGCTCTACCTTGTCATTGGTACCTACCGGGACTGTAGATTTCACCACGATCAGGCAGTCTTTTTCTATGGTTTCAGCTATTTGTCTCGCAACATTGGCTATGTAAAACATATTGGCGGAACCGTCAGGCTGCTCCGGAGTCCCTACGCCAATAAAAATGACATCGGCATTTTTGTAAGCATTTTTATAATCCATTGTATAGGTCAATCGTTCTTTATTAAGCTGCATCAATGCTTCCAGGTCCTGTTCATAAATGGGCGATATGCCTTTTAGCATCAAGGCAATTTTTTTCTCATCTATATCAACACAAGTTACGCGATGCCCCCGGTGTGCCATACACACCCCGGATACCAGTCCCACATAGCCCGTCCCGGCTACTGCGATATTAAAAGGTCTGACAGTGCTTACCGGTATTTGAACCTGCGGTGACAAGGTTTTAAATGAAATATTGCTCATCATTCACATCCTTACAAAGGGGATTTCATCTGTTGGAACTTTCCATTATGGTTTTTGCCGTAGTTAATTCCAACCTCATTCCCCTCAAATATTTATTTTTTTCTGCTTTCGCTGACTCCGGGATAATCATTTCCATTGAATAGATTATATACTTTAGCGGTTCATTCAGTAAATCGGGTAAATTCATCAAATATCTCTTCCGTTAGTTAAATGCTGATCTTTTAAAATATCATTTGTACATATAATCGAAATTCAATTTGTGTATGGCATAATTAATATTCAGCGAATGACGAGGCTTATCAAAAGTGCAGACTTCCCCAATACAAAAATATTTCACGTCCATTATTTAATTATAAAGCATTAATTTTCACGGGGTGAAGTTTGTTCGGAAAACTTTGCAGGCAAGTTTGGAGATATAACTACAAAAGGTTGGCGTTGGGTCGTAACAAATACCGCATAAAAGATTTATGAAAAATCTAAAGCGCAGTTTATAACTCCCGGTCTAATAGTTCCAGGATACAGCATCGACTGAGCCTGCTGCATAGTTTTCATAAACGTATTGGGCGCAGTAATCCTGAAACGATTGTAAAACAGTCGGGGCTGCCGGATCAGGAGCATTACGGAGACTGTCGATAACTTCCCGGGTATGTTCGACCGAAGCACTCTCAATCTTAAAAGTCCATGCCTGAACTTTTGCAAGTTCTTTTTTATTTATAGTGGAATCATTAGGGCCTGAAACTGCACTGCCGCGATTGGAATTATATATCAACTTTTTATAGGTTTCACGGGAGTCTTCTAAAATATTTAACACACAGATATCTGATTCGTCAGTCCCTGAGCCGATGCTGTCCTCATAAAGATAAGGAGAAACACCCGCGGAACCAACAAAAGTCGGTACAAAAACGGAAATAGAGGGTTCCCCCAGTGCACACCAGAAGGTGGTCAGCCCCGGGTCTTCACCGGCAGCAACACCTTCAACCACCAGCCCGGATCTGGTTTGACTGCGGCTGATGCAATAGGTCGTGCTGTATTTCGAATCATTTCCACCGGAGGACTGTTTGCCGTTAACATCTTTGCTGACGATTTGCATTATCTTTTGTGAAGAAAGCTGATTCGTTGCTGCGGTTGGACTGGTTAATTGTGTAAACAGATATTCAGCCCTTGCTGCTCTTTCACTTCCCGCATTGTCAGGAAAATATGAATTCAGGTTACTGCGGACATAATATCCGGCAAATGAATCCTGAGAAGACTTTATAATATTACCCAGATGGTCGCTGACCTGTCCTGTGTTAGCATCATATTTTTTATACTTTAAGGTATCACCGGAGGTCCATTTATTGGACATATACACTTCATACATAGCCGCTCCTCCCAGAGCATCAATGACCGCATAGTTGGCACTGACCGCATAGCTGATATTTGATTGATGCCAGATCTGCAGATAGTTTTCAAAGTCATCAATGCTGACACAATTGGCTGTTGCATCCTGTAGAAGGCGGGTGTTGGCATTGGCAGACGTGTTCAATAGATTACTGTCAGCAACCGCGGCAACTGCTACTGATAATCCTGCTTCATTAACACCTGCCTGCGGAGTAACAGTGAATTTGTTGGCCCATATGGAATCATTATCATGATACAGCAGATAATAACCCCCGACTGTATTATTATCACCTGTAAAATATTTGACCTGCTGGTGCCAATATTGCGACATATCATAATTTTTCCAAAGCATGGGGTGCCCATCTGCGGAGACTTCCGCAGATACTACCGCGATTGTGCATGAGCTGGCTGGAAGGTTGAATGCTAATACCAGCAGTACTGCGAAAACTACTGCTCCCAAAACCATTCTTATTTGGATAATTGCCTTTTTCCAATTTGGTTCCATTTGTTCATACCTCCAATAACCAGCACAGGTAAATTATGTTATATAATATGAAACTTTGTCATAATTGGTTCCTGAATATAACAAATACCAAGTCGTTTTCAACGTTTTTCGGTTTTTGTTATAAATGAAAAATATCCATTATTGCTTTAATATTGAACATCGCGCCTTAAGATATAACAAACAAGAATTGACTGAAGAAAGGAATCTTTAAGAGTAAAAAATCGCCGACTGATGCATTTTGCATTATAATCGGCGATTGGTGTTTGATTTAAAAATTCAATTGTGCCCCTGGGTGCTTTATGCCATTCTGATCACATCAGCTGGCAGCCTTCCCTGAAGGCTTTCAGGTTTACCTCCAGCGCCCTGGCAGGTACGATGGCAGTAATGGCTTTTTCCGCTTCATCGGCCGGAATGCCAATGGCAGTGGCGAGCATTCCTACCAGGACCACATTGGCTGCACGGGCATTGCCGCAGTTTACTGCGATTTCAGTAGCGTCTACAACGGTAGTCTTTGGTACCAGCCCGGCAACTTTAGCATGTATATCATCGGGGTATTTTACTTTGCCGCTCATCACCGGCAAGGGATTTACTCTTTCGTTATTGATGATGACCATCCCGTCTGGTTTTAAATAATCCAGCCAGCGGGCCGCTTCAATTTTTTCAAAGGCCAGAATAATATCAGCTTCACCCTTGCTTATTATTGGCGAATATACCTTCTGCCCATATCGGACCTGGGAAACTACGCTGCCCCCTCTTTGTGCCATACCGTGTATTTCAGAAACTTTCACATCATATCCCATCTGTACAGCTACCTGGGCAATGATGCGGCTGGTAAGCAAGGTGCCCTGCCCGCCGACTCCGACTATTAAAATATTGGTTACTTTATCCAGCATCTTACTGCACCTCCGCTCTCTTTATCGCATCAAATTTACACACCTGCTCACAAAGTCCGCAGGCTATGCATCCTGCATTGAGCCGGGCTTTTTTCTCTTCATCAATAAATGTTACTCCGGTACATCCTACCCGGATGCAGGCCTTACAGCCAGTGCAAAGTTCATCATCGACATAAAAGCGATATTCCGGTTTAAGCGCCCCGGGCAGCAATACACAGGGACGTTTACAGATAATTACCGAAGGCTCGCGCCTGGCCAATTCTTCTTTTAATACTGCTTCCAGTTCATCTATTTTCAGCGGATCGACTATTCGAACATTTTTTACGCCTATCGCCCTGACCAATGCTTCAATTTCAAGCTTGGGAGCCGGCTGTTTTCTGATCGTCAGGCCGGTGGCCGGATGATCCTGATGCCCGGTCATGGCAGTCGTATCGTTGTCCAATATCATCACCGTTGAGGTGCCGCCATTATACACTACATCGATAAGTCCGGTAATCCCTGAATGAACAAAGGTAGAATCCCCTATGACTGCTACTGATTTGGCTGCAAATTCAGGCCCGCGGGCTTTTTCCATCCCCATCGCCGTGCCGATGCTGGCGCCCATACAAATACAGGTATCCATCCCTTCCAGGGGGCTGATAGCTCCCAATGTATAACAGCCAATGTCACCTGCCACTACCAGCCGCATTTTACGCAGGACATGAAAAACTCCCCGGTGCGGACATCCGGCACATAATAAAGGCGGACGCGCCGGCACTTCCTTGTCCAGCCCGAAACTGAGCGGTTCGTCAGCACCATTAAGTTTTTGCTTAAGATATTCGGCACTGTATTCACCCAGCAATGTAAACTGGTCTTTGCCGGTTACATCAATACCCCAGGACTTGACCTGTTCTTCAATTACCGGTTCCAGTTCTTCCACAACCACCAGTTTTTCGACTCTGGCGGCAAATGATTTTATAAGTTCTTTCGGCAGCGGATTCACCAGACCTAATTTTAAAATCGAAGCATGCGGAAAAGCTTCTTTAACATATTGATAAGGTACCCCGCTGGTTATTATACCCAGGCTGGGGTCATCCATTTCTATGCGGTTCAATGGAGTCGTTTCTGCATATTCCTGCAGCTGCTGCAGACTTTTTTCCACTTCTACATGGCGCCCTCTGGCAAAGCCCGGCAGCATAACATACTTGGCGGCATTTTTCTGGTATGGTTTTAAAGGTACTTCCTGCCTCTCGCCGATTTCCGTCATGGTCTGGGAATGGGCCAGGCGCATGGTGATCCTCAGCATTACCATAGTATCAAATTGTTCACTGATATCAAACGCCAGTTTGGTATAATCAAGCGCTTCCTGACTGTCGGATGGTTCAATGACCGGTATTTTGGCAAATCTGCCGTAACCCCGGTTGTCCTGCTCATTCTGGGAGGAATGCAGCCCCGGGTCATCAGCTGATATAATCACCAGTCCTCCGTTGACACCGGTATAGGAAAAGGAATAAAGCGGGTCAGCGGCTACATTTACTCCTACATGCTTCATTGCTACCAGGGTACGGGCTCCGGCAATTGATGCCCCGGCGCCAACTTCCAGGGCAACTTTCTCGTTGGGTGCCCATTCAGCATATACATCCGGATATTCCGCTATGCTGTTTACTATTTCCGTGCTGGGTGTTCCCGGATATGCAGTTGCCACTGTAACTCCGGCTTCATAAGCCCCCCGGGCAATAGCTTCATTACCTATCAGAAGTTTTTTCATTATATCCTCCTTACCCCATCCGCCAGACTTATAGTAAATATATTTATAACCTCCCATCCTTAAGGTTAAACGACGAGAGGCTCCTGTTTTTTACTATAAAATGATAACATATATTTTTTTGTACTGTAAACAGCATCAAATGGGAGCTATACCACTGAATGCCGATAACAGGCACAGATAGCATCAGCAATTTTTCTGGCCATCGGATAAACTGCAGCCAGACTGCCTTGATTGCCTTCGGTGATGTTGTTTCGTTGCTGATGGCTGCCTAAAACCCCGGTAATGGCGTAATCACCTATGGGCGGCAGCTTTTTTGCCAGGGCTTTGCCCGGGATGATCGGCCCCTCGCGTACTTTTATATTGCCGATATCGTTGATGCTGCCTACTGAGGCATCAATAGCGATCTGGATATTGTCAGGATGCATACTTTTTATGGTTTCAATTTCTTTGCTGATGTTTTTGGCATGCAATGGCGCTTCCAGATTTCCGTAAATTAAGATCTGCGGGTTTTCCGCTTTGACCATGCTGCCGATCAAAGGGCCAAAACAATCCAGTATATGGCGGTCCGAGCCAATACATATAAACAGCGGCATTACTGACAGGCCGGCAGATATCTGCTGCAGGACCTGTATCAGCATTTTCGCAGCAAGTGTATCTTTATAATGAATACTAAGCAGCATTTCCGGAGCAGAGCTTTTTATGTCCTCAGTCATATTTCATCCTTTTAATACGGTTTTTAATGCAGCAATAAACCTTTGATTTTGGTCATCAGTGCCGATCGTGACCCGGATATGATTCTTATAGCCAAATGAATCGCACGGTCTGATTATTACTCCATTCTGCTGCATGCTCTCAAATACTTCCCGGCAGTCCCGCCCCGTATCGACCAGTATAAAGTTGCTTTGGGTCGGAACATAATCCAGTCCCATTGCAGTAAAAGCTGCATATAAATACTCTTTGCCGCGGCTATTTACCTGCAGGCTTTTTTGTACATGCAAAGCATCATCCAGGGCGGCCAAAGCAGCAACCTGGGCCATCATATTGACATTAAAAGGTTCAAAAACTCTTTTGACTGCACTGGCTATTTCCGGCGAAGTCAAACCGTATCCGATCCTTAAAGAGGCCAGACCATAGATCTTGGAAAAGGTTTTAAGTATTATTACATTACTCTTTTGTTTTAAATATTTAAGTCCGCTTACAAATTTCTCTTTATCGGCATATTCACCATAGGCTTCATCAAATATTATCAGGATATCCCGGGGAACCTTCTGCATAAAAGCCTCGATCGCTGCCTGCTCAAAAATAGTCCCGGAAGGATTATTGGGATTACATAAATATATGATTTTTGTTTTTTCACTAACTGCTTTCAAAATTGCATTCAGGTCATGGCTGTAATCTTTCAGCTGAACCATGATACATTTAGCACCCATCACCGATACTGTGAACTCATACTCGGAAAATGTAGGATCGGCAATAATGACTTCGTCATCCCGGTTAAGAAAAGTCTCGGCAATAAGTCTGAGCAATTCATCCGAACCGTTGCCGATCAGGATAGAAGCAGCATCGATACCAAACGAAGCAGCTATTTTTTCTTTCAGGTAATAACAATTGCTGTCCGGATAGTAGTGCACACGATCCAGATTTGCTTTTATGGCCTCAACCGCCATAGGTGATGCTCCTAATGGGTTTTCATTGGATGCCATTTTAATGACACCAGATATTCCTAATTCTCTTTCAACTTCTTCCACCGGTTTGCCGGGGACATATTCTTTAAGTTCAAATATTTCCCGGCGGGCTTTATTTTTGATGAAGTCGTCCATAATATTATCCCTTTCCCGTTCTATTCTGCGTTTTTCTGCTACTTTATCATATCACTTATATATTGCGGCAAAACAAATGCTGCCTGATGAACCTTTTTATTATAATATTTTAGACCATCCGGTACTTTCGTGTCATCAGCCGGAATTAAAGGATCATGTTTTTTAGAACCGATGGTAAATGACCAGGGGCCGCTGATATAGGCCGGCATAGCGGTTAAATAAACATACGCAGTTGGAAAGATACCGGCAATATTTTTATATGTACTTATAAAAATCTCCGGATAAAAAAACGGTGACTCTGACTGCACCGCTAATATTCCATCCCCTTTAAGCCGGGCCAGACAATTCCTGTAAAATTCCGGGCTGAATAACTCTGCGGCAGGCCCTACCGGGTCGGAAGAATCAACGATTATTACATCATACAACTGGCTGCAGCCAGCCATATATTTCACCCCGTCATCAAATGTGATGCGTGCCCGGGGATCGGTAAAACCGCTGGCCAAATCGGGAAAATACTGCCGGGACAGTTCAGTCACCCGCCGGTCAATTTCCAGCATATCCACGTTTTTTACCGCCGGTTGCCGCAGTACTTCCCTTAAGGTTCCGCCGTCACCGCCGCCAATAATCAATACCTCTTCCGGGTCGGGATGAATTGATAAGGGAACATGGGCTATCATTTCATGATAAATAAACTCGTCTTTTTCACTGACCTGTAAAGCCCCATCCAGAATCATTGCCCGGCCAAGTTCCAAAGTTTCCACAATAGTTATTAGCTGAAAATCACTTTTTTCTTCATGAAGAATATCGGTTATTTTCCATCTTACCTCATATCCTGGGGTATGATTTTCATAAAACCAGATATTATTCATTCTCATCGCCTCCTGTATTTTCCCCCTCATTATCCATCTGTTCTCTGGCATCGATTAAGTCTGCGATCACCTGGGTATTAAACAAAAAAGACTGCTCATCCGACCAGTCTGCCGCCAGCAAAGTAGCTTTAATTATCTGATCCAGCTCGGAATCGTTGAATCCGTCATTCCATCGCTTCAACACTTCCAGCAGCTGCGGTTTATCCTTTTTATAGAAAGTCATTTCCAGCAGATTAAGCAGAAATACCTTCTCTTCTTCGCTGATTCTGTATCTGTAAAAAAGATCGTAGATAAGGTTAGCGGTCTGATGATAAATCTGTTCCAGATTGTTGCCTCCGGCCATTTATTTTTTCCTTTCCGCGTCCTTCATGGTCTGTTTCTGCAAATCAAAAGTTATCGGCAGTCGAACTCCGCTTCTGCCGTCACGGTTTTTTTCTACTATAATATAATAATTTGGATTTATACAATTTTTTAAATCTTCGTTTTCGTCCAGCTCTTCTTTGGGGATAGGAACCAGCTTTAAAAGCAGATCCGATTCGTTTTTCATGCGCTTGGCCCCCTGCAAAGTTCCGTCCGGGTTTAACTGCACCAAACACATAACGGCGATATTCAAATTCTGAGCCAGCATTTTCTGAGTCTTCACGATCTGCTCCAGTATCTGCCACTCCTGCAAACGGGGATCGATTTTATCCATGCGGCCGATGTAGTCGATTATCATTAAGTCAATACTTTTCTGTACCCTGAATTTACGGGCAATAGAAATGGTTTTTTCCGGGGTCAGATTGGGACAGGGATAAGAATAAAATCCGCTCTGTCTTAAGCGCGAATATCCGTTAAAAATAATTGACAGCTCAGTCTCATTAATATTGCCGCTGCGGATGCGGTCATGGTCTATAGAAGACAAAATGGCCCCCCAGCGCAAAGCAATCTGCTGCCGGCTCATTTCTGTATTAAGGTACAAAACATTGTGCTGACTGTTAACGGCAACCTCTTTGGCGGTATGCAGGGCAAAAGCGGTTTTGCCATGGCCGGTCTGGGCCCCCAGTATGATCAGATCCCCCGGTTTATAGCCAAGGGTGATATGATTCAAGTTGTCAAAACCGGTAGGCAATCCGTCTAAAGGAAGAACCCCTTTATGTAATTCCTGGATTTCCTTGTAGCGGATAAACCTTCTTTCCACTTCGTCATAACCTAAATGGGCCATATCCGCAGGGGTATCGATTTTATCGTCTATTTCCAGAGCCGTCAGGTTAGTCAGTTCTTCCTCGGCTTCCATCAGTATCTGTTCTGACTCCTTTTCCGTTTCCTCAGACAGCTTCTGATACCGTTGGCGCAGGAATTTCTCATATTTCCGCAGGCGGGATTTGTCTTTTACCCTCCCGATCCAGTACTTGATATTTTCATCATCTATATAATGCTCAGCAACATATTTTATTTCTTCCAGATCACGGGGATTAGTAAACATCCCCAAATTATTTCCTTCCTTCAATAACTCTACATAGGTGGGGCGGATTTCCCGGTCGAACAAACTGCAGATCAGGTCAAATATAGTGGCATGCCTTGGCGCATAAAAATCAGCTGCCAACAAGGAACTATATGCTTCGATACAGGCTTCTTCCGAATGGAGCATGGAGGATAAAACCCGTCGTTCGCTTTCCAGATCAAATAATAATTCTTTTTCTATCTGTTCTATCAGTACGCTGTTCAAAAGAACGCACCACCTTAAACCCACTTAAAGGCTGTTTATTATTTGCTTTTAATTTCCTCTGCCGCTACCGGCGAAATAAAAATCTCATACTCACTCAGATTCGGTGTGACCGGCTTTTTAGTCCCGATCATATCGCTTTTTTTACTTTTGTTTTTAAACTCCGAGATTTCCTTTTGGGCTTCTTCAACTTTATGTATATTCTTGGCCTTCCAATTGGCCAGTACGCTGTCTATGTATTCCAGCCCGCCGTTTTTGGTATGCTGGCACATTACTTCTCCTGCCTTCATGATCATGGTATGAGTAAAGGCCCAGTCATATTTCCATTTATAATAAATTATCCTGCGGGCCTCAGCATTCATATCAATGCCGGTATAATTGCCGAATTCCATAACTTCCGGATCAAACATATTTATAGCCCCGCGGCTTAAATCAGTATCAGCATATTTTTTGAAATACAGGTTGAGTCCTTCCACTGTACTAATGGAGTATTCCTGCAAATCGCAGGCTATTTTTGATATACTGCGGGGATTATAAATGTTTCTTTCGAAACAAAGCTCCAGCATACAGAGCAGAAACTCCGGCGTATATTTCATTTCATCCAGCCACTTTTTCAGTTCATGGGACATTTTCAGGCTTAAGAGGTTGCCGGTTTTCTTGGAAATGAAATCAGCTACCTTTTTGAAATTCTTGTCAGTGCCGGGGGAAAAATCAACATATAGGGTTTTGCGCCGTTCTTCCTCCAATTGCAATTCCAACTGTTCAATGCGATTATTCAACTCTTCATTACCATTTTCAGCTTTGCTTACCAGGACTTGTTTTGGCTCACTTAACTGATAATGGTCTCTGGTTACCAGGCGGCATAATTTTTCCATCAATGGTTCCAGATATATTTCCCGTTCATTGAAACTTTTGTTCTTATCTTCAACACCAATTATACCCAGCTTCTCCAGGCGGCTGATATTGCGGGAAAACTTGCTTTTCGTCAAAAATGGACATACATTTATAACTTGTCCTATATTTACCCCGGTTTGATTAAGCGGCTTGCTTTTTTGGAAGGCATAATAAATTGCAGATAATACCCCAATGTCTTCCATATTTAAATCAAGTTCATTGGCATACCAAAATATTATTCCCGGTACATTGGCATTTCCCCAGCGGAAAATTTCGAGTGCAGCGGAATATCTTTGCATACAAAAAGGCCCCCATTTTTTGTGAAAGTAAATGAATTATAGCACTTAAAATCTGCCGGCTTCAAGTTAATAAAAACTTAGCTTTATTCTGAAAATGATACCTTAGAAGATATAACATGCAGAAAAGGTGTAAGAATAAATAAAAAATATTTCGCCGCAATTATTTTAAATGCCGGGTTTACACCCCGACACAGTTTGTCAAATAAGTTGGCAGACCGACGAAAAAAAGCGAAGGTCGAGGCACGAGCAAGCCACACGATTGAAGCGTACTGAGGTACGGTGATAGAGCGGGGCTTGAGAAGTAACAATGAGATTCGCTTTTTTTGACGGTCTGAGCCGGGTTTACACCCCGGCATTTATATTATTAATATAGTCAATGATTTTATCGTAATCAGCTTTATCCCAATATTCTTTGAAAATCCGGTTCATTTTAAGCCTGAGATCCAAATACATTTGTTCTGCTATCATGGCCTTGTTCATATCAGCCCCTGAATAAACTGTTTTGCTGAGCTCCTGTGCTGGTTTCAAAGTATACTCATCCAGCCAGGCGGGAATGAAGGTTGGAATATTTAACTGAGCCTTAATATCACCAGCAAATTCTATCTGGGCTTCTTCTTCACCATGAACAATAAAAATGGCTTTAGGCGGAACCACAAACTGCTTCATCCATTCCAGCAAGCCTTCTCGATCCGCATGGGCTGAATAAGCATCGATAGTTTTAATATCAGCCTTTACCGCTATCTGCTCACCGTGAACAGTTACTATTTTTTCACCGTCAACCAGGCGGCGTCCCAGGGTTCCCTGGGATTGATAACCCACGATAAGAATTGTGGACTCCGGCCGCCACAGATTATGGCGCAGATGATGCTTGATCCGGCCTGCATCACACATGCCGCTGGCGGAAATAATAATCGTCTTGCCCTTGGTTTGGTTTAACCGCATTGAATCCTGCTGGGAACGGGAAAATTTTAGATTTGGTATTTTCAGGAAATGATTGCCGCTTTGAACCATCTGTCTGGTTTCATCATCATAAAAGTTAATATTGTGCTCAAATATTTCCGTTGCAGCGATAGCCAGAGGACTATCAATATATATATCGATATTCGGATCTAATTGACCGTTCTTATACAATACATTTAAATCATACAATAAATCCTGGGTTCTCTCCACTGCAAAAGCAGGTATGATCAAATTACCTCCTTTTTGCATAGTAAAATCTATTATCTCTTTCAGTTGTTGGGGCCGATCGCCTATATTTTTATGACTTCGATTGCCATAAGTAGATTCAGTTATCAGGTAATCAGTATTCTCTACCACAGTGGGATCTTTCAATATTGGCTGATTAACATTGCCCAGGTCACCGGTGAAAACCAGTTTCAATTTCTTCCCATCTTCAACGATCCATAATTCAACTATACATGAGCCCAGAATATGCCCGGCATCCCGAAGACGGATTTCAATTCCCGGTGCCAGATCGATGACTTCATCCATATTTAATGGCCGGAACTGCTTTAAACACTCCAGTGCATCCTCCGCCGTATAAATTGGTTCAACAGGTTCTTTCCCGGCCTGGATAAACTTACGGTTTTTCCGTTCAACTTCCATTTCCTGTATATATCCGGCATCAGGCAGCATAACCGAAGACAGCTCAGCGGTAGCAAAGCTGCAGTAAATAGGGCCTTTAAAACCATGTTTACAAAGTTTGGGAACCAGACCGGTATGGTCGATATGTGCATGTGTCAGCAGCAAAAAGTCTATAGAACCCGGTTCGATAACAAAATCCCGGTAGTTTCTTTCTTTGATCTCCTTGGGGCCCTGGAACAGTCCACAATCAACAGCAAAACGTTTATTTTCAGTTTCCAACACAAAAAAAGAGCCCGTCACCGTTTTGGTGGCGCCCAAAAACTTTATTTTCATCCCTTCATCCCCGCTTTATCAAATAATATTACTACGATTATTATACAGCAATAATTTTCCTTGCGTCTTTTTTTTGGGATAATATCGTATATTGTTGATAAAATTCAATAATTTCCATGCGAATCTTGGTTTCATTGCCGGAATTGATCGCCCGTTCAATATTTTCGAAGGCAGTTCGGCCAATTTCTCTGACGGTTTCATTGCTGTCCAGGTTTTCCACCACTTCACAGTATTTATAATGAACTTTCTGGAAGGTGCCGAAGTAAAATTCTTTCATCTGGTAAACTCGTCTGGCAACCAGATTGATGTCCAACTCCTTACCATCGATAATATGCAGCAGACTATTAAACAAGTTGTTCATCAGGTGATTATTGAACACTGCCATCATTACTTCCCGGCGGTATTGTTTACAGAGCAAATAGCGCAGATACTCCTTCAGTTCTTTTTGTTCGTGCGCAGCTAAACACTCATAAGCATTAAGAAGTTCGATTTCATTTATGGATAATTCAAATGCCATCAGTTACACCTCATTTATTTTTCAATCAGTGCTTAATGAGTTTCGCAAATAATAAATGAAATCCTTTAGTTAATTAAGGTAATATTCCACGATAATTCATTGCTGTTCGCTATTATTTAACTCTTTTTTCAGCTTCGTTTTCGACAAAAATTATTGCTTATATCTGTTCAAATACCTCTTATGCTGATTATGACTTCCTCATAAGTCCTGCAATTTATTTCAGACCGCCGACAAATAATATTATCGGTGTCGATATAAAAAATTCCCCATTCTGATGACGGCTTCTTCAAGATCTTTTACACTGGCAGCATAGCAACAGCGAATAAAACCTTCGCCGCTTTTGCCAAAAGCAGTGCCGGGTACAGCTGCCACCTTTTCTTCAAACAACAGTTCTTCGCAAAATTCTTCAGAATTAAAGGGTGTGCTTTTGATCGACGGGAAACAATAGAAGGCTCCCTTCGGTTCAAAACAATCCAGGCCTATCTCCTGTAAACCTTTAAGCAGCAGTTTGCGCCGGTAATTATAGTTCTCCACCATTTTCAGCATCTGCTCTTCGCCGTTGCGCAATGCTTCACAGGCGGCCTTCTGAGCCATTATCGGGGCACACATGATCGTATACTGATGAATTTTAGTCATGGCAGCAATAATATCCGGATGACCACAGGCATATCCTATCCGCCATCCGGTCATGGCAAAAGCTTTGGAAAAGCCGTTTAAAAGCAGTGTCCGGTCTCTCATACCTGGTAAAGCCGTGATGGAACAATGTCTGCCGTTATAGGTCAGCTCTCCGTATATTTCATCGGAAATTACGATCAGGTCATGTTTTTTGGCTACCTCAGCAACAGCCTCAAGATCCGCTTTTTCCATAATAGCTCCGGTAGGGTTGTTAGGATAAGGCAAAATCAGAATCTTGCTTTTAGGGGTGATGCAGTTTTCCAGCACATCAGCCCGCAAACGGTATTCATCATAATCATAAGTTGGCACCGGCACTGCCACGCCAAAAGCCAGAGCTGTTCCCGGCGAATAAGAAACGTAGGAAGGCTCAGGTACCAGCACCTCGTCGCCCGGTTCAATAAGTGCTCTGAGGGCAATGTCAACTGCTTCGCTAACCCCTACCGTGATCAGTATTTCTTTGGCAGGATCATATTCTGTTCCTACCCGGCGCTTTTCGTAAGCAGCTACTTCTTCCCGCAGCTCCAGCAGTCCGCTGTTGGAAGTGTACATAGTATAGCCTTTTTCCAATGAATACCAGCAGGCTTCACGGATATGCCAGGGCGTCACAAAATCCGGTTCCCCTACCCCCAAAGATATTACCCCTTCGGTATGGGATACTAAATCGAAAAATTTGCGTATGCCGGAAGGAGGTATCGTTTTTACCACCGAAGACAAATATCTGTTCATATCGCTCATGGACTTACCACCAGCCTTTTGTCATCATCATCATCATTAAACATAAAGTGTTCCTGCTTATAAGTCTTAAGGATGAACAACGTGACCGTACTTTGTATCTGGTCTAAAGTCGACAGCTTATGAGAAACAAACCAGGAAATATCCTTCATTGTCTTACCGGTAACAATAATCGAAAGATCATAGGTGCCGCTCATCAGTTTGACACTCTTCACCTCCGGGAAACGGCAGATCCGTTCGGCAATACGGTTAAACCCCACTTCCCTTTCCGGCTGCATTTTAACTTCAATCATGGCTGTTAATTCTTCATCGCCCATTTTTTCCCAGTTGATAACTGCGTTATAACCCAGAATGATTTTTTCGTCTTCCATCTTTTTGATCAACGCTGCAACATTCGCTTCATCCTCATCCAGCATAACAGCAATAGTTGCCGCATTTAATTTGGCATCCCTTTCAATCAGGTTTAAAATTTTAGCCTGTAGATCCATTATTATTCCTCCTTCTGATTTATATATAAATATAAAAAACCTCTCATCCCTTAATAGGGACGAGAGGATCAACTCCCGCGGTACCACCCTGGTTGGCTAATGCCCGGCTCAAAACTGATAACGGCAGTTACCGTTCGGCTTACTCCCGAGGAATTCACCGAAAAACTCCCAGACGGCCCCCTTATGATCCGCTTGTCGGTTTGCACCAAACCCGACTCTCTGTAAAGACGAACTTTAAGGTTCTTCTGTTCACAGTCAAATATGATTTGCTAAATATGCTATCACTCTGGTCCGGCATAGTCAACATGAAAAATCTTTCTTTAATAACAGCAATTAATAAGCACTTTTTCATGATTTCCTGCATATTATTACTTCAGAATCTTATGAGGAGGTGCCCTATTGTCTGTCAATGTTTTAACTCTGGAGGAACAACAAACCCTGATAAAACTGGAAAACTATTTTAGATCCTCTGAAATGAGCCTGTATGAAAGGATCTTCAATGCCCTGATCATTGCTGAACATGAACTGAACGGCCATTATTTCACCAGCGAGCATGAGCGGCTTATAATTGAAAATTTCAAGCTCATTTTGAATGATCTGCTGATAAAAATCAGCACCAGCCAGTAACAGTATGGCAGTAAAAAGGCTCATTTAATTTGCTGCCACTTAATTAAAGCAGCCTGTTATTTCAGTCTGTCTTCCAGATCCTTAAGCCGCTGCTGCAAAGCATCATACTCTTCCCTGGTCACCATTTCCTGGTGTTTACATTTGACTTCCTGCTGGATAAAATCCTTGACTTCCTGTCTGGCTTCTTCGCCGCGCTTTATCAAATCATCTACAAATTTATTACCTTCTTCGGCTGACATTTCACCCTTTTCCACCATTTCATTCATGAATTTCTCTGCTTTATCCTTGGTGAAACTTAAGGCTCCCAGTCCCAGATAAAGAGCTTTTTTAAACATGTCTTCCATAAGAACACACCTTCCCATAAAAATTTGCATTCATAATATTATTTTACCTTAATTACCGTAATCATTCATCAGCTTTCATAATTATATCATTCAGATTATCATTATATATATGTTTGACAATAGAATTATTAATACGTTTTTGCCGCAGCCGGCACAAATTTAAAATCAATCCTTGATATACTTTCCGCTAGCGTTTATAATATTGATTGCAGTATTCATGGGCCATTAGCTCAATTGGCAGAGCAGCTGACTCTTAATCAGAAGGTTCCGGGTTCGATTCCCTGATGGCCCACCATCTAAAATAAAGTGCCCTCCGGCTTCAGAGGGTATTTTTTATTTTCTGTGTTTCATTGAATTATAAGTTTTTGCCACATTATTGCCACATTGTTTTAAAATTGATGCTATTTTTAACACTCTTGTGTTCTTCTATTTCTTAATAATACTAGTGTCATCACAAATGATAAAACAATTAATGCAATCCATGTAATAGTTGCAATAGTTCTTGCAGATTTCGCTTTGTTTGTAAGTTGCTTTAATGCTTCGGCTTTGTACCACAATTGAATATTTGATATTTGATAATTTAACTTCTTTATTTGCTGGTCTGTGTTTCGCCATTCATTATAATCATTGACAATTTTTGCAGGGATATTTTCATGAATAGCTTCTCCCATATTTATTACACCAAAGTAACGACCAGCTTCCTTTACTAGACGTCCATCTTTAATTACAATAAGAGGCCGGGTTGTATCATAGGTGGTATATTTCTCCATTAATTCAGGGTCGTTTTGCATCGATTCATATAAAACTATATATTGTGTATGTCCTTTACTATAGGACTGTTTGTTTTTTTCTAACTTCTCTATCTCATTCTTGAGTTCATTTAGCTTATCTATGCCAATCTGACTTTTATTAATTTCATTAGCAGTATGAATTACAATACTATCTATGAAATAAGGGAATGCTTGCCCTGACATATAGTCAGCAGTATTTGGGTTAATATTAATGCCGTGAAGAATCTTCTGCCATGGTTCTGCCTTTTTATTGTTCCAATAATTCTGTTCTTTAGCAAATAGCCAGGAATAAGACCAGAAGTGATAGTCTTCGTTGGGTAGAGTACCATTCAGTTCGACCCAGGTTTGACCAGTCCATCTATCTTTTAATGCTTGAACTTTAAGAGATTTTTCAAAGCTTTGAACAGGTTCTTTATCCCATCTAAAAACTCCTGCTGCAGACAATAGAATCAATAGAACCAAAGGAATAATCCAGATATTTTTATTCATGTTTCTCCGTCCTTCCGGTTGGTTAAGTTGTGTTCAATTCCATCCCGCCGACCTGAGTTTTTGCAATTGAGCTAACTAAATCAATAGATCTTTGAGAAGTTGCTTGATGATATAAGGACTTATAGCCCCCACTTTGAATTCATTTACTGTTAAATAGCCTATAATATTGCCATTACCGTCAATAATCATGGGAGGATGTAAAGAAAACTCATTAAAAGGACTATAAATCGAAAATTCTCCACCATAGCGGCCAAACTCATTCCATATACTTTTACTTGAAAATTCGTTGCCGTATGTTCCAAAACTATTAAAAATACTATCGGATGCAAATTCATTAGAAGTTAGCTCGCCTAGAAAAGTAGCTTTGCCATCGTCTGCAACAAGAATCAAGGGAGTTACAATACCAGTATTAACTTGAGGTTTTGTAAATACTGGCTCTGGATTGTAATATTCTGAATTATTAGAACTAATTATTTGAACTGAGGATTCAATCAGTTCATCATTTTCGTATTCGGCTACAATTACATCTCCATTCCTAAGATATGCGGTAACAACACCTTCTAATTTTCCATTTATCCAATTACCAATTATCCTACCGCCATCAGAATAATATGCAGTACCAGGTCCATGTTTCAAGCCTTTTTTCCATTCCCCAACATGTTTTTCGCCATTTGGCCAGGTGTAGGTTCCCTGCCCTGTTCTCTCACCTGCAATCCAGTTTCCAACATATTTATCGCCGTCTGCCCAGGTATAAGTTCCCTGGCCGTGAATTTCGCCTTCAACCCAGTTACCGCTGCACATAGCGCCATTAGGCCAGGTATATGTGCCCTGTCCATTCCTCAAACCGTTTACCCAGTCACCGACATATTTTTCTCCGTTAGGCCACCACATAGTTCCCTTGCCGTTATATAATCCACTTTGAGTTATTCCTTCATAGATTGAACCATCATTATTTACAATTCTTTCATGTATTGGTCCCGTATAGGTTTGAATGAATACGGTCTGTGAAGCGCTATCCCAATTTACCACAGCGCCAAATGCTTCACTGATAAACCGGAGTGGGACTAGAGTGCGACCATTAATTATTTGGGCAGGGACATCTAATTGTTTAACTTGGCCGTTCACCATTGACGCACTGGATCCGATCTGCAAAACAACTGTAGTGCCGCTTTTTACTGCAGTTACAGTTCGAGTATCCTGGTTCCAGCCTACATTTGCTCCCATCGCTTCAAATATTGCTCGAAGGGGAACCAATGTGCGGCCTTGTTCAATAACTGGCCGAGCATCTGTAAATGCCAATGGTTGTCCATCAATAATCACACTTGGACTTGCCATTGCCGGCACTGCAAACAATAAACATAGAAATAACCCCAGTATAAATGATTTACGCATAACAACCTCCTCGCGCCATTAAGACATATTTATTTCTTCAACACATAATGATAAAATCCTTTCCACATATACTAAATGCAGGAATTTGTCTGTTTGGGTAGAAATATATTTTATGCCTTATTTGTCAAGTACAGTGCCTGGAATTATATACATCGGTCATGCGGTTTTGAACAATTAAACTTAAATTTTGCGTAGAGTATTGTTTGTTAGGGGGTAGAATAGTGGCTTTAATTCAATGTATCGAATGTGGAAAGGAGTTTTCTGATAAGGCAAGTAGTTGTCCAAATTGCGGATGTCCTGTAACTCATATTCTGCAGCTAAATAGAGAAGTCAATACAGACGCTAATAATACAGAACCTGAAAAGAATCGGAAAAAACCTTTCATCATTATTCTATCATCGATTATACTAATTGCCCTCATTATTGGAATAGCTGCGTTTTTGCCGAAAGAAATGGCTTATCGAAACGCAATAACAGCCATGGTCGCTGGGGAAAAGGAAACTGCTTTAAATACTTTTGTAAAGTTAAATAGCTATAAGGATAGTTCCAGATATGTCAGTGAAATAGAATCTAAAATAAAAAAAGAAACATACGATGAAGGAATCAAAGCTTATCGAAGAGATGATTTTAAAACTGCTTTCGCTAACTTTATGGAATTAAGCGAATACAAAGATAGCAGATATTATATTTTACTTATACACACAAAAATTATGAACTCGGATGAAGATAACTTAGATTTTGGGATTCTTGATTTATTGTCTTATCCAGATATTGATACCAAAAACTTAGACATTGACCATCCACGTACTGAAACTATAAAGACATTAATCGCACACTTAGATTTTGAAGATACAAAAAATGTAATACTTAATGGTTACTACTTGGAATTATTCCTCGAAGGTTCTTGGGAAACCAATGACGGAAATTACTATTATACTGTTACAAATACTAACGGTGTATATGAAATCGATTTCGGAGATTTTTCGAAAGAAAATATAAAATATCCAGAATGGTATACAAGCTACAATATACCATGGTATGAAGGAAAGCACTATAAATATGAAAATGGAATACATTTTCAGGGAAGTGACGAATCAGGTTGGACGAAACAATTTAAAATCACTATAAAATCTAAAGATGAAATCACTATATTTAGTTTTAAAGACAATAGATCTTATCCTTTGCGCAGGATATAAACCTGAAAACTCTGCGTATTTACCCTGTAAAGGGTATTTGCCTTACGGTTTGGAAAATAATAAACCCGCTCGCAAAAAGCGGGTTTATTTGTGCAGCAATTTAATTGCCAAAAACAGCGTTTAGTGCATTTACTGCTTCGTTTTGCATAGATGGGGTAACATGGCTGTAAATATCGCCAGTAGTGGAAATACTCTCATGGCCTAATCGTTCCTGAACAACTTTGAGGTTTACTCCCTGACTGAGCAGTATTGTGGCGTGTGTATGTCTAAGGTCGTGAAATCTGACTCCATCCGGGATATGTCTGTCCGTTAATTCTTTCTTTGCCTTTTCAGCATCGTCTTTAATGATCTTGCGCCATTGTTTGCTTACCCAGTCAGGTTCAAACGGTCTGCCATCTTCCCATGCACATATAAACCCTCTAGGATCATAACCTTTCCCAAGGCTTAGTCTATCTTCTGCTTGTCTGGCTTTAACTCGTCTTAATTCTTTTGTAACGTCATCCGGCACCGGGATGCTTCTGCGTGATTTTTTGGTTTTGGGTTCCTTTAAAACAAGTTCTTTGCCTTGTCTTTGTAAGGCATGGGTTACGCTAATTATGCCTGTTTGAAGGTCTACATTCTCCCATCGCAAACCGCATATCTCACCTTGCCGCATACCTGTTTTAATAGCCAACAAAACAGGCAAATAGGTTTTATGATCACGATAATTATCCAGTACATATTGTGCCGATTCCATGGAAAGCGTTTTCATTTCAGGAGTGTCTTTTCTTGGGGGCTTTACTCGATCTGCGGGATTATACGGTATATAACCCCAGTTGACTGCATGGCTAAGCGCTTCGTGAAATATCCTATGATGATATAGAACGCTTGTATTGCTTAATCCTGCGCCACCTTGTTTTTTCCCCTTTGTCATCAAGGTATAGTAATCCTGAATATGGGCCGCTTTTAAAGCGTTAACTTTTATACCTCCCATATTAGGCAGTATATATTTATTTATGATGCACTTATAGCTTTCAAGGGTTTTCGAGGCAAGGTTAGGTTCACAGTAATCCTTGATCCACTTTTTCAAATAGTCCCGAAGCAGGATTTTCCCTAATTCCATGTATTCGCCTTTGTGAATCATTGACTGCATTTCTATCAGATATTTATCTGCTTGTGGCTTGGTTCCCTTGAAATGTTTTCGGTGTTGCTTTCTTTTTCCTGTTGCGGGGTCTTCGCTATCATAACGGATTTCCCAAACCCCTTTTTTCCCGGGGATTGCTTTTACGCTGCCTGCCATTAATATTCCCTCCTTTACTTAGTGCTTCTGTAAGGCCCTACAAGCCGTTTTCTCTTTGTCGGAAGAGTTATTTACCTAAAGAATATAGAACACGTGTTCTGTGCCTTTGTAGAAGCAATAGAAGCCAACCAGTATTATTAATTCCACTTGACTTTTCCTTTAAATAAAACCTCCCTGCTATTATTTACTACATTGTACTACATTATGCTACTATTTTGCAATACGATTTGTTACTTAATAATATTATATGCTACTATATGTAATGAAAGAGGTGGTGAGATCGTGGAATTATTAACCGTTGAAGAAGTAGCATCATATCTGAAAATGAATCCTGAAGTAATCAGAAGATGGCTCAGAGAGAATCGCTTGCCTGGTATCAAGGTCGGTAAAGAATGGAGAATATCAAAAGAAGATTTAGAAAATATGCTCGACAAATTAAAAAAGCATGATACCAGTTTATAATTGAAGAGTTAAAGCCATTATTGCAGGGGTTTACAATTAATTAGTGTATAAGCAGCATAACAGGGGTACGGGGGTAGGGGTAGGCCCAGATTAGGGTACCCCGGTGTTATATATATACCCTGTCAGATAATTTTTTCAAAAAAATGGCTATTTACCAAAAACTTAACCCTGCATTACGGTTTAAATTCATTGGGTTTGCAAAATATGACTTCCTGTTGCCCGGTGATAATAGACTTTTGTCTGGCTGCTTCTATTTCCTCTGGGGTAGGTCTGCAATGGGCGGGAATAGATGCAAGTGGCCCGCTTTTGGCACCGGCCTTTTGTTGGTCTTTCTCCTGCGTTGCTTCATCAGCACAAAAATATACAATAAGAGGTTCCAGCTGTTTGGCGGGTGTCAGCATAGTTTCGAGTCTATCTAATCGTTTACTTAGCGTCATTTCTTTTATCTCCTTAATCCTGAATTAAAGACTGCTCAATTCTATTGATTCTTCCGGCAAGGTCTTCCAACTCAACGGCTTTTAAACTCAAGTCCAGAATGGTTTTTGCGGCGCTCACGCGGCTTGCGGGGGGTGAATCATTATCCAACATGACTTTCCGCAATGTGGCTACTGCTTCGGAACTGGTCTGATGCAACTGGCCGATAGCGTTTGCTACTGCTAATCGTCTTGCTTCCTGGTATTCCTCTAAAAACTCGCTGTCCTGCATCCATCTGTAAGCTGTGGTCGATCCAATCCCAGCTTTTTTTGCCGCAAGTTCTATTGTTGGTTCACTTAGCAAGGCACATATTAAGATATCCTGCTTTCTGCTGGCCTTTTCACCATGCCCGCCGGCTTTAATTAATGTCATATCATTTCATCCTTTCATGGTTACAGATGGTGTCAGGTGGTATAAATATTGATTTTTATTAATCGATAAAGCTATTCTTTTCGGCCTCTGCCTGTATCTTTTGCGCCACTCTTTCTGTGGTCTGAGTTGATCTGATAAAACCTTTCCCTCGTTTAATGGCTGTTTGCCATAAGGTTGGATCATGCCTTAACAGACCAGTCAATTCATTTTCACTTAAAACCAGTAAGCATCTAGCAAGCTTGATATTCAACCATCTTTCTATGATTTTCACCTCCAGAATATATTTATGAGTTAACGTAATTACCCTAGTTACTTTAAATCCATAACTTACTATAGGAAAAACAATATTAAAAAAGTTACTAAAACAGGACAACTTGAGTAACTTCACTAACTATTAGATCTACTGCGTGCCGATTTCACGGCAAATATCTTTCCAATCCTCCATGGAACTATCGATTAAACCTATCCCCTTCCAGAATTTGCGGTTGCCAGTCGATGCATGACAAGTAAAACCTCTGTCCCGAAGTCGATCATTAAAGCGGCGCATACTTAATGAGTATTCTCCGGCATTTTCAGTCCAATCTTTATATGCCTTGTACAGCGTTGCGGCCTGAGTCCTGGCATTGTAATTAGTGGTTATAATACACTCATCCATAAATGCACCAATAGCATCTGATTCAACTCGATAACTGGTTGTAGCTGCATCAACTTCTTCGGGGATATGTAGGCCCTGTTCCTGCCATTTCAGGCAGCCTTCAATGCACCAATTCAAAATACCAGGTAGTTCTTCCTTTAGTTTTTCAGCAAGGTCTGGGTCTTGCCTGTGTTCAGGTATTTGTACACTAAAGGGGACTAGCTTAACTCTGCGCCATATTCCGCTATCTGTACCTGATATGCGAGGTTTGTGGTTGCAAACCATAATCAATTTAAAGGTAGGTATAAACTCAAAGCTGTTTGCATATAACCTCCTTACGCGCACGCTATCCCCGCCAGTAAGCTGTTTAACCAACGATTCAGCTAATCTTTTCCCATCATCAACTTCAACTGTAGCGACCAATCTTGCACCATCGAGAACTGCAATTTCTTCACCTGCTGTTTCGTGCTGTTTAAGCAACAAAGCGGTTGCGGCTGTTTGTTTTGCGTAATCGCGTCCCAGTAAATCCATAATGATTCTGATAAAAGTTGATTTGCCGTTAGCACCTGTACCATAGAATAGATAAAAGTCCTGCTCTTTTGTGCTGCCAGTAAGCGAGTAACCTGTAATCTTTTGAATATATCTGATCAGTTCGGCATTATCTTGAAATATCTCGTTTAAGAATTGCTGCCATTTTGGGCAAATAGCCTCAGGGTTGAATTTAACAGGAGCCAATTTGGTTATCAGATCTTCGTTTTTATGTTCTTGTATCTCACCTGTTTTAAGGTTCAGTGTTCCGTTCAGGCAGTTTAACAACCATTGATTCTGGTCGAGTTCACTTGGTTCAATGATGATTGCCGGGTCATGCTGTGCGAGTTCCACAAGTGCCTTGATTCGTTCCTTGCTTTCGCTTTTGGCTGCCCATTTCAAAACCTCTGCCCGACGGGGATCTCCGTCAGGATAAGCATCGGCTTCTTTGGGTATACTACGGATAGTCTTGCGGGCCAGGTTATATATGCGACTGGCTGCATCTTCCCGCCATCGTTTGCCATCCCATATCAACCACGATTTAATTATTGGATTATAACGGATATCAGTCAGATGTTGATTGATAAACCGTTCCGCGTTGCCTAAATCGGTAAAGGCAAAAGCACCTGAATTATCGGCACTTTCCGGATCATTCTTCAGCTCATTATTTACATCTGTTTTATTTAGCAAAGCTTTTAGCTTTTCCATTTCGTCTAATCCCAAGGATTCAAATGCTTCAGTAAGTCGTGTGATTGCCTCCACCTCCAAAAACTTAGTACATTCTGTAGTTGTTCCTGATCTGTACCATCAAGAAAAACATCGGCAAAATGATGAATAAACGCTGCATTTTGCAAGGCCCAGACAACCATGGGCCGCTCTAGGTCAGATTCTCCATGGATTGTCTTTTTAATAGTTTCAATCCATCCTTCAAGGTAAAAGCATGCCTTCCTGGAATTCTGAATGATTTGCTGAAGTTCCGAATCCAACTGCTTATCTTGGTTCTTCTTGTCTTGGTATTCGCGGGCTGCCTTCATTGCTTGAGGTGATGCTTCTTGTTTTAATCCCAGTTGGGCGGCAAGCATTTTAATAGTTTTATGAGTGCTTTGTCCTGTGACTTGTGCTACCAAATCGATCTGATCACCAAAAGCATTGCAACCGAAGCATCGCCAACGTTGTGAATCCTTCCATCCGATCCATGAGGGAGTTTTTTCTGTATGACCGGGTAATGGGCAAAGCCCTGAATACCTGTTCCCGGTTTGCTTCAATTTATTAATATTCACTAATTCAATTGCATCTTCCAGGGAGAACCGCGCCTTGATCTCGGGAATTATGTTAAAATTAAGATTACAAGTTTTCAAATTATCACCTCTACTCGGCTGTGCCGGGTCTTTTTTTTATAAGATTTAATTGGAAAGCCAGTTGAGCAACGAATCCCGGCTGATAAGCCACCTCCCGCGCACACGTTTAGCAGGGATTTCGCCGCTTTGTAATAAATCAAGGATTTTGTTTTTTCCTATTCCGGTAATCTGCATCACATCCTGTGGGCGCAAAACAAAGGGCCAGGAATCTGGAATATTTATATCTAGTTTTTGCATTTTCATCCTCCTTGCAGAAGTCATAATTATTGATCGGTTGTTTATTTTTCAGTCGCTTGAAAATACCGTTGCAGAGCCACTTTGCTCACAAGTAGCTTTTTACCATGCCTGATAGCCGGAAATTCCTCGCTGTTGAACAAATTGTAAAGCTGATTTCTGCCGCCGGGCCAATTTGCATTAATCATATCTTTCGGGCTGATAATATCAGGTAGACGATCAAAGCGAAAAGAGTTTTGCTTTTCATTCATTATTTTGTCCCCCCTTTCGTAACTCGCAATAGGTTCTATAAACCTATTGTATTCTATGATTCCTTATGTTACTATAGGGATATTACCGGGGACATATTAAGGTGGTGAACAAATTGAATGCTAATCTTAAAGATTTTTCACTCGATAATTTCAAATGCTCATATATACAATCAGTTCCTACTTATTTGTCATGGTCAAAAAATCAAGAATACTTAATGCCGCACCTGAAACATAATGGCCCGCTTGTAGGATACAATGCATACTCTGAGAAATATGAAGCATTTGAGAATAACGATCTAATCCCTGCTTTAGTTCGTATCGTTAATAAGAAATTCGAAAAGAATCCTTGTGAAGGAATGTTCGCGTGGGTTAAGCAATACGGATTTCTAGTTAATAACGAGGGTAAGTGTAACCCAGGCGAAGGTGAAAGTGTTGAGGATTTTAGGCGGGAAGCTCTGCTTTTGACTGACCTTTGGAAAAAGTATAAGCAGTTATGTAATGAAGACATTGACGGTTTGCGTGTTTGGATTAATGTGTCCGTAAATTATTTCTGGACTGCTTCGTATGATTCGGATGCTTCGCATAGTGTTATAAGTGATACTGAACTAGGTGCTTTAATCGCAATGGGACGTTTTGTATTAAGAAAAGAGCTTTTGAATCGTTGCACTGATTTAAAAATAACCACTGATGCGATATATCCCGATGAAAAGATTAACCTTTTCCTTAGTCCTCCCAATCTGTTACAAGCAATGTATTTGCAATTCCTATTCTATATTAAAAGTGATTCACCTTATAAGATTTGTCCGGTCTGTTATGGGCGGTTTATTCCTAAACGCAAAGATCAGATTTACTGTCAGGATGAGTTTAGTCCAAACAAATGTCGTGAAACCGCTAAGGCAAGAAGGCAACGAAGCAGACAGAATGAGAAGAATACGAATTAAAAAGGAAAGGCCAGAAGATTACTCAATGCAAAATGTTCGCTATGAGTCTATTTGACACGATTGATAAAGAATTATTCTGCCACTTTTATGCCACAAATTTATAAAACTATATAAAACTATTCTAATGTTATAAAACCTTGTTTGTAAGAATATATTAGGCTTGTGCCACATAATAAAACTTCTTAAAACCTAGCTAAACTGAGCTTTAACGCACTCTTAATCAGAAGGTTCCGGGTTCGATTCCCTGATGGCCCACCAGCTATAATAAAGTAACCGCGCTAGCTAGTGCGGTTTTTGTTTTGTTGATTTTTTATAACTTTTCTTAACGTTTTTAGTTCAATATTAAAATTCTGTTCTGGCGGTCAGACTATCTCTTAACGTCTGCCACATTCCGTCATTTATCACACCCAGTCTCCACAAGGCTACACCATTAAGATTATATCGCTTCGCGATTCCTGCTTTGGTGGCAATGCTCTCTGCCGTTTCACTGGGAGCGGAAATTCCCAGAATCAATTTATTGGCTGAAACTGAATTGCAGGCCATTTCTACAGCCTGAATTACCTGGCTTACTGGCTCAGGCTTGGGACCGTAGTCATAAGCCATGATAATTATGCGGTCACAAATTTGCCCCAGAGCCTGATAATCGTAACCAGGATAAGCGCTGTTAGGGGCATGCAAAGTCAGGGTGAGTCCGGTGTTATAATTTAGTTCCTGATCCAGCAGCTTAACAAAGTTGGTGAATCTTTGCTGCACCTGTATAAGCTGTGCTCCGCTGTCGTTATAACCAAGACCCTCGAAATCCAGGTTGACACCACTGAACTGCCGTGCTTCTGTGCTTATAGCTTCTGCCGCCTGAGCCATGGCAGCCGGGTCATTTAAAAGCGCGGAAATAGTTCCATCTCCATCCGTCACATGGATCACCATTTCACATGCAAGTTTATACTGTTCTGCACTATCCAGTACAGCCTCCCAACCGTCAGGACGCTGCCACCCGGTACGGCTCTTATCCAGTAAATTACCCTGTTTATCAAGGCTGTACCAGCCAAGTGCCAGTTCGGACAATGTATCTGTGTTGCCAACTGCCACAGCGGGATAGGTCTGACCAAAGAGATCGCTCCAACTGCTGGTTTGGCTGTCACCCAGAGCATAAAAGCCTATGACCGTCATGACTTTGGGGGGAGAAATAATTCTCACCTGATATAGAGTACTATCCCAATCTACCTGACAATCAAAGGCTTCACTGAAAAATCGCAGCGGGATCATGGTGCGCCCGTTTACTATTTGCGGTGCTGTATCAAGTGTCACAGGGATACTATTATTGTAAGCCGTGCGATTATCGATCTGCAGGCAAACTCTTATATTGCCGTCTGATGCATTTACGGTACGGGTTTGATCATCCCAGCTAACATTTATATTCATAGCCTCTGCTATGGTCCGAAAAGGTACCATGGTACAACTATTCAGAATAATCGGTTCGACATCGGAGTCCAGGCTTAAACCATCAACCAACACCGAGACTGTTTCCTGTCCTTGTGCCGGAGCAATAAAGGTTTGACTGATGACCAGAATTAAAGCCAGTAATAAGACTGCTGTTATTCGTTTCATTAATGTAAACACCTCCAAAAATATTTTACGTTTGGACATTAATGTATCTTGCAGATATTTAAAAAAAAGGCCGGGGTGATCCGGCCATCCAGTTTGTCAAATAAGTAGGCAGACCGAAGAAAAAAAGTGAAGATCGAGGCACGA
>DAOPZM010000027.1:0-6245 GCA_035353375.1 Syntrophomonadaceae bacterium
GCGGAGGATAGTAGGCGTGAGGCGGCGGGCGAACCTTGCCCGAGGAAGCACGGGGACTGACCCAGCTGCTGCCCGAAGGGAAGCTGGGGGTCTGTCCTCATGCTTCCGAAGAACGAAGGGAAGCTGGGGGAAACTGCCTGCCTGTGCCCTATAGGGTATGCCCCGAAGGGGTATCCCCCCTGCTTCCTGAAGCAAAAAGGAAGCAAAAAGAACGTCCCCCTGCTTCCTTAAAGTGGAGGTAACAGACCAGTGATAATTGTTCAGTTGACAGGCGGTTTAGGAAATCAATTATTTCAGTATGCCGTAGGGCGGAGGCTGGCCGAATTTCACAATACAAATTTGAAACTTGATGTTTTGGCGTTTGAGTATGATCCGCTGCGCTCTTATAGTCTGCAACATTTTAATATTTTGGAAAATATAGCGACGATAGATGATATTGCCAGGTTTAAAGGAACGAACCGTCTGTCAAGAGCTTTTCAGCACCTGAGATACAGAGGACAACCATATTATAAACAGCCAATTTTCCATGAACAGGGTTTTGGTTTCGATCCCAATATTTATAAAACATCTGAAGATGTCTATTTGGCTGGCTACTGGCAGAGTGAAAAATACTTTAAGGAAATTGAAGCTATTATTCGAAAAGAATTTATAATTAAATATGAAATGGATGAAAAAAACAAAGAACTGGCGCAGCATATCAGCAACTGCGAATCCGTGTCTATTCATATCAGAAGGGGAAATATGTCAGTAACCCTGTAATAAATTCGTTTCATGTAACCTGTGAGCTTGATTATTATTATAAATGCTGTTCTTTAATAGAAAATAAAGTGAAAGATCCTCACTTTTTTATCTTTTCCGATGACCCTGAATGGGCATCAGCAAATTTGAAATTAAATCATCCAACAACATTTATTACTCACAATAAACAGGAAAAAGATTATGAGGATCTGAGACTAATGAGTTTATGCAAGCATAATATTATTGCTAACAGCTCCTTTAGCTGGTGGGGGGCATGGATCAATTCAAATACGGAAAAGCTGGTTTTTGCTCCGGTCAGATGGTTCAATAATAACATACTTTATACGGGTGATCTGATTCCATCTGTATGGTATCGAATTTAGGAACCAATGAACCGTTCCCTGCTTTGGCCGGCTTATGTTGTTTGATGAACGTGACAGTTCCCCCGTCCCCATGTCAATTTCGGAGGTAATCAGATGAATGAGCTTATTACGATAATCATTCCTGTGTACGATGTGGAAGCATATCTTCATCACTGTGTAGATTCTGTTATAAGACAGACCTATGAAAATTTAGAAATTATCCTGGTCGATGATGGATCACCTGACAGGTGCGGAGGAATATGTGATGATTATGCGCGTATTGATAAAAGGATACAGGTGATCCATAAGCAGAATGGCGGCATATCTGATGCGAGAAATGCGGGTTTGGATTTGGCACATGGCGAATATATTTCTTTATTGGATAGCGATGATTGGGTACATGAGGAGTTTATTGAAAAGCTCCATAATTTAATTAAAGCAACGGATTCTGAAATAGCAATAGCTGATTTCATTATGACTTCAACAGAAAGTATTTCGATCGATGCTGCAAATATAGAGATACACGAATTCACAAATATTGAAGCTCTGCAGAAATTAAATGGTGAATTGAATCTCAGATTTGTTGTAGCCTGGGGGAAACTATATCATAAAAGAATTTTTAATATAATAAGGTATCCGGTCGGGAAAGCACATGAGGATGAATATACAGCACATAAAATACTATATGAAGCCAGGAAAATTGTTTATACCACTGAAAAGCTGTTATATTACCGGCAGCGTCCTGATAGTTTTACCGGCGGCGGATTTAAATTAAAAAACCGTATCCATGTTATACATGCCCTCATTGACCGGGCCGACTTTTTTAATGATATTGGTTTATATGAAGAAAGAGATATAACATATAGTTTGGCTTTTTATTATTTAAAAGAGTGCATTAAATACATAGATAAAAATTGTGAATCAATTGACAGAGCAGAATTGCTCCGGGAATTCAAAGATTTAAAGTTTAAAATTCGTAAAGGTAATTATAGTTTTAAATATAAAGCAGGCTGCGAGTTATATTATTTGTTCCCGTTTATTAGCAAACGCGGGGACGGTTCTTAAAGGAAGCACGGGGGAAACTGCTTGTGCCCCGAAGGGGTATCCCATCTGCTTCCCGGAGGGAAGCCGGGGGAAATCTGCCTGCCTGAAGGAAGCTTGGGGAAAACTGCTTGTGCCCCGAAGGGGTAACCCAGCTGCTGCCCGAAGGGAAGCCGGGGGAAATCTGCCTGCCTGAAGGAAGCACGGGGACTGTCCCATCTGCTTCCCGAAGGGAAGCCGGGGGACTGTCACCTGTGCTTCCTGAAGTAAAAAATGAAGCAAAAAGGAAGCAAAAAGAACGTCCCCCTGCTTCCTGGAGATAGGAGGAAGGTTTCCTGTGAACATACTGTGGCTTACCCAAACGGCTTTAACGGAAGCCAGGCAATTAATGAACAAAAAAACCAATCCGTTTGTGGGGTGGCTTGAGAGTGCTTCCGCACATCTGGCAGATTCGGAGGGAATCAATCTTTCGGTTGCTTTTCCCGAAAACCGACTGACTGATGTGCAGGTCATTAACGGAAACAAAATTAAGTATTACGTCTTTCCACCTGTAAGTGAGAAATATGATCCGAGCCGGGAAAATGTTTTTCTCAAAAAAATACTAAATTACGCCAGGCCGGACATCGTTAATATTTTTGGTTCGGAGCATGCGCATTCCCTGGCAATGGTGCGTACATGCAATGAACAGAATATACCTGTTGTGCTGTCGTTCCAGGGAATTATTTCAATGTGTGCCAGGCATTATATGGCATATCTGCCGGCCCGGGTCCGGAACGGAGTTACCTTCGGGGATCTGATCTATCAGGGCAATCTGAGACAGGAGCAGGGCAGATTTTTTATGCGCGGACGGTCGGAGATCGAGGCTGTCAGGAAGGTCAGGTATGTGATAGGCCGTACAGCGCTGGACCGGGCCTTTACAACACAGATAAATCCCGGTGCGAAGTATTACTTTTGCAATGAAACCTTAAGGGATGAATTCTATAAACACGGCTGGGATATAGACCGCTGCGAAAAACATTCGATATTTATCAGTCAGGCCGGATATCCCATCAAGGGCCTGCATTTAATGCTGGAGGCTATGCCGCTGATTTTAAGGCGTTTTCCTGATGCCAGAATATATGTCGCGGGACTGAATATAATTAAATCCGATACCTTGAAGGACAAGCTTAAATTAACTTCCTACGGTAAATATATCAAAGCACTGATAAAGAGATATGATCTGGGTGAAAGTGTAGAGTTCACGGGCATTCTGGATGAGCGGCAGATGTGCCGGCGCTATTTGCAGTCACATGTATTTGTCTGTGCTTCCAGTATTGAAAACAGCCCCAATTCGCTGGGCGAAGCCATGATTCTCGGCGTGCCCTGCGTTGCCTCCGATGTGGGAGGGGTAACGGACTTGTTAACCCATAAGGAGGAAGGTTTCGTATACCAGGCCGATGCACCTTATATGCTGGCGCATTATGTATGCGAGGTTTTTGCCAATGATGAGTTGGCAGGGCAGTTTTCGGCCAAAGCCAGGGAGCATGCCTTGCGGACCCATGACCGGGAAGTGAACACGCATACCTTGATTTCCATCTATAATGATATAAGGCGTGAGGCGTGAGGCGTGAGGTGTGAGGCGGCGGGCGATCACTGATCGCCCCTACTGTAGGGGCGCACAGTGTGCGCCCGAAAGGGGTATGCTTCACGTTACCTGAGAACAGGTGGTCAGGCGGTTAATCGTGAGGTGTGAAGCGTGAGGTGTGAGGGGAACCTTGGCTCACGCCTTACTAATCCTCTGGCAGGATATTGCAATATTATAACGAAAATATAAATATGGGAAGAAAATGACAGAAACGGAGCAGACGTAATTGAATACGATTTTAGTTACTGGCGGGGCCGGGTTCATCGGATCGAATCTGGTTCATTGTCTTTTAAACCAGGAAGACATGATCGTTGTCAACCTGGACAAGCTTACATATGCAGGGAACCTGGAATCACTGCGGGATCTGGCAGATAATAAAAGACATATCTTCATTCAAGGCGATATAAATGACCGTGAACTGGTTAGGGATATACTGAAAAAATATCATCCTCTCGCGGTAATGCATCTGGCGGCCGAGTCGCATGTGGACCGTTCGATCGACGGGCCGGGGGAGTTTATCAGGACCAATACTCTGGGGACTTTTAATCTGCTGGAGGTGGTACGCGCATTCCGGGATGAACTCGAACCTGATGAGCGGGAGGCATTCCGCTTTTTGCACGTGTCAACCGATGAAGTATACGGTTCGCTGGGCAGCGAAGGATATTTCACCGAAGTGTCCCGGTATCAGCCTAATTCGCCTTACTCGGCTTCAAAGGCGGCATCGGATCATTTTGTCAGGGCTTATTTTCATACTTATGGGTTACCGGTTTTGATCACCAACTGCTCAAATAATTTCGGACCTTATCAATTCCCGGAAAAACTGATCCCTTTAATGATCATGAATGCTTTGGAGGGAAAAGCCCTGCCGGTCTATGGCACGGGTGAGAATGTCCGCGACTGGCTATATGTTACTGATCATTGTGAGGCTTTGCGGCAGGTTTTAAAGTGCGGCCGGCCGGGAGAAGTATATAATATCGGCGGTAATAGTGAGAGAAAAAACCTGACGGTGGTTGGTGATATCTGCGGCTGGCTGGACGAGATGAGGCCTAAAGCAGACGGCGGCTCCTACCGGGAGCAGATTCAATTTGTTCAGGACCGGCCGGGGCACGATCTGCGTTATGCCATGGATGCTGGCAAGATTATGAGGGAGTTGGACTGGAAGCCGACTGAAACTTTTGCTTCCGGCATGAGAAAGACGGTGCAGTGGTACCTGGAAAACCTGGAGTGGTGCCGGCGTGTTCAGGACGGCAGCTACCAGCGGGAGAGACTGGGGACGATTTAAAAATAACGGGAATGGGGGAAACCGGTTTGATAAAGAAGGGAATTATCCTGGCCGGAGGGACGGGGACACGCCTGTATCCTTTGACTGTGGCAATCAGCAAGCAGTTGATGCCTGTTTATGATAAACCGATGATATATTATCCCTTAAGCACATTGATGCTGGCTGGGATCCGTGAGATACTGATCATAACCACCCCGCATGATCAGCATTTGTTTAAGGCTCAGCTGCAGGATGGCAGTCAATGGGGCGTCAATATTCAGTATGCGGTTCAGCCCAGTCCGGACGGATTGGCGCAGGCATTTATAATCGGCCGGGATTTTATCGCCAATGAACCCTGTGCCATGGTGCTGGGGGACAATTTGTTTTTCGGCAGCGGCCTTATTGATAAACTGCAAAAGGCGGCGCAGCAGGAAACGGGTGCGACAGTATTTGCGTACTGGGTCAAAAATCCGGGCCAGTATGGAGTGGTGGAGTTCGATGACCGGGACCGGGTCATAAGCCTGGAGGAAAAACCGGCCAACCCCAGGTCCAATTATGTTGTGACCGGCCTTTATTTTTACGACAGTCAGGCTTCTGATCTGGCTGGCAGCCTCAAACCCTCGGCAAGAGGGGAACTGGAGATCACTGACCTTAATAAACTGTACATGGAAAAGTCGCAGCTGAGAGTGGAAAAACTGGGACGGGGCTACACCTGGCTGGATACCGGTACCCACGAGTCACTGCTGCAGGCTTCCAGTTTTGTTCAGACAGTTGAAGAACGCCAGGGCTTGAAAATATCATGCCCGGAAGAAGTTGCTTACCGCATGGGGTGGATAAGCCGGGAGGACCTGCTTAAGCTGGCTGATCCTCTCAGGAAGAATGGCTACGGGCAGTATCTGCTCAGCCTTCTTCAACAGTGAGGTGTGAGGCGTGAGGAGTGAGGGGAACGCCCCTTAATAAGCCGGGAAGGTTAAAATAAGCGCAGAGGGATAAAGGCGATTAAGCCCTTAAACACCTATATTACCTATAAACAGCGTCAACATAACTGCCCTTGGCCTTGTACAAATGTAAGACCGGGCCCAAGCGATTTTGACCATACGGCTTAAATAAAACCTGCACAAACCGGGATGGTTAAAATAAGCGCAGAGGGATAAAGGCGATTAAGTGTGAGGCGTGAGGAGTGAGGGGGCGGGCGATCACTGATCGCCCCTACAGTAGG
>DAOPZM010000027.1:6345-14636 GCA_035353375.1 Syntrophomonadaceae bacterium
GTGTGAGGCGTGAGGAGTGAGGGGGCGGGCGATCACTGATCGCCCCTACAGTAGGGGAAGATAGCATCTTCCCGTTACCTGAGAACAGTTGGGCAGGGGATTAACCGTGAGGAGTGAGGTGTGAGGCGATTCTTCGCTTGTGCGTTGTAGGGGCAGATATTATCTGCCCGTTTCCTTTGCAACAAATATTATCTCTCAGGCCGGACGCGTGATACGCGCCCCCTACGTCCCCTTACGGATCAGCAGGAAGGAGAAGTAATATGAAGGTTTTGCAGACAAAGATATCTGGCTTATTGGTTATAGAACCAGACGTTTTTGGAGATGAACGCGGGTTTTTCATGGAGACATGGAATGGGCAAAGATACAGGAGCATGGGTATCGATGTTGATTTTGTGCAGGATAACATGTCCTTTTCCAGCTGCGGTGTTTTGCGGGGCCTGCATTATCAGGAGCCTGATGCCCAGGCAAAACTGGTCTATGTGCTGCAGGGCAGAGTTTTTGATGTGGCAGTGGATATCAGAGCGGGCTCACCCAGCTTTGGGAAATGGCACGGGGTGGAGCTGTCCTCTGAGAATAAGCGGCAGATGTATATACCGGAAGGCTTTGCCCATGGTTTTTGTGTACTCAGCGAAACTGTGCTGTTTGCATATAAATGCTCGAATTATTACAGTCCTGCGAGCGAAGGCGGCATAGCCTGGAACGATCCGGACATAGGAGTGGACTGGCCGATCAAGGAACCTGTATTATCGGATCGGGATAAGAAACATCCGTTGCTGAAGGATATCGACCGGCATAGGCTGCCAAAATGGAGTGACGGCAATGAAGCTTAATGAAAACCTCCCGGAAAAAATTCTTCTGTTCGGCAAAAACGGGCAGATAGGCTGGGAATTACAAAGAACCCTGGCTCCGCTGGGGCAGATCATTGCGTTGGATAAACCAGATCTTGATTTCACTGACCTGATGCTGATCCGGGAAAAGGTCCGTGAAATAAAGCCCGGTATTATTGTTAATGCCGCTGGCTATACTGCTGTTGACCGGGCGGAGGAAGAACCGGAACTGGCGATGGCGGTAAATGGATATGCTGCCGGGGTGCTGGCGGAAGAAGCTAAAAGAGCCGGCGCGCTGCTGATCCATTATTCCAGCGATTATGTTTTTGACGGAATCAATAACAGGCCTTATACCGAAGAGGATGTTCCGCATCCTTTGAATGTATACGGCAAGACCAAGCTTTTCAGTGAACAGGCCATTCAGGCTGCGGGCGGCAATTATCTTATCTTCAGAACTTCGTGGGTATACGGAAACCGGGGGCAGAATTTTCTTCTTACCATGCTGCGTTTAGCCAGGGAGAGGGAAGAAATCAAAGTGGTCAATGATCAGATCGGCGCTCCCACCTGGTGCCGCATGATCGCTGAGTCAACTGCTGCGGTGCTCGCCGGGGGGATCGATCGCAAAGCAGGCTTTTTTGAGTATTTTGAGGAATTGAAAGGTCTTTATCATATGACTGCCGGGGGGCAGACCAGCTGGTTCGGCTTTGCTCAGAAGATTTTTGAGACAATTCCCGACACCGAAAGAAAGCTGAAACGTTTGATGCCGATTTCGACTGAGGAATATCCGGCTGCTGCGTTAAGACCAAAATATTCTGTCATGGACAATGGTAAACTTCAAAAGGTATTTGATATTTATACAGCTGCAGTGCCATGGTTTGAGTCTTTAAAATATATGCAGGTTTGACAGAAGCCAAAGGAAAGGCTGATTTTTTTGCCAAACGGAACTTCATATGAAAGCGGCGTCCTGCGACGGCTTCAGCTTACTGAACTGGAGATATTAAAAGAAGCGGTAAGGCTCTGTGAACAAAACAAATTGCAATATTTCCTTTATTGGGGTACTCTCTTGGGTGCGATCAGACATAAAGGCTTCATTCCATGGGACGATGATATAGATATAGCCATGCCGAGGAAGGATTATGAACAGTTTCTGGATTTATGCAAGGATCATTTGGATCCAAAGTATTATTTGCACTGCAATGATACCGATCCTTTATATTGGCTGCCCTTTGCCAAGATCAGAGAAATAAATACTGTTTTTGATGAGGAGATAACTGCTCGTTTAAATATACCCAGGGGTATTTTTATTGATATTTACCCATTGGATAATGCCAATCGGCAAGCAAGTCTGTTGCAAAAAGTACAGGCAAATGCGGTAAATCGCCTGGGAATCCTGATTCTTCTTCGCAGAGGCATATCATTAGAAGTGATCAGCAGCAAAATGAAACTGGTTTATTTTATCACCCGGATGTTCCCCCTCCATTTCCTGTCAAAGCTGCAGCAGGGAATAATGTCGTGGAATAAGAATGACGACGCCCCTTACTTCATTGTCTGGGATACCAAAACTGACTATATTAAACGAACGATGCTCAAGGATAAGTATTTGCCTGCAGTAAGAGCCGAATTCGAGGGGGAAATCTTCGATGCTCCGGGAGACTGGGATCATATATTGAGCAATTTGTATAACGATTATATGCAGCTTCCCCCGGAGGATGAACGGGTCGATCACAAACCTGTGAAAATCATTTTTGCTACGGAAGCAAAGGAGAGTATCTGAAAATACCGGTATTTATGGAATTGTGCCGGCAGTTTGCAGCGGTATAATTGCCCGTTTATTTCAGCCCAATATCTCTTGCAGGGCCGTAACCAGCCGCTGGTTTTCTTCCGGACGTTTTACAGCGACCCTGATGAACTGTCCCGTGAAGCCCTTTTTATCAGAAAGGTCCCTGATCAGGATATCGTAATCATTTAAGAGGATTTCGGCTGTTTCTTTTGCATTATGCACCCCGGTCAGCTCGCACAGCACAAAATTGGCCTGGGTCGGGACCACTCTCAGAGCCTTTATGCTGCCGAGTTTCTCAACATACTCTTTTCTGACTTTTTTAAACAGTTCCATTGCTTCTTTATATTCACCCTTATATTTTTCGAATATCTGCAGGAAAAATTCCGCCAGGGAGTTGATGTTCCAGATGGCAGCGTCTTTTTTAAGCAAGCTGATCATTTCTGTATTGCCCGCGGCCAGAACTCCCAGGCGCAGTCCGGGTACTCCGAATGATTTTGAGATGCTTCTGATTATTATCAGATTTTGATGGTCCCGCAGGATTTCCTCATCCAGCAGTGTAGGCGGTTCGTTGGTGCCGGCAAAATCCACGAAGGATTCGTCCACGATCAAAACGATGCCTTTTTCCTCCGCCCACCTGGCAAGGCGCAGGACCTCCTTTCTTTCAATATAATTTCCCGACGGGTTGTCGGGATTTATCAGCAGCAGGTTTGAGATCGGCCTGGCACTGAAATAATTTATTAAATCGCCGGCTGTGTACGAGTAATCCTGGTTGTCTGGATAAAAGGCCTCTATAGCGTCCGGTTTAAGTCTGGCGGGGTATTCCTCGAAGGTCGGCAGTATCAGGCCTGTTTTGCCGTTAAGTTCTGACAGCAGAGATTTTATAAGTTCGGCAGCACCGTTGCCGACGCACACATGATCGGTATGCAGGCCAAAGTACCTGGCGGCCAGCATACTGTTGACATCAATGCCGGATGGATAATCCGATATCAACCGGTCAAAATTGGCCCTGATCTCATCCCGCAGCTTGGCAGGCGGATAAAATGGATTTGCCAGATAACAGAAGTCTGACAGGCGGGGATATCTCCAATAACCGCCATATCTGTTCCGGAATTTTTCAAGTTTGTCTTCGGCCGATGCTGCAAATATTGATTCGGCAATGTCGAGATCCTGGATGTCGTCGATTTCATACCACGATTCATTCTCCAGGGCTAAGGCTTTGATTTCCGGTTTGTCTAAGAGCGTTATAACTTTCAACACCTGCTCATAGTATTCGCTGCTGCCAAGTGCCTTACAGTAAGCTTCCAAAAAGGGGACATAGTGAGTGGTCGAAAAAGACTGGCTGAATTTATAAATGTTTACAGTTTTATAGTAGTTTTCAATACCGGAAAAATCCAGGCTTTTCGTATCCGTAAAACTCCTGATGCTGCTGTGCTCATCCAGGGTGACAACAGTTCCGTTCATCCAGCTTTCATATTTCGCCACCAAAACCAGGCTTGGATAGGGATCATCGAGCAGCTTCTGCAAAACTGCATCTTCAAAAATCAGATCGGATTCAAGCAGCAGGGTGTCTTCCTGGAGCAGATAGTTCCTGGCCAGATAAAGGGAGTAGATATTGTTGGTCCGGTAATATATATTATTGCTTACATAAATAACAGGAGTATGTACCTTTAAGGCTGAAACAAAATCGATCAGTTTATCAGCTTTGTAACCTATAACTATCACAATTTGTGACAGATCAAGCCTGTCCAGCTGAATAAGCATTCTTTCGATCATTGTCACACCGTTTACCCTGACCATGCACTTGGTGCAGTCGTTGGTCAGTTCTTTAAGTCTTTTGCCCATACCGGCCGCTAATATAACAGCTTGCATATTTTTACTCCTTTGGCCGTTGCTTCGATATTGGATTAATTCTATATTTCGCCGGAATATCCTTTATACAGTGAGGGGTGAGGAGTGAGGGGTGAGGAGTGAGGGGTGAGGGGGATCGCCCCTGTATCAAACACCATCAAAAGCCGGTATGCCCGTGGATCAAACTACTCTTCAATTCGAATGGGAATGATTTTCGGCTCCTGGCTCATAAGTTCGGCTTCATTTTCCGAGAAAGTCAGTTCCCCTATGAGATTGTCGCTAGATATTTCTGCGTAATAATATTTGATCCCATCGTGGATATAATATTTCATTTCATAAAATGTTTTCCATTTGGCCGGCAGCTGCTGGTCGGTGAAGGCAATGCCGATGGCCATATGGTTTACTTTTTCAGAGCTGTACTGTAGAAAGGCAATATCATAACCCATTTTTTTGAGAATAGACGCATAAAGCACCGATAAGCAATCACAATCCCCATCATTAAAGAGTGTATATGCAGGCAATTGCAACTCTCTTACTTCAAAAGGGGTACTCTGGGCAAATTTGAGCACAAACTCAGCTGTATGGAAATAATCATATTGATCTTTTTCAGCCTGAACTGCCAAACGTTCAGCCAGTTTCCCAATATATTCATAGTTTAACGGATCGGCTACCCATGGGGTTATTTCGTAGTTTTCAGAGAATGCTGATGATAATAACTTTTTATTATTATCATCGGCTGAAGCAAGTATCGCCTGGCGGTCATTCTCGTTGCTGCTCCTGAATTCATCACATAATTTTATCATTTCACGGTCATACTCTATCAAAGTTTCTGGTATTTCTAATGTCCAGCGATAATAATTGCCATCATAATTCCAGCCAAATTCCTGGCTTATAGTTTTTTGGCCGTCAGAATAATTTAACGTGGGGATGTATGTATAGTCAAAATGAAATGCATTCCAAATAACAGTTGCGCACCACACCAGGCAAGACAACATGAATAAAATCATGCAGGCTCCCAGGAATTTAAGTACACGGGAAAAAAATTTCTTCATTATTAAATCACCCCCGTATTATTAGTTGTTATCTCGATAATAAATTAATTCTATATCTCGCCAAAATATCCTTTATATAGTGAGGAGTGAGGCTCCCTTCTTGTCACTATCTTTGAAATATCTTATCATAATAAGTAAGTGTGATATTATGTTGAAATGCTTGTTAATTCAGATCCCGGCATAAACCAGAGGAGAGAAGGGCAGGAGCATGAAAGAACTGATCGAATTGATTAAGACCGGTTCAGAGTTTTTAACCAAAAGAGTTGTAGAATATGCCAAACTGCACAATTACACCAAATACACTGCTACCCTGGAAGAAAACTGGCAAGCTTCAATAGACGGATTATCCAAAACTCTCCTGGATGCTCTTGAGGAACATGGAGCGATTCCTGAATTGAACGTGGATGAGGATTATTCCAATGATAAAATCGGATATTTCGGAGTAAAGGAGGCGCAGCTGCATCGCAGCCGGGGAGTGACTCTGACAATGTTTCTGGGATTAATGAAATACTATCGTCAATCCTATTTGGATCTGATCTGGGAAGCCAGCCTGGACAGGGAGACAGAATACAAATATGCAATTTTTATTTGCAAGTTCTTTGATCGGGTGGAAATAGCTTTCTGCACTGAATGGACCGGCTATACCAGAGAAGTGCTTATTAAGGAGTTACAGGACGCCAATCGGGTTATGACCAACGAAAAGAATAAGTATTTGACTATTTTTGAAAGCATCCCTACTCCGGTTATTATTCTGGACAGTGACAGTATAATTGACAATATGAACAAGGCAGCGATGGATTTCCTGAAGGAGATAGGTCAAACGGGGATTTCAGTAAATAGAAAGAATGAAAGCTTAACGGAACTTATTCCGTGGATTTCTGATGAATCCAGAGCTTTTGTTAAAGCCTTTATAGAAGGCGGCGATATGGAAGCGACAATTGAGAAGGATCTGGAACTGCCAGGAATAGAGCCCCGGCACCTGGTGGTCAGATTTCAACGTATGTTGGATTATAGCGATAAATTTAAGGGGATGGTAATAATATTTACTGATTTTACTGATAGAAAACAAATTGAGAACAGGTTAAGATTTATTAGTTATCATGATGAACTTACCGGATTATACAACCGGGCTTATTTTCAGGAGGAAATGTCCAGACTCGACTCGGGCCGGTACGATCCGGCGGCAATTATAGTATGCGATGTTGACGGGCTGAAAATGGTCAATGATACCCTGGGGCATCAGGCTGGCGACCGGCTGATCGTTATTACGGCGGCTATCCTGATGCAGTCTGTACGGGAAAACGATGTTGTGGCCCGGGTCGGCGGGGATGAATTTGCCATAGCTCTGCCGTCTGTTTCAACGGATGGTTTAGAGGGGATCTGTGAAAGGATAACCACAGCGGTTGCCAAACACAATCAGGAGAATCCACTGAGACCGATCAGCTTTTCCCTCGGGGCGGCATGGGGAAACACCCTCAATGGCAGCATAGATGAGATATACAGGAACGCCGACAATGAAATGTACCGCAATAAAGAAGCAGCCCGGGGAGAGTATAAATTACTGTTCGACTCTCGCTATGCTGAATATGGAGACAAGCTCTTCGGACAATAAGGAACAGTGAGGTGTGAGGTGTGAGGGGAACCTTGGCTCACGCGTTGTAGGGGAAGATAGTATCATCACGTTACTTGAGAACAGTTGGTCAGGCGATTACCGTGAGGGGTGAGGGATACGCAGGTCAGTATTATCGTTCCGGTCTATAATTCTGAGAAATACCTGAGACGATGTATGGATAGCATCATAAATCAGACCTATGAGAATTTTGAATTGATTCTGGTCGATGACGGCTCGACTGACGGCAGTGCTGCGATATGTGATGAATATGCGAAAAAAGATGCCCGCATCATCGTGCTGCATAAAAATAATGCCGGAGTATCCGAGGCCAGAAATGATGGAATCAGGTTAAGCCGGGGCAAGTACCTGAAGTTTGTTGACAGTGATGACTATCTGGAGCCAAATATGACCGAAGAATTGGTTGACGCAATAGAGAAATATGACAGTGATCTGGTTATCTGCGGTTTTAAATGGATCACGGATAAAACAGGAGAATGTGCATATCTTGGTTATGACCAGGTATTGAATCTGAATTATTATGATTTTTTGGATATATTTGTTGATTTGAATTCAGTACATTTAATAAATCCTCCCGGCAATAAGATGTATAAAGCAGAGATTATAAAGGGCAGTCAGATATTATTTGAGCCTGATGTGGATTATGGCGAAGATCTCCTGTTCAATCTTGAAGTATTTAAAAAATGTAATAGTCTGACGGTCATTCCGGCATTTTTATATAATTATTTTAAATATGATGACAATAATCATTTGTCTGATAAATACCGGGAGAACTTATATGAAATGCATGAAAATCTGCTGGAAAAAACAATCGCATTTTTTGAAGATAAAGAAAAATATGCAAGGCAGATTTCCCATCTGGAGAATATTGTTGTAAGTTTTGCGATATTTTTGGTGTCAGAATATGCAAAAAATTATAATTATATAAAATTCATATCAAGAGCTCGTGCGATAAGGAGCAGTGAGATCGTTGCGAGAAGAATCGACGATATCGAAATTGAATTATTAACATTAAGACTGGTGAGAATTTTATTCAAACATCGTTTATATACAGCGATTTTTTTATATGAACACTTGAAACAATTTATGAAAACAAGATCCCCGCGAATGTTCATCTTTATCAAAAAAAAGCTCGGTGCGTGAGGTGTGAGGAG
>DAOPZM010000027.1:14736-29592 GCA_035353375.1 Syntrophomonadaceae bacterium
CCCCGCGAATGTTCATCTTTATCAAAAAAAAGCTCGGTGCGTGAGGTGTGAGGAGTGCGGCGCGAGGCGCGAGGGGAACCTTGGCTCACGCGTTGCAGGGGAAGATAGTATCTTCCCGTTACCTAAAGAACAGTTGGTCAGGCGATAAACGTGAGGAGTGAGGCGTGAGGAGATGCAGGGGTACAGTTCTGTAGGGGCATAGTTCTGTAGGGGCGATCAATGATCGCCCGCTCATATTCGAAGCGCATACCCCTTTGGGCACATACTGCCTGCCTGTGCCCCGAAGGGGTATGCCATCTGCTTCCTTGACTAAGTAATTTATCAATAATATACTGTCTTTGTGTTTGATGACGCAGATTAAGTGATCGAATCAAAGAAAAATACGCAGGATTTATGGTGAAAAATGATTGAACAAAATATTACCCGCCTGGAATATCAGGACAAAGAGATCATTCTTATCGCGACGGCGCATGTATCAAAGGAAAGCGCGGAGCTTGTAAAACAGGTAATTTCCGCAGAGCGGCCGGACAGCGTCTGTATCGAGCTTGACGAGGACCGGTTCAAAAGCATGCAGAATCCGGACGCGTGGGAAAAAACCGATCTGGTCAAGATCATAAAAGCAAAGAAGGTTGGCTTTCTTATCGCTAACCTTGTTCTTGGTTCCTATCAGAAAAAGATCGCGAAGAAGTTGAATGTGATGGTTGGCGGGGAAATGAAACAGGGGATCGAGAGTGCCGCGGAAATCGGTGCCAACCTGGTTCTGGCTGATCGCAGCATTCAAACTACATTTCTGCGTATATGGCGTAAACTGAGCTTTTGGGAAAAGACGAAACTGTTCGGCGGTCTGCTTTTCTCGTTTGATGATGATACCGATATCTCAAATCAGGATCTGCAGGATATGTTACAGCAGGATATGCTGGAGTCGGTGATCGCCGACGTTCGCAAGCAACTTCCCCAGGTTGGGGATATTCTGATCGGGGAGCGGGATCAGTTCCTGGCGGCCAAAATTAAAAACGCCCCTGGGAAAAAGGTGGTTGCCGTTTTGGGAGGCGCCCATGTACCGGGAGTTAAGGAAGAGATATATAAAACGCAGGATATCGAAAGTATCTCGGCAGTTCCGCCCAAAAGCCGGATATCAAAGCTGGCGGGCTGGATCATTCCCGCCGCTGTTATGCTGCTTATTGCTTACGCTTTTCTTAATGATATGCAAACCGGTTTGCAGCAGCTGTCGGTATGGGTTTTATGGACCGGTATCCTGGCAGCAGTATTTACCGCATTATCACTGGGACACCCACTCAGCATACTGACATCTTTTATTGCGGCGCCGTTTACGACACTAAATCCGGTATTAGCCTGCGGATGGTTTACCGGTCTGGTCGAAGCTACAATAAAAAAGCCCACCGTTCAAGACCTGCAAAATGTCTCGCAAGATATATTCAGCATCAGGGGCTTTTACAAAAATCGCCTGCTTAGAACCTTGCTCGTAATTGTCATGGCCAACATTGGAGCCTCCATCGGAACCTTCGTTGCCGGGGCAGATATCATTAAACATTTAATGTGATTGGTGTGAGGTGTGAGGAGTGAGGAAGCACGGGGACTGTCCCATCTGCTTCCTGAAGGGAAGCCGGGGGACTGTCCCCTGTGCTTCCGTTGTGCCCCGAGGACTACTCATGCTTCCTGAAGCAAAAAGGAAGCAAAAAGAACGTCCCTGTGCTTCCACCCCTGCGCTTGTTTTAACCATCCCGGCTTATTAAGAGGCGTACTCCTCACCCCTCACGCCTCACTCCTCACGGTAATCTCCCCCTGCTTCCTCTGGTATTACCAATCGCAATAATATATAACATATAATTATTAGACAGATGAAATATACTAATTATATAATTGTTTATGATATCTGCAGAAAAAGGAACAAAGGGGGGAAAATTAAAGAAATTGAGCAGTTCCTGGAAACCAATTGCTGGTTATCCGGGAGCAAAAAATGAAATTAAGATAAGTGGGGAGGAAAAGGGGTTTGAGGAAACATATTTCATTGATTTTGATTCTTGTGCTGATGACCAGTTTATTTATTGGCTGCGGAAATAGTAAGCCGGCTTCCACTGAGAAAGAAGCAGATAAGACTGAAGCTTACAAAATTGGTATCGTGACTCCGACATTGTCGACCAGCGAGGATGAATTCAGGGCTGCCGCGAAGATGGCCGAGAAGTACCCTGACATTGTTAAACATATTACCCTGCCGGAAAATTTTGATACCGAAATCGAAACCGGACTGAGTCAGATCACTTCTCTGGCCGATGATCCGGAAATGAAAGCCATCATCGTAGTATCCGGCCAGGCAGGTTTGTTGCCGGCCCTGCAAAAAATTGAGGAAACCAGGCCGGAGATCATTACCATGACAGCTCCTATCTGGGACGATCCGGCTCTGATGTCACAGTACGTTGACGTCAACCTGGATACTGACTGGGTGAGAAGAGGTAAGGCTATCGCCACAAAAGCACACGAACAGGGTGCTAAAACGATCATTCATTATTCTTTCCCCACGCATTTGGCCAAAGAAGTAATTTCCCAGCGGAAGGATGCGATGCAGAAAACCGCTGAAGAACTGGGCATGCAGTGGGTCGAAGTGGTTACTCCTGATCCTCAGACCGGCAACGGCACCGGCCCGATGCTTCAGTTTTTAAGAGAGGATATTCCCCGGCAGATCGCGAAATATGGAACCGATACAAATATATTCGGCACCAATTGTCCAATGTACGATGTGATCATCGACGAAGCTTTTAAAGAAAAATTTATGGTAATGGAACAATGCTGCCCGACTCCTCTGCAGGCCTATCCTACCGTTTTAGGGCTGGAGATTTCCGAAGAGGATGCCTGGGATTTTGATAAAGTAAATGGAATGATTTCGGAAAAGGCAGCCGCAGCCGGGATGAGCGGCAGACTGGGCGGATGGCCAATGCCGGCCACAGTATTTATGCCTCAATATGCAGTTGAACTGGCCAAGAAAATGATTGAGGATCCCAGCTTTGATTATAAGAATGTTGACAACCTGAATCAGTTTGCCAAGGACACTTTCGGAACTGATGTGAGCTTTACCAAATTTAAAGCCAAAGCTGACGGGCCCGAGTTTGACAATTATTTTGTAATGATCATGGATACGATCCTGTACTAAACAGACACAGAGCTGACATTCAGGCTGTCTGTATACCGGACAGCCTGAATTCTTTTGGTTACATTTATCTGCGTCACTGGAGAAATCAATGGAAAATCTTTTGCAGATCACCAATCTGAATAAAAGCTATAACGGGATTCCCGCTTTAAGAAATATCAATTTGTCTGTTAAAGCCGGGGAAATACACGGTATTGTCGGGGCTAACGGGTCCGGCAAGACCACCCTGATGAATATTTTGTTCGGCAGCCCGATAATAAGTGAAACCGGCGGATATGAAGGCGAAATATATTTTGCCGGCCAAAGGATCAGCCTCAGAAATTGTACCGAGGCGATCACCTGCGGGATTGGCATGGTCCATCAGGAATTTGCCCTGATCCCTGACATGACGGTGAGAGAAAATATCAAGCTGGGCCGGGAAAAAACCATGACGGTAACGGATTGGTTGTTTGGCCGGCAATTTTCATTTATTGACACCAAACATGACAACGAAAGTTCAATGCAGACATTAAGAAAACTGGGTATTGATCTGAATGCGGATATAAGGATCATAGATCTTTCTATAAATTTGAAACAATTTGTGGAGATAGCACGGGAAATAGACCGGACTGATTTGAAACTGTTGATTTTAGACGAACCGACCGCAGTGCTGAACCAGGACGATGGGCTGAAGCTGCTGGAAATATTGCGGAAAATGTCTGAACGGGGGATCGGGATATTGTTTATCTCGCATCGGCTGGAGGAGGTCCAGGCGCTCTGTGACCGGGTCAGTGTTTTCCGGGACGGGGAACTGGTCTCCCGGTATGAAAAAGGCTGCATATCCATAAATGATTTGGCCCGGGATATGATCGGGCATATTGTTAATAAAGCAGTGGCCGAAAAAAGAACCATCGAAAGTAAGCCTATCATTACCTTTAAGCAATTCTCGGTAGCCATGCCGGGCGAAGAAGTCAAAGCTCTTGACTTAAGTGTTTACCGGGGCGAAATAATAGGCCTGACCAGTCTGTCCGGACACGGGAAACTGGCTCTGGGCTATGGAATGATGGGCATGTATCCGGTAAATGGCGAGGTATATTTTGATAATAAAAGAATAGCCGTGATGGATGCCAAAGCCAATATCGTCAAAGGGATGTATGTACTGCCTGACGACCGGCAGGGCCTGGGCATCCTGGCCGATCAGTCGGTGGAGAATAATATCATATTTACGGGCAACCAGATCAAAAACATGTTCAGCCGGAAAGCGGTGTTTTCTTATCTGGGTTTGATCGATCACCGGAAGACTTCCGACTACGTAAATAAGATTATTAAGGATTTTGATATAAAATGTACTTCCATTAAGCAAAAGGTAAAGGAATTAAGCGGCGGAAACCAGCAGAAAGTCTGTATTGCCAGAGCCCTGACCGTCGAACCCCGGCTGTTGTTCGTGGCTGAGCCGACCAGGGGCGTTGACATATCGGCCAAGGAAAAGATCCTTAATATGCTGCTCGAGATAAATCGCACCAATAATACCACTATCGTGATCGCTTCCAGTGAACTGGATGAATTAAAAAGGGTGTGTGACCGGATCGCAGTGATGGTGCAGGGAAAAGTCTTTAAAATACTGTCCCCGGATTCATCCGAGGTCGATTTTGGCCTGGCCTTATCAGGAGAAGAAGGGGTGGATCATGCGCAATTATAGATTAAAACCGCCGCAGATCATCATCTCGGTTTTTTTGCTGGTCCTGATCGCGGTAGCTTATTTACTGCAAATGAATATGGCGGGTTTATTCAATGAATCTTTGGTAAAGCTTGTCATGAACGGCGTACTGGTGCTTTCCCTGATCCCCATGCTCAACGCGGGCGCGGGACTGAATTTTGGCCTGCCGGTCGGGATCATCGGCGGTTTGCTGGGCATGTGCCTGGCCGTGAATTTCAGGATGACCGGATTTTATGGATTTTTCATGGCGCTGCTTTTCAGTCTGGTGATTTGCTTAACTTTGGGCTGGATCTACGGTCTGATTTTAAACCGGGTCAAAGGCCGGGAAGAAATCGCCGGTACCTTTATCGGCTTTTCCTTTATCCCTTTAATGAACTATTTCTGGACCCTGGCTCCCTTTACCAACCGGGAAATGCTTTATCCCATCGGAGGCCAGGGGTTAAGACCTAAAATCAGCCTGGGCAACTATTTCAATCATATCCTGGATAATTTCTGTCTGATCAGGCTGGGCGATATTGAAATCCCGCTCGGGCTGATCGCCTTCTTTGCACTGATATGTCTGTTTCTTTTCTGGTATTTCAAGACCAGAATCGGCCGCGCCATCATTGCGGTGGGCGAAAACGAAGCCTTTTCAAAACTGTCCGGGATCAATATAGCTGAAACACGGCTTACTGCTGTCATTATTTCTACGATCATTGCCGGTTTCGGTATTTGCATATATGCCCAGAGTTACGGTTTTATCCAGCTTTACGACGAGCCCTTGTCCATGGCTTTCCCCGCGATTTCAGCTATACTTATCGGCGGCAGCACCGGCAAAAGAACTTTTGTCTTTGAGGCTGTATTAGGGACATATCTGCTGCAGTCCATATACCTTCTGACGGTGCCGGTGGCCAATGAAATATTGATTCCTGAACTGACCGAGATTTTACGGACCTTCATTACTTACGGCATTATTCTGTATGCTTTGCTGGTAAGGGAAAAACGGAGGAACAACCGATGAAAATAAAAGCGCAGGCCAGCCGTTATTTTAACCGGGAGTATATCGTTCCTGCCGTATTTCTGATACTTTCATTTTTTGCCTGGCAATTTTCCGGACTTTCCGGCAGTTTTGTCCTGAATCAGGTAATCACCAGGTTTATAAGAGACGGGCTGCTGGTACTGTCCCTGATCATCCCAGTAGTAGCTGGTATGGGGCTGAATTTTGCCATAACGGTAGGTGCCATGGCGGTCCAGACAGCATTGTTGATAATGATCGGTTACAACATCGAAGGTATTCCGGGGATCTTGCTTACCATCGTGATCGGGGTGTTTTTATCGGCCATACTGGGATATATGATAGGCCGGATATTAAACCGGGTCAAAGGGAAAGAGATGATCACTACGATCATTATTGGTTTCTTCGTCAACAGCATATATCAGCTCATATTTCTGGTGGGTTTTGGTACAGTCATTCCGGTTGCCAATAAAGCAATAATCCTTACCCGGGGTATAGGAGTGAGAAATACCGTTGATTTAGGTATGTACCGCAATACCATTGAAAAGTTCTGGATGTTTCAAATCGGAGAGATACAAATACCTTTATTCATGATACTGATAGTGCTTTTATTTGCCGGGATCATTTACTATATTCTGCATACCCGGTTTGGCCAGCAGGTCAAAGCGGTGGGTTCGGCTGCTGAGACCAGCGCGGTTCTCGGCATTAATACAGATATGGTCAGGATCAAGGTCATGATCCTGTCTACCGTTTTAGCCGCCCTGGGTCAATTGATATACCTGCAGAATATCGGAATGTTTGATGTCTATACCGCCCATTTGAGTACTGACATCATTTCCTGCGCGGCTTTGCTGGCCGGCGGAGCAAGTATTAAAAGCGCTAAAATAAGGCATGCGCTTTTAGGGGTATTTTTATTCCATACCCTGTTTATCGTTTCACCCCAGGCAGGACAGAATCTGTTTAACAACGCCGCTTTGGGTGAATATTTCCGGAGTTTTATAGCTTATGGAACCATTGCTTTTGCTTTGGTCATAAATATCAGAAATGAAAACAAAAAATAACGAAACATGGGGAGTTGGGGAATAGTTGAAGCTTGATGGCGACTATATGGATAAAGTTGAACAGGAACTGTTCGAGCTTACGATGACCAGGATAGCGCAGGGGGACAAAGTAGTTGGTGTATACTGTGCATTTACTCCCAAAGAATTGATCGTGGCTGCCGGCGGCATTCCGGTTGCCCTGTGTGCTTCGTCCAATGATATAATACCGGTTGCAGAAACGCGTCTGCCCAGTAACTTCTGCCCGCTGGTAAAATCCAGTTATGGATTGGCTTTGTCGGATACCTGTCCTTACTTTCACTTTTCGAATTTGCTGATAGCTGATTCCACCTGTGAAGGCAAACGAAAAATGTATGAAATATTAAGCGAAATCAAACCGGTGCATCTGCTGGGACTGCCGCAAAAGGCAGACACAGAACCGGCCTTTCGGCAATGGCTGCATGAACTTTACCGGCTGCGGGCTTTATTGGAGCAGGAACTGGGCAATAAAGTCACCGAGGATAGCCTGCGGGCGGCGATCAAACAGTATAATCAGGTGCGGCGGCAAATCATCGAAATCTTTTCCTTAAACAAAGGAGATATTCCCATGCTGACCGGCTGCGAAGCCAGTATTGCAGTAGATACTATCGGATTTGAGGCTGATCTGCCGGGTTATGTAGAGAGAATGAAACAGGTGGTGTCTTTTGCCAGAGACCGGGGCGGCATTGCGCCTCGTCCCCGCATCCTTTTGACCGGCTGCCCGACCACCTGCAAAAAGGTTCTGGAAGTTATTGAGGAATCGGCAGTGGTGGTAGCCATGGAGAATTGCGGCGGTTATAAAACACTGAATATGGTGGATGAAGACGGAGACCCCATGGAGGCCCTGGCCAGGGCTTCTTTGAAAATTGCCTGTCCCTGCATGTCCCCGAACCGCAGGCGCTTTGAACTGCTGGCTGAACTTATCCGGGAATATAAGATAGACGGGGTAATAGATCTTACCTGGCATGCATGTCATCTTTTTAATATCGAGTCCTATTCTCTGGGTAAATATATCAAAAATGAACTGGGCGTACCTTTCCTGCAGATCGAGACGGATTATTCCGAATCCGACAGAAATTGGCTCAGGTTAAGAGTGGAAGCTTTTGTGGAAACCTTTTAAGGAAGCAGGGGGACGTTCTTTTTGCTTCCTTAAAAGGTTCAGGAAGCACAGGGGACAGACCCCCAGCTTCCCTTCGGGAAGCAGCTGGGTCAGTCCCCGTGCTTCCTTCAGGCAGATTTCCCCCGGCTTCCCTTCGGGAAGCAGCTGGGTTACCCCTTCGGGGCATAGGCAATGTTGCGCCCCTACTGTAGGGGCGATCAGCGATCGCCCGCCGCCTCACGCCTCACACCTCACTGTTAATCCCCTCACTCCTCACGGTAATCTCCCTCTGCTTCATTAAAACCTACTTGCACTTTTGGCAATAACCGTAAATTTCCAGCTTGTGACCAGTGATATCAAAACCGGTTTTCTCCTGCAATAAATCACAATAATCATCAAGCGGGCAATCATCCAACCAGAACATCTGCTTGCAGTTCATACAAATAATGTGATGCCCGTGTTCTTTCCGATTTAATTCGAAAAAGGTTTTGCTTTCGCCGTTCAGGTTGGTTTTAATAACTAAATCGCGGGATACCATGGTTTCAACAATTCGGTATACAGTGGAGATATTTATAGATATATCTTTTTGCTTTAATTCCAAAAATATTTGGTCTACGGTAAGGGGCTGCTCCGTTTGGGCTAAAATATCCAGTATCAGATTCCGGCGTTTGGTGTTTTTCAATCCATTGCTATGCAGTAAACCCTTGTAAGTATCATATTCCTGCAAATGGCTCATCTCCTTTCCTTTATCTGCAGTGACCCGGAGCAGCTGATTTATACTGTCAAGCTGTTGCGGAGAGCCAGAGTAATAAAAAAGAATATTGCTGCCACCAGCACAATGGTTGCGCCAGTGGCGGTGTTCCAATAATATGATAGCAAAAGTCCGATGATACCCGAGGCAACAGCTGTAAAAACAGATATAAGATGGTATTGGCGTACGTTTTGGCTTATATTACGAGAGGCTGCCGCAGGTAATACCAATAAAGAATTAATAATCAAAAGTCCCACCCATTGGATGGTAATAGTAACTATAACTGCAATTAAGGCTGCAAATATGATTTCCACCCATAAAGTATGGATGCCTCTGCTGGCAGCCAGAGATTGATTTATACTTACGAGAAGAACCTTGTTAAAAGTTATCATCCATAGTAATACAACCCCTATAAACACCCAGAATAACATGACTATTTCCTGGGGCGTGATGCTGAGCAAATCACCTATAAGATAGGATGAATAACGATTGAAGCTGCCGCCGTATGATAATAGAACCAGCCCCACTGCTACGGCGGTTGACGAAAAAACGCCAATAATAGTATCCGTGGATGATCTGCTCTTGTTTTTTATTATAGTTATAATGACCGCAAAAAAAATCGAAAATGCAGTTGCTGCCCCAATTGGCCGCATAAGTCCCAGCAGTGATCCTATGGCTATACCCGTAAAGGCGCCGTGTCCCAGCGCGTCGGAGAAAAAGGCCATGCGGTTGTTTACCACCATGGTGCCCAGAATTCCAAACAATGGGGTGACCAGCAGTACCGCCAGAAGCGCATTTTTCATGAACATGTGCGACATCCATTGCCAGGGAAGCAGAAAATCAGCGGCAGTGTACCACAATTCCAGCATTACATGTCACCTCGCTGTTCTTCTGCGGGAAGCTTGATTTCTATTCCCGATTTATACCAGGACATACCGAAGATTTGAGCTGTTCTTCTGTCATTAAACACTTCCCGGGCTGAACCGCTGCAAATCACGGTTCCGTTCATAAGCACCACCCGATCCGCATAACGAGCTACCAGATCAAGGTCGTGGGAAACCAGGATTATGGAGAGATCATAATTTCTTCTGAGTTCAGAAACAGTATCATAAAACAGTTCCAGTCCGTTGTGATCAATACCTGCCACCGGTTCATCCAGAAGCAGCAGATCCGGAATAGGATCAAGGGCCAGGGCCAACAACACCCGCTGCAGTTCGCCACCCGACAAAGCACCCAATCTGCGGTCAATCAGATGTTCGGCCTTAACCCGTGTCAGGTTGGCAATTACCTGCTGGCGGATTTTGCCGGGCTTTAACAACCAGACGGGAAGATTGGTTCGTGATGCCATAAATACATCAAATACACTGGTAGGGCTGCCCAGGTCAAAATCAAGGTGCTGCGGAACATAGCCGATAATGGGATTTCCGCTGCGGACCCCCTTGGCATCGGTGTATTTTAGTTCCCCGCTGTGCTTAACCTCACCCAGTATAGCTCTTAAAAGAGTGGTTTTCCCGGCTCCGTTGGGACCTATTATGGCGGTGAGCTCACCGCAATGAATATGCACAGTTACATTTTCCAAAATTTTGGTTTTGCCTATACTTACCGCGAAGTTCTCGATCTTGGTGCAGCATAAGCCGCTGCAGGTATCACCTGCTTTACAATTATGTCTGAAATCGTTTATCATTTTAATGCCTTTCCCAGTGTTGTAAGATTTTGTTCCATAATTTTTATATAGGAATCAAGGGCGGAATCTCCTGAAACCGCGGGATCCAAAGTATAAACCCGGGCGCCGGTTTCGCGGGCAATAGTTTCAGCGGCCTTGGCCGGGTACTGTGGTTCCGCAAACAGAGCCTTGATTTGTGAAGCTTTTACTATTTCAATAGTTTGTTCCAATTCCCTGGGAGATGGTTCGGTACCCGGTTCTCTTTCTATTACGGCGGCAATATTGAGATTAAACTCCTGTGCAAAATAGGGAAATGACTCATGGAAGGTGATAATATTCCTGTTTTTTACTCCATCAAGGCTCTGATGCATTTTAGTTCTCAAGGTTTCGAGCTTATTAATATATTCTTCAGCATTGCTTTTATATTGGGTGGCATGAGCACTATCAATGGAACTAAGCTGCTCTGCTATATTCCTGACCTGAGCAATATTATCAGTAATACTGACCCAGACATGAGGGTTTTCCTCGCCATTGTCGTCCTTTATCAGTTCAATACCCTGACTGGCTTCAACAATTTTCAGATTCGGCTGCTGATTCATGGCCTTATCAAGGAAGGCTTCCATGCCTGCCCCGTTTACCACGAAGACATCAGCTTTTTCTATAGCCTCCAGGTCTTCCGGAGTAAGCTGATAATCGTGCAGACAGCCGGTCTGAGGTTTGGTCATATTAATTACCTCCACATCAGGAATGTCATGAGTCACATTGATGGTGGATATATATATAGGATAGAACGAGGTAAGCACGGTGAGCTTTTCATTGCTGGTTTGGCTGGTTGAGGCCTGTTCACTGGTGTTGTCAGGTTGTCCGCATCCACTTATAATCATAACACCTATCATCAAAACGAATAACAATCTGGCTGGTTTAGAAAACATTTAATACTCCTCCTGAGTTTATAAATAGTAATGATTCGCATTTGCTTTTATATTATATTCCTTTTTATGGTTTATGTACAGCTGGGGAGATAAAATTAGATTGATTTCCTGACCCGGTGTTCTTTAATAGTGACAGTGGGCGCGTCTGCTGCTGCTTTGCTCCAGGTTTTGCAGCCTGGGTCTTTTTGTTGTTATACAGAGATCCTCGCAATGGATATTAAAATTATTTATACATAAAGAAGGATAATGAGGTATTATAGAGAATATATGGTAATACTGGTAAAAGCGTTTCCACAGTAATAGTATCGTTCTTAATATTTCGCTGATTAAACTGCCGGGGGGGCAGTTTTATTTTATGTTATATACGGGTATTACATTAGTTTTTAGCAGCTGATGTGAACAGTGACGGGAAAATCAACTCCGGTGATGCGACACTTATACTGAGATATTGTGACAGACTTATCAGCACCTTGGGGTGACACTTGGGGACGGCCGCCCAATCCGGCTGTTTTGACCGGGAAAGTGAATCCAACTTATAAATTGCCAAACCCGCATGGTATATATTTGCCATGCGGGTTTTATACCTGTTTGAAATAAAAACAATTAAATCCGCGTATTTTAATCGCCCCTACAACAGGCGCTTGCCTTTATTGTAATAGTCCTGCATTATTGACTCCGGAACCATACTCCCGCCGGTAGCCCATACCAGATGGGTTGAATTGGGCATTAAATGTGCGATACCTTCATTCTGTATATATTGATTTCCTTCAGCAGAATTAAAAATATTTACCGGCCCGATCATCCCCGCTGCTGCACTGGGCTCCAAATATATGTTTTCTGAATCAGCCAGTTGGGCAAGCAGCGAAAAGAGCCGCTGGTCAGAAATTGAATAAACACCGCTGATAAATGGTTTTATAATTCCGGCAGCTAATTTGGAAGCCCTGCCGACCGCAAGTCCATCCGCAGCAGTTATATTATCAATGCCAAAATCCTGAACAGAAATCTGGTCATAACAGCCGGTAGCCAACCCGAGCATCATGCAGCAGGAATGGGTAGGTTCGGCCAGGAAACAGTGGGAGTTGTCTTTAAATAATAGTTTAATGCCAAAAGAAATTCCGCCGGGCCCGCCGCCGACTCCGCAAGGCAGGTAAATGAACAAAGGATGTTTATCATCAACAAGGATGCCGATTTGATCGAGCTGGTTCTTAAGACGGAGGGCTGCCACTGCATAACCCAGGAATAATGTTCTCGAATTTTCATCATCGATAAAGTAACAATTGGGATCATTAAGGGCTTGTTTTCTTCCTTCCTGTACCGCTCTGGTGTAATCCTGATCGTACTCCCAAACTTGGACGCCTATCTTTCGCAGCAGGTCTTTTTTCCATTTAAGCGCATCGGCCGACATATGTACTGTAACCTTAAAACCCAGCTTGGCTCCCATAATACCGATCGATAAACCGAGATTGCCGGTAGAACCTACTGCAATAGAATATGAGGAAAAAACCCGGCGAAATTCTTCAGAGGCAAAGATACTATAGTCATCATCAGGAGCCAGGATCCTTTCATAAAGCGCAATATCTTCAGCATGTTTTAAAACTTCATAAATTCCGCCGCGGGCTTTTACCGAGCCTGAGACCGGAAGATGACTGTCACATTTCAAAAACATTCTGCCGGTAATATTGCAGCCATAATTTTGGTTAAGTAAGTTTTGCATATTTGGTATTTCTTTAATTGGCGATTCTATCAGCCCATTATTTTCTCTGGTTTCGGGAAAGGCTGCCTCAATGTACGGGGCAAATCTTTGTAAACGCTCCGATGCGTCAATAACATCTTCTATTGTCATGGAACTTTGGGCAATAGCTTCAGCCGCAGGTATTTTATCCGGATTCAGCCAAAAAACTTCATCCAAGCTAATCATTTTTTTAATGACAGGATATTCAATGATCCATTGTTCCAAGGTTTTTCCCAGTATCATAAATACCTCCGCGGGCAGCAATTATTTGATCGCATTTAATTGCCTGCGAATCTGACTTTCTCCCCGTCGTCTATTCTGCGCAGTTGGCCGTCGCTGGCCAGAAATTCCAAATATCCTAAAGTCTCACCCAACAGCAGGCGGTGATGATGGACATAGTCGGTCGCTGCATAAAGCTGAGGGTATAGATCCCCGGCGGTTATTGGCTCCCTGACTGCTCTTAAAACCTTTTCCAATCTTCGCAAATGTTTTTCCCGCAGCGACAGCAGGAGTTCTGGTAAGTTCTGAAAGCACGGGCCGTGGCCTGGATAGACTTTCGATACTTCCAGGCTCTCCAGTTGATCCATGGAATTGAAGAGTGAGCCCAGAGGGTTGTTAAGATGGGTATTGGGCCAATCGGTGAAGTGCAGATAGGCTGCTTCCGACAACATGTCCGCACAGAACAAACGCCCGCTGCGTTGATCAAAAAGCATTACCTGCCCGTCGGCATGACCGGGTAGGAGAGAAACCTGGAATTTATCCGCACCCAACTCGATTTCAGCACCTTCATCCAGCGGAAATATTTCATAAGGTTTCTTAAATAACGGTGTGACCTGGTCTTGCCAATCGATAATCAGCTGCTCCAGAATATCCGCCGGAAACCCATGCCGGTTGGCTTCAGGCTCAATGGCCCGCCGATAAACTGCCGGGAAATCCTCTTCGATAAAAATAAATTCCTGGGCGCGCATTATCTCCTTACGAGGTATGAATACCGGCGCATCACATACTTTTTGCAGCCAGCGGGCCGCTCCAAGATGATCGGGATGACAGTGAGTAATATAGATTTGATCGATCTGCTTAAAAGATATTCCGACTTCTTTGACCGCCATCTCCCAGACATCCCGGGTAGGCGGCAGGTCTATACCTACATCTATAACCGTCCAGCCGCGGTTCGATTCAATAAGGAATACATTGTTCTCAGCCAGCGGATACGGGATAGACTGGCGAATAATGAAGTAGCCGTCTTCCTGACGAAGTATGCCTTTATAAAAAAGCTCACCCTTCATTTTTAGCAATTCACCCCAATCATATTGATTCATCTTTCCAATTCTCTACAAATTTTCTATTTCCTCTATCCCGGGGGCGCTTTATTGGACAAACAAAGGCGAAATATACTAACCTATGGCACCATAATTTTTGCTATAACAAAGATTTTAGGGCACAGACAGAGGTTGACGATACCCAGTCCCGTGTCACTTGAGGGGTGAAGCGTGAGGAGTGAGGCGATTAACCGTTAGGTGTGAGGAGTGAGGTGTGAGGAGAGAGGAGAACCTTGGCTCACGCGTTGTAGGAGAAGATAGCATCTTCCCGTTACCTGAGAACAGTTGATCAGGAGCTTATTTTGACAATACAGCTTAAACCAAACAAGAGAACTGTCACCTTATTGGCTGCGGTTCGTAAGCAAATCCCCATTTATCCCATTTTAAATATACGGTATCCCGGGGGCCGAATTTATTTTTCCGGGCCGTTA
>DAOPZM010000028.1:0-28733 GCA_035353375.1 Syntrophomonadaceae bacterium
CAAAGTATTTGACCTGCTGCGGCCAGGCAGACGAACAGTCAAAACTCTTCCACAGAATCGGTTTGCCGTCAGTGGTGTATTTTCCTGATACGACTGCAACATCGCATGACAGAGCCGGTTGGCTGACAGCCAGTATGATTATTGCTGCAAATATCAGCAGCAAAAAAATGGTTTTGCGTGTTACTCCCCAAGACGGTCCGGTTAAGCTGATCACAATATTCCTCCCCCTGTTAAATAAAAAAATGAATTAACTATATACTAGATTAATATGTAATATTTGGCAATTAATTTTAACAGGAAACCATAAAAATTATAAAAATTTTCCATGCTATAACAACATTTGTTCAAAGTACGGGAATTTAAAGCAGAAATAAATATTGTGACCCGGATGTTAAAGCAACAGGCAGGCAAAATTGCTTCATCTTTATACTGAAGATAATGGTATAATTGGATTATTATTAAGATATTTTTAATTATGGTCCCATATCAATGGAATTATTCATGAAGAAAAAACTGCTGCAGGAAAATACTGATGCCGGCCAGCTTCAGACAACTGTTCATTGGCAATTGTCAGGCGAACGCAAAAATCAGACAGTGACCGGATGGCTGCAATAAACAATTGTTCGTGGGCAATACTATGCAAAAGGACAAGAAATAACTATAAATATCTGGGAGGGAATTATTATGCCGCTGGTAACTTCAACTGAAATGTTCAAAAAAGTTTACGGCAAATGTGCCGTTGGAGCGTTTAATGTCAACAATATGGAAATCATCCAGGGGATCACCGAGGCAGCCAAAGAAGAAAACGCCCCCCTGATCCTGCAGGTTTCCGCCGGAGCCAGAAAATATGCCAAACATATTTACTTAATGAAGTTGGTGGAGGCTGCCGTTGAGGATACCGGCCTGCCGATCTGCCTGCATCTGGATCACGGGGAAGACTTTGAGATCTGTAAATCTTGTATCGACGGCGGTTTTACCTCGGTGATGATCGACGGCTCCAAGTTTTCATTTGCAGAAAACATAGCTCTGACTAAAAAAGTGGTGGACTATGCCCATGACAGAGGGGTAGTGGTAGAGGCTGAATTGGGGAGGCTGGCCGGCGTGGAGGATGATGTCAAAGTAAACGCTGCTGACAGCAGCTATACTGATCCGGAGCAGGCAGCCGAATTTGTTTATAAGTCCGGCTGTGATTCCCTGGCGGTCGCTATCGGCACCAGCCATGGCGCTTACAAGTTCAAAGGTGATGCCAAACTTGATTTTTCACGCCTTGCTGAAATTGCTGCGTTGCTTCCCGGTTTCCCGCTGGTTTTACACGGTGCTTCCACAGTCTTGCCGGAATTTGTAACCAAATGCAACCAGTACGGAGGAGAAATAAAGGGAGCCCAGGGCGTACCGGAAGCTATGCTGCGCCAGGCCGGTACCATGGGAGTCTGCAAAATAAACATCGATACCGACCTGCGTCTGGCCATGACCGCCTCCGTCCGGGAATATTTAGCACTCAACCCGGGCGATTTTGATCCCCGCCAGTATCTTAAACCCGCCCGGGAAGCCATTAAGAATATGGTTCAGCATAAGATCAGAGATGTGTTAAACTGCAGCGGCCAGAAATAAGGTAAGGGGACACACCCTTAAAAGAGAATATCCCCTGAATATTCGCGTCGGGCCACACCAGCAGAGCGAGTAAAAATGGCTTAGAACAAGGCAACCGGAAGCCCTGTTCAAGCCGTATGGCCAAAAACGCTTGGGCCCGGTCTTACATTCTGTCAAAGCAAATGGTATTCATGCTGACCGCACCTCACGCCTGACTCCTCACACCTCACTGCTTTATCCTTTGCCGTTCCAGCAGTAGGTACAGACCTTCTCATGGTCTATACCTATTGCGTCAAGCATGTCGGGCAGGTTTTGATATTTCAAGGTTGAAAAATTAAGTATTTCTTTGATACAGTTTACCATACAGCTGTACTTTTCATGGGCCGGGTCACAATATTCAGTAAATGACTCCGGCTCTTTGCCTTCCAGTTTCAGGATAGCCTGTCTGGCCACCAGATCCATTTCCGACCTTGAAGCCGAGAAGTTTAAATACCGGCAGCCGAATACCAGCGGCGGGCAGGCGGAACGGATATGAACTTCACGGGCATTGCATTTATACAACAGGTCTACCGTTTCCCGCAGCTGGGTGCCGCGGACAATGGAATCATCGCAGAACAGCAGGCGCTTGCCGGCGACCAGCTCCGGAATCGGCATCAGTTTCATCCGGGCCACCAGATTTCTTATGGTCTGATCCTGAGGCATAAAACTCCGGGCCCAGGTGGGGGTATATTTAATAAAAGGGCGTCCGTAAGGCACCTTGGATTCATTGGAGTAGCCAATGGCATGACCGATGCCGGAATCAGGGATCCCGGCCACCATATCGATTACCATGTGGTCATTTTGGGCCATGGCCGCGCCATTTCTGTAACGCATCATCTCAACATTAGTACCCTCGTAGGTTGAGGACGGGTAACCGTAATAAACCCACAGGAAAGCGCAGATCTTCATTTTGTCCCGGGGAGGCGAAACCGTCTCGAACCCGTCTGCAGTTATAAAAACGATTTCCCCGGGGCCCAGTTCATATTTGAAGCTGTAGCCGAGTGTTGCGAAAGTGCATGATTCAAAGGAAACACAGTATGAGCCTTCTTTTTCACCAACGATCAAGGGCGTTCTGCCCATTTTATCCCGGCAAGCGAAAATCCCCCCGGGGGTCAAAAGCAAAATGGAACAGGAACCGTCGATCAGCTCCTGGGCCTTTAATAAACCGTCTTTAAAGGAGTTTTCCTGGTCAATTATCACCGACACCAGCTCAGTCGGGTAAATAGCGCCCCGGTTGGTCTCTAAAAAATGGGTGTGGTGATTGGCGAACATCTTGCCAGCTATTTCATCCAGATTATTGATTTTACCAACGGTGCTTATCGCATACTGGCCAAGGCGTGAACGGACAGCCAACGGCTGGGGCTCGGTATCGCTTATGCAGCCGATGCCCAGCCTGCCCTCTAATTTGGGCAGATCAGATTCAAATTTGGCTCTGAACTGAGTACTTTCTATGCTGTGGATCGCCCGGTTAAAACTGCTGCCGCTCCACACTGCCATACCGCCCACACTGGTTCCCAGGTGGGAATGATAATCCGTTCCAAAGTATACATCCTTTACGCAGTCTTCCTTGGAAACAACGCCAAAAAATCCGCCCACTATGCTGCACTCCTTACATATATTTATTTCAACTAAAGTTTATTACATCGGCGGCTCCGGCTGGGGGTCCAGCTGGTCCGGCGGTTCCGGCTGAGGATCCAGCATGTCGCCCTGATAGGTTATTTTTATCTGGTTGAATTCAGCTATCCATTCAACTTCGCAGCCCAGGTTCTCAGCAATGAAGCGCAAAGGCAGCATAGTTCTGCCATTGATTATCAAAGGCATTACCGAAGAATTATCAGGGTCGATGGGGACACTGCTGCCGTTGATCTCAGCCTGGTTCTTGCCTATCCAGAGTTCGATGGTTGTCGAGCCGTTGTTGATAATTACTTTCTTTTCCGCATCAAGCCATTTAATCTCCGCCCCCAGCGGTTCAGTTACAAAGCGGATGGGGAGCATTGTCCGGCTGCCGCTTATGAGCGGGCTGACATCCATGGGCGAAGCGGTGCCGTTGATATTATATGAATCCTTGCCGATATAGAAATCCAGCGTAACCTCGCCGCTTGCTCCGGAGGAACCAGAGCTGGCTGAAGTATTAAAAATAACTGTATTGGAAGGATCTGAATTCAGGAAGAGTTTGTAGGCCCTTACCCGGTAACTGTAGGATTGGTCAAGCTCAAGACCGGTTTCGGTCACACTGGTTTTGTCGGCCTCCACGGTAGAAGTCATTTCCCAATCTGCGGATCCGGACTTTCTTTCAATAATATAACCGTCAATGTCCGAATCGCTGGCCTGCCAGGAGAGTTTGACCGCCTGCGGATCGCTTGAGACAGTTTTGGCGGCTAAATCAGAAGGAGCATCGGGGATCAAATTGTCATAGTCGATGTCCGGCATAACAGCAAATTTAAGCAGCAAGCCCGAAGCTTCGTTGGAATAACCGGAGTCGAAGTTCCCGGTCGCTTTTACCCGGTAATAGTAGGTGGTGCCGATCTGGGCACTGGTATCGGAATATGTGGTGGTATTGTCCCCGACAGTCGCAATTTCAGCATAAGTGCCGCCTTTGGTTTTCCTTTCGATCACAAAACCGGTCTCATTGCTGGAGTTATCCTTCCAGTACAGATCCAGCCGGGAAAAAAGATACGGAGTTACTGTAAGTCCGCTGGGAGCAGCGGGAAAGACCTTCAGAATAAGATTGGGATTTATAGTTATGCCCGGCATCAGGATGCCTCCCGACCCGGCAATACTGAAGCCGGAATCGCTGGTGTCACTGGCATAGGCCCAGGCATCGGTTTCATTGTCATAATATAACCAGCGGACCTCAACCGCAAAATTGGAACCGGATTTATTGGGAACGGTCCACTCATAACTGCCGTTATTGGACAGCTCTTCCTCGATTTTGACCAAGCTGTTGGAGTCCGGCCCGTCAGTGGTGTAATAGAGATTGATCTCTCCGCCGTCAACGGAAGAGGTCCAGCTGATCTCCTGCACATCACCGGCATTAAGAGCTTCACCGCCATTAGGAGCAGTGACTTTGATCTTCTGCAGTACTTCCGGAGAATCCCAAGCCCGGAAGGTAACGCCTTCATAGTTATAACCGGAGATATTGGCGGCATCTACCTGATAGAAATGATGCCGGTCCATTTCAGAGGCGCTTACGAATGTTTCACCTGACAGCCATTCCCACCCGTCGGAGTGGTCTGACTCGGGATGGTACCAGCGATTGATATTGACATCACCGTAATATGTATCATTGGCAGGTATGACATAACCTTCAATGCCGAGATAGGAATAGCCGTAATTGCTGATTACAGCGTCCCGATCAGCAGAACTGATGGCATAGTACATATCATTGTATAACATGCATTTGTACAGAGGGATAGTATAGGGCAGGGGCACCGGGGAAATATAGCAGGCAATTCCTTCGTCGTTGAAACCGGAAGCAAGCCAGCTGTCACGTTCATCAACATTGGAAGTATACCAGTGTACATAACCGTTCCAGCAACGGTACAGGGGGATGGCTTTGATATTTACGTTTTCGGATGCTACAGCATTTCCTGCGAAAGCAAATACCAGGACCAGAAACAATAAACATGCGATCAGAGCTGCGGGACCTCTACCTTTAAGCATCTTTTTACCAACTCCTTGTCAAATAGATAATAAAATAATAGCACTTTACAGGTATATAATCACTATTTCTGCTGTAAAAATGATCGGCAATGAGTTAATTTGTCCCCAAAAAGCTGCAGAATGCAGCAACAACTACGGGCGTTTCATATGATTATAATTACAAGTGGTCTTACATAGCCGCATGAGCGGTTTTCTTACATTACCTGCATAAAAGCTTCTGGGTCATTATATCAGAGAATATTTCCATTCCGGCTGTGTCGGCAATATGGATCACATCCTGATATTTTGAACTTTCCGGCAGCAGCCCGGCCAGCAGGTTCTTTCTGCCCAGTATATGATCCGGGTTAAAAATCACATCTTTTTGCCCGGCAAAAAGGGCGGCATAAAACAGCCCGCTTTCCACCAGATCCTGAAAAAAGTGGCTGCCGTAAGAAAGCTCCGGCATAAAGCCTTCCTCGCCGGAAGCATATTCACAGATCACTGCCATATGGCAGAGCTCGGAGAAATTGACCGGAACTCCCAGGGAAGGAGTTGAAGTTCCCCATCTTCCCGGGCCCATCAGCAGAACATTTTTCCCCTTGAGGGCAGTATTTATCCGGCCTACAGCGCGGGCTACAGAATATTTTTCCCGCTCGGGGAGCTTAAGGTATTCCCGTGCCCTGATAAATACAGCATAGTCCAATGGCAGGTGGATATTGCCGCCCATGAAATTGCCCCGGCAGGCAAATAAACAATTTTTGGCGTCGGCAAGCTCCGGTACCGCGACGGTTTTGCCCAAACCCCTGGTCTGCAGGGGACGGCATTGCAGCAGGTTGACCATAAAGCGCCGGTCGGCGGTGAAGTTTACCGTAAACTCGATATCGACCGGATAATTGTAAGCCCGGGCGAGCAGGGCCAGGGTATCCCGCATAAAGGCGGCAAAACCAGTCTCTTCGAGCAACCCTTTGAAATCCAGGATGAAAGGCGGCTTTATATCAGTATGCCCCAGTTCGCGCAGGCGTCTTAGTGATTCATAATCGATGCTTAAAAATAGTTCTTTATCAGCCTTGAGGTCAAAACTTAAGACCTCATCAAGGTTTACTGAGGTCAGATTATTCTCCTTGAGCGACAGGACATCCGCATAATGCTGGGAATACTTTTTCATGTCTTCATAATTGACCAGTGGTATGCGCAGCGGGTCATCCAGGCAGATGATACGGGCATAGTCGCCGTCCGTTCTGTCGACCGCCCGGGTGCCCAGGCCGAATACCATGCGCAGCATACCCGCATCCATATCGATCGCTTTATCCCATACATAAAGGTTGGAGGAATTGCCCACCCCGGCAGCATGGGGAAAGAAATATTCATTATGATAATCGCCGGATACGCGCTGCACCAGCACCGCCATTTGTTCATCCCGGTCAAACAGGCCGCGGTTCATGCGGTAAGCTAAGGCATCTTCATTCATGGTGCTGGCATAGACAAAGCGCAGAGCCTGTTCAAAAGCTTCGTAGCGTTCTTCCGGGGTACCACGGTTGACACAGAACACGCTGTCATATTTGCCGGCGAAAGCATTGCCGAAATTATCCTCCAAAAGAGAACTGGAGCGGACGATAATGGGAGACTGCCCGAAATACTCCAGCATCTGTACAAACTTGTCGCGGATATTTTCCGGAAAACGGCCGGTAAGCATTTTCTCCTTGAGCTCCGCAGCATATTTATAATAGCCTGCCTCCGTCTTTTGCCTGGCACGCAGTTCCCACCAGCCGTTCTGGACTATATAGGTATAAAAAATATCTGCCCCCAGAAAGTAGGAATCATGCGGTTCAATGCAAGGAGTAAAACGCCCGCCGCCGTCCTGCTCAAGGATCTTGCGGGCCAGCAGCATGCCCACGCTCTTGCCGCCGATATAACCGGTGCCGACTTCGCGGGCGGCGATGTTCAAGATATCTTTTAAGGAGGTGTATTTATCGCACAAGGGAAACATAAGGGAATCACGGCCGATCAGCATCGACATCAAAAGCCGCTTGGTCTCCAGCTGCTCGGCCGGGGAAGCATTGAGCTTTTCCCGGGCCCGGGCAAATATCATATCCCAGTTGTCAACGATTTCCCCGCTGCGCCTGATAGTGGAAAACAGCTCGGCTGCCTCGCTGCTGGCAGTAATGCAGACCGCTTCCTGCTCCCGTACCTGATGAGGAAAGAACATGGTGGGGGAATAGCGCTGCCATACTTTCAGAGGATGGATATAATATTTTTCGTTCACATGGTACAGGTCCAGCAGCAGTTGGGTCGTTTCCCGGATACCGGCTATCGTGCTGTAGGTGTGGACATTGCGGATAATTGAAAAATAGGCGATAGTATCCAGTTCATAAAGATAGGGGCAGGTGACCCTGAAAAAATTGCCGATCATAAGATCCGAATACCAGTATTCAAGCAGATCAGTCAGGCAGTCGAAAACATAAAAAGCTTTTTTGCCTTCCTGTTCAGCCATTTTATGCACTTCAGAGGCAAAACTCTCAAAACCTCTTTTGGCATCGATATGATAGATCTTTATGTCCGGCATGTCAGAGAACAGGGGGGCATGACCGGCAAAGCGGACATAGACCAGGTTCCTTTTATCCAGCCTGGCCTGCGCGGCAAAAGGCCTCGCCATGGCAATATAATCATCCACCGAATCCGTCTGCCAGACTACATTGTCGCCCAGGCGCAGTTTGTCGATAACCTGATCAAAACCTTTGAGCCCGGTACTTACCTTTTCATGTATTTCCATAACCCACCTGACTTTCAAACCCTTAAAAATAAAACATGCTTATAATAATACTTTAATACAAGCAGACCGGGTTTTTCAGCAAAGCAGGGAAAAAATGCAGTATACTTGCAGCCAGATCAAGTTTTGACCGGAAATTAAATCGGGGCAGGACTGGATCAATTTAAGCAGAGAGTTTGCTTATACAGTTACTTTATCCCGGAGAATACTTCCTGATCTGGACTCAAGTGATTTATTCAAGCAGGGGTCTGGTCGACACAGTTATCAGTTGGCTGAGGGTCATATAGGCTGCGCAGCAGCACCTCGATATCTGCTGCCGGCATCGGCTTGTAAAAATAGTACCCCTGGATTTCGTCACATTCCTGCCGGCGGAAGAATTCAAACTGCTCTTTGGTTTCCACGCCTTCGGCAAGTACCTTGATTTTTAAGTTTTTAGCCAGCTGGATCATAGTCTTGACGATAGCTTCATCCTTGCTGTCTTTGGTAATGCCATGGACAAACTGCATGTCGATCTTGATCCGGTCAGCGGGCAGATGCTTCAGGCGGGTCAGAGATGAATACTCGGTGCCGAAATCGTCAAGAGCGATAGTTATGCCTAATTTTTTGAAGGCTTCCAGCACCCCGATGATATGCTCCGCTTCCCGGACCGCGGTGCTTTCGGTAAGTTCCAGCTCCAGATACTCCGGCTTAAGGCCGGTTTCCTTTAGAATATTCCCCACCATGCCCACCAGTTTGGCATTGCGGAACTGTTCCAGCGACAGGTTTACAGCAATGCGGAAAGGCGGGAACCCCATGTCCTGCCAGCGGCGGAGCTGACGGCAGGACGTTTTCAAAACCCACTCGCCGATAGGATGTATAAGTCCGGTTTGTTCAGCCAGACCGATGAAGTCATAGGGAAGTATCATTCCCAGTTCCGGATGGTTCCAGCGCAGCAAGGATTCGAAACCGGTAATCTCCCCGCTGGCCACATTTACCTGTGGCTGGTAGTAAATCTGCAGTTCATTTCTGGACTGGGCGCGATAGAGGCTGTTGGTCAGCTACATCTGCTGCTTAACGTCCTCTTTCATAAACGGCGAACACAAGGTATACCGGTTCTTGCCCCTATACTTGGAAGCATACATGGCCAGGTCCGCATTTTTGATTAACTCGTCGGCATCCCTGCCGTCGACAGGATAGACAGAGATCCCGGCACTGGCAGTAATAAACAATTCCTGACCGTTAAGATGCAGAGGATCGGCAAAGGTCTTCATTATCCGGTCGGCAACATTTGTAATGTCTTCTTCCCGCCCGATCTGGTTGATCTGGATCAGGAATTCGTCACCGCCGAAGCGGGCGATCCTGTCGGTGGAACGCAGGTTGGATGACAGCCTTAAAGCCAGTATCCTCAAGACCTCGTCGCCGATGTCATGGCCCATCGTGTCATTAATGGACTTGAAAGAATCCAGGTCGAGAAACATCACCGCCAGCATTTTTCCGCTCTTCCCGGTTGAAATAATATCCTTATGCAGTCCCTGCTTGAAGGTGGAACGGTTGGGCAGCCCGGTCAGGTTATCATAAAAAGCCATATAGGTTATCTCTTTCTCAGCTTCTGATTTTACCAGGGCATCCGACAGAAGATTGGCCAGGATCTTGATCATTTCCTGGTTATCTTTCGGCCAGGAGACATATTTTTTCAGCGAATCATAGAACAGGTAGCCAAACAGACGGTCCTTGCTGACCACCTTGATGGCCAGGATTGACCTGACGCCCAGCTGTTCGACAAACGCCTTCTCCTTTGTGTATTCAGACGGTATCATTTTAGTATCAGGCAGGTGGACTACTTCGTTATTGTCGAAAGCGCTGGTAAACCAGGGGAAATCCTCTGTTTTTAAATCAAGGATAATGTCAGCGGCAGAAGGGGTGTCCCCGGAAACCCATTCCAGAACTTTCAGCTGCGGGGGCAGCCTGACGAACCAGGCGCGGTCGGCCATAAAATAGCGGCCGCTTAAAGCCAGTACCTCATGGATCGTTTCATCCAGGTTGAAATCGGCTGCTTTTACGAACTCTTTGGATACCTGGGAAATCAGCTGCTGAAATTTGATCTGGGCTTTGCTTTCTTTAAAACGATTCATATACAGGCGGTTGAGGTAATAAACCAGCCAGAAAGCGATAGCCAGAAAACCGAGCCTGGCAATATGGTCTGAAGTATCAAGATATACGATGGCGTGCGGAGCTTTGATCCAGACCAGTATCTGGGTGATCAGTATGAGCGCACCGAACCATATAAGAATGCTCTTCCGGTTGATCACTGCCAGGATCAAAAAGATGAACGGGAGTATCCATGTTGTCATACTGGCGTCATTGATGAACCTGAAGCAAATAACCGGAATGGAAACAGATAAGAGGACAACAAAGATAAATCTTTCGATCCTGGCCTGGGGCGGGAAAAGGTTAACGATCTGAAAGATTACTCCGTAACTGAAAAGGAAGAGACTGAACAGCAAAACAGATAGTAAAGGCGCCTGGCTGATAAAATAATGGGAAAAAAAATTCAAAAAGCTGCACAACAAAAAAGTCATCGAGATAATCTGGTAGAATACTCCCATGTCCGATTCAACTGAAGAAACTTCTGCGTCGGCAGCAGGATCATGTTTCGGATTCATCAGATTATACCGGTTGATCAGGTAAATAAACACCGGGACCGGCAGCAGAAGAGCGACCGAGCCCAGCTGGGGAAGGTCATAATGCCGGCTTCCGATACTTAAAATGTCCAGGAAGACTGCCATGATCAGATCCGCCGCAAGACAGATGGATATCAGGCGGGCCTGGATTATTTTGACTGCATCTTTCGACTTTTTTCCCCAGTTCCGGAGCAGCCATAATGATATCAGGGCAAAGCTGCCGTAATAAACATTGAAGAACCAGTCCCAGATATTGTGGGGGGGTATATATATCCAGCCCGCCGCAGTATTGATCAGATTAAAATGTCCGGCCGCAGTTTCACCGTAAAGCCCGAAAACAAAAACTGTGACTGCACCGGGGAGATAAATAAGCAGATAAAGCCATTTGCTTTTTAGCCGCTGACTATTTCCGGTCAGGACCAGCACAAAATGCAGCAGGACGGCAGAAATCGGGCCCCAGCCTATTACAGACAGGCGGTGCCACAGGCTGGCCATATCATGATCCGGGGCGGAATTGGCAATGGAAAAACTGAAGGTCCAGATGGCCAGCAGAACGCAGAGAATAAAAAACAGGATATTGGTCCGGCTTTTTAAATCCAGAAACAATACATGGAGCGCCAGCAAGGAATAGACGGCGAATGCGGTGAAGAATATCAATGAAAATGTTAAAGAAAGAGACATAACCGGCTCCTTTGCTTAAACATCCTGAGTTGTTTTAATTAGCGCAAATAAAAGCAATCTGCGAGTAAGTTTGTCAGCTCCCGTCTAAATTTGTAATATTTACTATAATTAAATTGTAATTTGAATTCTAATTGGAGTAAAGCCTATTTTTTATAGGACTGGAGGGCAACATCCAGGTGGGATTATAGTCTTATGGAAGCAGGGGGACGTTCTTTTTGCTTCCTTTTTTTGATAGTAAGGCGTGAGGGGTGAGGCGTGAGGCGAGGTCAGCATGAATACTATTTGTTCCGGCAGAATTTAAGACCGGACGCCAGCGTTTTAATCATTACGGCTTAATTAAAACCAACCACAGTCGGAATGATTGTGGCAAACGATTTCCCCCCTGCTTCCCTGGCAACCTTATCGCCTTTCGCCTGACTGCTGACTGTCAGCAGCAGGATTATAGATGCATAAAGGGAATTAATATAGTACTTGTTTTCCGGGTGGTCTGAAATCATCAGGGAGAGAGAGGCAGGAATTAAATCTGTTTAAGAAGTAAAGATAGGGGTGAGGTGGATGGAGTGTACAAACTGCCGGCATTACGATGGGGAAAAAGAAACGGCCTGTACCAACATATGGATCAGCGAAGCGGTCAAACAGGAACTGCTCGGGCACAGCGGCCAGGGATGCACTTATTTTATCGCTAAAGACAGCTATAGAAACATAAATTTTGACAAGATCAATATACCAGCCTTCAATTTGACAGCAGTGATAATCAAGCTGATGGCCTGGACAGTGCTGATCGGCGGCCTGGTTTACGGGGCTAAAATGGGGAAGAGTTTCGGGGAATTCAGCTGGGCGGTGGCGGGCCTTAACTGGGCAGTTACTTTTACAGCGGCCATGTTTCTCTTCGGCTTCGGCGAGATCATAAGGCTCTTGGCCAGTATCGACAGGAAACTGACGGGCAGGAGTGAGGAGTGAGTGGTGAGGGGTGAGGCGTGAGGCGTGAGGGGTGGTGCATACCCATTCGGGGTATACCCCTCCGGTGCACAGGCAGAATGGCGTGTGCCCGTTTTTGATGGATTAGACATGGGAAGGTTCTTCTGCCTGCCCATTGATTGTCCAAGCCGGTATGATTAAAACCGCTTGAGTCCGGTCTTAAATTCTGCCGGCTTGATGTCTCCTGCTATCCTGTCGCCTCACTCCTCACACCTCACTCCGTACTCCTCATAATTTGCAGGAAAAACATAGATAATGTTGAATATCAGACACAGAAGAAATCCAGGAGGTTTTTCTTTGTTATTCAACTCTTATGTTTTCGCAATATTTATTACAGTTGTATTTTTCTTATATTGGGCTCTTCCGCATAAATACCGGTGGCTTTTGCTTTTGGCAGCAAGCTATTATTTTTATATCAGCTGGGGCCCGAAACTCGTTATATGGTTAATTGTTACAACGGGTATTACCTATTTGTGTGCAAGAGCAATAGAGAAAAGTAACGATAAAACCATCAAAAAGCGCTATATGCTGACAGCTGTTATCAGTTGTCTGAGCATTCTGTTTGTTTTTAAATACTTTAATTTTTTCAGCTCCAGCATTACTGATTTGCTGCGTTTATTCTCCCTGCCGATCGGCAAATTCACTTTAGCACTGATGCTGCCGATTGGGATCTCATTTTATATTTTCAAAACACTCAGCTATGTGATCGATGTTTACAGAGGAGATATTACAGCCGAGAAGCACCTGGGGATCTATGCCTTATATGTTTCATTCTTCCCCCAGTTAATTGCCGGTCCCATCGACCGCGCTCAAAATGTAATTCACCAGTTTTATGAGGAGAAACAATTTGATTATGCTCAGGTCACATATGGGTTAAAGCTGTTGGCCTGGGGATTTTTCAAAAAGCTGGTGATAGCTGACAATTTAGCTGTCTATGTCAACCAGGTGTTTGATAATATATACGAATACAGCGGCCTTTCGCTCATCGCAGCTGCAATGTTTTTTACAATACAAATTTATTGTGATTTTTCCGGATATTCGGATATGGCTATTGGTACAGCCAAAATGCTGGGGATCAATTCCATGAAAAACTTCGACAGTCCGTATTTTTCCCGTTCAATGCAGGAATTCTGGCATCGATGGCATATATCACTCTCCACCTGGTTCAGAGATTATGTATATATCCCCTTAGGCGGAAACAGAGTGAAAAATTCCAGATATTATTTAAACTTAATGATAACCTTTATGCTATGCGGATTATGGCATGGAGCCAATTGGACCTTCGTTGTCTGGGGCGGTTTAAATGGACTTATATTAATTATTGCTGCCATGACCAGAAAGCAGAAACAAAAAATATATGAAGCTCTGAACTGGTCAGAAGACCATTTTATGGTGTATTGGCTCAATGTCGCCCTTACCTTTATGCTGGTATGCTTCCTATTAGCAATCTTCCGCGCCAATACCATCGGAGACGTGTTTTATTTTATCAGCCATATGTTTGACGGAATCGGGGCTGTCAAAGCTTACATCAAAGCAGGCTCCATGGGTCTGAATATAGGAAAGATCAGGCTATTGTCATTATCTCTTCCAATATTTATTTTGGCAGCAGTGGATTTTGTCCAGCTTAAAAGAGATTTTATAGATATACTCAGCAAAAAGCCATTAGTGCTTAGATGGACGATTTATATACTCTTCATCGTATACGTTATTGTCTATAGTTACAAAGGGGTCCCGGTTGACTTTATCTATCTTCAGTTTTAGGGGGACAGCATGATTATATCCGGGAGGCTTAATAAAAAACCATGAAAAACCAGGAGAATGATATGAGAAAATTCATTTTAAAAGTGACCATATTTTTGTTTATCCTCGGCCTGGTTTTCAGTCCGGTTATTCTGTCGGACCCTTTCAAAGTATTTCGTGATTATGATAATTTCTATCAAAATAGTATGATCGGCATTAACAGAGAAATGGTGTGCTTCAAATTATTTGCACGAAATAATGATAAATATCATTATGATTCCTTTATTTTGGGAAATTCCCGTTCACAAGCTTACAAAATCGAAAGCTGGGAAAATTATTTGCCTGAAGGCAGTACCGGCTTTCATTTTGATGCGTCTGGTGACGGATTATATGGAATATATAACAAATTAAAATATATTGATAAATCAGGCAATGATATTTCAAACGCGCTGATAATACTTGATGACAAAGCAATGAATTGTGTGTCAAACAAAACCGGGCAACTTTATATATCTCCTCCCGAGCTTTCAAATGAAAGCTATATTGATTATTATTTAACTTTTATTACTGCTTCCATTGATCATGAATTCTTAACTGCTTATGTTGATTACAGCATTTTTAATACATACCGGCCTTACATGGAAAATATATTTTGTGAACCAACCAGGTATAAAAGCAATTCAAACAATATTACCGGTGACTATTTTTATTCGGCTGATCAATGGATTTCAGAGGACAAAAAAGGGTATTATGAGAGATTGATCAGCAAGGGTATTTTTTATGACAGAACGGAAAAAGTATCGCAGAACCAGGAAATAAAACCCGAAGAAATCGATTTATTACAAAAAATAGCATCTATTTTAAAAAAGCATAATACAGATTATCGCATTGTGATATCGCCATTATATGACCAGGTACCTTTCAATTCAGAGAGAATGGATAATCTGGTTAAAATATTTGGCAGTGAACATATCTTTGATTATTCCGGAAAAAATGAATTTACCGAATCAATCTATAATTATTATGAGGATAGTCATTACCGCCCTCACGTGGCTGAAGCCATAATGCGCGAAATTTATGCAGAAGGGAACCGGAATTGAGTGAGGGGTGAGGGGTGAGGAGTGAGGGGTATGCCTCTTAATAAGCCGGGATGGTTATAATACGCGCAGGGAGGTAAAGGTGATTAACCGTGAGGAGTGAAACGAGATGCAATGTAGGGGCGATCAGTGATCGCCCGCCGCCTATTCCGGCGTACCCTTTCGGGCGCACAATTACTGTGTCCCATAGGGTATGCGCCCCTTCAGAACAACATCCGTACATCGCCTCACCCCTCACTCCTCACGCTTCACGAAAAATGTTATAATATTTGTAATGAAACATACTGGGGAGGGGGCGTTAATCATGTTTAAGAAATTCCTGGTGCCGGTGGATGGGTCGCCGTCATCGAAAATGGCCTATGGAAAAGCGGTAGAGCTGGCTAAAATCACGGATGCGGAAATAGTGCTTCTCCAGGTGGCATGGGATATCGAATACTACTCCCGCAAAGGGGTTTTGTTTGCCGGGAAATATTTCGATGAAGACGAAACCAGAAGCCATAGTGCCAAAATCCTGGCCGAAACAAGGCAGGATATCGATGAAGGAGCAGTGAAAATATCGGAACTGGTTCTTTTGGGTGATCCTGTCCGGAAGATAATTGAGGAAGAGGGAAAGCCGGGATATGATCTGATTGTGATGGGAAGCCGCGGCAACGGGCCTATTAAAGGAGCAGTGCTGGGCAGTGTGTCGCAGAAAGTTCTGGCCGGAGGAAACCTGCCGGTCCTGATAGTGAAGGATCCCCATGGAAACACCAGGGATGATGAGTCAGGCATAACCGTATTCTGGAAATAAAATTTACCGGACCTGGACAATTATTTGAGCCGGTGGATACTTTGAATGTGATTGGAAAGCAAAATTCATACAGGACCCGAAAATTCATAAGGAGAGGGCATTAATAAAAATGCCCTCTCAGACCGTCAAAAAAAGCGAATCTCATTGTTACATCACAAGCCCCGCTCAGTCGCCGTACCTCAGTACGCCTCAATCGTGGGGCTTGCTCGTGCCTCGATCTTCACTTTTTTTCTTCGGTCTGCCTACTTATTTGACAAACTGAGAGGGCATCAATAAAAATGCCCTCTTTTTTTTCTCACCATATTTAACCTGAAACAAATGAAGAAATATTATAAATTGTCAGAAAATAGTATATTGTTGAACTATTTTGGATTATAAAGAAATGAGCTTCATCATATTTGCAGGGTGGGATCATATTATGAAAGGTACCGCTGAAAAGATGAGTGCAAAAAATGCTCAGACCAGGTACGGCTTTTCCGGTTCTGTAAATGAACTGGCAGTCCTGATAGAAGAATTGGATATTATTTTTAAAAACACCAGCGAAGCCATATTTTTAACCATGGTCGAAGGTGATGAATTCCGCTATGTGCGAAACAACAAGGCTCATGAACGGCTGAGCGGTTTCAGCCTGGATCACCTGCGGGGCAAGACTCCGCCGGAACTGATGGGAGAAGAGGCCGGCCGCCGGATAAATGAACACTACCGGGAGGTTATTAAGAAAAAGCAGTTATACAGCTTCGAAGAGATTTACAGCTTTCCGACCGGGGAAAAGACCCTCCAGGTCAGATTGTCACCAGTCGAGATAGAAGGACAGATAAAGTACATTGTCGGCACCTCGGTTGACATAACCGGGCAGAGAGAAGCTGAAAAAAGTCTGGAAAAAACAAAACAGGAACTGCAGCGGGAAAAAGACCTGCTCTACACCACTCTGCGTTCGATCGGTGAAGGGGTTATCGCAACTGATATAAACGGCCGCATAACTTATCTTAATAAAGCGGCAGAAATGATAACCGGCTGGAGCATGCAAAGAGACCGGGACCGGCTTTTCACCGATTTCCTGGAAATGGTCAGCGAAGTAAGCGGCCAATCCATAGCAGACCCGGTAAAATATGTCCTTAAAACCGGTATGGCTTTAAGACTGGATGCCGTGCTGCTGCGTACCAACGACGGCAGTCTGGTTCCCATCGCCTACAAGATCAACCCGATAACCGATGAAAATAACACGGTGATCGGCGTAGTAATGGTGTTCCGCGATTTGTCGCGGGAAAAAGAGCAGACCGAGAAGATCAATTATTTAAACTACCATGACCTGCTGACCGGCCTCTATAACCGCCGCTTCATGGAAGAACAGATACAGCTGCTGGATAATGCCGGACAGCTTCCTCTGGCCATAATTATCGGTGATCTCAACGGGCTCAAACTCAGCAATGATGTGTTCGGCTATGAAGAAGGCGACCGGCTCCTGCAGCGTGCAGCGGCAACCTTGCGGGAAATCTGCCCGCCCGATGCAGTGCTGGGACGCTGGGGCGGCGACGAATTCCTGGCCTTGATTCCCCGGACCAGTCTGTCTGAAGCCGAAAAGATAATGCAGGCCGTAAAGAATAATACTTATACAAATAATACCGGCAGGCTGAGGCTCAGCATTTCCATGGGCTGTTCGGCCAAAGAGCGAATCGGAGAATGTTTCACGGCCAAACTCAGAGAAGCCGAAGAGTGGATGTACCAGCAGAAACTTACCAAAGGCAAGAGCTACCGGAATTCCATTATCAGCGCCATGCTGGCCACCCTTTTTGAAAAAAGCAGCGAGACCGAAGAGCATGCCCAGCGGCTCAAGTATTACTGCAGTGTACTGGGCAGTGAACTTAAATGTTCAGGCCGTGAAATGCAGCAGCTGGCTGTCCTGGCCATGCTGCACGATATAGGTAAAATAGGCATAAGTGAGAGCATACTGCAAAAACCCGGGTCCCTTACTGATGAAGAATGGAGGGAAATGCGCAAACATCCGGAAATTGGCTTCCGCATCGCCAGCAACATCAATGAACTGGTTTATGTGGCAGAGAATATACTTCATCATCATGAACGATGGGACGGGGAAGGATATCCTGACGGGCTGGCCGGTAAAGAGATACCATTGGTATGCCGGATCCTGGCCGTGGCTGATTCCTATGACGCCATGACCAATACCCGGGTTTACCGCGATGCCATGAGCCGTGAAGCAGCCATCCGGGAGCTTAAAGTAAATGCCGGCACCCAGTTCGATCCCAGCGTGATCGAAGTTTTCCTGAACATACTTGCGCGTGAAGCAGCCGGGGAAAAGTTTTCTGACTTTGCCAATCAGCTGAAAGCCAGAGCGCAGGATAATGTCAGCTAATTAATCAAGCCTTTCTGATTTGGCTTTGGTAATCCCAAGCCCGTCTTTTTTTATTTGACACCCAGCTTCCGTGCCATTTTTCTAAGCTTCTTTGCATTGTCATAGGTTTCCCGGTATTGGTTCCGGGTCTGCTTGTCCGGAGCATTTTCATACAGATCGATCCAGATATCGCTGCAATTTTTCCAGCATTGGGCCTGATACCTGGGTTCATCTTTTAAAAGGGTGGCCAGTATATAATAGCCATAGGCCAGAAAATTGCGATTTCTGTGGTTGGGATCCAGCTCGATCGCTTTGAGCGCGATCTCGATGCCCGTTTCAAACTTCTGCCTGGCAGCCGCAGGATCGGTATTCATGATCTTCTGTCCGGTATTCATTGCTACCGCCGCCTGGCCCATAAGCTTTTGGGCGGGAGTCACCGCCGGGTTTAAGTCAGATGGTTTACCGGGCAGGCTGGCCTCCAATTTTTCGATATATACCAGGGAGGATTCATATTGTTCCCGGGCGGCAACCGTGCGCAGTTCATCTGCAGCTTCTTTGTACTTCTGGGCCGCCTTGCGCATCCACTCCAGGGCTTCGGCATATTTTTGCTGCCGGCTTAAGTAAAGCGAGAAATTATTGCAATAGTTGGCCATATCGGCTTTGCACCGGGCAGTATCCTGGCTTTCCAGCAGTTTTTCAAATATCGGTCCGGCAGCATCCAAACGCTTTCTGGCATCATCAAATAATGACAGTTCTGAATAAACTCCCGCCAGATCATTATAGGCCAGGGCCAGTTCCCGCAGCATCTCCGGCGTACGAAGCTCCCGGGCCAGAGGTTCTCTTATTTCCACCGTCTTTTCAGCATAGCGGGCGCATTCTTCATACCTGCCCTGGGCTGAAAGAGCCATGACCGCATAAGAACAGGCCAGGGCCAGATTCTTTCCGGCTGCCGCCCCCGGTTCTTTCTGAAGGACGGCAGTGCGTAGTTCTATACTTTTAAGAGCATGCTTCAGCTGGCTTTCCAACTGCCCCGTCTGGTTTTCCGCCCGGGCCAGCAGTTCATAAGCCGTGGCCAGATTCTTTAAATCATTTATTCCGCCGGAATCTTTAACGATTTCTTCCTGTATTTCAACCGCCTGCCGGCATTTTTCCAGCATGGCCCGGGAATTGCCCTGGCTGTTGTTGATAACGGCCAGTTCACGCCAGCAGGATGCCAGCCAGGTCTTCTCCAACCCGGATTTTTGCGGTATGCTCATCAGTTCGGCGGCACCCTCTTCATAAAGCTTAAGGGCAGCATCATAGCGCCCTTTTATTTTATAAGCAGCAGCCAGTTTATTCTGCAGCCGGACCAGCCGGGGCAGATCGGTCCGGCCCGCTTTATACTGCCTTTTTAACTCGCGGCACAGGGGCTCTAAGATTATGCTCAAGGCATCCTGCTCCTTCCAGGAGTAATCGAAATGGCTGCCGATGCTGTCCGCCAGTTTGGCTATAAAACTTTGCCCGTCAGGGCTGTCCGCATGATCTTCCACCGCGCAGCATATCCATTCCGGGCTGGCGGCGGCAATGATCCTGATCTGTTCCACGGCAGACAGCCAGGCACCGGGCATGGTTTTTTCGTCCAGGGCAGCCACCTGCCCCACCAGAGCTGCTTCATCCCCGCAGCGCCAGGCATGCAGGATCATATCATCGCTTCTTAACGGGTCGGAAACCGGCAGGGTTTGAAGATAGCGCATAAAGGCCAGTGAATCAGATTTATAGGTCGGCTGCCGCATAGCCTGAATGATGCCGCTGCGAATATTCTGGTGGGCAAAATCGATGCGTCCGTCAATACGTTCCATCAGATAGGGGCGCATATATTTCAGCAATCGGGCAAAATCCAGAGCATTATAAGCAACGCCTTCCGCCGCCAGCATAGCCCGGATATCCTGCTCCCGGAGCCCGTACCGGGAAAGTGACAGGAAACGCAGGGTATGATCGGTAAGGACTTTATTGATCCGGGCGCCCGCTTCTGAAATCACCGCTATGCAAAGCCCGTTGACATCGCGGGGGGCAGTATCGATTATCTGGCCCAGATATTCGTTGATGGCGGCCATATCGTTGCCGCGCCGGGCAATCTCGCCGAAATCATCACTGTTGAAGATAAGCATCCGCTCGATAAGCATGGCAAGATACAGCGGATCATCCGCCTGGGGGAGCCGGGCCAGCTTCTCAATCACCGAGGCATGCAGCTGTTTGTGGGAAGCAGCGGCAATGCCGTTTATGAGCCGCGGCCTTTCCGCTTCCGGCAAAGGCATCACCTGCCGTACCAGAGTATTGGCGGCAAACAGGATCGGCAGCTTCAAAGCGGCACTGTCCAGGCATGAACATACGAAGCGGATGTTATCCGGCAGGATATCCGGCAGCCAGTCAAAAGTCAACGCGTTTTCGCCGTTTAAATTTTCCAGCCCGTCAATAATAAAAACCAGCATAGCTTGGTTTTCCCGGGCATATTTTTCCGCCAGCAGGGAAAAGCGGCTGCGGAGGTCCTGCCAGGGCAGGTCATCACCGTCATCATTAAAAGAAATGCCGGCAGTGTCACTGTTCATATTTAAAAAAGTTCCCAGAAAATAGACCGCCTGCTGCATAAGAGCATAAGCGCTGGCCGAATATTCGCTGTTGCCGCATATAAAAGGCATGACCCTTAAGCCCCGGGCCCTGAAATCAGCTGCCATTTCAGCCAGGAAAAAGCTCTTCCCGCAGCCCTCCTTGCCGGTTAAGACAAAAAGCCGGGTGCTATCTGCCAGTACTTCCTGTTGGTAATCCTGGCAGACTGTCTGCATAGCCGAAAAACGGCCGCTTTTGCTGTCAAAAATGTGCCAGGAATCTTTTATCTCCCGCTCCGGCGGGGACATCTGGGCAGCTTCCTCCCATTCGCCGGCCAGCAGAGCTTTTAAATCACGGAGCACCATTTCAGCAAAAGCAATCAAACCAGCCACACACTCATTTTTTGCATCCCAGCTGACCGGATAAGTTTTTATAGGCCGGCCGGTTTTAGCGGCAATTTTTTGCTTCAAGGCTATAAGCTGCTGCCGGTGTTTTTCCGATTCAGGCCCAAAAGCGGCTCGGGCCTCCGGGCTCATCTGGTCTAAAGGCAGAGGCTCCCGCATATAAAACAGACAGCGGTCCAGCTGCCCGGTATCAGACAAGGCTCCATATTCTATTTCCAGCGCCGTTACGCTTTTAAAGTCATCCTCAACTGCATAGCCCTTATCGCCGGCCGCATTGACCAGCAAGTCCCGCCCGGGAACCCACCCGTAGCGCTCACCCAGCAGTATGATCATGTAAGGATTCGATTTATCTATCTCATCAAGGCAGACAGAAAGCACCTTGCGGGCCCCTGCTTCACTTTCAAGCTCACTGGTATCAACTCCCCAGCGCAGGTCGACAAATGATACATTCTCACCGTACCCGGCGGCAACAGCCGCTATTTCCGGCAGCACATCCATAGCCAGAGCATCCCGCTCCTGCTGCATATCCCTGAAAGTACTGGAAATGAAAATGGTTTTCATAAAAATAATTCTCCTCTTCAATATTTGCCGATGGTTATACCGGGCAAGGGTTTCTGCTCTCAGTCTTTACCTGGAGCATTTATTAAAGATTTTCCGACCGGCGACGTATTTGGCCATGATATTCCGGTCATCGGCCAGACAGATCATCCGTTCCAGACGCTGGACCGGTGTAAGGGACCGGGGATGGGGGAGATCTTTATCATCTAAAACTACCGCATCAAACTCATAGCCCGGCTCAAAAGAGCCGGCCCGGCCGAAAAACGCCCCGCTGCCTTTGGTGCCGAGATAAAACGCCTCGGCCATGGTAAGCGGGGGCAGGGAATCGTCAGTTAACCTCCAGCGCAGCTTGGAACTCTGCACCGCGTCCGACATAGCCCGCAGGATCGAGAGGGAAAAGCCACCCGCGATATCAGTGCCCAGCCCGACATTTAAACCCCGGTCAATGAAAGTCCGTACCGGTGCAATACCTGAAGAAAGGTTGGTATTGGACTGGGGACAGTGGGCGATGAACACCCCCCGCCTTTTGATCCTGTCGATTTCCTCTTCCTTAAGATGAACACAGTGAGCCATGACCGTAGGGCAGTCTCCGCCGAACAGGCCGAAATGTTCATAGGCTTCAGCATAGTTTATAGCCGACGGGCAAAGGCTGCGCACCCATTCAATTTCAGCCAGGTTCTCTGACAGATGGGATTGAAGCGGAAGTCCGCTCTGCCGCTGAATCCTTCCCAGCCCCTGCATAAGCTCGTCGCTGCAGGAGGGAATAAAACGGGGAGTTAAAATCGGGCTGACATTGCGAAAGCGCCCGCTGGTTTCCTTTATCCATAATTCAGTATCAGCCAAAGAGCGCCCGGCGCTTTGCTCCCTTAAACTGTCAGGGCAGTTGCGGTCCATGTTTACCTTGCCAACCATAGCTATAAGGCCCGACTCCTCCAGCAGCTCCATCAACAGGATAGCTGCCGGCACATGCACGGTGGCAAACACACAGGCCCGGGTCGTTGCACCGGCCAAAAGAGCCTGAACAAACTGACCGCAGGCCAGCCGTGCATAGTCCAGGTCTGCATATCTGGCTTCCTCCGGGTAGGCATTAGTGTTCAGCCACTCCAGCAGTTCCAGATCCATCCCGGTTCCCCGTATCGCATACTGGGGAGCATGCAGATGCAAGTCGACCAGACCAGGAATTATCAGCCGGTCAGCAAAATCCCGCACCGGGATTCCGGTATAATTCCCGGGCAGGGTGCTGAATACACCTGCCGATTTCCCATCCTCACAGATGACATAGCTGTCCGGCGCACTAATCAGGCTGGCCGGAGTCTGCGAATATATAACATGGCCCTTTAAGGCAAAGGTTTTTTCCTGCTGCAGGTTATTTATGGCCGGAGCCTCCTTCCCGGGTAAATGTTGCCAATATTATAGCATGATGTCCCCAAACTTACTAAGAGTTAAAACATATCCTGCCGTCATGCCCGTGTTAACCCCGGCAGGCTGGTTACTGGGCAGGGAAATATTCGTACATTATTCCATAATGTTGTAAACTATAATTATCAAACAAGGGAGAGATGAGTATGTTTAAATCAAAATGGATCCGTATCCCCATAAAAATCATATTGATCCTGCTGGTCATCACCATATATTTTTACTTTCAGCACCCGGTAGTCTACCGCTGCCAGGACCTCAGCGCGGTTTTTCCCATTGGGGATGATGCGCAGCTTTTGATCCATGAAATCAGGGTCAATAATCTGGACGAGGACCAGGAAATGCGCTGGCTGGATAATGAAGAAATGCCCTGGAAATATCAGCTGCTGCAGAAAATGAATGAAATGGGCGTTCCTTCGATCTGGAATATGCCGGTCTTGAAAATAATTTCATATTACAGCTGGCCCCCGCTGGCCAAGGATTCTTGGACATTGCAGATATATGGAACCTTTATTTATCCGGAAGATGCAGGTCCTGATGAAAGCTGCATTGATTATTTCGATATTGACACTTATCCGGGAGGAACCAGCAGCGGCGGCAGTCTGCATGAGTTCTTCCGTAATGCTGATATGATAAGAGCGGAAGGGGAAATCGACCCCCAACAGATGGATGAACCTATGATAATTACAGTTATCGATAAAGAAAATGCAAAATCGACCAAACTTATACTTACTCCCCAGTGGCAAAAAGAACGGCTCTTTAAGCAGGGAGATAATTATAAAAGTCCGGCCGACCCCGTGCGGAGATTTATAAACAGTATTTACGCCGGAAAACCCCGGCAGGCCCTGGAAAATGTCCTCCCCGGACGGCAAAGCGGTTTCGCCCTGCCCGAACCCAGCCAGGACCTGCAGGGTAAAAATATTCAAATGGAAGGCAGACTGACCTGGGTAGATGTATTTAAAGGCTATGTGAATGTTTACCGGGTGGACGCAGAAGTCGGTGCCGCCAGTGAAAATAACTTTATCCCCCAGGAAAAGATGACTTTTTACACGGTCAGAGACCAGGATGGCAATTATAAAATCATTTGCTGGAAAGCTGAGGACTGATAATTTTGCCCCAATATCAAACACCGAACGGCAATTTGTCTTTCATCAGAATACGAAGGTTAATAGTACTCTTTGTCAGAAATAAAAATGGTTTTATATATTCCACTTCTATGGCTATCATTGCTATTATTGATAAGCAGAAAGAAATAAACTATACTTGAATAAACTGTAAATAGGGAGCTTATTATGCGAGTTTATCTGGATAACTCAGTTTTAATCGCCCTTTTGATGATCAGACGCAAATAAAGATAAGTCTGGAAACAGAAGCCAAGCTATTTATTCAAAAGGAAATATTGAAGGGCAGCTTTGAGTTGGTATGGTCTTATATACTCGATTTTGAAAATGCTGAAAATCCTTATGAACAAAGAAAAGATAGTATTTTCAATTGGAAAGATGTTGCGGTATTGGATTTTGATGAGGATGAAGAGATAATATTGTTGGCAGAGGAATTTGCATCAAAGGGTTTAAAAGCAAAGGACGCTCTTCATATCGCTTGTGCTGTAAAAGGAAAGTGTCGATATTTTATTACCACAGACAATAAGTTACTTAATAAGCATTTTGATCAAATAAGCATTGTAAATCCCGTCGATTTTATTAGGATACTGGAGAGTGATTATGGTGAAGACGGATACCATTATAAAAAATGAAGGAATGAAAATTTTAACAGAGCATCTTGGTAAGGTTGAAGCGGAAAGGTTCATTGCCCTTATTATCAGAGAGCCATTTGATTATACCAAGTGGCAGACGAATCTCTGGCAGGACAAAACGGTCAAAGAGGTCAGCGAAGCTGCAATGAACTATAGAAAGAACTTATAATATTAATTGCGCAAGTCAAGAACCGTCCCACTTGCCCTGATACCGCATGCTGTCGACAACCCCGTCCCCATGACACTACTTTTGCATATAAACAAGCTGCAGAACTTCACTGACTTTTATGGTTTTGTACGATTTGTACCCCAGCTTTTGATACAGGGCCAGATTCTTTTCACTCAAATGCCCGGTAAAAAGTTCGTATCTGACTCCTTCAAAACACTTTTCAATCGCACCCATGAGCTTCTTGCCAATTCCCCGGTTTGAATAATCCGGTGCTACAATCAATTTCCCTATGTAACAGGTTCCATCCTTTTCATAAGCCCTGACAGAGCCGACAATTTTTCTGTCCTCGACAACCTTTAAAATAATACATCTTGTGGCCTCATCCCGAATTTCTTCCAGGGTTTGAGTCAAGGGAGCTATACCGTAATCATTGTAGATGGCTGCTTCACTCCTGTATGCCAGCTTCTGCAGATTCAGGATCTCTTCCAGATCACCCCCGGCGGCTATATCCACAGGCGGAAAATTATACTCAGCCCCGGAGGATATTATATATTTTCTTGTCCGCGGACAAACCAGAATACATAACCCGCAGAGAGTCTCACCGGCTACAACCCTCCAGGATCGTTGAACAGTTTTGTTCCGGCAGGCCTGAGTATTGAAAAATTTATCCCTTTGAAGACCCACCGACCACAAATCACCCGATAAAGCTGTGGCCGGACAATTTCTTACACAACTGTCGCAGGTCCCGCAATGTGAATGATCAACCGGTTCAGATACCTTAAGCGGCGCATCGGTCAACACTGATGTAAGCCTGACGGCAGATCCGTACTCTTCTGTCACCAGTAACGCACACTTACCTATCCAGCCAAGACCAGCCCTGGTAGCAACGGTTTTATGCGGCAGGATAGTAGAGTGATCGGCCCAATTTGGAATAAGGTTGGCTTTGGTTTTCGGCAAAGCACTGAATCCATACTCTTTTATGACTTCGGCAGCCTTTACAGCCAGACTTTCCAGCAGCTGGTTGAGCCGGCAATACTCATCATAATATTCCCTGGTAAGTCCGTTGCCTATGTTATTGATTATCACCGGATCGACAGCGACTGCAATGGCAACGCCGTAATTAAAACCATCTCTCTGTGTAGCCGGAACGCTGGTCAAATCGGCAAAACCAACCAGAGTTGCCCCCGATTCGGTTAATACAGTTTTTAATCTTTCGGATAATTCTTGCATTCTTGTCCTCTCTTTTCAGGCAGTATACATGTGACTATCTCTGACTCACACAGGCTTCGCCGCTTTTATAACTGCAACCTTCGAGCTTTCTTTTTCGCTAATTTTAACATTTATAAATCTCCCTCACTCCGGTTTAAGTTAGCTTTGACACAGTATTAAATATTTCCTCCCTGAAATTTAAGCTAATGCAGATTATTAACATAGTGTTTTCACTATATTTATACATATTGTGTTTACATGTATTTAATATTGTATTTATATATGTATTTAATATTGTATTTACGCCCCCTTCAAAGCCTGGACTATCTAAGGCTGAAGCCTGCTAAGGCAGTGGTGTATTGACCACTACCCCTGGTGGTGTATTGACCACTACCCCTGGTGGTGTATTGACCACCACCACCGCATCGAAAAAATTCTCGATAAATTTTAAATTCAGCCAGTTTTTAAAAACTAACCGCTTTTTTCAACCGGGATTTAATTTCCCCTCGCTTTTTTGCGTCCCGAATTGAAAAGTCGCCGTTTTTTGTGTGCCGGAATCAATTCCGGCGCTTTTTATCTTTTCTGCTCCCTTGCCTAGACTTGATTTATGAAGGACATGGATTCCTTCACAAATCACGAAAAAGGAGGTGGAAATTATGGCAGTAACTCCTACAGCCGTTTCCCGCGATCTGATCCTGGTCATGGACAACGGGATCGGTGCATCCGGCCAGCCCCTGACCATCGACCGCACATTCAAGAACGTCAAAATGGCGGCTGTCGATCAGGACCTTTATGATGTAGCCGGAATCATCATCTCACTGCAGGACAGTGACAATGTAGCCATCCAGCGCCGTGACATCTACGAACTGACCGCTGAATAGGCAAGGCAGACCCGGTAAATTCCCAAGAAAGGAGGTTTTATAAATGGCAACAGTTGTTACCCTGGAAATGGACTTCATGACCGAGCTTTCCAAACTGCAAAGACTCAGAGTGTATAACGCCAAGCCGGCCCTGACAGCGGCCCAGATAAGCACTGCCATGGATTCCATCATCAGCGAAAACATTTTCAACACCAGCGGCGGAGAACTCATCTCCAAATCCGGAGCCCGGATGGTAACCAAAGAAACCGATGAATTCGAATTAGTCTAAGTTGAAGGAGTGAGGGTGAGGAGTGAGGGGAGCACTCGCCTCACCCCTCACTATTAAACCGAAAGGAGGATACCCATGGAAGACCTGATCAACACCATTGCCAATGTCGGCTTTCCCATAGCCGTAGCCGCATATCTCCTGATCCGCATCGAAGGCAAGCTCTGCCAGCTGAGCACAGCCATTACCGAACTGAGACAGGCCATCATAAACTTAAAGTAAGAAAACATTTGCTCATGCGGCGTAGGGGCGATTAGCAATCGCCCGAACCTTAACGGGCTCATGCGGCGTAGGGGCGATTAGTAATCGCCCGAACCTTAACGGGCGAGCCTGCGAGCCCATAAAATAACCTATTTAACCAATTATGAAGAGAGTGAAGCTGGAGACAAGGCGCGAAGCGCCACACTTCACACCTCTCGCCTCACTCCTCACTGAAAAAGGAAGGTGACTCATGAACATAAAAGAATACAACCTGAAGTTTGATACCCTGGCCGACCGCCTGCATACCAACTGCATCATCGTACATCATTCCGCCAGTGATGACGTATCCGCAGAAGAGATCCACCAGTGGCATCTGGACCAGGGCTGGAGCGGCATCGGTTATCATTTCGTCATCAGGAAATACGGCACCATTGAAAGAGGAAGGCCGATAAACAAGATCGGTGCCCATGCCGGCAGCGAAGCCAACATGGACAGCATCGGCATCTGCCTGGCCGGAAACTTTGTCGGCCGCGAACCGGAAATCGAACAGATCGAAGCCCTGCTATCCCTTATTAAGTATCTGGAAGAATACTACGGGAAGAAACTTACGATACTCAGGCACTGTGACGTTTACTCCACCGCCTGCCCCGGCAGCAAATTCCCCTGGCCGCTGACCGTTTTAACTGAAAAAGATGACTGGAAAAAAGCCTTGGTCAGCCGTGCCCTGGAAGAAAAACTTATCAGCGAAGAACACGACCCCGATGACAAAGCCGACAAATGGTTTGTCCTGGCAGTATGCTTAAACCTTTTGGACCGGATCACGGAACTGTAGAGGTGCCAGCGAGAAGAGAAGAAGCACGGGGACTTCTCCTCACTCCTCACCCCTCACGAAAAAAGGAGGAAAGATAAATGACAACCAGAATACCCAAAAACATCACCCCGAAGAAATTTGCCAAATGG
>DAOPZM010000029.1:0-7161 GCA_035353375.1 Syntrophomonadaceae bacterium
GTTGCTGGCCAGTCATCCCTCTTTAGATGACAGGATAAACCGGTTAAAAACCGGCAATTAAATTATTCTCCAGCCTTTTTCCCGGGCATAAACCCTAAGTCCCTCATCCGGATTCACCGCAATCGGTTCCCCGGTTATTTGCATTACCGGTATATCAGCATAACTGTCGCCATAAGAACGGCTTAGCAGCCAGTTAATATTTTCTCCGGCAAATACCTGCTTAAGCAGCAGCAACTTGGTCTGTCCGTCAATTGCTGCTAAGGGGCGCTTTAAATCAACTTTTCCATCCTGGTAATTAATATCTGCCGCTATTACTGTGTCAAATCCCAACTCTTCTGCCACCACATTCAACAGCTGAGCATAAGTACCTGATAACAGCACACAGTGGTAACCCTGGTGCTGCGCCTTAAGTATTTCTTCCAATACACGAGGATTAAAATAATTGGCCATGGCCGGATAAGCTTTAATAAAAAACTGGTCTATACCTTCCCGGGTCATATTTTTAAACAGCGCGTTAAATTTGGCTAAAATTTTTACTTTCATTTTTTCACGCTCCATTAAATCCAATTTATAAGAAATAAGATATGGGAAGCATAAAATCCAAATCTTGATGAAGGTCAACTTTGATTTACCCTGCTGCAGCCATTCCTGGCCCAGCAAAGGCAAAGTGTCTTTTATCAGAAGGGTCCCGTCAAAATCAAAAATCGCTAACTTCATTACATTCCTCATATTCCTCGATTATTGAAAAAATAACCGGCCTCATTCATCTCAGATGGCCGGCTTATCTTTAATTCTATTTATTGAAATTATTTTATAATATGCAATCTGGCAGTCTCATTTATTCTATCTGCAGTAACAGTATTTTTATTTGTTTTTGGCCTCACAGCACCGTTTCTGTCATCAGACCCCATTGTTCTCAATAATTCCTGCGCATCCCGACGGCTTCTCAGTCCCAATTTACGAAATATACTGCGTAAATGCGTTTTAACCGTAGATATAGACAGATACAATTCATCAGCAATTTCCTGATTGGACTTATTCTGTCCCAACATATTCAAAATCTCCTGTTCTCTGCTGGTCAACAGCAACATTAAATCCAGATCATTGTTTTGATACTGTTCCATATCTCTGGGACTTAGACGCGGCATGCAAATAATCCCTGCCGCAACAATCAATTCAACTGCCGCTACTATCTGACGCGGTCTTAGCCGTATAGGCAGACACCCCATCATACCGCAGGAAATTAATTCAGGAATATCATAAGAATCCGGGTTGTCGACAATAATAACAGCTATACTAAAAGGCGATACTTCCTTAAGCATATTGATTTGTTCAACAGCTTCGGCATGATTTTCAACTCTTCTCAGCAGTACATCCGGATAGATTTCGCGTACATACTGCATTAAATCGCCCTGGTCTTCAGTAAATATTCTTTCATAACCGCTCTGTTTAAAAGCTGCTACCAGATTTTTTCGCCATTCCTTGGAATGCCCGCTTATCAGTATACTATAGTCCGCCATTTGATTGTCCTCCCCCGATGATAGTACTTTTTAATAAAGGATTAAAAAGGATTAAGCTTATTATCCATCATGTAATTTATTTTGTCAAATAATAGCAAGAAAAAATTTAATTTATTTTTATTTTTTGCTCTGGCAGCCTATAAATCTAAATTCTTCTGTCCTTTCATAATCAATAGCCAACTTTTTTGGGGGCTTAATTCTTTCTCAGCCTTTTATCTAAATCGGCAAATGCAAAGTATGGCGCTGGAAATTTGATATGGGATTAGTTTAGCTGGGGACAAAATTTTGCATTATACTATTGAATAACAACAACTTGATTTTATAAAAATTTGATCGTTAAAGGAGAATAACATTGAAAAATAATCCCCTGCCAACACGAACTGATTCAATATCTTCGTTTATTGTTATGGATGTAATGGAAAAAGCTCAAATTCTGGAGGCTCAGGGACATGATATTATCCATATGGAAATTGGTGAACCGGATTTCCCAACTCCAGAACCCGTCAAGGCAGCAGCTGTTGAATCTTTGCAGAAAGGTGATACTCATTATACCCACAGCCTGGGAAAAATCGAACTGCGGGAAGAAATCTCCCGCTACTACTGGAATAAATATCAGGTAAACGTGTCCCCTGACCAAATAATTGTTACTTCCGGGACTTCGCCCGCTTTGTTATTGATCCTGTCTGTTCTGGTTGAATCCGGCCAAAATGTGATTCTTCCTGACCCATGCTATGCCTGTTATCCAAATTTTATAAAATTTTTAGGCGGCAATCCCCGGTTCGTTCCGGTCTATGAAGAAGATGGATTTAAATACCGGCCTGAAACAGTTGCTGAATATATTGACCCGCAAACTAAAGCAGTTTTGGTAAACTCGCCTTCCAATCCCTGCGGCACTGTCTTTTCTTCAGATAACTACCGCGCTTTAACTGACCTGAGTCCTTTTATAATATCAGATGAAATTTATAACGGCCTTGTCTATGAGGGCAGGGAGCATACTGTCCTGCAGTTTACATCCGACGCTTTTGTCATAAATGGATTTTCCAAACTATATGCCATGACCGGATGGCGGCTTGGCTATTTAATTGCCCCCCGGCAATATATCCGTCCTATGCAAAAAGTCCAGCAAAATCTTTTTATTTGTGCCGCTTCCTTTGCTCAGGAAGGCGGAATAGCAGCCTTGCGGGAATGTGACTCACATGTGGAAGAAATGCGCAAAACATATGATGAACGCCGCCGTTTCTTGCTCTCCCGCCTCCATGAGATGGATATTGCTACGAAAGTAGACCCTACGGGAGCTTTTTATGCACTGGCCAATATTAAAGCATACAGCAATGATTCGTATTCCTTTGCTTTCGAAATCATGGAAAATGCAGGTCTGGCAGTTACACCCGGGATAGATTTCGGTCCCAATTGTGAAGGCTATATAAGGCTTTCTTATGCTTCTTCAATAGAAGCAATAAAAACCGGTTTAGAGCGGCTGGAAAATTTCCTGAGCAATTATGAAAAGCGCTGATTTTTACGACAATAACCGCTTTTGTTGGCAGTTCAAATGAAAGCTTTGCTTATAAAAGCTGATATTGACACCCTATTAATTAGTGAGATAATTAAATTACCAACATTACGATGTTGGATTATCGGATGCAAAAATTATATTAAAAAGGAGCGCGATAAAATAATGGCTTATGAAATGCGGATCGAAGACAACACAATCATCTTCCAGTTTAAAAGCAACAAGCTCAGTTCCATCAGCCTGGAAACCCTGAAAGGCCTGGATATGGCTCTGGATAAGGTAAACAACGAAGATGACGTTAAAGGCCTTATAATGGTAGGAACAGATAGATTTTTTTCCGGCGGTTTTGATTTGAATGAATTCGTAAGCTTCAAGGATGGCCAGGAAATCCTGAACTGGTTTAAGATTGAAGAAGACGTTTTATATAAGCTTTTTACCTGTAACAAACCAGTAATTGCTGCTGTGAACGGTAACGCAACTGCAGCAGGCATGATTGTAGCCATGGCAGCTGATTGGCGCATAGCGATCAATCATCCTAAGATCAAAATCGGCATGACAGAAATCAAAATCGGCCTTTCCTTAACTCCTGCCGAAGCTTGCTTAATGCGCTGGGGTCTGGACAGTGAGAAAAATTATCGCGACATTATTTTTAAAGGCGAGTTGATGTCTGTCAATGAAATAGTTAACCGCGGTATCTTTGACCAGTTAGTTGATGACTATGACCAGTTGATGGAACAAGCCAAAGCCAAAGTCTCTGCCCTTATCGACACCCCGGGACGCCCCTTCATTGGCTTGAAGTATATACATCGCAAAAACGCAGCAAGCATTATGCGTCAGCAAATAGATGAATTTGAATGGGAAGCGCTTCAAACTACCTTCACCGACGAGAAAATTATTGCTACACTGACTATGGTAAAAAATGCCCTGGGTATCTAACTTTCAGCCGCAACAAAAGCAGTACAGGCATTGAGCCTGTACTGCTTTATATTTATTCATTTAATTTATTTTCCAGAGTTCTATTTGCCTGTATATACCGGACGGCGTTTTTCCAAAAATGCCTTCATGCCTTCTGATTGATCTTCGCCTCCAAACAGGAAAGCCCATGCCTTTTGCTCATAAGCCAGGCCAGTTGCCAAATCAGTAGTGTCACTTAACAGCATGCACTTTTTGGCCGCAGCCATGGCACCTTTGCTTTTACGCCCGAGAGATTTGGCATATTTATTAGCCGTTGCCAATAATTCATCAGCCGGGACTACTTTAGTTACCAGGCCGATCTTAAAAGCTGTCTGGGCATCTATCATTTCGCCGGTAAGAATAAGATGTCTGGCCCAGCCGGAACCAACAACTCTGCTTAAGCGTTGAGTTCCTCCGCCTCCGGGAATAATAGCCAGGTTGATTTCGGGCTGGCCAAAAACAGCATTCTCCGCAGCAATCCGGATATCGCAGGCCAGAGACATTTCACAGCCGCCACCTAAAGCCAGGCCTCCGATGGCTGCTATGTAAGGTTTAGGTGAATTTGCTATACTGTCCATCATACGATGGCATTTGCCAATAAAGGCTTCTGCTTCCAACGGACCCACTTCGGACATATACTTGATGTCCCCGCCGGCAGCAAATATGTTGGGTCCGCCAGTCATTATGACTGCACTTACCGCATCATCATTATTGGCATCGTTAACTGCCAATGTCATCTCATCGATAACCAGTTGATTAGTAGAATTCATTTCTTTCGGCCGGTTAAATGTAACCGTTGCTACTCCGTCTTCACCTTTTTCGTAAATAATAGTCTTGAAATCCATAAAATACCCCCCCTTTTATAATTATTTCCATTATAGAAGTTATGTTTTAAATATACAAGTTATGCCTATATACTGATGTTGCCATTCATTCAACACTGTTATAATATTAACAGCATAATATAACGGTAAATATTATATTGATGCTATTATTAAAACAAGTTGAATAATATTCTTAAAAGGGGGTATTAATACTGCTCAGTCAGGAAAAAAAGCTGTTGCTTGATAGTGCCAAAATAATAGCTGTTGTAGGTTTGTCTGATGATTCCAATCGTCCCAGCAACCGAATCGGCAGATATTTACAGAACGAGGGCTACCGGGTCGTCCCCGTCAACCCCTTGCTGGAAAAAGTACTGGGGGAAAATTCATATCCCGATTTAAAATCCGTTCCTTATGATATTGATATCGTAGACATTTTCCGCCGCAGCGAAGAAGTGCATGAAATTGTAGAAGCAGCCCGGGAATTAAAAATCCCTGCGGTATGGGTTCAGGTAGGAATCGAATGCAGTGAGGATACAATAGAGCTGGCTAAAGCCAACAACATGAAACTGATCAAAGATTGCTGCATAATGGTAGAACACCGTATGCTTAAAGGTTAGCGTTAATTTTTATTTGGAGGGATTTAACTATGGAAACTTATAAGTGTGCATCCTGTGCCTGGAGAAAAAGCGCTGAAGCCGCTCCCAAAAAGTTTTCCAGCCGATTATGGTATTGGCACACAAAATTTTGTCCTGGCTGGAAGGCATATCAAAAAAGCCTGACCAAAGATGATCACGGCCCGGGCGTATCAGGCAGATGATTTAAGCTGGCTTGGCAGTGATATGGTAAAAGAAGGAGAAATCATAATTAACTTATTAAAATTCAGTGAAGATTTACCAGACGAAGAAATTTTCGATCAGCTTTTTAAAAATGAGAGTATTATGATCGAGCGCATAATTTCTGCTGGTCAATGTTCCCCGCCCGGGTTCTGGTATGAACAGGAACACAACGAATGGGTACTGGTCTTGCAGGGAGATGCTGTCATATCCTACCGGGACGGGCAAATAACTGAGCTCCAAACCGGCGATTATCTTTTTTTGCCGGCAGATTTGGCGCACCGGGTGGAAAAAACCAGCCAGGATCCGCCCTGCATATGGCTGGCAATTCATTTCGAATAAGTTTAATCCAGATACAAAAGCAGCCCCTTTTTATAAGGGGCTGCTCTTTGTGTGAATCCGTGTTATAAAGCTAACCAGGAACATTGTTACTTATTACATATCCAATGTCGGGAAATAGATCTCCGTCCAGATTTCGTAATCTTCCTGGGTTGCTCTTTCGTAATAGTGGCTGTTTATAGCTTCCTGAACTTCTTCGTAATACCATTCTTCAGAGCTCAGATCCGGGAACTGTTTGGCATCCGGCAGAATATTTTCTTTCAGTACTCTTCTCTCCAGAACATTGTTCACCAAAGTCATAAATTCTGCTCTGGTAATCGCCTGATCCGGTTTAAAGGTACCGTCAGGATACCCTGTGACCCAGCCTTTCTGAGCGGCGGAGTTAATATATTGGTTAGCCCAGTGCCCCGTTATATCTGAGTAGCTGTTACTCGTAAACGGACTCAGCTTGTCAAAATTGGAGGCTACTGTAGCCAGCTCAGCTCTGGTGATACTACTGCCAGGCCGGAAACTTCCATCCGGATAACCAACTATTACACCTATCGCAGACAGCGTACTAATATGCTTGGATGACCATCTGTCACTGCCAACATCCGTGAAGTTGTTGGTATTTGTTTTGACAGTATCTCTGTAAGTTGCATCCAGGAGCCTGTAGAATACTGCCGCAACTTCTTCTCTTGTGACATTTCCTTCCGGCTGCACTGTATTGTCTGGATAACCTGCAACATATGCAAAATGGTCATCCTTGTTCAGGGGAATAGCAACGGGCTCTTCTTCAATAGTGATGGTTTCTTCTGTGCTACCACCACCGCCGCCGCCACCACCATTTTTGGTGAAGTAACCGGTAACCGTCACGTCATTTGCAGGCATGGCAGCCGGTACTCCTGTCCAACCATGGAAGGTGTAGCCAGTCTGGCTCGGGGTCGCTATTGCCGTTAACGGCGTTCCATACTCGTAGCTTGCCGTCGCATACGATGAATTGGTGAAATAGCTTCCGTTTATCACGTAGGTTATAGTATAGCTATTGGGTACTGCGCTATAAGTCGCAGTATAGGTTGTTTCTCCGGTCACCGGACTTACCGCTGGCGTCCATCCGTTAAACGTGTAAGTGAACTCAGCCGTCGCGGGCTTGCTCGGCTCTGCTCCATCGTAGCTCGGGTCTGTTCCGTACGCTACGTTCA
>DAOPZM010000029.1:7261-28595 GCA_035353375.1 Syntrophomonadaceae bacterium
GATCCGTTTCAAGTATCGAACCGTCGTAGTTCTTCCAGGTCACCGTGTAGGCGTTGGTCGTTTCGGTGAAGGTCGCCGTATAGGTCGCATTACCGGTTACGGCTTCCACTGTCGGTGTCCAGCCTGCAAAGGTGTAGCTGTACTGCGCCGTCGCTGCCTTGCTCGGCTCTGCTCCATCGTAGCTCGGGTCTGTTCCGTACGCTACGTTCAGATCCGTTTCAAGTATCGAACCGTCGTAGTTCTTCCAGGTCACCGTGTAGGCGTTTGGCGTGTAGTACACGCTAATTACATGCTCACTTATAGTCACCGTAAATGGCAAAGATGTAGAGGCTGTTGTGTCCAGTGAATACCCTACCGGAGTTTTATCAGGAACTGTACTCACTATTGGACTGTTTGACGGTACAGTACCATTTTCTTCCCAGGCAGACTGCTCTACATTATTGACATAATATTTGACTGCGTATGGTAGTTCGGTTAACTCCTTATAGCCAAACCATACAATCTGGGTAGGTGCTGATGATTGCAGGTAGACATCAACCGTTTCCGCAATCCCGGTTGCTTCATTCCAGACATATTTGACATATTGATAGCCAGTTACTCCAGATTGTGTAACCTGATAGGTCTGGTTGTATGACAATGGTGTTGTGGAGTAGGTGTTGTCATACAGCCTTTGGGCCTGGTCTGGTCTGTCAACCACTACACCCGATGAATTAATAGGTTGACCGGCTTCATTTACCCGATAGCCCTTCATGAGGATGCTGCCGCCGCCGATAGATACTTGCGGTATCTCAAAATCACTTGTTGCGGGCTCCCCATAAACATCGGTATAGCTGAAGGTGGTGGTCTGATTGGTCGGATAGTTAATATTGGCATCGGCACCGTCTTTTATCTGGACGATATAAGTCATGGTTGCCGGAGTGCCTTCTGCAATGTTACCTGTATTCCAGTTGATGGTATTGGCCGGGTCAATAGTAACAGATCCCTGGGAAACAGTTATTTCGGATTCATTGCTGACCAGGTCGAACATTGTTCCCATGGGGTCTATTACAACGCCATTGCTGGCCGCATACGCAATTTGTCCGGCAATCTCTCCGAAAGCCCCACTTAGGCCGCTCAAATCAGAGCTGTTAAGTGGATAGTAACCGCTGTCCTGGCATGCCTGTAAAACCTCTTGCCCATTAGTACCTGCCTGCAGGGCAACAGCATAAATCTTGGTGCCTGCATCTTTAGCCAGGCCGGCTTCGTAAATGGTTGGAATACCATTATTTGCCGGGAATGTCGTTGCATGACTTCCATGTGTTGGGCAGGGTATTTGATAGTGATAAGTATCACTAAGGGTGTAGGAATTTCCGCTCCCTACTCTCTCACTATAATTTATAGCGGTTATCTGGGGATTGTCATAGGTGATTACTGGAGTCTGGCCCCACCAACCCGTATGTCCAGTCAACGTAATCCCGCTGGCATCGCTAACCCTGAAGCTGTAAGTTGGTTCACCATCACCAAGCAAAACCATGATTTTATTAGTAGCCGATGAAGCTGCTAATAAGATCTGGGCCTGGCGGATGCTGGCTTGTATGTTGGTTCCTCCACCGGCGGAAATACTGTCTATAGCCGTTTTCAATGCTGCTTTGCCGGTATAGTCGGTAAAATCAGCAACCATATGTGGATCGCCATCAAAGGAAACCGCGGCGATACGGGTGGCTCCATCTGGCAGCAAGAGTTGATCAACAAATTCCTTGGCTGCCAATTTGGTGTTGGCCATCTTGCTGCCAGTATTCATGCTGGTGGATTTATCGATTACCAGTACCACATCACTGATAGTTTGAATATTCTTACCCTCAATGGTTAAGGTTAGCTGCCACTGGGTTTCTGAGCCCGGAACCGGCTGGGCGGTTTTAGTCAGATTAATCGCTCCCGGATTGGGCCAGGTCAAGCCGCCGGTACCGTTCAGCATCATTGACTTCACCTTCCTTAATGATGGGGGATAATAGAAGTCTGTTGCTTTGGTTATACCGGTGGAAAATTCGCTCAATCCATCAGGATTATCTTCGATAATGCTTTGCTCTTTTTCCTGATAGAACAAGGCAATATCGTTTTCTTCTTTGTCCAGGGTAATTTCTTCAGGATCGCTGCCTATAAATTCCAAAGAATCATAGTACTTGACAAAATCGCTTCCGGGAAAAACTGTTCCTCTATCCATGTTTTCTATAATTTCTGTATCTATGAGTTCTTCGCTTCCATCATCCAAAACCATGACATATTTTACCGTTAAGCTTACTTGATCATCCAAGGCTGTTGGCAGTGCTTCAGATGCCTGATAATAGATAATTACCTGATTCTGCTCCGCATCTTCGCTTATAACCAGTTCTGCTGCTTGATCGTCTATAACCTGGTAACCCTCTGTTTCTGGATGCGATACGGTGACAGTAGTACCAACATCAGCAAGGCCGCGTATTGACTCCAGTCCTGGAACCGGCCCGTCAGAGTCATTCAGCAGATATTGGATTTCATAGGTTTGTTGTTCCACTGCCGATGGTTCATCGGGAACGATCTGCTCTGATTGTTGTAATTCACTTTCAGGTGGTAATAAATCACCTGATTCTTCAGCTAAGCTATAGCCCGGAAAAAAACTTACCAGAAACATTAAGACCGTTATTATTGCTAAATACTTTCTGCCTCTTCTTTTCATTCTTTCACTCCTTTCCCTCTTTTATTTGGCATCAAGTGGTCGATATCCCCCCCTTCAAATAACAGATATATATTAATGTTAATCATCTAAGCTTGTTTGAATAACATAATAAAGACACAAAAGGCCGCTGTAACAAAGCGCGGCCGGTTGCGTCACTCGCTCTCCGTGGATTAAGACGCCCAAATTCGTATCCATGGGTCATCGCTCCGGAAACTTAATTATCCAGTTAGAGAATCTTCTTGTAGTTACATTTTATCTGGAGTATATGGAAAAAAACTATCATCCTGAGGGAGGAAAATCAGATGATTATTTTGGAAAGGATTAATACTTTCTGCAATTAATCGACATTGCTAATCACTAATAACATGATCCCGATGGTGAAAAAATGATTTCCTGGCTGATATTGGGTGAAGTGGCTGAAGCGGGTTCCCTTCCATTATGCTTAAGGGATTATCAATAAGTAAACTCTGGCTGAATTGATCGCCGCCTATTTTTTTAAGTTCGCCGGCAGCAGTCAATAACTCAGGAATTCTTCTTATATTTGAATGTGCATCCGATGCTATCACGTGTCCCCAGCCCTGGCGGAGGAAAAACAGCGCAGTTTTTTTAACGGTCTGCCCGAAAAGTCCCGTCACGCTGCCGGTAGTAATTTGACTTAGATTGCCCTTTTTGATTAGTTCCCCTAAAAGCTTTGGTTTGGTTATAAAACCATTATTTCTCTCCGGGTGAGCAATGACCGGAGTAATCCCCTGCAATTGAAGCTCATATAAAACCTGTTCTGTATAAACCGGCACCTGGGCAGCCGGCAATTCTATCAGCAGGTATTTACTGTTATTTAAGGTCAGCAATTCCCCTGCGGCTTGTCTTGCCGGCAAATCAGGTTCCAGATAGTATTCGGCCCCGGGGCATACTTTTAAAGCAATATCTTTTTGCGTAAGGAGCAGATTTAGTTCCTCAACTGCAGTTGCTATTTCCCAGCTATTATGTTCAGACACTCCGCTTATCACATGAGGTGTGGCAATAACAGTATGTATGCCATTGGCAACGGCCATTGCTGCCATTTCCCTTGCAGTATCAATATCAGCAGCCCCATCATCAAAGCCGGGCAATATATGTACATGGATATCGATCATTGATTCTCCTCCCGAAAATGAATAAGGTAATATTTCCAGCATTTATATTCTAGGCAGATTCAGCATACATTAAGTTCTTGTGCAGGCAAGCTTAAGGAGTAAAGTCATATTTTTTGGCCAAGCTGCGCAGGGTTTCCATTTCCTCTTCATTGAGGTTGTCAGAAAGAATAGCACGTGCCCGGCGAATGTCTTCGCTGGTATAATTACCCAGGGTAATAAGATCATAGAAATATGTTATTTCATCTACACTGAGTCGTCTTATCAGAATCAATGCAACTTTTATTTTATCTTTGCGTTCAATTGGTTTATCAAGTTTGGTTTGAATGATTGCTTCAATACTATCATCAAAGACTAAATCAGAAGCAGATGAAGGCGGACTTTCAGTTGATAATGAGTTTTTACCTCCTGATTGGTCTTCCTGATCAGTATTAGTACTATTATCAGCATTTGGCATCGTCGATGACTTTTCAGCTGAATTTAATTCAGTCAGAAATGCTCCCAGACTGCTTGACTTTTCCAGTACTTTATCAACTTTATTGTCTAAATACACTCCTCCGCTAATGCAGAGTATAATAACCAGTCCAGCAATTATAAATATTTTTTCTGCTATTTTCATTTTCATAAACAATGCCTTCTCTATTTAAATTTAATTAATTTTACCATAAAACTTTCAAAGGCTTAAAATAGATTAACTATCATATCCGGATTGATGATCCTACGCAGATTAAATAATAAACGCCCACCTGATCAGTGAGCATCTATTAATAAATGTTTAGAGTATTTCAATAATGCTTATTGCATAATTTCTGCCGGACAATAAGTCGGTATATCAGCATTTACGGGTGGATATAGGTTTATTGGTTTGACCTTTTGTTTTATAAAATTTTGCACTAATTCACAAACAGCCTCAAAATTCTCATAAAACATTATAATTAAATCTCCCTCAGCAGCATTATTAATCGCAGTTTCCAGTGCCTCTATTTCTGATGAAATAATTGCGATATTTTCTTTTAAGGCCCCCGCGCTGAGAGCTCCATGGTATAAAATACCGGCAACAGCACCTGGCTTTCTTCCTCTTAAATTACTATCTTCTTTAATATAAAGCTTAGTAAAAACCTGTCCGGAAATTTTCCCAACTTCAAAAATCGCATCGTCAATCCTGTCCCCAGGCATTCCAATAACGCCTGTCAATCTTTCATGATCTATTTTTTGGGCAAATTGGATCACTGAATTGTATCCACTGATATTATGCCCATAATCGATTAATATCTTGAAATCACCCATATCAAAAAGATTTAGTCTGCCGGCGTTATCAAATATATCAGGCATAAAAGACATTAAGCCCGTCCTTATAAGATTTGGCTCTGTTCCCAATGCGAAAAGTCCGGCCATCGCGGCTAAAGAATTCTCAATATTAAAGACGGCTTTCCCCTCGAAAGTAATAGGTATCTGATCAACTCTCAGCAAAGTTTTTCTAATACTATTTTTATATAGATAAATCGAATCATTTTCCAAAACTATAGCAGTTTCCCCTTCATTAATATGTTTCTCAAGCAAAGGATTGTCCCTGTCCTGCGAAAATAAAATCAGATTGCACCGTACTCTGGCAATAATATTCTCTGTCAGGTGGTCGTCAGCATTTAAAACCGCATACCCATCAGGCTTTAATGCCTCAACTACTAGTGATTTGACAAAAGCCATCTCCTCAAGGGTGCTAACACCGTCCAATCCTAAATGATCATCACTTATATTTATAATGATTCCAACGTCAGCCAGGTCATATCCCAGCCCTTTACGGATAATACCGCCTCTGGCTGTTTCCAGTACTGCAATCTCCACATTCTGATTATAAAGAACAGACCGGGCACTTAATGGTCCGGTATTATCTCCGCTGGCAATGCATTCTTTACCGATAAAAGTGCCGCTGGAACAAGTCATTCCAATTTTTTTACCAGTCAGAGACAATGTATGCTGAATCATCCTGGTAACTGTAGTTTTACCATTTGTACCGGTAATCGAGATAACAGGAATAGATACCGGAGTTCCATCCGGATACATATGATCAAGAATATCTGCCGCCACATTTCTTCCCTGCCCTTCGGTGGGATATAGATGCATCCGCAAGCCGGGAGCTGCATTGACTTCGATCACAGCAGCATGCTGCTGTGATAATGGCCTGGAGATATCATCTGCGACGATATCGATGCCTGCCACATCTAAATCGATGATTCTGGCTGCTTTTATGGCAATTTCTTTATTGGAAGCGTGGATTTCCATAGTGCAATCCCGGGCACTGCCTCCCGTGCTCAGATTGCCATTTTCCCGCAAATATACTACCTCGTCCTTTTCCGGTATATCATAAACCGTCAGACCCATTCTATGCAAAAATTCCTCTGTTACTGAATCCAGATAGATTTTTGTCAATGGCTTTTCATGACCATTGCCCCTATAAAGATTCTTGTTCTCTTCCTCAACCAATTCCCATATTGAATGTATCCCATCTCCCCTTATAAAAGGCGGTCTCCGCTCCGCCACTGCAGCCACATGATCCCCCACTACCAGGATCCGATAGTCTTTCCCCTGAAAATATTTCTCAATGATTACTTGCCTGGAATAAGACCTGGCCAATCGATACGCGGTTATAAAAGTCTTTTCGTCACAAATATTGACCGTTACCCCCCGGCCATGATTTCCATCCAAAGGTTTGGCCACCACGGGATAACCCAGGTTTCTCGCCAGATCAAATGCTTCGGCTTCAGAGTCAGCTATGCCTCCGCTGGGTACAGGAATTCGCTGTTCGCTTAAAAGGTCTTTGAGTAACTGTTTGTTCCTGGCCAGGTCCACGGTAATGCTGCTGGTATTACCAGGCAAGGAAGCCTGAATAAACTGCATATACTTTCCGTACCCAAGTTGGAACAAGCTATCATCCCCCAATTGTCTAAATGGAATATGGCGCTTCTTTGCTTCTGTTAAAATCGCTTTGGTGCTGGGTCCTAAATCGGTTTTCAGGGTATCACTGAATAACTGCTGCAAAATATCGTCAACTCTGGGAATATCGTTATTGATCAAAGCAAGAACAATATCAACGGCGTCGCGGCCGAAATCAACCGCGCTATGCTGGTTGATATACTCATAGACAATACAATAAACGGACGGTTCCTTAACGACCCGGGTCTTTCCAAAAGAAACATCATAGCCAGCAATACACTGCAGTTCCAATGCAACATGCTCAATAACATGGGAGACCAAAGTTCCCTCAATCAGCCTCTGCACGAAGCCTCCTTCGTAGCCGGTCGAGCAGCAGTGGCTTTTTAATCCGGGAAAATATTTTAACAATCCGCGATTGAATCCCGCAAAATTCCTCGTGGGTATTTCAGTGAACTCACCTAAGTCAACTGTCATTTTGATCACTGGTTTATGACTATAAATATTCCTGCCGCTATAATTGCATATATCGACTACGTTTATTACCATATATCCTCCTGTAAAGACTTAATGCAGCCTTAAAACTTCTCTTTTCTTAAAATCGAACCCATATCCTCTGGATAAAACATGGAGACTGGCATCAGCAATGGTTAATATTTCATCCGGTTTTTGTTCGGAAACATTACTGCTTTTGATCGACTTTCCATCAATAACGGTGACCGCATTATTGCCCAGAACGGAAAAGTACTGATCCGGGTAAACTCTTATGGCCGTATCTTCATCAATACCGATACCTAATATTCCCGGATTCTCTGCCACACCGCATAATAGCCTGCCTAACCTTCCCCGTTGATCAAAATGCTGATCAATGATCACCCCGTCTAATAAATTTAAACCGGGAGCCATTTTCAAGGTACATTTTCTGGCGGCGTCGTTGTTGTTGCCTTCCACGATCATTGTACTGCACATGACGGAAGCTCCAGCACTGGTGCCAATGACTGAGATCCCATGGCGAAAACAATCATGGATCGCTTCATAGACTTTGGTACCTCCTAAAATACTGGTGATCCTGAGTTGATCGCCCCCGGTAAAGAAGAAGCCGGTTACATCCATTATTCGACGTACATTTTCCTCCAGGTTGGCTTCATCACGGGTATTTATATCAATGGTATAGGCCTCTTTCACGCCCAGCCGCAAAAAAATATCCCGGTATTCTTCTCCAACCTCTTCAGGAATATTGGTGGCAGTTGTCAATATGCCTATTCTGGCATCTTCTCCGCCAACGATATCAACCACTTCTTCCAGAATGCTGCTTTCCCCATACTTATCCTCAGCTCCGCCAATAATGACCAAATCACCGTTTCTATAATGGCTCATCATTCTCTCCTTTTTTGATATTACTTGTATCTTGGCTTTTCATATTTACCTTTTATGACGGCTTTTCTTTCTACTACTGCTGTCTGTCCTTTGGCCATTAGCCGATGAATAGTCAAATCTTTTTGTTTTAATACCAGAATATCAGCATCACTGCCAGGCAGAAGGCAGCCCTTTTGGGGATATAATTGGAGTACTTTGGCAGGATTTAAAGTGACCGTCTTGATCACCTCGGCAAAGTCCATGTTCTTTTCCAAAACACATGCCCTGATGTCTTTTATGAGCTGATCCATATAGCTGACACCGTTATCAGGAGCACTGCCGTTTCCATCGGAAGAAACTGTAACTTTCTCCAAATTCAAATCATTTTGCAGCAATTGACACAGCGCCTCTGCCACACTATGCCCGGCGATTTCGCCTGCAGTCAGATCAATGTTGCCTCCCCTTTTCAAAAGTTCCATCCCCTGCTCAAATAATTTTGGGTTACGATTGATGTGAGTTGGAACAAACATTTCGATGGGAAAATCGGACTCATTGATCAAACGGAAAAGGGACGCCAGGCCTTCTTCCCCATCACCGATATGCAAGTGCAGAATCCCGGCCTTTCCACCAAGCATCCCGCCGGCATTGGCTTCTGAAGCCAGGGTGCGCAGATCTTCCAGAGAAGGATGATTAGAGCGATAATCAGCGATTGCCACTTCACCCACTCCGATCACTTTATCGAGAAAAACAAGATCAGTGAGTACCCGGCCGGTCAAGGTTTCGGTCGGACTTCCATAACTGCCGGTGTAAATATAGGTGGTGATCCCCTCGGCCTCCAAGGCTCGGGCTTTGGCTAAAAGTCCGGCAATACTTCGCGTGATGCTGTCAAATCCCAAAACGCCTACCACCGTCGTAACACCGGCTTCAATGATTTCACTGAGCATGATCTCCGGGATTCGGCTGATGGGGCCCTGTTCCCCGCCTCCTCCGGTGATATGCACATGCTGATCAATAATTCCCGGACAGATCAGACATTGCCGGCAATCGATCACTTCGGCTTCCCCGTATTTTCCCGGCAGGATCTCGTCTTCAATCGCACCTATTTTGTCATAAACGATCAGGATATCTTTTTTGCCCAGATTATCCGGAGCAAAACAGTGTCCGTCCTTTAACAGCTTAAACAATTTTCCTCCAATAAAACTTTTTCTTACTATAAATGATAACCGAGCTGCAAAAGTTTGATTCTTCCACCCAGATGATAATTTGTACCATTTTTAATTATTTTGTTTTTCATGAGTCAAAAAAAGAGAGCAAAGGGGTGCCTTTGCTCTTCTTAATTTCGCCTTGATGAAATTATTATTTTAAATCAGAGGGCAAACCTCTGCGCCGCAAATTTATAGTTGTTTATGCATTCTCAGGATCATCGCTGCAGCTTCAGCCCGGGTTGCCGTTGCCAGGGGAGCAAACTGTGTGGTGGTCCGCCCCAAAACAATTTTATTTTCCAGTGCAAAAGCTACACCGTTTCTGGCCCAGACAGAGATACTCCGCTGGTCGGCGAATCCTGATAGTCGCGCTTCTATATTATCGCTCGTCACACTTGTACCTTTCCCTTTAAGCTGCATAGCCCGGCTGATAATGGCGGCGATCTGTTCACGGGTGATTGAATCCTGCGGGCCAAAACTGGTACTGGAATAACCTGATATGATCCCCATTTCCGCTGCCTTGTTGACTACATTAAAATACCAGGCATCAGCCGGGACATCATAAAATCGCCCCGTCATGTAAGAGCCCGGACTTTCCCCCAAAGCCCTGAGCATAATGGCGGCAAATTCCGCTCTGGTTATAGGCCGTTCAGGTTCAAACTGAAAAGTTGTAACACCGCTGATCAGGCCTTTTTGATATAAAGTATTAATATCCTGCTCAGCCCAGTGCCCTTTGATATCGATAAAGTTGCTGATAAGTTCAGGCTCCGTCGAATCAACTGCTTCAGCAGCAGCAAACAATGCATATTTACCCGGCTGGTTGGTGCTAACTCGAATATATCTGGCACTTAATGCATGCTCACCGGTAAGCTTTTCCCAGCTCTGATTCTTCTCGTTAAAATAATAAATGGCCAGCGACTTCTGTACTTCGGCCGGTTCTTCATAGCTATAGGTCAAGGCTATATCGATCGGCTTGTTAAATAAGATACCCATTGGGCTTTGCTGCGTCGTTGCCTTGATTTCATAGATCTCTCCCACCAGTTTTTGGGCTGCTCCTGCTTTTTGGGCGGCTTCCGCCTTTTTAGCCTGACTAAGTTTATTAATACTGATCGTTAGTCGGTCACTGCCTGGAATCGCTACCGCCCCCGGCGGTAAAGACAGATTTACACCGCTCCATTGTAAAGAAATCGTCTTACCCTTCTGACTCACTTGATTCAGCAGACTGCCCGGTAAAACCAGTTCATTATACAAAGCCGCGTTCACATTGATAATGGTATCGGAACTGCTCAATGCAGCAGAAATCGTCTGGTTTATATCGTTGTTGGGTATAGTGGGTACTCCTCCTCCGCCTCCGCCGCCGCCACCGGGAGCCGGTTCCTCATCTTTTCCCAACAGCGCTTCCATGACCGCATCCCGAATGGGAACCAGTTCCGGATGAAGGTCTTCCTTGTCCAGGGTATACTCTATCTCGTCCCCGTAGCTTTCCAGCAGAGCTCGAAATACGTTACGATGGACCCGCCACTGGATCACTTCCTCAAAAGATTGATACATCAGCGAGTTAAAATTATCTTTGGTAAGTTCGCCCCGCGCACTTACGTCCATTTCCAGATCGACCAGAAAAGCTTCTATTTCAGCTTCTGTAGCTCCTCCGGCTACGATACGATCAACCACATAGCCATAATCATTTTTCAGAACCTGATAGGCTGACAAAAAGTCAGCAGAAGCTGGAGATGCCAATGGTCCTGCCAGAGTGATCAGTGTGAAGAAAGTGAAAGTGATTAGGGCTGTTCTTTTCAGTTTTTTCATCATGATTTCCCTTTCATTGATTAAGAAGGTATTGTCAGTAGAGCCGCACAGTGTCTTCAAATATTTTACCAAACTCTGTCGTTAATGCAAAAGCATCTTCGATTGTTTTGGCAAATTCAGCTCAAGCTTCATACCCCTAATTTAAGGGGTTAGTGCCGTTCAGATGTTCGAATAGCCTTTGGTGATCAGAACTGTTGATACTCCCATCGCCATTTACATCACCGGCTGTTAGGGCATCTCCAGCAAGGAGGTTCGTCCCATTCAGATGTTCAAATAATCTTTGATGATCAGAACTGTTGATACCCCCATCATTATTTACATCACCGTAACTAAGACTACTTGCTGTTTCACTAGTAACATTAAAAATATCACTCAACGAGGAAGACCAGCCGAATTCATTAAATGATACTACTATCAATCCGTATTCCCCTTCTTGTAAAGGAGCTCTCGGATATCCACTATCTAATGTTAAAGCCGCGTCTCCAGTCCAAGTGCAGGTGGTATTATCATTAAAAACAGCGACTGGAGTCAGCAGAGAATAGTCATCAGGGATGTCTACTTGAGGTATCCCGTCAATTCTAAATATTGGTACAATATAGATCATCTGGCTTGTCACGTTTGTGGAAGCAGAAGGGGTCCATGATACGGAGAAATCCTTTCCATCTACGCCTGGATAAGTTAAGTCATTATCTGCTGCTATAATATCAGTAACTGGTACTGGCCATCCTACAGATATAGTATCCCAAGCCCAAGCATATCCTGCATCATTCTCCACAACAAGGTAGACAGTATAATCGCCTCCTGTCAATCTTGCCCTCGGTTGGTTACTATCCAATGTTAAAGACGCATTTCCAGTCCATGAGCAAGTAGTATTGTCATTAAAAACTGCTACTGGGGTGAAATAATCATAAAAATCATCTGGCAAGATTGTCTCAGCAGGTAATATCATGATCATCTGACGTGTTATATCTTGGGAAATAGAGGGCGTCCAGGTTACTGTAAAATCACGTCCGTCTACACCCGGATAAATAAAATCGTTGGCTTCAACAACTAAATTTGTTGGGTAGACTGGAACGTAATCCATCCATATATTCAAGAAATATGGCTCATTGACATATAAGTCACCATAAGCATCATTGGCCAGCACAACTATATAATAAGTTCCAGGTTCAATCGGTGCCTCTATACATTGGATAGCTGTTCCATCTTCGTATTGATAATATTCTGATGATGCTACTACGTCCCCTTGACTATCTTTCAACATGATATATAGGTCGTCTTCCCATCCATTTGCGGAAATCTCGCCTATCCAACCACCTGCCAGATAAAACCAGCCAGCTTTATTAATTTGCAAACGATAATAGTCAAGATCATAATAATAATCAGTTATAGAACCTATTATATAATTATCTAATCTAACTGGATCTGCTGTCTCATAAGTTGAATTTGGTTCTGTTTCATATATTTCACTTTGCGCTAGGGTACTAACTTCAGTTAAACTCATTAAACTGCTGCCTTCAATATCATTCCTAGTTATATCATTAATGTAATTATTAGCAGCGAATGAGTTCTGAGATTTATTGGTAGTAACTGAGTCAATACTTTCTTCTGATGTTTCAAATAATGAAATGTCGTGAATCCATTGTTCCTCTTCCATTTCGTTATTAATTGTTGTCTGATTATCTTCTTGGTTCAATTTTTTCTCAGCAGCAAATTGGATTTTTCTATCTGTGGCTGTATTTGCTAATACCGGCTCACAGATCACTAAAAAAAGTAAAGAAACTATAATTGCCAGAGCAATTTTTCTGACTTTCATAAAAACTCCCCCCATCACTTTTCGCTTTGTATATTGGTCAAAAGATCGAAAGTTTTTTAAAAGCCCCCCTGAAGAAAATTCTTAAGGGGGGCCTTTATTTGTGGAATAATTATTATTTCATTAGCACATTGTAGATTACAGCAGCAGCTTCTGCTCTGGTTGCATTTTTCAGCGGTTTGAAGGTATTGTCTGTATAACCGCTCATGATCTCATTCTGGGTGCCACTTACGACCCAATTGTATGCCCAGGAGGAAACATCATCTTTATCACTAAATGTTAGTTCCCCTGCGGCATCCTTCAGTCCGGCAGCTTTGACGATCATGATCGCCATCTGCTCACGGGTGATCAGGTCATCGGGGCCAAATTCCGTATCATTGTAACCTAAAACGATTCCATTAGCCGCAGCTATGGCTATATAGTCTTTTGCCCAGTGTTCAGCAGTGTCTGTGAATATTTTACCAGATCCTGCCGTTAATTCAAAAGCATCAACGATTGTTTTAGCAAATTCAGCCCGGGTGATCAGGCTGTCAGGCCGGAAGGTCTCATCCGGATAGCCGGCAATCGCCCCAATACCAACCAGATACTCGATATTAGCCTGTGCCCAGTGGCCGTCGATATCAGTTAACACTGGTTGTTCCACTGGAGGCGTTACCGTTTCCTTCTTATTAACTGTTATTGCCTGCTTCGCAGTTAAACCATTTACTGTGATTACGATTTCAGCATCGACTGCATCCAGTACATCTCCGTCTTTCGGCGAAACGGTGATATCGTTTTCATCGAATTCATTAAGTGCAGCATATTTTTTATTTCCATTTGAATAGGTCAAGGTTACTTCCAGACCCGTCAAGTCCAAAGTATCGCCTTCAGTATAAAGCAATTTGTCAGGTGCAGACTTGATTTCTATACCTGCCACAGTGGGAGCCACGGCTCCACCGCCGCCTCCGCCTCCGCCGGAACTGGCAGCTCTGGTTACGTTAATGGCGTAAGTCTTTGTGGTATCATTTTGTGCAGTTACCTCAATAGTGATCGTATTTATTTCAGTACCGGTTTTGGGAAGACTTATAGATGGTGATGCAAAACCACTGTTCACTGTTATTCCATTTACTTTCACAACAGCAGTTACGTCAGCAACCGTTGGAGTTATTGTTACGCTGGAAATGCTATTTACTACATTGGCACTGTAGGTAGTAGTATCGGATGCAAAAGAAGGATCGAGGTTTATTACAGTGTTTCCATGCTTAAGCACCAACCCATTTAGATTGTTGTTAGTGCTAGCCGGAGCTACAGTTACTGTTACTGTATAAACTTGACTTGTATCGTCTTGAGCAGTGACTGTATAAGTTACTGGATTTGTGAAATCCTGTGCAACTCCAGATGCCGGTTCCACTGTTGAGAACTCAGTAAGTGAAATCGTAGGTATCACAGCAGTAACATCAGTCCCAAAAGGAAATTCTACAGCTATCGTATGGTTCGCCTCGTCAATTGTACCAGTCGCTGCCGGGCTTGTGAAGCTGAACCCGGTGATTGATTTGGCGCTGCTGGGGGCTGTTCTGGTAATGTTAAGAGTGTATGTCTTGGTAACGTCGTTCTGTGCAGTTACAACTACAGACGGATGGTTAGTGTCTGGACTTATTTGTGACAAGGTAATTGTCGCAGGCGACTGCATGCCATTTATCAACAAGGAGGCAGTAGGATCATCGACTGTTGCAGTAATTGTTACCTGCTCCGTTGTATATGGCACCGTGATGTCATAACTTGTTGTTGCAGGGTCAAAGCTAAAGCTTATTGGCTGGTTATCCGCTGTATTTTTAAGTGTCAGACTACCCAGATTGTTATTGCTGCTGGGTGGAAGAACAGTTGCATTTATTGTATAAGTCACACTCGTTGTCTCATCTTGTGCTGTTACAACAACTGTCCAGGTAGCTCCGCCGTCAGATGATGCTGCTTGGCCCACAGTCGCATTGGCATCTGTTTTAGTTACAACTATATCAGTAGCAATAAGTTCATCCAAAACAGTCCCGAAAGGAAGTGCAACATTATATTTTGTTGAATCATTTGAATCAACTGTTGCCACTTCTCCATCCACGGTTACGCCTGTAATGCTGGCATCGTTACTCCGTACAGTAATGGTTGTTGTATCAAATTTTGTATTATCAAATGTTGAGGTTGCTGTAATGGTATAATCCCCTGCTGCTGCATCTGCTGCTACAGATACTAAACCAGTTGCATTAACAGCTACTTTTTCGCTTGCGTCGTTGCTGCTCCAGGTTACGGTCTGGGCTGCTCCACCTTCTGCGGCAACTACAGCAGTAAGTTGCTGCGTTCCTCCTCTGGCTACAGTTGCTGTCTCCGGTGTTACAGTTACACTTGTTACTGCCGGTGCTAAGGTTACGGTTATTGTTGCAGTATCTGATTTAGTGTTATCAACTGTCGAGGTTGCTGTAATGGTATAATCTCCAACTGATGCATCTGCAGCCACAGTTACTAAACCGGCCCCATCAACAGTTACCTTACCAGTTGCGTCGCTGCTGCTCCAGGTTACGGTTTCGGCTGCTCCGCCTTCTGCCACTACAGTTGCAGTCAGTTGCCGTGTCCCACCCTGTATCACTGTTGCTGTTTCGGGGCTGACCGTTACACTGGTTACTGCCGGTGCTAAGGTTACGGTTATTGTTGCAGTATCTGATTTTGTGTTATCAACTGTCGAGGTCGCTGTAATTGTATAATCTCCGACTGATGCATCTGCAGTAACACTTACTAAACCACTTTCACTGACTGTTACTTTTCCGTTCGCATCACTGCTGCTCCAGGTTACGGTCTGGGCTGCTCCACCTACTGCGGCAACTACAGCAGTAAGTTGCTGCGTTCCTCCTCTGGCTACAGTTGCTGTCTCCGGTGTTACAGTTACACTTGTTACTGCCGGTGCTAAGGTTACGGTTATTGTTGCAGTATCTGATTTAGTGTTATCAACTGTCGAGGTTGCTGTAATGGTATAATCTCCAACTGATGCATCTGCAGCCACAGTTACTAAACCGGCCCCATCAACAGTTACCTTACCAGTTGCGTCGCTGCTGCTCCAGGTTACGGTTTCGGCTGCTCCGCCTTCTGCGGTTACAGTTGCGGTTAATTGCTGGGTTCCACCCTGGACTACTGTTGCTGTTGCAGGACTTACTTCTACACTGGTTACAGCCGAACCATCTTTTACTACTGCGGGGGTGCTAGTAATATCAAATGTAAAAGTGTCTGTACCATCTGGTCCAACATTAGGATTTTCAGCCACCAGGGCATAGCTACCTGCTTTGCTCGCATCGGTAATGGTAGCTTTGATGGTCATAATGTCTGCTTCAATTGTCATATTGCGTTCAAATGTAGTTCCGCTTCCTATAAAATACCCATTAGGGACTGGTGTATAGCTGAAAGTGGCAAAAATACCCCCTGGATTAAAATCCTCATGGAAGAACAAAGCATTGTTTATCCAATAACCATCCCCGTTCTTAGTTGAAACTTTTGTTGTGGACAAAGTCATACCTACAGGTGCTTTCAAGTCAAAACTGAAAACACCTATATGCTGACCTGCTGGTGGCGTTACTTTTAAGGTGTAAATAACATCAACTGAACCTGTTGTAACATCAATTTCACTCTGACTTGGTGTTATGGTTAAAGTTGCAGTGTAGGGCAACAATGCTCCCTTTGCCGGCACCGCAAAACCACCCGTAACAAAAAATATCATGGTCATTACCAACAAAATAGATAAATAGCGTCGTTTCATGATTCCACTCCTTTTTAGTAAACCTTTAATGCCCTTGGCATTGTGACGTTTATGGATTTAAACTCCCCTATCTCCTAGCTTAGGGGGTTAGTGCCGTTCAAATGTTCGAATAGCCTTTGATGATCAGAACTGTTGGTATTTTCATCCTTGTTTACATCACCGGCTAGTAGTGCATCTCCAGTAAGGAGGTTCGTTCCATTTAAATGTTCAAATAACCTTTGATGATCAGAACTATTGATGATGCCATCATCATTCACATCTCCATAAAGCCAGAGTTTTAATGCTCCTGTGTCAATATTGGTAACACCCATGCTAATTGTCGCTACTTTAACTACATATTTGCCCGTCTTATAGATGGCCACTTTATAATCTCCAGCACTAACATCAGCAAAACTGAAACTCTGGTTATATCTCTTGCTAACACTATCGTAAGTCGGTGTTCCTAATGTAGCTACGTTTTCAATGGCATTTACAGGGGTACCATTTTTCATATCTGCCCTGATATCTGCATCCGAATAGGTTGGGTCGTAAAGCTTTACTATCGCATCATCATTGATATCGTCCCAGCTGGTGATGGTTCCGTCAACCGCAACGCCCTCTCCTGCCACCGCCACATCAAATTTCACTAGCCAATCAGCAACCGGGTCTCCATTCATACCAGCATCACGATAACCTATTATGGTTCCTGTATCGCCAACAACACCAGTTAACTCCAAGGTTGTTCCTTGTCCACCGGGATAACTGTCATTAATGATAATTTGCGCATTGCTACTATCCCACAAAAACCAAGTCGTAACATTTGCATTAGAGTTTGGACTGGCAATATTCTGGCTGCCTATATAAGCCTGAAAATAAGCTGGCTGTTGAACTGTTACCTCGCGCTGTGAAAGTTCGTCAGCTGCTATTTCTTCAATTATGTTTTCGTCTTTATCGCAAAGATACAAATATATCTGTGAACGAACGGCTGCTTTGACCAGGGCTAACTCGGCCGAGTTGCTTTCATCATCGATAGCATTACATACTTCTATGTAGGTATCCGTCAGCATTTGGGTAGTCCAGCCAATTTCAACCAACTTGTCGGCGAAATCTTCATATTCAGGGTTTGCAAGTACATTAACAGCCGCATCTTTTGCTATATTAGGAATTTGTGCGATGAGTTCGGCATCACTGCCAGATTCCACAACCTGAGCATAAGTTGAAGATTGATAAATAACTCTCGGCATTTCTTCCCGCATAGCCAATAGCAATCCATACAAATCATCAACTGTAAATGAAGTTCCGAATAGCTTTTGGAAAGTGCCTGAATGCGCATTTTTGTAGTCAACAAGATCACTTTCTACTGTACTTTCGTCATAAACTATCAGAGCCAGATCACGAAAACATCCACGAAGCTCTTCTTGCACTGCAGCTTTTTGGGTCTCATCATATAATAATGGTGAAAGTGCATTAACCAAGCCATCTGTTAATAGATCTAATTCTGGATCTGATAATTCTTGTGCCTCTAACCGTGCATTGCTAATTGATGGTTTGTCATTAACATCAATATATTTGTATACATTAGCCAATTCAGCAGCAGCATCAGAAGCAGTATACGCCGCTGCATAATTTACTGGTGAAAATATGAAAAACACAAAAAACACCAATAAAAAGAATGCGCTTCTTTTCTTCCTGTACATTTTTCTTCCCTCCCCTTTCGAGCTTTTAAAAATGATCCGATCCCTCCTCCCAATTTAATAAATACGGCTCATTACCAAATTAAAATGTCATTAACAAAGTCGATCTCGATAATACGTTCACAAAACCAAAAAGACTACTAAATTAGTAATATTCTCCATATAAATTTAAAACCCTACAAAAATTTTTAATTTTATTAAAAATAGGACTTTAGGGAATAATTAAAGGGCGACTTTTTACTTTCTACAACAAAATATTTTCTTATTGTTAATTGATGGCAGTCGTGTTATTATACCCATAGAGGGTATATCCAAGAATGAAATCTTGCTGCCCTGCAAATATTATATATGAGGTGATAATATGACGATGCTGCAAATAACTCCTGAAACAGCTGCTGATTTAAAACAAATCATGAAAGAGCAGAATATCAATACGACCAACCTGCGGATCAATGCCAGAATTGGCTGAGGTGGTATGTCATTTGATCTGGTTCTGGATGAACCGGGGAAACTTGATACTGTGGAAGAACATGAAGGACTCAGCTTTATTGCTGAAAGCAAAATAGTTGATAGATACGGACCGTTTAAGATGACTTCATTTAAAAGCGAAAACCGGATTTATTTGGATATCAAAAGTGTTCAGGATACCGGCGGCGGCGGTTGTGATTCCTGTACTTCCTGCGGATAAAATATTTTATCAAGGGCGTACCTTAAATAAAATTTAAGGTATGCCCCTTTTTTTACCCGTTTTTATTGCTATTTACACAGTTTATATTATGCTAAGATATGTTTGTAAATTGTATACAGGAGTCGATGTCATGAAAAACAAGAAAAGGCAGTTTGCAGTAATTGGACTCGGCAGATTCGGCGGCAGTCTGATCAAAGAACTTATAGCCATGGGCCATGAAGTGCTGGCCATTGATACAGATGAGGAAAAAATTGAAGATTTTGTTGATATCGCTACCCATGCTGTGCAGGCTGATTCTACTGATGAAACGGTGCTCAGGAAATTGGGCATTTCGAATTTCGATGTGGTGGTGGTATCGATTGGAAATAATCTGCAGGCAAATATTTTGACCGCCATAACTCTAAAAGAAATGGGCGTTAAAAAAGTAATTGCCAAAGCTCAAACTGCTCTGCACGGAAAAGTTTTAGAAAAAATCGGTACTGATGTGGTGATTTATCCTGAACGGGATATGGCCATCAAGCTGGCGCACTCTTTTGTGCATAATATAATGAATCAAATCGATTTATCTTCAGAATACAGTATTGTGGAAATTTTAGCCCCCAGTGAATTTATCAATAAAAGCTTGAAGCAGATGGAGCTTAGAACCAAAATGAATGTAGCGGTGATCGCCATTAAACATGATGAAGAAATCTCAGTTCCCCCCGATCCAGATCAAATTATCCATGCCCGTGATATTTTAGTCATCGCCGGGGATAACAAAAATATCAATAATTTAGCTGATCTCAGCGAGTAGGAGCTTGTGATGTTAGAGAAGCTGAATCCGGCCCAAATTTTAGTGTACGGTTTTTTGTTGATCATTATAATAGGTAGTATTCTGCTGTCACTTCCCATTGCCGTAAACGATGGAGAGGCCAATCTCTTAACTTCATTTTTTACAGCTACCTCTGCTCTTTGCGTGACGGGATTAGTGCTGGTGGATACTGGAACGCACTGGACTGCTTTCGGGCAAGTAGTCATTTTGCTGCTTTTCCAGGTCGGCGGCCTGGGCATTATGTCTTTTGCTGCTTTTCTGGCTTTTATCCTGGGACGGAAAATCAATTTGAAAGAGCGCCTGACTATGCAGTATTCCTTGAATAAATCTTCTCTGGGCGGAATCGTAAATGTATTTAAGTATCTGCTGATTTTTTCATTCGTTATCGAGTTCGCCGGGGCAATCGTCCTTTTTGTCTACTGGTTCCCTTCCATGGGGCTAAAAAAGGCTTTATGGTTCGGGGTTTTCCATTCCATCTCTGCTTTTAACAATGCAGGATTTGATTTATTCGGTAATTTTGCCAGTCTGACCGGTCATACCGGCGATGGGATATTGGCTATAACCATTTCATCTTTATTGTTGATCGGCGGCTTGGGCTTTATTGTGGTTTATGAATTGATCAATTATCCGAAAGAGCACAGCCTTTCGCTTCATTCACGCATCGTCCTTATTACCACGGCCATCCTGGTGATTGGCGGAACTTTTCTCTTCTGGGCTTTGGAAAACAACCTACTGCTTCATGGATTAACCATAGGAGAAAAGCTTTCTACTTCATTTTTACAGTCTGCAACCCGCACCTGCGGTTTCACCATGGTAAATATGGCGGATTCATCGCTGCCCACACAGATTCTCATGATGTTCATGATGTTTATTGGAGGAGCACCAGGTTCTACTGCCGGGGGTATCAAAGTCACCACGCTGGCCATCCTCTTTTTCGCCGTTATCAGTAATCTGCGCGGAAAAAGTGATATCGAGGTTTTCGAAAGAAGGATCGCATTTGGGGATTATCAGAAGGCCATTACTGTTTTTAGCCTGGCGTTCGTATTTATAAGTGTTTTGATTTTTATTATTTCCATTGGTCATGACTATCCTCTGAATGTGATCGCATTTGAAGTGATCTCTGCGGCTGGTACGGTAGGCCTCAGTCTGGGACTTACCCCTAATTTGGATACCATTGGGCAGCTACTGATCATAGTGGCAATGTTTTTAGGACGAGTGGGCCCCTTAACCATTGCCTATTCGATGATTTACGGTAAAAAACCCGCAGACATGAGATATGCTGAAGGCAGGATCATGGTGGGATAGGGACTAGGGGTTAGGGGTTAGGGGTTAGGGGTTAGGGGTTAGGGGTTAGGGGTTAGGGGTTAGGCGAATTCTCTTCTGCGAAGCACCGGGGCAGACAGGGTCGTCTGCACAATGTCATAAAGCTTAACTTACACAAAATGGAATTGCCCCAAAAACACAATAAA
>DAOPZM010000030.1:0-23607 GCA_035353375.1 Syntrophomonadaceae bacterium
GGCGGCTTTCAGCAGTGACGTTTTCAACGGTAACAATGGCAGGAGCTGCCTGCACAGTAACTTCACAGGTATCAGTAAAGCTGCCGTCTGCAGTTTTAACCGTGATGGTTGCTGTACCTGCTGCTACAGGAGTCACAACCCCGTCAGCTACAGTGGCAACACTTTCATCACTTGATGTCCAGCTCACATTCTTATTGGTAGCATCAGCCGGAGCAACTGTTGCCGTGAGGGTACCTGTATCTCCGCCGGCAGTCAGGGTAAGTGTATCCTGATCTAATGTTACGCCGGTCACTGGAACGGTTGGAACTGGTCCATCTACTATGGTAATAAGGAAAGTTTTTTGACCTACATCAAAGATGATGTCCAGATTGATCGGGAATCCATCAGGAATAACGCTTAACGGATAACCAAACATGTCAAACAGACCGATCATTTCTTTCTTGATGGTCAATACATTGCCTTCGACAGTATAGAATGTACCATTCCCTGCTGCCTCAAGATCATTTAGAGAGAGTTGGATCGGAGTGCCCGAAGTAGTTACTACATTTAACATGACATCATCAACTTGGGTAGCAGAGTTCCAGGTAATATCAATAGCGATATCATTTACTGGAGCGTTTTTGTTTAAGTCATAGGATTCAGGACTGATGGTCGGTTGTACAACAACTGCTTCCACAGTAACTTCACAGGTATCAGTAAAGCTGCCGTCTGCAGTTTTAACCGTGATGGTTGCTGTACCTGCTGCTACAGGAGTCACAACCCCGTCAGCTACAGTGGCAACACTTTCATCACTTGATGTCCAGCTCACATTCTTATTGGTAGCATCAGCCGGAGCAACTGTTGCCGTGAGGGTACCTGTATCTCCGCCGGCAGTCAGGGAAAGTGTTTCCTGATCTAAAGTGACACCGGTCACTGAAACGGTGGAACCGGAATAAGCATCCGGAATACCTCTGAATTTCTCAACACCATCAAGATAGATAACGATGATGTCATCTGGAGCAACACCGCCCTGATAATATCCGGCAGCTTCAAATGCCATCCTACTCATGACCGGCCCCAGGTCAGTACCATCAGAGGTTTGAATCAGCGCTTCGTCATAATCGCCTATCACATCAAAACGGTACCAGTTGACCAGTGAAGTACGGCTTTCAGAAGTCACATTGTCAACGGTCGCGTCTGATCCGCCAGCGAATGTTCCGGCTGCTTTTGCCGCGTTAAAATCTGAGGTAGCATCATTTAAATCAGCAAGGGCTGCATCGATTTCATCCTGGGTTGCATCAGGATCATCGTAAACATTCTGGGCGGCATCAATGGCATCCAGATAAGTATCCATGTCTTCCTGCGTTACCCAATTATCTGCGGGGTCAATATCAGTGCCGTCTATGCTTATCTCAGTTGCATCAGCATTGGCATCGGCTGCATCGATAGCCGCTTTAAGAGCTGTTTTATCAGTAATCTCGGTATAGGCGCCTGGTGTCCCGCGCCATGCTTCCTTGTCGTCAATATATATAACGATAATGCCATCGGGTGAAACACCTCCCTGGTAATATCCGGCGGCAACAAAAGCTGACCTGGACATGACCGGACCAAGGTCGATACCGTCAGTAGTTTTGATCACCATCTCATCATAATCACCGATCACATCAAAACGGTACCAGTTGACCAGTGAAGTACGGCTTTCGGAAGTCACATTGTCAATGGTTACATCTGATCCGCCAGCGAATGTTCCGGCTGCTTTTGCCGCGTTAAAATCTGAGGTAGCATCATTTAAATCAGCAAGGGCTGCATCGATTTCATCCTGGGTTGCATCAGGATCATCGTAAACATTCTGGGCGGCATCAATGGCATCCAGATAAGTATCCATGTCTTCCTGCGTTACCCAGTTATCTGCGGGGTCAACATCAGTGCCGTCAGTGCTTGTTTCAGTTGCATCAGCATTGGCATTGGCTGCATCGAGGGCATCTTTAAGAGATGATTTGTCAGTTGTGACTGCCGGCTTGGTTCCGGCTTGCTGCGCTGCATTAAAATCTGAGGTGGCATCATTTAAATCAGCAAGGGCTGCATCAATTTCATCCTGGGTCGCATCAGGATCATCAAATACATCCTGGGCGGCATCAATGGCATCCTGGTATGTATCCATGTCTTCCTGCGTTACCCAGTTATCTGCGGGGTCAACATCAGTGCCGTCAGTACTTGTTTCAGTTGCATCGGCATTGGCATTGGCGGCATCTATGGCATCTTTAAGATCTGATTTATCTGGTTCTGGGGGAGAGGCGCCGCCGTCGTTTACGGTGACAGTACAGGTGTCAGTGAATCCTCCATTAACGGTAGTAACAGTAATGGTAACTGTTCCGGCAGCGACCGGAGTAATAATTCCGTCTGCGACGTCAGCAATACTGCTGTTGCTGGAAGACCAGGTTAAGGATTTATTGGTTGCATTTGCAGGAGCAACAGTGGCAACCAGAGAACCGTTTGCTTCGCCAACTGTCAGGCTGAGCGTTTCCTCATCCAGTGTAACACCGGTTACAGCGATGGTAGTTGCACCGCCACCGCCGCCACCGCCACCACCGCCACCACCGGCACCGCCGGCAGAGGATGTTACTGTTATCTTCTGGCTGACAGATTTACCATCAACTTTGATAAATACAGCAGTGTCGTTTGTTGTCAGTACGGCTCCATTGGCAGGCGAGGCAGTGATCCCTTCGGCAGAAAAATCAGCAAAAGCTACATTTTTAGTGCTTCGGTCTGATTTGGCCAGAGTTACCGTTAAACCACTGAGATCCAGCTTTTCACCGGCAGTATAGTTTACTTTATCAGGTGCGCTTAGTATTGAAATACTGTTTACTGTTACACCAGCATTTACTGCAGTATTTGCTGAAGTGTTTGCTGCAGGCATAAAACTGGCCGGCAGGATAAATTCCAATCCTTTGCTCAAAACAATGACAGCTTCCGCTCTGGTGGCGTTATTCAAAGGGCGAAAACTGCCGTCCGGCATACCGGCGATGATATTATTAACATATGCTGTTGCAACAGCATTTTTGGCCCATGACGAAACCTGATCAGCGTCAGTACATTCCAGAAACTCCGAATTGATTTGCGGCTTCGCAGCTTTTACTATCATTACGGCCATTTCTTCACGGCTTATCTTATTATCAGGTTTAAAAATGCTATCGTTATAGCCGTTAACAATACCATAAGCATTGGCTGCAGCTATATAGTCTTTTGCCCAGTGCTGGCTGGTATCGCTGAAAACTTTTCCACTTTTATTTTCCAACTTAAAGGCCTGCACGATTAATGTTGCAAATTCGGCCCTGGTAATATTATTATCCGGTTTGAAGGAACCATCAGGGAAGCCTTTTACTATATTTTGATCTGCCATTTTTTGAATAGCAGATTCAGCCCAGTGTCCTTTTATATCACTGAGTTGTACAGCTGCATTACCTTGTGGAACCATCATGAATAATAGGGTTAATAACAATACAGAAAAAGAAATAAAGCTATAATATCTCTTATTTTTCAAATACATCCACTCCTTTAAAACATGGAAAGAGTAATTGCTTAAAATAGCACCTCCTTGTAAACATATTAAATACATTGTGCCTGTAAAAAAATAAGTTGAAAGATAGGAATTAATGATTGAGAATTTTAAATCTGATTATAAAATGAATTGACTGGTATTAATAGAATTGCTTAATGAGTGCTGCTTTTAAACTCCTATGTATCGGTTGACTGATTAAATACGCACCGCCCTTCGTAATCAAAGTATCAGATGGAAAATACATGTATATTATGCCTTCCTAAGTGAGCATCTCGCAGAATGAATTATATGCTCATAAACTTCGCATTCTTTATCATAGCTGCGACAAAAAAACAGATTTGATTGCAACAATTTTTACAATATTCTGAATCTGTTTACTTTGATAAATATAATTTATAACATATGACAATTCTATTACCCCTCAGTATGAAAAAAGGAGTAAATAATAACCACTGGTACTAATCTTTTTTGTTTTATTACTAGACCTTAATAATTTGTATTTATTTGCTGTAAAACGATATTATTACTAGAAATGGGGAACGATAAACTATTTGTTACAAAAAATAAGAGGGAACAAACTAGTACTTTGAGAAAGATTTTATTGCGCCTGATTTGCAAAATAAGATATTTATCATTACTTATAATTGGAGCAACAAGTTTTCGCGGGAAGATTAAAGAAGAGGATAATTTTTAAGAACAAAAGCTGAAGGAGGTAACATCTGCCGCTGCCTGACTGATGATATTATTGCAGACGACATGATCGTTTTTACGTCATTGCTATATTAGAACAATAAATATATATTACCGATAACTAAAGGTCCAACTATTATGTCAGGATTGATTTAATTTATTGCTGCTTTGTTAACAAGAATAGATTCCAATTCATTTGCCGGCATGGGCCTGCCAAAGTAGTAGCCCTGGATCTCATCACACATTTGCTCGGTGAAAAATTTGTACTGCAATTCTGTTTCGACCCCTTCGGCAATCACCTTAAGCTTCAAGTTTTTAGCCAGTTGAATGATGGTCTTGGCAATCGCTTCATCTTTGCTCCCTTCTTCAATGCCGAAGACAAACTGCCGGTCAATTTTAAGCCGGTCCACAGGCAATGTTTTCAAGCGGTTCAATGAAGAATGATTGATTCCAAAGTCGTCTATAGCAATGGTCACTCCAAGCTCCTTTAGCTTGTGCAGGACCTCTGTAACATTTGCTGATTCGTTAACTGCAGCACTTTCAGTAATTTCCAGCTCAAGGTATCTGGCTTCCAGTCCGGTTTCCTTCAGTGTGTTGGCAACAATGCTTACAAGATCCGAATTATGGAACTGATCAGCGGACAGGTTCACAGCTATGCGTATAGGCGGAAGACCCAGATCCTGCCACAGCTTGCCCTGGCTGCATGCCGTATGGAGTACCCACTGGCCAATAGGTTTGATCAGGCCGGTCCGCTCTGCTATTGGAATAAAGGTGACGGGTGAAATAGCTCCTAACTCCGGATGATTCCAACGAAGTAATGCTTCAATACCAACAATGGATTGTGTTAATGAACTTACTTGCGGCTGATAATGCAGGGACAGTTCATTTTTTTCCAGTGCCCGGTAAAGGTTGTTGGTAAGTCTCATGTTTGCCAGCACATCATCCTTCATAAATGGTGAACATAAGGTGAACTGATTCTTGCCTCTATCCTTGGATGTGTACATGGCCAGGTCGGCGTTTTTAGTCAAGGTATCGGCATCTTCACCATCTTCCGGATATACAGCTATGCCAGCACTGACTGAAATAAAAAATTCCTGTTGATTAACGGCAAATGGCTGCAAAAATGTCTTCATGATGTTTTCCGTAACCTTATGGATATCTTCAGTCCGTTCCAGTTGGGTGACCATAATTAAAAACTCGTCGCCGCCAAACCTTGTTACAGTATCCTGTTTGCGTAAACAACTTGTTAGCCTCAATGCTACCTGCTTCAGGATCTCATCACCGCCATCGTGTCCAATCGAGTCATTTACTGCCTTAAATGAGTCCAGGTCAATAAAAACGATCCCAATGAATTTTTCGGTTCGCTTGGCCAGATGAATTGCCTGTTCCAGACGGTTCTTAAATAAGGTGCGGTTGGGAAGGCCGGTCAACCCATCATAAAACGCCAGATAACTGATTTCGTTTTCAGTTTCTACTTTTACAAGTGCATCTCTCAAAAGGTTGGCCAGGATTTGCAGCAGTTCCTTATGATCTTCCCGCCAGATCAAGGATTTCTTCTCTGAAGCAAAGAAAAGATTTCCCAGGATTTTGTCTTTGTAAGTTACTGGCATGGAAACCAGCGACTGAATATTATGTTTTCGGCACAAAGCTTTTTCTTCAGTAGACTCGGCGGGCATATCCTCAACATTTATTATATTTAAAACACTTTTCTTCATCATCTGATCCATCCACCATGGGAAGTCTTCGGCGGTTATCTTAAGAATTGATTTGCATGACGATTCAATGTTCTCGTTGCACCATTCAAATGTTTTTAGATTTGGTGATAAGCTGAAAAAATAGGCTCGGTCGGCCTGAAAATATTCGCCGCTCAAACGCAGCATTTCCTTGACTTTTTCAGCTATGTTAGCTTCATTTAAATTGACAAAACTGGCAGATATTTGAGAAACTATCTTCTGGAAACCGATTTGAGCTTCGTTTTCTTCCAGGCGCTGGATATATACTCGATTGACAAAGTTGGCCAACCAAAGAAGCAGGATAAAGATGCCGAGTCTGGCAAAGTGATCTGCACCAGCAACATTTACTGTGACTGCCGGAGCTTTGATCCATACCCATATTTGCGTAAGTATTATAGAAATCCCTAACAACAGCATCATTCGCCGCTTATTGAAGACGACTGACATAACGACCATTATAGCAGGTATCGCCCATACAACAGCAGCTGCAGTGTCTAAAAAGCCAAGGCTGATAAGCGGGACGGACAACGCCAGAAGAGGAGTAAAAATGTTTTCCCGCAGGTTATTTTTCGGGGGTAAAAATGAAAGCATTTGAATTATTATCCCAAACAGGAAGAGCATGGAACTAAACATAAGTGTTGAAGTCAAAGGTTCATGATTGAAATAATAAAGGCATGCAAAACCCAGAATACTGCCAAGGATAAATGCAAGTGATATATTCTGATAATATTTGACAAGATTGACCTCGTTTAATATTCTGCCCGTTTCAGTTACCTGGATTTTGGCCGGTCCCATAAAGCCATATTTTCTGATAGCATAATAAATAACCGTAACAGGCATCAACACAGCCACGGGTGCCATTTGAGAAATAATGAATGATGTATGGCTGTTAATGATAACTTCTGTCAGCACTGCTATTAATAATGCCAGTGAATAAGCAATACCCAATATTAATGTAATTATTTTTGTAGCAGGGTCATTCGAATCTTTTGCCCCTTTAAAAAGCAACAAGATTGAAGCAATAGTATAACTGACAAAATACGTTACAAAATACAAGTTCCAGCCATTGAGCGGATACATGTTGACCCACCCTACCGTTGTGTTGACAAGAACATACAGATTCTCCGCCAGCTTGCCGTTAATACCGAAGGGATATAGTGCAACCAGACCGGGAAGATACAAAAGCAGATAGAGCCAGGGGTTCGCTTGGAGTATCCGCTTTTTACCGATAAGGATAATAATAAAATGAAGTTGAAGGCCAAACAAACCACACCAGCCAACAGATGATATGCGATGAAAAAGCAGGGCTGTTTCATAATCCGATGCGGATGCAGCAATAGAATAACCAAAAGTCCATATGCATAACACGATACAGAAAGTAAAAAAAAGACGGTTCATTATATTTTTCGGATTGAGAGAAAGGGCATATAATCCCAACAAGATATAGACGGCAAAAGCAAACAAAAAAATCAGGGAAAATATGATCGATAATGGCATAATCATACTCCTTTATATTGTCTTATCTAAATGGATAATATTATCAAATATTGGCGAATTCTACTAAAACAACAAAAATTCCTCTTTTATTGTGAAAATTCTATAAATTAAAATGGGATACAGTAATTTTTTATATTATGATGACCAGGTTGGGGCATCTGTTTTACAGAAAAATCGGGGTTTATCGCAGCAGAAAAAATAGCAGGGGGATATAATGGCGGAATGAAAGGAATAGTCTTTATAGAAAATTAATTTTAAATGGAAGTTCTTCTTTGATTATACTTTGTAATTCTGTGGATAATCTTCTGTCTTCAGGGTGTCTGCCTTTTTTCAAAACCATACCGAACGACCAGTTAAGCCCCATATATGGCATGACCTTCAGCATAATAGGGTCACCTGAAGGATAGCGCAAATGAACCAGGGGATTTAAACCGGCAGAACTCAACTGAGAAGATAATGCCCGGTCATCGATCCCTTTATAAGTTTGATATTCTGCAATATCAGCAAATTCATCTTCTGCCGGCCAAGATTCACCCAAAGTCATAATATATTTGATCCAGCTTTTCACTACGTCCTGCTTATATTCTTTATGTCCAAAAATAAAGGTCATAATTTTGAAACGCGTAGTTTTGATGATAGTCGTAGGCTCAGCAATGGTTATAATACATCCCTGGGGAGAAAGTTTTTCTGCTGCCGTAATCAGCAATTTGATCGGATCTTTGAAATGATGGATAGCAGAAGAAAAAACGATCAGGTCGTAGTGCTGCTCATCCGATTCCAGAAATGAAAAAACATCTGTCTTAATAAGCCTTATATCGCCCACGCCTTCCTGCATCATCCTGTCGCGGGCTACTTCCAGCATTTTTTCTGATAAATCGACCAGGGAAATTTCACTTAAAGGGTCACATTGTTTCATTATAAATGCTGCTTTACCAGCTCCTCCGCACATATCAACTGCTCTGATATTTCTTCCCAGGCGTTTGGACAGCTTCTCCATGACGGCTTTGAAGATTACCTGATATTCTATATATGTGAACTTAGGGTCAACTTTCTCAGTATAATATTTTATGATATCATCATCGTTATATTTATTTATATTGGCTTCCAGAATATCATCCTCAGTTATCTGTACCCATTTTTTATTAACAGTCACTTTGACATCCTCCGCTGATTTAGTAAAAAAATATACTCTATTCAAAATAATTCGTCAATATTGACGCATGCTCCTTCTTGTCTTAAAAAATATCTTTGTACTGTTCAGGGAGGATTTAAAAAATACCAAGGTTAAGAACGAGACTTAAGGAGGACAATCGCCGGTACCAATTGATTCTCTTTCAGGTTAAAGCTAACGGCATTCATTAATTAAATCCTTAAAGCCGGGTAATGCATGCTCAATTGTTTTATAAGCTACGCAATAAGCAATGCGGGCATATCCCGGGCAGCCAAATGAAGTGCCGGGGACGATCAGGATGTTTTTCTTTTTTGCCAGGCTGCAAAATTCAATATCATCATCAATTGGAGTCTTGATAAACATGTAAAAAGCTCCTTGAGGTTTAATACACTCATAACCGCAGGATAAAAGCCAATTATATAAAAGTTCGCGATTCCTGTTATAAACATCGATATCAGCTTTGGCCTCCAGGCATCTGGCAATGACATGCTGAAACATTGAAGGAGCATTTACAAAACCTAAAATACGGGTGGCAATATTGGCAGCTGAAATCATATTTTCGTAATCAGCCGCCTCGGTTGGAATCACCAAATAGCCGATTCTTTCTCCCGGCAGCGAAAGCGATTTACTGAAAGAATAGCCGATTATGGTATTGGCATAATATTTGGTCAGATATGGGACTTCAGTATTATCATAAGCCAGTTCCCGGTAGGGCTCATCAGAAACCAGATAAATGTCAGATCCATATTCTTTTTGTTTTTCATCTAAGATGGCAGTCAGATTTTTAATGGTTGCTTCCGAATAAATAACTCCGGTAGGATTATTGGGTGAATTAACTATTACTGCTTTGGTTCTGGGGGAGAGTTTCTCTTTAAACTCCTGAAGATTAGGCTGAAAATCAACGGTATTGGGGGATATAATAACCAGCCTGCCATCGAAGTTGGCTGCATAGCTGCGATACTCCCCAAAAAAAGGTGCGAATGCAATGACTTCGTCGCCGGGGTCAAGCAAAGTTTTGAATATAACATTTATTCCGCCGGCAGCACCAACGGTCATAATTATATTGTCCTGGGAAAAAACCGTGCCGAATCTGTTATTGAGAGATTGCGCAATAGCAGCTCTGACATCTTCATAGCCGGAGTTGTTCATATAACCGTGAATACTCATGGCAGCTTCATTATTTATGATATCCAGGATGGCATCTTTTACTGCTTCTGGTGCCGGAACACTTGGATTTCCCAAACTGAAATCAAATACATTGTCAGCACCGTGGATGGCCGCGAGTCTTTTACCTTCTTCAAACATAGCCCGGATGATCGAACTGTTTTTTACCTGTTCCTGCATTTTTTCCGATATCATAAAATCAAACCCTTCATATTAAATTTATATGCAAGCTGAAAAGCGCAACAGGCAAGAAATGCTTAGGAAAAGCTTACCACTGGCAGATCTGTATTGCAAGATTAAGTAAATGCTTAGCGGTTGCTATTGACCCAATCAGTATATTAAAACTATCATGAAAGTGACGGAACATTATTGTCAGGCTTAAGGAGCGGGATGCTCTTAGTGAAAGGAGAATTTTAATTCATGATTATTGATGCTCACGGTCATCTGGGTGACATTTTATATCCCAATGGGGGCAAGCTTATTTATAAGCGCGGGGTAGTGATGGAAAAGCTCTGGGATCCGCAGGGGACAAATGAAGCGCAATTGAACCGTTCGTTTGGCATGGGAAAATTGATTTACGAAATCACCAATTACTGGGCAACCAAAGGGCAGCGGGCCCGCAATTTTACTGCTACGCTGGAAAACTATCAGCGTTCGCTGGATGAAAACCGGATCGATTATGCTGTTTGTCTTCCTATCGCGCCTTATGTAACTTTCGATGATCTGGCTGAGGCCAAAAAACAGGAGCCCCGCATCATTCCTTTTACCAGCGTTGATTTTACCGGGAAACAAGATGCAGCCGCCAAACTGAGCCAGGATGTTGCCAACGGAGCCATGGGTTTAAAACTGCATCCCATTATCCAGAATGTTTCCCTGACCGATGATCGCACTTTACTGGCACTGCAGGCTTTTGAAAAGCTTAAAAAGCCGGTATTGATTCATACCGGGCCATCAGGATATTACCTGGGCAGGGAAAAAAGCAAAAATACACCGGCGTTTGGCAAAGTAAAATATGTTGAAGAAGTAGTCCGGAATTTTCCGGGGATAAATTTTATCATCGGCCATTCCGGCCTGTTCTGGGTAAATGAAGTATGCCGCAGAATGGCAAAACTGCCTAATGTATGGGCGGAAACCAGCTTTCAGTCACCGGAAATAGTGCGTAAATTAGTTGATATATTTGGCCCTGATAAAGTGGTGTATGCTTCGGACTGGCCTTTCGGCAGCCGCGCTCCCCATATCAGGATCGTTAAAGTTGCCTGCCGGGGAGACCAGGAACTGGAGGATAAAATATTTTACAGGAATGCCAAAGAACTTTTAGGTATTTAGTTAAAAGGCAAAAATATTGATTTGGATTCAGATAAAAAGAAGCCGGCAAGAAAGATCTTTCCGGCTTCGTTATTCATGGTATGTTATTTTACAGGCAAAATTCCAGGGCCTGGCGGACTCGGTCCGGGGTGACATTTTTCCTTTCACCCAGCTTCACCATATTGTGTGCTTTCAGACTGGACAGGATTTCCGGAAAATTATCTGCTGTCAAGCCATAATCGCTGAGCCGGGTTTTCATTTGCATAGTCACAAAAAACTCCCGGGTCTTTTCGATAGCAGCATCAATAACAGCATCCTTATCGGCGCCCTTAAGTCCCCAGATACGCTCGGCATATTGCAGGAGCCGGGGCCGTTTATCTTCTTTCAGTACCTTCAGCATGCCGGGCAGCAGTACAGTCAATGTAGCTGCATGATCAATACCATACAAAGCAGTCAATTCATGTCCAACCATATGCGTGGACCAATCTTCGGGGACACCGGAACCGATCAGACCATTCAAGGCCATAGTGGCACACAGCATTATATTCGAGCGCACCTCATAATTCATTGGTTCAGCTAAAGCCTTCGGGCCTTCTTCAATCAAGGTAAGCAGCAAGCCTTCGGCAAAACGTTCCTGCACCTTGGCGTTGACCGGATAGGTCAGATACTGTTCCAGCACATGCATATAGGCATCAACGACCCCGTTGCTTATCTGGGCCGTGGGCAGAGAATAAGTTTTAGTCGGGTCTAAAACCGCAAAGCGAGGGAAAAACAAGGTGCTGTAAAAAGATATTTTGGCATTCATGGACTTGCGGGTAACGACTGCCCGATGGTTTGACTCAGAACCGGCAGCCGGCAAAGTCAGGACTACACCTAAAGGCAGCACTTCATTGACCACGGTTCCTCTGCTTAAAATGATTTCCCAGGGGTCTCCGGTATATCTTGCTGCAGCAGCAATGAATTTGGTGCCGTCAATGACCGAACCACCGCCAACTGCCAGCAGGAAATCTATTTTATTAGTTTTTACCAGTGCCACCGCTTTCATCAGCGTTTCATACAAAGGATTAGGCTCTATACCGGCAAATTCGGTCAAATCATAGCCGGCCAGTGCAGCCTTGACTTCATCATAAACTCCGTTATTTTTTATGCTGCCACCGCCATAGGTTATTAAAACCCGGGCATCCCGCGGAATTTCGCCGGCAATATCGGCAATTCTTCCCTGACCGAACATTATTTTAGTAGGGTTGTAAAAATCAAAATTAAACATTTAAATTCCTCCGTTTCTTCGAATCAGCTGCGATTACTACTATTTTAAACAGAGCAGATGTCAGAAGGTAAATACTATGATTATTAAAATCATCCTGCATTAATTATATATTATTATAAGGAAGTATTTAAAGATGATCCATCCATATGGTCATGATCACGATCTGCCTGGCAGCTGCGCAGCTATCTGTTCGAGCACCGCGCCGGTAGTACCGGTGTCAATTTTGATACTGGCGGCATGATCCATATAAGTAGGGCCTTTATTGATTATGACCAGATCCTGAGACAAGGAATCAAAAGCTCTGACAAAACCGGCCAGAGGATATACTGTCAAAGATGAACCGATGACTATTAAAAGCTGCGCTGACAGGATATTTTCCTGAGCATCCATATAATTGTAAATATTCTCGCCAAATAAAACCACATCAGGCTTAAGTATCCCTCCGCATTTCGGGCAGTGCGGCACCAATTCCCCGCTGCCCAAAGCAGTCTGGGCATCATAAACTGACTGGCAGCGGAGTTTCTGGCAGATAAACCGGTCAGCAGTACCGTGAACGGGGATAACGTTTTTGCTGCCGGCTTTCTGATGCAGATTATCAATATTTTGTGTAACGATGCAATGTACATAACCCCGGGTTTCCAGATCGGCCAGAATATAATGGGCCTTGCCTGGTTCAACCTGGGCCAGAACAAAGTGTTCACGGTAAAACTCATAAAACACTTCAGGATGCTGGCGAAAAGTATCGATATTTATTATCCGCATGACCTTGTCTTCACCCAGTTTGCGATAGATGCCATTTTCACCGCGGAAATCCGGAATGCCGGCTTCAGTGCTGATACCCGCTCCGGTCACGACCACTGTCTTTCTGGAATTGGCGATCAAACTCGCGATTTGGTCAATTTTATTTTGCATTCAGTTCCCTCCTCAGACAATGAAGTTTATGTTTACAGCGTTTCCCTGACCGATAAAAATACCGCTGACAAAGGCCGGATCAACTTCAATAGTAAAAGTTGCAGCCATTTAATTATGCTAATATTACTCCATATGTATTACTGTTTCCTGCTGCAAAGTCAGGGTCGGGGTTAAAGTACCGGGTCAAAAAAAACTGTTATATTTTCCTGAACAATAGTATACTATTTCCATTGACTCTTCAGTCGGTTATCTAAGCTGTAATTTGCATGATTTGAAATAAGGTGAGTTTTTTTATGGACAGTTCTCAATTTATGGGGAAGCAGAGTATCGGACGTCTGCTGTGGATGTTTTCTCTCCCGGCTATTGTTGGTATGGTAGTAAACGCTTTATATAATATTGTTGCCCGTATATTTGTAGGCCGGGGAGTCGGTTCACTGGGACTGGCGGCTACAGCAGTAGCTTTACCGATCATGACTATAATTATGGCCTTATCGATTCTGGTCGGGGTCGGTGCCACAGCTTTGATTTCGATCCGCCTGGGTGAACAGAAGAAAGCCGAAGCCGAGGTGGCAGCGGGGAATGCTATGCTGCTGCTCATTTTGCTGCCAGTCTTTTTCTCCGGTATATTTTTCATTTTTTCTGAATCGATATTGACTGCTTTAGGTTCCAGTGCCGCAGTTTATCCTTATGCCCGCGATTATGTGACCATAATCATGTTTGCGGCGCCCATTATCTCTTTCAGTATGGGAGCCAACAACTTTATCAGGGCGGAAGGAAATCCCCGCATGGCAATGTATACGCAAATTATAGGTGCCATTATCAATATCATCTTAAATTATGTTTTCATCTTTATTTTTGGCTGGGGAATAAAAGGTTCGGCTCTGGCAACTCTTATTGCCCAATCCGTAGCGGCTCTCTGGGTATTGAGCTATTTTCTGTCCGGTCGCAGCCTGATAAAAATATATTTAAGAAACCTGAAGCCTCAGTTGCCGATCATTTCAAGTATTATGGCGATCGGTTTTGCCCCGTCTGCTATGCAGTTTGCCACCAGTGTGCAGCAGGTGATACTGAATAAAGCTCTGATGCATTACGGAGGAGATTTAGCGCTCTCCGCGATTGGCATCATGATGAGTATCGGGATGCTTCTTTTCATGCCCATACTGGGAATAAATCAGGGAGCCCAGCCGCTGATAGGCTTTAATTACGGTGCCAAACAGTATAGTCGGGTGATCGAAGCCTGGAAGAAAGCAGTATTAGTGGCTTCATGCATTGCAATAACAGGATTTATAGTCATTCGTTTATTTTCGGTTCCTCTGGCCGGATTATTCAGCCAGGGGGATACAGCTTTGACCAATCTGACCTCGCATGCCATGCTGATATATTTTACCGCGTTTCCAATCGTTGGTTTTCAGGTTATAGGGGCAACTTATTTCCAGTCAGTTGGCAAACCGGTGCAGGCGGCTATCCTAAGCTTATCCCGCCAGGTGCTGCTGTTTATTCCATTATTGCTGATATTGCCTGATTATTGGGGAATCGAAGGAATATGGCGGACCGCTCCTATTGCTGACTGTCTGGCAGTTATGCTGACGGCAGCTTTTGTATTCAATGAACTGAAGAAATTAAAGGCAAAATCGGCAGAAGCATTATCTGCAAAAATACCGGAGGAAGGATAGTAATCAAAAAACTGAGGCTGCCTGTAAGCAGCCTCAGTTTGTCAAATTGCAGCCTCTTTTCGACATTTTTTTAGGATAATTCATCATCATCGTCATCAGCTTTGGCATTCCTGAAATTCTTAATGGATTTTCCCATTGATTCTGCTAATTTAGGTAATTTGCCAGGCCCAAATATGATAAGAACAATAACGAGAATAAATCCCAGTTCCCAGGGGCCAAAGTTTCCAATCAATCCAAACATGAACATTCCCTCCTTTAACCAGAATAAGGCATACAAAAGCAAATCTATACACCAGTTTGTCTAAGCATAACTGTGCAATCCAGGTAACAGATAGTTCACCCCAAAGAAGGTAAACAAAACCAGTACAAAACCAATTATGACTAGAATACGGGCATTATTGCCGCGCCAGTCTCTCCGGCGGTGAAGATGCAGATATATGGCATAGATGATCCAGGTAACCAATGCCCAGGTTTCTTTGGGATCCCAGGTCCAATAACTGCCCCACACCTGCTCAGCCCATACAGCTCCCAGTACGATCGACAATGACAACATGGCAAAGCCTGAACTTGTAATTTTATAAACTGAAGTATCATCTGCCGATACTGCATTATGTAATTGTATTATAGCAAGTCCTGCTGCCAAAGTAAAAGCACTGTAAGCAATTATGGCTGTAATTACATGAACCGTAAGCCAGGGGCTTTTCAAAGCCGGCATAAGCGGTACAGCCTGGCCGATTTGCTGTGGCATCAACATAATTATTGCGGCGATCAGCAGGGCGTTGATCAGCATTACCAAGCCGCCGGCATTATTATTCTTACTGATTGCTTCATATATTATATACATGAAAACAGTTATAAACGCAAAACTCAGCAGAAATTCATAACCATTAGTCAGCGGCAAGCGGCCGCTTTGGATTACCCGGCTGATCAAGACCAGTAAATTGATGGTTAATCCGGCAGTCGCCAGCCAGAAAGCGAATATGCCCAGCCAGTTCCAGCGATAACCGGCAAAATATATTATTGAAGCTGCTGCATAGAAGCCCAGAACAATATAAACCAAAAGGTGTTCAATTGAAGTCATAATTCATCACACTTCCTTTTTACGAACCGAGGGACCGAACAAAACAATGCAGATCCCCAGCATTAAAAGCAGCCCTCCGGAGGTAACCAACGGCAGCCCCGGGTCTGTCTTCAAAAATAAGACCGTATAGGGTCGTGCATTTTGAAATTCTATAGTAACGTTTTCATCGATATTTATTGGTTTACCAAACGGTGCTGCCCCAACTCCAAGTAATTCAGTACCATTATATACAGAATAAACGACCCGGGGATTGACCGGTTCAACGGACTTGGTTTCCAAACCCAGTTCCGGGTCAAAGTTGGGGATATATTTAAAAACCTTTACGGCTCTCACAGTAGCGGTAAATTGTATAAAATCACCATCTTCAGCCAGAACCGTTTTTTCAGCAGCATCTCCATCCCTGATAAGAACATCAGTCAGGTAACCGTAGCTGATCTGGTAAGCTTTAATTCCCTTATAGGATAAGGGGTAATTGACACTGATAGTTTTCGTCAGAGCCGTTTTTCCCGCTTCAGATACTACCAGTTCAGAATAATACTGCGAGGGAGATCCGTCTTCATTAAATTCAATGGTAAATTTGTTCAGCTTTATTGAAAATGCTTTATCAGTGGGAATAACTTTGTTGATTTCGGCTGTATCACCTTCCAGGAGCTTAAGCTGAACATTATGCCCCAGAAAGGAATAAAGGCTGGCACCAATTAGGATGAACACTACGCCGGCATGCAGCATTACAAGGCCGGTGCTTCTTAATAAAAGTCTCCAGTTTTTGCTGATCTGCACTCTATGCTGTAAAAATCTTTTAAGTGTATTAATAGTACATAAAGCCATGTTTATAAAGAGCAGCAGCAGCAATACACGAAAAGGCAAAGTTTTAAAAAAAACATCCGGCCAAAAGCTCGAACCAACAGCTGATGCTATACCGATCAGAGCTAATAAAACCAGGCCGGCCGTCATTGAAGAAATCAAATTATACAGGCGATCAATAATCTCCGTATTGCTGTTATTTATTGTACTTCCCAGCTTTCGTCCAGGTCATCCATCCAACTCCAGACATGACATTCTGCGCACATAGGTTTTGACTTTTCGTGTATCTGATGGCAAAGATTGCAATCCTGCTCCCCATTGTGTGAATTATGCGGATTGGAATCCCCGAATTCAGTAGCAGCTTTAATTTCGTTCCAGCTTATACCAGCCCCTGTTTCAGAGTGGCAGTCCAGACACATTTTTCTATCGCCCGGAGGCCCTTCCAAAGGCAAATAATAATTGCCGGTAATGAAGTTGAAACCTTCCGTGGCTTTCTCAGGGATAGTACGATGATGACAGTCGAGGCATTCGATACCTTCCCGGGAATGCTTGTTGTCCAACAGAACCCCTTCATTCCAGGATTCATAGTAAGGCTTGATTATATGACAAGTTGCGCAAAAAGAAGGCTTCTCACTGGCTTTTAACAGAACCCCGGCAGTTATGCCACCTAAAACTATTACTGCACTGATTACTGTTAGTATTACCTTTTTGTTAAGATATTTTTCCCTGAAACTTTTGCCTTCCGTATCATTACTTTTCATAAAAAACCTCCTAAAAAATCGTCCTCTTCTGTTGACTGCACAAAGCTTGTTTTACACAACCGATAATATGTACCAAAAAGACTGACACTACAGGATGATTTTCTTTCATTATAGACAAAAAATGAGCAATTGTCTTTATATGTTATAATAGAATTCCTTCTAAATCGTAAATGCGGTATGATTATCAACTGCTGAAACTTTGTCCCGGTTTGTGCATGTTCTTTATGAAAAATACCAATGAAAATATTTTATGATATTGTTATACTGAATGTACAAGTATTAAAAAAAATAATAATGTGTCGATTTAAGTATTCGCTGCTTCATTAGCAGTTGAATTCAGTTATAAGTCAGCCGAAAGGCATGCAAGGAAAAGAAGAAAGGGGAGATTTTATGGGTAACGAAGAAAAAGTAAACGGAGTATCCAGAAGGGCGTTTATTAAAGGTGCGGCAGTCAGCACTGTAGCACTTGGTTCAGTCGGTTCCATAATCGGCTGCAGTCCCAAAGAAAAAGAGCCCGCAACAGAGCCTGAGACACAAGTCGAAAGTGCTGCTCCCAGCTTTTTAAAAGCACCGGATCCTATTGCTGATGCTGACATTAAAGAAACAGTTACCGCTGATGTTATCGTTGTTGGAGGCGGCATGTCAGGTTTATGCGCGGCCATGTCAGCTGCCGAGGACGGAGCCAAGGTTATACTGCTGGAAAAAACCGAAAGGGTCAATTTCCGCGGCAATGACTATGGCGCTATCGGCACCAAGCTGCAGAAACAGATCAACAACGAAATAAACAAAATAGATGCGGTACAGGAAATCATGCGTTATAACGCATATAAAGGCAATCAGAGAGTTGTTTCACTTTGGGCGGAAAACAGCGGCAAGGTAGCTGACTGGATCATGGCCAAAGCTGAAGGTTATGGCTGCAAGCCCAAAGCGGTACCCCTGGATGAGACCGTCACCCCCGGGACTACAGTTAAAGGGTTTCCGACCTTAAGCTTCAGGATGGAACCCAGCGAAGTCGCAACAGCCGATGCACCCACAGGTACTCATCCCTGGACAGCATCGATGCGCTACACCTTAAAACAGGGATGTATAGATACCGGAGTGGATATTCGCTATAAAACCCCTGCTGTTCAACTGGTGCGCAAAGATAATAAAGGCCGGGTTACAGCAGTAATAGCCGGTGAAAAAGGAGCCTACAAGAAATTTGTGGGAACCAAAGCCATAATATTATGCTCAGGGGATTATAATTCTGACCAGGAAATGCGGGAATACTACATTCCATCTACCAAATATATGCATGCCAATATGTATGAAATGGTAGACGGAGACCATAATACAGGTGACGGGCAAAAAATGGGTATGTGGATAGGAGCGGCAATGGATGAATTCCCCCATGCGCCGATGTATTTTGATTTTGCCGTACCCGGTGCTCCCATCCTTGCCGATGCTTTAATGCGCCAGCCCTGGTTAAGTGTCAACGAAAAAGGGCTGCGTTACGAAAACGAAGAACTGCCTTACGCATATTTATCCAATGCTCAGCGTCAGCAGCCCGGCAATGCCAGATGGACGGTATGGGATGCCAAATGGCCGGATGAAGCACCTTCATTCAAAGTTGTAGCCTGCAAGGATATGCGTACCAGCTTCCATAACCCGGAAAATGTAAAAACCTATATCGAAAAAGGTTATATAAAAAGCGCGGAGACCCTGGAAGAACTGGCTGACAAGATGGGTGTCCCCAAAGAGAATTTCCTGAAAACGGTGGAACGCTACAATGAACTGGCCAGGAAAGGTGTTGATGAAGATTTCGGCAAACGGGCAGCCTGCCTGACCACTATTGAAAAACCGACCTTCTATGCCTCTCCTCTTGGGACAGCCTTGCTGGTCACCCTGGGAGGTTTGAAAATCAATGAACAGCTGCAGGTGCTGGATGAAGAACTGAATATCATCCCTGGCCTGTATGCAGCCGGCAATGCTTCAGGAAGCTACTATGCCAATGACTATTGTGTAAACCTTCCCGGCAACAGCCATGGACGTGCCTTTACCTTCGGGTACCTGGCCGGTAAAAATGCTGTTAAACTCGGGTAAAAAACTTAACAACGGATAACTGTCCGCACAGCAAAACCAACGTTAAAACATCGGCAAAATAAATAACAATATAAACAGCAAAAACAGAAACGGGGAAGCTTTTTAAGCTTCCCTGTTTTGCAGATAAATTTATAATAATAAGTGTAAGTAATTCAGTTGAATCAGCTATTATTTATAATATATGGAAGGGAGGGGAGTATGATTTGTCAGCGGTAAAAATTGAGAATCTGCGTAAAGTCTATCGGGTAGGCGAGGAGAAGGTAGTGGCGCTGGATAATGTTTCGATGATCATGGAAGAGGGAGAAATAACCTGTATACTAGGGACATCAGGTTCCGGAAAAACGACCCTGTTAAACATGATCGCCGGATTGGAAAAGCCGACTCGGGGCACTATTGAACTTTTCGGACATAACATTGTAAAACTTAATGAAAGGCAGTTAGCCAGGTTCAGACAGCATTACGTCGGCTTCATATTTCAATCATATAATTTGCTGCCCGCGCTTACTGCAATGGAAAATGTTGCTCTTCCCCTGATCTTCCGCGGAATAGAAAAAAAGCAACGGGAAAAGATGGCCTTGAAGATGCTGGAGGCGGTCGGCTTAAAAAAGCATGCCCGGCACAGGCCAACCCAGTTAAGCGGCGGGCAGCAGCAGCGGGTCGGTATTGCACGGGCATTTGTTATTAAACCTAAAATAATATTTGCCGATGAACCGACCGGTAATCTGGACTCCCGCACCACATCAGAAGTTATGGACCTGATGCTGAACATAACCCGGGAAAACGGACAAAACCTGGTACTGGTTACCCATGACGCCAATATTGCCAGCTATGCTGACCGAATCGTAAATATTTTCGATGGCAATATTGAACAATCACAATTGATAAAGAGGAGCTAAACAGTATGAAAAGAAAAGGTTGGATCTTATTACTTGCTATTTTATTTACCCTTAACTTGCTGGGCATAGCTGCTGCTGATACTTCGGATAACCCCTGGGAAATACCTGAAGAAAATCCCAATGTTGTTATCGGCAGGGATGCCAAGATGCCGGTTTTCAATGCGGGAGAAAAAATCAAGCTTAAAATCCCTATTGAAAATACCAGTAACACTGATGCCAAAGACATAAGTGTTTCCATATCGGCAGGAGATGCCGGCAGTTTCCCCTTTTCAATAGACGAAATGTCTATTACAGAGTATGCTGGTCACCTGGCGGCTAAATCCCGCAATATTATAACCTTTGACTTAAACGTACCGGCTACAGCTAAACCTAAAACATATCCAATCAATGTGACGGTTAATTACAAAACTTATTATGGATATAGCGGCAGTGCAAGTGACGTGATCAATGTAAAGATTGAAAATCCCAATAAACAGCCTAACATTTACGTAACAGGAGTTGATCTTCCGGGAGAAAATCTGCCCAGCGGGCAAAGCAGTCTGGTCAAAATTCAGGTAAAAAATAACTGCGACTTAAAGCTTAAAAATTTAGAGTTTAAATTAAGCGGATTTAATACTAACACGATCAATCTGGATAAATGGCCGGATGCGCAGTACATCGGGCAGTTAAGCCAGGGAGGAACCGCAGCGGTAGAGTATCGTTTATATACTGATGCCAAACTGGAAAAGGGTACATATCCCCTTGATTTAGGCATTAAATATCTGGACGAGTATGGGCAGGAATATACCCAGGAAAGTGTAGTTTATCTGCCGGTATCAGGCAAAGGGGGCGCGGACGATGAGTATACCCCCAGGCTGATTATCGATAATTATTATTTTCCGGGTGAATACATGCAGCCAGGTCTGGCTTTCCCCTTGAGCATTTCGTTTTACAATGCCAGTGCCACAACGGCAGTTGGCAATATAAAAGTAAGTATCAATTCGGATGGGGATGTATTTTCGCCGGTAGGAAGCAGCAACTCTTTTTACATAGACAAATTGGAAGCCGGGGGGCGTATCGAGAAAAATATTACTTTGAAGCCTAAAAACGATGCCGAAAACGGCAACTACAATATTAGTGTTGATCTGCAGTATCAGGATAGCGCGGGAACGCAATATAATGAAAAAGAATTGATCAGTATTCCGGTCAACCAAAATATTATCCTGGTGGTGACCGACGTCGAGACTCCGGATGAAGCTTTTGTCGGTATTCCGACCGCAATATCCATTGATTTTTATAATACCGGCAGAAGTGTTATTCGTAATTTAATAGTCAAAGCCGAAGGCGACTTTGAGATTCAGGATGGTAATGCTTATTTGGGTAATCTGGAAGCCGGGAAAGAGAATTACTTTGATGTTACCATAATTCCTCAAAAAGAAGGGGTGGCTGAGGGAAAGATCATTTTGCAATATGAAGACAATATCGGCCAGCCTTTTATGGTAGAGAAGTCCTTTCAGATCAATGCCATTATGCAGCAGCCTTCAATGGAGGGATCAGATATGATGCCTGAGGAGCAACCGGCTGCGAAACCCTGGCTTAAGTGGCTTATAGTTGCCGGAGGAATAATTTTGCTGGCAGTTATCGCCGTAATAGTTATCAGACGCCGCCGTCGTCGTTTAAGTGAGGAATTGGAATTCGATGAATAAAATTGATTTATTCCGCATGAGCGGGCAAAATCTCCTGCGACGCAAAACCAGAAGTATTTTGACTATAACCGGAGTTATGATAGGCACTGCTTCTATCGTAATCATGTTGTCGCTGGGTATTGCTATGGACAGGCAGTTTCAGGAACAGATATCCCAGATGGGCAGTTTAAATATAATCGACATACAGCCTGCTTATTATGGGATGGAGATGACAGGTACCAATCCGCAGGAGGTATTTTTAAATGACCAGGCCGTAACCCAATTCGAAAAAATGGCAGGAGTAGAGGCAGTTATGCCTCAAAAGACCAGTTATTACAAAATTGTTTCAGGCAAGATGGTTGGCCAGGTGGGGGTAATAGGCGTAGACCCTGAAAAACTTGAGGCTTTTGATTTTACGATTGATGAAGGCCGCTTGCTTATTTCCAGTGATAAAGAGGCCATTATTTTTGGCTCTCAGGTCGCTTATAATTTTTATAATCCGCGCCTTAACAATCAATATTATGGACCAATGGGAGATACGCCGCCTGAGGTAGACCTGATAAGTGACAAGCTATTACTGACAGCTGATATGGAATATGGCGAGCGAACATCCGGCAGCACAGACCCCGAGTATAAACCGCCAAAGCCCCATGAAATAAAAGGGGTTGGAATTCTGCAGCAAAGTAATAACGAACAGGATTATAACGCCTATATGAATATGGCTTATCTGGAAAAGATCATAGCCGAAGACCGCAAAAACGAACGCAATAACAGCAATGAACGCTCCGTTGACGAAAATGATCAGAATCAATATGATACGATCAAGGTCAAATGTGAAAATATCGAAGTAGTTGCTGCCGTGCAGGAGAAAATTAAAGAAATGGGGTACATGGCCTCTAGCTTAACCGACATATTGGAATCAATGAAAAAAACCTCCCGCACCTTACAGGCCATATTAGGCGGAATTGGGGCTGTCAGCCTGCTGGTTGCCGCCATCGGCATTACTAATACTATGATAATGAGCATTTATGAAAGAACAAAAGAAATTGGAATCATAAAAGTGTTAGGGGCGGATATCGCTGATATAAAAAGATTGTTCTTATTGGAAGCTGCCCTGATCGGTCTGGTAGGGGGGCTGATTGGACTGCTGCTCAGTTATTTGGTTTCCTGGTTATTGAATAATCTGGTTCCGGGTATGATGGGAGACATGGGAATGGCAGGAACCACCGGAATATCATATATCCCGCCCGTATTGGCAATAGGAGCCTTGTTATTTTCCACTATGGTAGGCATTGTTGCCGGTTACTCACCAGCTCGCCGGGCTATGAACCTTAGCGCCCTGGACGCTATCCGCACAGAATAAAGGGAA
>DAOPZM010000031.1:0-16624 GCA_035353375.1 Syntrophomonadaceae bacterium
AGAGGCTGCGTTAATCGCGGCCTCTTGAAGCTAAATTTAATTCTGGTATTTATTATCCGGAAACAGGCTTTGCAAATCATCAACCGGAACATGCACCATATTTTCCCGGCTTACTACCGCCAGGATCACCATTTCTTCTCCGGTGAGTTCATCATTATAAAAACCGACCACGCATACAGTCATTGCATTTCCATCCAGGTAGACAGTGTACACATCACCTTTATTCACCTTGATCCCCCCATAGAATTCCATCAACTATCGCATGCCGTACCCGGGAGCGAAAATCAAACGGATGTCCGTCAAATATTACCAGGTCCGCTCTTTTGCCGGCGGTGATGGAACCGATCTCATCGTCGACTTTTAATATTTGTGCCGGATAAATGGTTAAAGCTTTGAGTGCTGTTTCTTCGTTCAATCCTTCTCTGACAGCAATTGCCGCACATTCCCGCAAATACTTTATCGGTATAACTGGATGATCAGTAATAAAGCTGAATTTTACTCCCTGCTGTTCAAGTTTGACAGCATTCTTAAAGGACACTTCCTTCATTTCCACTTTGGCACGATTGACCAGCAAAGGTCCCAGTAATACCGGTACGTCTCTTTTGATCAGTTCATCGGCAACTTTAAAAGCTTCCGTCCCATGCTGGATGATCATATCGATATCAAATTCGTCCTTTATCCTCAGTGCCGTTAAAATATCATCGGCCCGGTGAGCATGAAGCATTAAAGGCATTTTCCTTTCCAGGACTGCCTGCAAAGGTTTTTGCCGATATACTTCCCTGGCGGCCAGATCTTTTTTTCCCATATTCTGCCGGGCAACGAAAAGAGCTTCCCGAAGTAAACTGGCGCTGGCCATCCTGGTAACCGGAGTTTTTTTCTGTTGGGAATAAACCCGCTTGGGGTTTTCCCCCAGGGCCGCTTTAAGTCCGGCTGGATTTTTGTAAATCATTTCACTGGCACTCTCTGCCAAATGCTTTAATAATACCGCCTGCCCGCCGATAACATTAGCACTTCCCGGCAGGCTTACTGACCGGGTAACCCCGCCGGACAAGGCATCAGCAAAAGCCAGATCAGCGAAATTGACACCATCCAGTGCTTGTAACTCAGGGGTAACAGGATCAGATGTTTCATTGACATCATCACCTTCAACTGCATATATTTCTTCTTCCAAACCTATGTGGGTATGAGCATCGATGAAGCCTGGCAATATATATCCCCCCGCTGCATCTATCAATGTACATTCTTCCGGTACCGGGATATTTACTCCTACGGCTTTGATCAACGGCCCATCCAGAATAATTACTGCATTATCGATTACGCCTCTCTGGTCCAGGGTAATGACTTTCCCCCCTTTTATAACCAGCATAAAGTAAATCTCCTTCCCCTGATCATTTTATGATTTTAGCCGACTGTTAGTGCGGTAAGCATACATTTTGGAATCCAGTTTATGTTGATAAACTGTTGCTTGTTCTGTAAATGCTTTAAACAAGCGGGTCGAATTTTCATCATTCATACATTCGGGGTGCCACTGGACACCTATGGCAAATGGATGATCATTTTTTTCAACTGCTTCAATTATGTTTTCTTCCGCCCGGGCACTTATCTTCAGTTGCTCTCCGGCTTTCCTGATTGCCTGATGATGAAAACTGTTTACTCTAATGGAGTTCTTCCGCAAAATCTGAAACAGATAAGTCTCTTCGTCAATAAATATATCATGAAAAGCATAATCGCGGGGAGCTTTTTGCTGATGACTCATTCGGGAGCGAATATCCTGAATCAGACTGCCTCCCGCTGCAACGTTTATAACCTGACATCCGCGGCAAATACCTAACAGAGGCACTCCCATGGCCAAGCATTTCCTGGCCAGCTTGATCTCGAACCAGTCCCTTAGCGGATTTATATTACCCAAAGTCCATGATGGCGCTTCGTTAAAGTAAACCGGATCTATATCGCCGCCGCCGGATAGTATTATACCGTGACAGATTTTTGTATAATCATCCAGCCGGGCTTCCTCAGGCGGGATCATGATTGCTGCCGCACCTGCCTTATTAATTGAGGTCACATATGCCTCGGCCAGGAAATGCAAGTTTTCCTCAAGGTCATAATTTCCAGTTATCCCTATAATCGGCCGCAAAAATTTACCTCCTTCATATCTTGCTCTTTGTTTTAGTCTATTAAACAGCAGGCAAATTGTTCTTGTTTTACCCCTTATAATATACGCAGCAGTAAAACGCCGGCAATAAAAAAAGGAGCAGCTTTGTCATAAAAACTGCTCCCGGTATTATCGATATGTAACTAACTTTCGAGCAAGGCTAAACTTATTAACATGGCCTGGTCAACTTTTTTCATGGTTTCTGTTTTCAGAACTGCAATCCTTTGTTTCAATCTTCCTTTATCGATGGTTCGGATCTGTTCGGCCAGAATGACCGAATCTCTTTCCAATCCATAAGTTTCAGCTTTCAGCTCAATGTGGGTAGGCAATTTGGCTTTATTTATCTGTGAGGTGATAGCCAGCACGATAGTTGTCGGGCTATATTGGTTGCCAATGTCATTCTGGACAACTACTACCGGTCTTATGCCTCCCTGTTCAGAACCTACCACCGGATTCAGCTGAGCAAAATAAATTTCGCCCCGTTTGATCATATTCATTATCACTCCAACAATTTTTGTGTCAGATTACGCAGAGTATTTTCTTCAACTCCGCAATCTTCACTGGCTAACGTCAAATTAATTTCAGCCATTTCCAAATAACCTTTTTTCATTTGTTCTATCATCAAAACTTTTTTGCGCTCACCGAGATAAAATGTTATCGCTTCTCTGACTATCTGACTGCGATTCTTACACTCATATTCTGTTATATAATCAACTTCAGATAAAAGACTTTCGGGAACCGTTACAATGATCCTTTTTGAGGCTGGCAAAGCAAGCACCTCCAGAATAAAATAAAAAAAATGTATCAATTGATATTTCTATTATAGAGATAAGAATACCTGCCCGCAAATCCAATAATTACTTGATTTCAGGAAATGTAAATCCTGGGAACTCTGGAACTGACTGCACATACAATTTCATAATTGATGGTTCCCTCTATTTCAGCCAGCTCATCAGCAGTCACTAAATCCTCGGATTTGCCAAAAAGGATTATTTCGTCACCTTCACTGACCCCTTCAACTTCTGTTACATCAAACATGCACTGATCCATACATACGGTTCCGATCAACGGCACCCTTTGACCCCGTACTGCGGCAAAAGCCTTATTGGATAACAGACGCCTGTAACCGTCAGCATAACCTATCGGTACAGTTGCCACTGTAGTTTCACGGTTACATTGCCATGTACATCCGTAACTTACTGTCGCACCAGTTGCCAGTTTTTTTAAAAAGCTTATTTTGCTCTTTAAGGTCATGGCCGGTATAACCTTGAACAGTTCCTGCCTTATATAAGGTGATGGATACAGCCCATATAAAATAATACCAGCCCTGACCATATTAAAACGGGCTTCCGGCAAATCAATCAATGCTGCACTGTTCGAACAATGTTTAAGCGGGATATCCACCTTTTGTTTTTCAAGTTCTGCAATCAGGTCATTAAAAAGCTGCAACTGTTTCAGGGATTTGCTTTTATCTTCTTTATCCGCACTGGCAAAATGGGTAAATATACCTTCCAGTTTTATACCCGGCAGGCGGGAAATATTCACTATCTGTTCTACTGTTTCTGTATTCGGGGGAAACCCTACCCGCCCCATCCCGGTATCTAATTTTATGTGAACATAAGCTGATTTAGAAGATTTAATCGCTGCATCTGACAAAGCTTGCGCCATGGCCAGGTCAAAAACGGTTATTCTAAGGTTCCAATCCACTGCTGTCTGGGCGTGTTCTTTGCCGACCGGCCCTAAAATTAAAATTGGTACCGCTACCCCGTCACGGCGAACAGCCAGTGCTTCATCCAGAGTGGCTACCCCTAAATGCTCAACTCCTTCCTGCAGACAGGCTTTGGCTACCTCATGGACACCATGGCCGTATGCGTTGGCTTTAACGATTGCCATTACGCGGGCTGGCACCGCCGCTTTTCTGATGGTCTGCAAATTATGATGTATTGCTTTTAAATCTATTTCTGCCCAGGTTGGCCTTTTATTATCCATTATTCTTCACAATTGCCTTTAACACATCATTACGGGTAACAATACCGATAAGTTTGTTATTTCTGACTACCGGCAGGCGATTGATTTTTTTATTCTGCATGATCTCAGCAATCTCATGTACCGGAGTGTTCTCATCCACAACTTCCACTTTTACCGTCATAATATCTTTGACCTTGGCAGCAGTATATTTTTTTAAATTGCTGCTGAAACGCATAGGGTTTTCCAAATAAATAATACTGTCAAACAGAGTAATATAAAAAGGCACTTTTAATTCACCAGCTTTAATCAGCAAATCCTTTTCGGTAACGATGCCTGTAATATGGTTATCCTTATCTACTACAGGTATCCCGCTGATCTTGTTATCAATAAGCAGTTTGGTTACCGCCTCGACCCGCTCATCCGCAGAAACGGTGATTACGTCAGTAGTCATTATGTCTTTGGCCAGCATATTAAACACCTCTTTCTCTTGTTGCTTCCAGATCAATTTTAACAGATACAGTAAAACTTTTATGACACTTTTTCAAATCGGGCCATCACCAGGGGTAATGCTTCAAGTAAATCTCCGGCTATAAGTCCCCGCTGCCCTTTTGTCCCGGCAACATGATCACCGCTTAAGCCATGCAGGTATACCCCTGCTGCCGCTGCTGCCTCCGGTTTTAAACCTTGCGAAATGAGCCCGGTAATGATTCCGCATAACACATCACCGCTGCCGGCAGTGGCCATCCCTGGGTTACCTGTTATATTTACGTATATTTCTCCCTTAGGTGCGGCGATAACGGTTTTATTACCCTTAAGTACAATAACAGCTCCCCATTCCCGGGCATAATGAGCCGCACAATCAATACGGTCTGCCTGTATTTCCTCAATAGTCTTGCCGGTAAGCCGGGCCATTTCTCCCGGGTGAGGAGTAAGTACCACCGGAACCTGGCGCTCTTTTAAAATACTGACATCGCCCGCCAGGGCATTTAAGCCATCCGCATCAATAACGACCGGGCCCCCTGCTCTTTCCAATATAAACCGTATTATGGCATGGGCTTCCTGGTACCGGGACATGCCCGGACCAACAGCACAAACTGATGAAGTCCCTAAAATATTTTCTATAGCAGGCAAAGCTTCTATCGAAATTGCCCCCTGACTGGTTTGAGTCAGTGGAATACTCATCACTTCCTGTAAGGCAGTATCGAATATCGGCACCAGGGATACCGGCAGGGCAGCACTTACCAAACCTGCTCCGCATTTTATAGCTCCCCGGGCAGCCAGCAGGATGGCTCCGCTTAAACCAGTGGAGCCGCCGATCAAGAGAGCATGTCCAAAAGTCCCTTTGTGAGCATCAGGATTTCGCGGCCCCAGCATGCCTGCCACCATATCTTCTGTGATGAGATCGGTTTTCAATCTTTTATCCTGCAGCAGAGCCGCAGGAATAGAAATATCTGCAATTTTAAGTTTACCGGTATGATTTTTGCCTGGTTCGAGTATCAAACCCGGCTTGGGCAGGGCAAAAGTCACCGTAGCCGCAGCTTTGACCGCCTCACCGTTTACTTTGCCGCTGTCAGCTTCTACTCCGGAAGGAATATCAACTGCTATTACCGGTGCTTTTGTTTTGTTTATCAGTTGAACAATGTCAGTTTCAAAAGCATTCAAACTACCCTTAAACCCAATACCATATATAGCATCGATTATGATATCCGCATCAAGCAGCTCCAGACTCAATTTCTCCCGCTGACTGTCTTCGGTCAGAGGATAAATTCTATCGGTCATTTTCTGCAGAATATCATAGTTTACTTTACTGTCCGGGCTTAACTGCCCCACTTTTCCCATCAGGAAGATTACTGGTTCAGCTGCGCTGTTATGTAAATGCCGGGCAGCCACCAGTCCGTCACCGCCATTATTCCCCCGGCCGGCCAGAATTATGACTTTTTTGCCGGCCGCGCTGCCGAGCATTTCCGGCACCATTTCCGCCGTCCTGATGCCGGCATTTTCCATCAGCACCAGACTTAAGATCCCATATTCACTGGCAGCTCTGCGGTCAATATCCTGCATTTCCGCTGCTTTGACCAATTTCATTTTATCCCCTCCTCAATAATAACTGCCGCTATAGCCTGCTTATCAGCGTGGGACAGACTTAACGCCATCTGTTTAAAATGCTCATCAAACTTCTCCCGGGCTTTACCATGCAATATCAATTGCGGCTGCCCGTTTTCATTAACAATTACTTCCGTATCATGATAGCGGATACCGCTGTTAAACAGCGGATGAGTTTTCCTTATAGCCTCTTTGGCTGCAAATCTTGCTGCCAGTGAAGGATACGGATTTTTTTTGCTTAAGCAGTAAGCCAGTTCCCGACGGGTAAAAACCCTGGTTAAAAACCGCGGTGTCCTTTCAGCGGCTTTTTTAACTCTGTCTATATCTATTATATCTATTCCAATCAGCAATTTATCACTCTTTTCCCCTTTGTTCACAAGCCAGCCGGCCTAAGTGTATTAATTCAATATATTGACAGCATTCCCTTCATTGTTGCTGCTTATTTTAAGATTGCCTCAGCCGGATTACTCATTATGTTTTACGGCAATAATCTGATCAGGCAGGTAGTATTTCCCTGCTGAATTAAGTAGAATTATAATAGTACAAGCAACAAGGAGGTAATAGTATTGTTAACAAAATTATTAGTAACCGGTATGAATTGCAGACACTGCAAACAAAGCATTGAAGATAATCTTATGGAACTTGAAGGGATAAACAGAGCAGAAGCGCACTATACCGAGGGATTTGTGGAAGTAGATTTTGAAGAAACTCTGATCACTGTGGAAAAAATAGCCGCCGAAATTGATGATCTGGGCTTTGAAGTTAAACTGAACTAAATAACCATTTGCGAGTATAGCCCTGATATGACTATGAGGATAACGAAGAAGTCTCAATAGTCCTCTTTTTCATACCAACTGCAAAACATTTACAGCCACTGCAAAGTAAATGAACAGCCCGGTAGCATCTACGATCGAAGCGATCAGCGGGTTGCTGGCAACTGCCGGGTCCAGCCCCAGGCGGGTGAGAATAAATGGCAGGGCGACTCCAATCAGATTGGCTACTATAATAATAGCCATCATAGTAAAACCAATAATCATGGCAATTTCATGTCCGCCTTTCATATAGCCCACAATAAAACCTATAAACCCCATAGTTACCCCCAGGCTAAGCCCAACCAGCAATTCCTTGCTGATGGTTTTAAACCACTGGTTTTCTTCAACGTCACCGGTTGCCAGAGCACGAACCATCAGGGTAGCTGATTGTGCACCTGCATTGCCGCCGCTGCCAATCAGCATAGGGATAAAAACCGACAGGATAATGACGCTTTGCAAAGTGGATTCAAAATATCCTATTATACCGGCAGACAAAAGACTGACCAGCACCAGGATGATCAGCCAGCCGATTCTCTTGTTGAACAATTCCCAGATGCTGGCTTCCCGGTACGTGTTTTTCAAAGGGTTCACCGCTGCGGTTTTATGAAAGTCTTCGGTAGCTTCCTCTTCTGCAACGTCCATAATATCGTCGGCAGTCACGATTCCCAGCAGCACTCCTTCCGAGTCTACTACCGGCAACACGAAAAGGTCGTAATGCTGTAAAACATGTACCGCTTCTTCCCGGTCTTCAAACGCTGAAACACTTTCAAAAGTATTGTCCATAAGCTGAGAAACCAATGCTTCCGGGGGGTTGAGAATAAAGCGGTGCAAATCCAAAGCATCAAGCAACTGCCATTTATTATCGGTCACATATATGACATTTAAAGTTTCACTGTCTTTTCCTTTAAAACGTATATGCTGCAAAGACTGCTCCACGGTCCATTCCGGACGTACGGCAATATAGTCCGGGGTCATCAGACGCCCGACACTTTCCTCAGGATAACCTAAAAGCAAACGAGCTTCCTTAATATCCTGGGGGCTGAGCAGATTAAGCATTTTCTGTGTAACCTGCCCCGGCAATTCTTCAAAAAGGGTTGTACGGTCGTCAGGGCGCAGATTGCTTAACAGGTTGCGGGTCTCTTCATCGGTTAATTCCTTCAGCAGGGCATTGCGTAATTCCGGGATCATATAAGAAAATACTTCTGAAGAAATGGTACGGGGCAATACTCTGAAGAGCAGAACCCTTTCCCCTTTATCCAGTTCCATCAATAAATCGGCAATATCCGGTATGGGCACGGCTTTCAGTTCTTCTTTCAGCACTTGCCATTGCCGCTCTTCAATTAATTGTTTGAAATTTATTTCTTCGCGGTCAATCATGCCCATCCTCCTCTAAAGATATTGTATTCATTTCAATATAAACTGTACCTATGAATGTTAACACTGCAGGATTAAACCTGGCAACTAAAAATTTTCAAATAATTTCAGCCTTTTATAAGTTTAAGAAATTTTAGCATAATAATAGCCTTTTTGTAATATGGGCGGGTATTATAAATAAACGCAGGAAGTTGGGCCGGAAAAAACAGGATAATTCCCGGCATATTATTGTTCTGCGGAGGGTAAAACATAACGTTTATACTTGCAATAACATAGAAAAAAAGGGCATGGGTATTGGAGCGGCATCCGGGCAAACAGGAAGCAGTGCCCTACTCTATCATCCCCATAGCCCGGTAAGTCTCATCATTTAATTCACCGGTCACCGGCAGGCAGTGCCATGCCTGAAAATATTTTACTGCCAGTTCGGTCATATTGCCAAAGCGCCCGTCAGCATGATCAAACTCAAAACCGAGTTCCTTTAATCTGCTTTGCACATACACCACTTTTTGCCCGCTGGCTTTTTTTCTGAAGTTTTGCGGGGTAAAGTTTTTCGGAAATATCTGCCCGTCCTCCACTATCCGTACGCGTGTACCAACTGATACCAGCGGATATAATTCCTCCACCTGCTTATTCAACATACGAATACAGCCATGGGAAGCAAAACTGCCGATAGAGCCTGGTTTATTGGTTCCATGGATCCCATATATTCCCCAGGGAACATTAAGACCCATCCAGCGGGTACCGAAACCGTTGCCCCAATTCAGTGATTTATGGATGATTTTCCATTCCCCCAGTGGTGACGGAGTTTTGCTTTTGCCAACTGCCACCGGGTATTCCTTTATAACTTTATCATCTTCATATAAAGTTAATTTCCGGGTTGCTATATCGATAACGATCAGCAATCTCCCTTGACTCCCCTGGGGTTTATCGCCGAAAACACTCAGATAGGGCTCTGTGGCAGAATAATTCATTAATTTTTCCCAGGTTGCTCTGGTTACTACAGTACTGTCCTTAAGCCCCTCAGCATTATTAAACAGTCTGACCATAGTACAGGTTTCCGGCGAATAGATCCCATTGACCGTCAAATCATAGCCCAACTCCTTTAACCGCGCCTGCAGCATCCAGACTGCTTCTCCGTGCAAAAGCGGATCATTCAGGTAAAGTACTGGAAATTCGGTATTATCAATCGGTAATTCAGCCAGCCCGGCTTCCTCCTGTGGCATTTCCTGAGCCAGCGTACTGAAAGGGTGAACAATAAAAGAGCAGCATAAAATAAATATAAAAAATAAAACTTGTAACTTCTTGCTCACTGACAAACCTCCTGCTTCATTATTTAAATCTATAATATGTTGCCCGCTTTTTAATTATAAATAACAAAAATCCTGCCTTGAACCGCAGGATTTTTTTACAAATGCATACCTAGTAATATAGTTGATCAAGTGCCGTCCTGTCTTAGAGGTCACCCCCTTATAGCACTCTGGTCAGGCTGCTGCGCAGCCCCTCTGCTTCTGTAACCGGCTGTTGACAGGTATAATTTTCACATATATAAGCAGCAGCCTCGTTGTCGATCATCACCATATCCTTTATATAGGGGGCCAGGCTTGAAATGGCTTCACCATCCCCTGCCGGTTTGAAAACGGTAACCGTATCAGGCAGATAGTTCTCCCGTACCACTTTTAGCATAGCTGCAGTCTTTTCTCGCTTTAGATGCCCAGTAATTACGATTTCCCGGGTTGGCTTTAAGGCAAACATCGCTGCTGTCAAAAAGAATCCGTGGGCGGTTGGCTGTGCATTAATGGTTTCTCCGAATACTTCCAGTTGCTGATGAGCCAGCTCTTCCAATTTATGATCCCCGGTCAATTTACCCAGACGCAAAAAGTTTAGTGTTGCAACTGAGTTGGCAGAAGGAATGGCACCATCATAGGCTTCTTTGGGACGGGCCAGGAGCTGTTCGCTGTCTTTACCGTAAAAAAACAAACCTCCCTTTTCTTCATCCCAGCAATATTTGAGCATTTCGTCATTAAGCTCCACCGCTGTCTTCAAATAGCTGCTGTCAAACGTTGCTTCATATAACTCGATGGAGGCCCAGACCAAAAAACTATAGTCGGCAGCATAAGCAGGGTACTGCGCTTCTCCCTGACGGTAACGGGCCAGCAGCCTTCCATCCGGACGGCACATTCTGGTCATAATAAAATCCATCGCTTTTCTGGCCGCATCAAGATAGCGCGGCTCATGCAAGACTGCATAAGCTTTAGCCAGGGCTGCGATCATCAGCCCATTCCAGCCGCAAAGTATTTTGTCATCTTTATAAGGGTGTATTCTCGCTTCCCGGTATGAAAAAAGCTTTTTTCTTGATGCTTCTGTCTCAGCCCGGATCTTTTCATCAGCCTTTGACTTGATCAGATGGGGAATATTTTTGCCCTCAAAATTCCCCCGGTCAGTTATATCATAAATTTCACAGAACCGGCTGCCTTCTGCCTGCCCCAAAATTGACAAGACCTCTTTTTCATTCCAGATATAAAATTTCCCTTCTTCGCCTTCAGAGTCAGCATCTTCTGCGGAATAGAACCCGCCTTCAGCAGAGGTCATATCACGCAGGATGTATTCCAGGACTTCTGTTGCCACCCTGGCAAATAGATCTCGCCGGCTGATCTGATACGTTTCCAGATAAGCCATAACTAACAGGGCATTGTCATAAAGCATCTTCTCAAAATGCGGTAACAGCCAGATTCGATCAGTAGAATAACGGGCAAAGCCAAATCCGATATGATCATAGATCCCCCCCTGATACAGTTTTTCCAGTGTCTTCTCCACCATCTGCAGAGCCTGCTTTTCCCCGGTGTAATAATAATAGCGCAGCAAAAACATCAGGTTGTGAGGTGAAGGAAATTTAGGTTCCCGTCCGAATCCCCCATATTTATCATCAAAAGTCTGGTAATAGGTTTTATAAGCCTTCTCAAAAATTTCCGGGGTGACCGCCTGCCTTTCACTTCTATCTGTCTCTTGCAGCCACGCACTTACTTCTTCGCTTGAAGCCTCCAGCGCTTGCCGGTCCTCGGCCCATAAAGCGCCTATGCGCGGCAGCAGTTCCAGCATTCCGTTCATACCGCCCCGGCTGGATTTGGGAAGGTAGGTTGTAGCAAAAAAGGGCTTCTTATCAGGGGTCATGACAATGGTCAAAGGCCAGCCCCCATGACCGGTCATCCCCTGACAAACGGTCATATAAATATGATCAATATCCGGTCTTTCCTCCCGGTCAACTTTTATGGCAACAAAATCCCGATTCAAAACCGCTGCGACTTCTTCATCTTCAAAAGATTCACGTTCCATCACATGGCACCAATGGCAAGTACTATAGCCGATAGAAAGAAAAATCGGCTTGTCTTCAGTTTTTGCTTTTACAAATGCTTCTTCACTCCAGGGGTACCAATCAACCGGATTATAAGCGTGTTGCAGAAGATAAGGGGATTTCTCATTTATAAGTCTATTGGGCATTCTTGTGTTATTCATGGGCATCACCTCCTTATATTTCAAAGATAAAATTATATTACCCAATATGGTTTGATTTATTTGGTGATGACGGAGTGATGACAAGACCCATGAGATGATATTAGCAAAGAGCATAGTTTGGTCATTGCTGACCCCTTTGACACATGAGTAAACCGTCCTTCAATCATTTGCCTTCCTTAAAACGAAACAGCAAATCCAGGTCTATAATATCAGAATCAGCTATAGCAATTTTTAATATTTCATCAATTCGAAACACTGTTTCCCCATCAATTTCGCCATAATCAGAAATCTGGTTTATTTTTACTATTTCACCTTTTAATTGGTCGATATATCCAACAATATCATTGGCATCCTCATCAATGCATATTTTGGATATTACATTATTATCAATCGCATATTGCAGAATATTCATGAGCAGATTGCCATTTAGACATATATTAAAAACATCATCACCTTTTTTACAATCATAGAGTTTTTTAATTTTTCTCAAGTACTTACTATCAGATTCTAATCTGTAAATCATGGAAGTATTTGTTACAGAATATCCATCAAATTCTCCACGCGAATTAATGTTTTTTACTAAGATATACTCCGCTGTTACAGCAATAATAATACCTACAGCAAACCTGTCATAATCGTTTCTATTTGTAAAAATTGCTACCGGACAATCGACCGACATATACTTTTTTAGTATTTCTATCATCCAGCTCATTACCTCCTATTTTTTATTCTTTCTATTTTTGTTTGATCTGTCTTTCATCTTATTGTGCAAACAGGGGGACGGTTCTGCTGTTTGCTAATTCTTTCCTTTGAATTAAGCCTGGTGAATTACAAATAGCCCCAGTCCGGTTATCCTGGCTATTTGCCGTAAACTACCGCCTGGTATTCCTTTGATTTCACGCAGTATTTCATCCCGCTCTGCTCTTTCCATTTGCTGCAAAATTGTTACCGGCTTTCCTTTGAGCAGTTTACTTATCTCTTCTCTTATTTCTTCATCACTTTTTCTTTTCTGAACTTCATCATCCAGACAGTTCTCATTACTCTGTTCGCTGTTATACTCTTTAAACTTTTCTACAGCTTGCTGCTGGTTGGCAGAAAAGATTGACAGGATTAATTCTGGGTTGGTTAATCCTGTATGCTGGTATTTTGCGTTGTAATAATCCTGGCAGCTGCTGTATCTGTATTCTTCCGGTCTTTTTACTATTCCTGCTTTCACTGGGTTTTGATGTATGTAACGGATAACTGTAAGCAGATAAGCGTCGTCTTCTACGCTTTCGCTTTTATATCTGTCTTGAAAAACATGCCCATTTCGCTGGTATTTCCAATTGTACCAATAGGCATAACTCACCCCGATTCGTTTCATTATGTCTGATATATCGGATTTTCCCTCATTTATTAATAAATGCAGATGATTGGTCATCAAGCAGTATCCGAGTACCTGAAAATGTTTTTCCTCTTTTACCCGGCTCAGTGTATCTAAATATTTTTGATAATCATCTGCGTCATGGAATATCTCCTGCCTGTTTATTCCTCTCACCATTATATGATAGATTCCAGTTTCGCTCTTTTCTCTGGCATGTCTGGGCATATTATATTAATTTCCTTTCTATTTTCCCTATCATACCAGTTCTTATTTTACCAAACAAGAGAACCGTCCCTTTGTTTGGTCTAGCCTTTTTCAATGAGCCATACCGCAAGGCTTCTTCCGTAGCCGTAGGCGTTTTCCAAGCCGTAAATCGGCAGTAAATTCAGTCTTAATGCTGCTTTATCAATCTTCTTTGCCAGCTTATTAAATTCGCTGGGCTTGTTTTCGATAACAATTACATCCAATTTTTCATTCCAGCAATTAACCAGAACAGCGGTATGGGTGTCTTTATGCAAGTCCATACCGACATAGAGGTAATTTTCTCTTCTCTGCATATCATCCCTTCTTTTATCCTGCCATCCACATAAAGCCCGAGTACCGGCAACCTCAGATGATAGCCTTCGTTCTCAGAAAGGGCAAGGGCGCGACAGCCTATCTACCGTAAGACTCACAGTTTCAAACAGGTTATTTGCTTTGGTGTGTGATGTTAACTCTGTCTGAAACGGATTGCAAGTCATTTCTGCGCTTGTATCAAAACTGTCAACTGCAGAAAAGAAAAAGAGAGGGAACAGGATAAGCTTTACCCCCTTATACCCCCCTCTGGCGCAAATTTTACCACAGAACAAATTTCCTGTAAATCCATGGTTCACCATGAACCATAGGGTACAAGCCGATTTGTATGTTCGTTACCGGCAGTCTACAGAAGCTATGCGCTTCATACATGCCCTCGTTATCCGGCTCACAAATGGTTAATGCCGATGGCAAGTTTACTAATATCATTGTCCGGCAACGTGGGCCACTGTGTGCCGCTGTGTCGCGTTTTGTTAACAGCCTTAAGGTTTTGCTCATTCAGCAAAACAAAAACCAAATTTGACGGCTTTCTACGAAAGAGTAGTTCCCTTCGAAACGCAGAGCAAAATGTTCTATGTCGCTTTAATTTACATTGTGAACCATGGGGTCGAAAACTGTGCAGGTTAAAGCGTCGGGGTCGCAAACTTCCCCGGCACTGCCCACATCAGCCCGCAATGCGGGTCGGAGAACATTTTTCACCAGGGTCGGATTTGCATCCATGGAGTCACAACTGGGGTTGTGCTATATAGAAATCCGCATTTGTTAAGGAACATATCGGGGTTATTGCCGACCCCCTCCTCAGCATGTTACTAGCAAATTGTTTCCAATTCTATATCTTTTTCTATAAAAACATTTAAATTTTTATCAACACTGGTTCCTTGATTGTGAGAACTTCGACAACCGTATCAACTGAGTCAAATAAGATGTAATCCCTAATGCCTGCTGTAGGGCGTGTGCCCGATACTTGGCCTTCAAAATACTTTACATATTCTGAGTTTTCTATCATAAGCACACTACTTTTTTCTCTCTCTTCATGCAAGAACTTTGAGGCTCGATCAATATAGCCGTTTTCTATTGAGTATCTCAAGTCCCAAACAAAATCAAATATAATTTTATATTTCGTTTTCTCACTTGTTAGAAAAACCATTTCAAAATATTGATTTGCACCAGATACCATTTCTATAGATTCTATGTCAATTATAATATTACAATTTATCAATTTCTCCATGCTAGTCTCCTTTAATAACGTATTTTTGTGCTTATTCCGGTATTAGGATTGTAAATTTCTACAGTTGGGGTTCCACCAAGACTAGTCGATGGATGCATATTTATTGTTGTCCCATCTGGCAAATCACCAACAACCGTGCCGTTTGAATAAGTTCTCACATTACTTGGGTTCTTTGCATAAAAATCTGCTTGAGCAGCAGCATTCCCTTTAACTTCAGATACATAATTATTTACTTTTCCAGTTTGGTTTGTTAGCGTCTTACCTGACAATATATCTGTCTTACCCGCGCCCTTAGAAAGGGTAGCAATTCCACCGACCGCTTCTCCAGCTAAATAACCCATGCTAACATCAAAGGCGTCTGCAGCAGCTTGTGCAGCATAAGGCCCGAGATTTTCTATTGCAGTATCTACATAGTTTTGTTTTGCTCTTATATACCTAATAACCAAAACCAGTTTTATTTGTTCAGGTACACTAAGTTGTTCAATCTGAACACGAGCCCACTCCCTGTTTCCTGGGTCAGCATCGTAGAACTTCATATTATATAAATACACACAATTGTTTACAGTTATATGCCCCGTCGGATCTACGTAGTTGACGGGATTGTTCTCACAATACGTATACAGATTTAAGCTCAGCGGATTAACAATATTGCCTTCATTGCTGTCTTTTGATATAAATCTGCCGGTGGTTGGGTCATAATACCTGGCTCTCAGGTAATACAGTCCTGTCTCGCTGTCATATATCTGCCCGGCATACTTGAATTCATTAGCTATTGTCTCGGTTTGACTGGTAATGTTTCCCCATTCATCATATTCGTAACTGTTTACTATATTTCCTGCATTGTCTGTTATCTGTACTACGTCTCCATGTCCGTTATACAGGTAGTAGTACTGTGTTCCGTCAGCCAGTTTCTTTACCAGGAGACGGTTTCCGCCCCAGATATATGTGGCGGTTATGTTGTTGCTGGCGTCTGCTTCTGCTTTCAGGTTGCCGTTCACATCATATATATAGTTTTTGCTGCCTTTCTTGACTCTTAAGCTTGTGGGACCGTATTCAAAGGTTGTTGTGCCGGTGCTGTCTGCAACGCTCACCAGCTGATTCCACAGGTTGTAGCTTAAGGTTTCATTGCCGTTTGTCTCTGCTGTGACCCCGGTTTGATTTTCCCGGTTTCCTCTTGCATCGTAGGTGTATTCTTGTGTAGTTGCTCCACCCTTTATAACTTCTATCAGACGGTTCAATACGTCGTATTCATAACTGGTGGTTCCGTTTAAGTCGGTAACGCTGGTTATATTTCCGTTGTTATCATAGCTATAGGTATATTGGCTGAACGGGGTTCCGTCTTTACTGTTGGTCACGCTTATCAATCGGTTTAATCCGTTGTAAGTATAGGAGGTCTTTATGATATTGCTGCCGTTATTGGGGTATGTTACTGATTCCAGCGTGCCGTCCGGATTGTAGTTGAATACGGCGTTAGCGGCTGCTGAATTATTTATAGTCAGACTGCCGTCGGTCTGGACTTTTTCAAGTCTGTCTTTATAGTA
>DAOPZM010000032.1:0-15798 GCA_035353375.1 Syntrophomonadaceae bacterium
GCCTCTTTTTTTTACCATTATTTACTGCAAGGATTTCCAATATTTTTCTAAAACTTTAATAACAAAACTAATAGGAGGTGAGGCATATTACCCGTAAAAAAATTTCATTAATAGTTTTAGCTATCCTGGGCAGTTTACTTTTTACATATATAGCGGCAGGTTCTGTTATTCCCCGGATAGTGATCGACGGCAAAACGATATTTGCAGAACCTGCTCCCCGCATCGACAACAACCGTACTATGGTGCCGATCAGGTTTATAGTCGAGGATGAAGCACTAAAGGGAGAAGTTTTCTGGGATGCCCGGCAGCAAAAAGTGGCTGTGAACTTAAGAGGCAAATACATAGAATTATTTATCGGCAGCAAAAAAGCTGCCATAGATGGCAAAACTGTATATCTGGATGCGGCTCCGTACATTTATCAGGGCAGGACCTTTGTGCCGCTGCGTTTTATTGCTGAAGCTGCCGGAGCCGAAGTTGAATGGAAGGAATCTACTCAGCAAGTGATAATTGATTTTGAGCCGGCTGCTGCTGACCGCAAAGTTTTTGCTTATTATTATTATCGATCATTTGCTGAATTAAAGGCCAATGCTCATCTGTTAACCGATATTTCTTTCCGCTGGTTTCAGACAGACGGTGAAGGAAGACTGTTTTATGAATACCAGGATGATTATGATCAGATTCTGAAATTTACCCAAAAACAGGGAATTAAAACTCATGCCGGTGCAGCTTTAATGGATAGAAACGCTTTGCATCAACTGCTGGTCAGCCCGGAAAACAGAGCCCGTTTGATCGGTAATCTGCTGGATAGGGTGAAAAGGGATAATTATGATGGGGTCAATATTGATTTCGAATTTATTGATCCGGCTGATGCCGGGTATTTTACCTTGTTCATTAAAGAATTGAAGACATCATTAGGGCCGGAAAAACAATTGTCAGTGGCAGTTTTTGCCCGCACAGCGGGCGATAATTGGGCGACTCCCTATGAATATAAAAAAATTGGAGAAATAGCTGATCTGGTCGTGGTAATGGCATATGATTACAGCTATAAGACCAGTGCACCAGGGCCGGTTGCTCCTCTATGGTGGGTTGAAAAAACAGTTGCTTACATGACTGCAAATATTGAACCGGAAAAAATACTGCTGGGTATACCTACCTATGGCTATGATTGGGCTGACGGCCAGAAGACAACTACGGTTACAGGGGATAAATTAGCTCAGCTAAAACAGGCTTACAAGCTGAATGAGACTTTTGATACCAAAAGCTGGAGCCCTTCATATACTTATTGGGACAGCAACGGGCAATTTCATCAGATATGGATGGAAAACCAGGCCAGCATCAATGCAAAATATGACCTGGCCATAAAAAATAACCTGGGAGGAATTTCTTTCTGGCGCATCGGTAACGGCTGCAGCGATTTATATAATATTCTCTCACCGACGCAATAAAGTATAACTGTTTATGAAAAAATACCGTTAATGTATAATTGTATATTATAACCACCTGATCAGGTGGTTTATTTTTGGGTGCTATCATTTAATGCCCCTTTATACTGGTTATTTGAGCAAGGAAAGACTAAAATTGAGCAGGAGGGGAGAAAATGACTCAAGAACAACCTGATTTATTCAGTACAATAGGACCTCATAAGGAAGAAAAGGCAGTTTACGAACCACCACAGGAATATTTGATACAAGAAGCTGCCCGGCCACCCGCAGCAGCAAATGAAACTGATGAGTTTATGTTGCCGGGAGCAAAAAAAGACCCAACCTGGCCGGAAGCCGGGAAACTTGCTGAACTGCATTCTATAGCCGGTAATTGTGAATTATGCCGTCTGCGCAGTACCTGTAATCAGGTGGTGTTCGGCGAAGGACCGGAAGACAGCCGGTTAATGTTGATCGGGGAAGGACCAGGACAGGACGAAGATTTACAGGGCAGACCTTTCGTGGGACGTGCCGGCCAGCTGCTGGATAAGATTTTGCAAGCGGCCGAAATAGAAAGAACTGATGTATATATTACCAATGTAGTTAAATGCAGGCCGCCCCAAAACCGTTTGCCGGATGTGGAAGAAGTTAAAGCCTGCAAGGGCTGCCTGGAAGCCCAGGTTCGCCTGATAAAGCCCGGAATAATTGTATGCCTGGGAGCTCTGGCTACCCAGACAGTTGTTGACCCCCGGGCCAGGATAAGCAAAGTAAGGGGTATCTGGCTGACCCGGGCCGGGATAAAAATCATGCCAACCTTTCATCCGGCGGCAGTGCTAAGGAATCCTGAATATAAAAGGCCGGTCTGGGAAGATTTTAAATTGATCAGAGATGAGTATAAAAAGATCCAGGGCCGCTAAAGGCTTAACTAGAGGTGACAAGGTGGAACTTTATGTTGAATCTGATAAAGCTATGCAGCTTTTAGGGAAAAAAATTGCTCCTTTACTAACGAAGGGTGATATAGTATATCTGCGTGGGGAATTAGGGGCGGGAAAGACCACTTTGGTACGGGGAATTACACGCGGTATGGGATACCCCGGTAAAGTGACAAGTCCAACATTTACACTTATGAATATTTATCCCGTCGATCCGGATATCTACCATTTTGATTTTTATCGTTTGGAAGAAAACGATTTAAATGATTTAGGCCTGGATGATTATTTGGCCGGAGAAGGGATAACTTTAATTGAGTGGCCGGAAGTCGGGCTCAATATGCTGCCCTCAGAGGCACTTGTTATCAGTATAAGTCTGGTAGATGACGATTATGACCGGGAACGCAAAGTAGAAATAACGGCCCGGGGGCCTTATTATGAACAGAAGCTGAAGGAGATCGAAGAAACATGCTTATTATAGCAGTGGACTGTGCTACTCCCGCGGCGGGGGCGGCTTTATCTGACGGGGAGAAAATTATAGCTGAGTACAGTAATAATTTTAAGCAAGTCCATTCGGAGAACTTTATGCCATTGATCGATAAATGCCTGCAGGATTATGGCTGCAGTTTAAAAGACCTGGACGCAATTGCTGTAACCGTGGGGCCCGGTTCCTTTACCGGCATCAGAATAGGTATGGCTGCGGTCAAAGGTTTAAGTCTGGGCTCCGGAGTCCCCATAATAGGAATATCAACTCTGGAGGCCGTTGCTTATAATATGGTCTTAAGTGATTATCTGGTCTGCCCGGTATTAAACGCCCGTAAAAATGAAGTATATGCTGCTGCTTACAGTGTTAAAAGCATAAAACCGGAAATTTTATGGGGACCTGCAGCTTGCCCGCCCCAGGTCATGGCTGATGGAATAAATAAACTGGCAGCAAACTGTCCGGGAATTGTTTTTTTAGGCGATGGTTATAAACCTTACCGGGAAATTTTCCGCTCATATTTTGGCAGTCAGATAGCAGAAGTTCCGCCGCATATGATGCAGCCCCGGGCAGCGGGTATTGCCAGCCTGGCTGCGATCAAACTTAAACAGGGATCATTTGAGGATGTACATGCTATAAGGCCTTATTATATAAGACTTTCAGAAGCCGAGTATCAATTGGGAAAGGATGACAGGTAGTTGCTGAATCCCCATTATATATTAAGGAAAATGGTGTCCCAGGATATCAATGAGATAATGGCGATAGAGCAGAATGCTTTTAGTATGCCCTGGTCCAGGGAATCATACCTGGCGGAAATGAAGAATCATTTTGCTCATTATGTAGTTTGCGATATCGGGGGAAAGATAGCAGGCTATGGCGGGATTTGGATAGTTTTTGAAGAAGCTCACATTACTAATGTGGCTGTAGGGACTGAGTTTCGCCGCCAGGGCTTAGGGACTGCCATCATGTTGGAACTGGAGAAACTGGCCCGGGAGAAGAAGGCGGCGAGGATTTTACTGGAAGTAAGACCATCCAATGAACCGGCCTTAAGAACTTACAGAAAACTGAATTATCTGCCCAACAATGTGCGCACCGAGTATTATACTGATAATGGCGAAGACGCCCTGATTATGATCAAATTATTATTTTAGGCTTAAGACAAGGTTGGTGAAACAGGTGCCGGATATAAATATTTTAGGAATAGAAACTTCCTGTGATGAGACTGCCGCAGCTATTGTAAAAAATGGACGGCATATTCTTGCCAATATAGTCAATTCGCAAATCTCCATACATGAGAAATTCGGCGGAGTAGTACCGGAAATTGCTTCCCGCAAGCATATTGAAAATATAAGCCTGGTGGTCGATGCGGCTTTTAAGCAAGCGGGCTTGACTTATGAAGAGATAGACGCGGTAGCTGTAACTAATGCTCCGGGACTGGTGGGAGCTTTGCTGGTAGGCTTGTCGTTTGCCAAAGGTTTTGCCTATGCTCTGGGTAAACCTCTTATTGCGGCCAATCATTTACACGGACATATATATGCTAATTTCCTGGAACATGATGATATTGAGTTCCCGGCCATTTGTCTGATCGTATCAGGCGGACATACCAGTATAGTATATATGCCTGCTGCCGGTGAATATGAAATATTAGGTTCAACCATTGACGATGCAGCCGGAGAAGCTTTTGACAAAGTAGCAAGGTTTTTGGGGTTAGGTTATCCGGGAGGCCCGGCCATACAAAAGGCTGCCGCCGCCGGCCAGGCCGGGAAATATTCTTTGCCCCGGGTATTTTTAAATCGCAAAGACCTGGATTTCAGTTTCAGCGGACTGAAAACTGCGGCCATGAACCTATGGAAGAAGAATGACCAGGCACCCAATATAGTCAATGATCTGGCCGCGGAATTTCAGGAAACCCTGGCAGAAATATTGACGGTTAAGACTTTGCGGGCGGCTGAGCTTAAAAAAGCTAATACGGTTTTACTGGCCGGAGGAGTTGCTGCCAACAGTGCTCTGCGAATATTGATGAAAAAAGAAGGAGAAGCAAAAGGTTTAAAAGTATATTATCCGTCCCTTTTGCTTTGTACTGATAATGCGGCTATGATTGCCGGCAGTGCGTACTTTCAGTATGTAAAAGGTAATTTTGCACCGCTTAATCTGAATGCTTATGCCAGCCTTTTGTCCTTGTGAAAAATGCCTGTGGATAATGTGCATAACTCTGTTGATAATTAACAGAGCGCCATTCACAAAACTTCACTATAGTCCCGGTAGTTTTCGACAAATGTTTAGTTGCCTGAAGGCGGTCAGTTTATCTTGTGGATAACAAAAAAAGCAAGGAGTGGTAATGTGTATCCGACATTATTCAAATTAGGCCCAATAACTGTAAATTCGTGGGGATTTATGCTGGCATTGGCAGTAATTATTTCCATATTTGGGGTAGGCCGTCTTTTCGAACGCGAAGGCTGTGATAAAGAAATAGTCGTCGACATGGTACTGATAATGGTTATAGCAGGAATTTTAGGCTCGCGCTTGGCTTATGTTTTAGTTTATGAATGGCAGGATTTTTTACAAAATCCAGCTGTTGTATTCCGCCTGCAGGATGGAGGTATAGCAGGGTTGATCTGGTACGGCGGGTTGATTGCCGGCTTTCTGGCCTTTGCAGTTTATGTCCGGCGGAAAAAGCTTGATGCCTGGCAGTTGCTGGACATGTTTGCTCCGTATGTGGCTTTAAGCTATGCTCTGGTTAGAATCGGCTGTTTTTTAGCCGGGTGTTGTTACGGCGAAACTACTTCCTGCAGTCTGGGGGTAGTATTCCCCGATGTAGACTCCCTGCCCCGCCACCCCACCCAACTATATAGTTCAGTGATCAATTTTATTTTGTATGCTTTCTTGTTGTGGTATTTCCCGCGGCGTAAGTTTGTGGGCGAAATATTTATTTTATATATCGGCGGTTATGCAGTTTATCGTTTTATAATTGATTTCTTCCGGGAAAATTTGATATTTTACGGTGTATTTACCTTGGGACAGGTTATCAGTGCCGTGCTTTTGATCATTGCGATCGGCCTGTATCTGCGGAGAAGAAAAACCGGCCAGGAAAAATCAAATTAAACTTAAGAATGGACGGATTATGAATATTTATGATGAAGACAATATGAGAAAGTCGTTGCGGCAAATCATGCTTACCGCCCGGGGAGAACTTTCTTTTGAGCAGGTTCAGGAGTTAAGCGGCAGTATAATTGCCAAACTTGACGCTTTTAAACAGATAACTGAAGCAGAAAACATAATGTGTTTTTTGAGTATAAAAAATGAAGTAAACTTGTACCCGTTTATCGATCAAGCCCGGGAACAGGGCAAGAGGATCCTGGTACCCCGGGTTAGAACTGCTGGGGTAATCGAAGCTGTTGAGTATCAGCTGGAAAGAACCCGTAAAGGCCTTTACGGTATTATTGAACCGGAAGGTGAACCGGTAGAGGCAAAGCAGATCGATGCGGTGCTGGTACCAGGCTTGGGCTTTGATTATCAAGGCTATCGTTTAGGTTATGGCGGAGGTTATTATGACCGGTTCCTGACTTTGCTCAGAGAAGACACTTTTATCTGCGGCGTCTGCTATGATTTTCAGGTGGTGGAGACGGTGTTTCCCCAACCGCAAGATAAAGCTGTGGACTGGATAGTAACGGATAAATCCGAAGTGGTTATTGATTGGGAGCATTTTTAAGCAAAAAAGAGGCTGCCCCTTTTGGGACGGCCTCTTTTAAAATAGACTTTATTCACCGGTTTTTTCAGCAGTATTTCCCATTTCTTTCAAGGCGGCAAATACTCCACCTAATCCGGCCAAATCACTGGGGATGATAAGCTTGGTAGCCTGGCCGTCGCCTAATTCTTTTAAGGTTTCCAAAGATTTTATAGCCAGGACTTTTTCGTCGGCCTGGGCATCCTTGATCATTACTAAACTGTCAGCAAAAGCCCGCTGGACATTTAAAATAGCCTGGGCTTCGCCTTCGGCTGTCAGGATCTGTGCTTGACGTTGTCCTTCTGCTTGAAGGATAGCTGACAGTTTGATGGCTTCCGCATTTAAGATCTGGGCCTGCCGGGCTCCTTCGGCATCCAGTATAGCTGCGGTTTTCTGCCCTTCAGCTCTTAAAATTGCTTCACGTTTTTCCCGCTCTGCCCGCATTTGTTTTTCCATGGCCGTTTGAATATCCTGGGGCGGCAGAATGTTCTTCAGTTCCACCCGGTTGACCTTGATACCCCATTTGTCAGTGGCCTCGTCAAGGATAACCCTGAGCTTGGTATTTACTAAATCTCTTGAAGTAAGAGTCTGGTCGAGTTCTAAATCACCGACTATATTTCTTAAGGTGGTGGCAGACAAATTTTCAATAGCCAAAATAGCATTGGAAATCTCGTAAGCATACTTAAATGGATCAGTTACCTGGTAATATACTACCGTATCAATCATCATAGTTACATTATCCTTGGTTATAACCGGCTGCGGGGGAAAATCAACCACCTGTTCCCGCAAATCGATTATCATCCGGAAGCTGTCGATAAAGGGGATAATAACATTGATCCCCTGCTCGGCAACCTTGTGAAACTTTCCCAGCCTTTCCACAACACCTACGGTTGCCTGGCGAATAATTTTTATGGAAGAAAAAGCCACTATTATTACGAAAAACACCAGGATTACATTGACAAATATGCTCCACACTATTATCAAACCCCTTTCATTAATTAAAAACTAACTTGCTTTTTGCACTACCAGTTTTACCCCGTCAATGGAGAGCACTTCGATCAGGGTTCCGGCTTCGATTTCTTCTGATGACACTGCTGTCCATATCTCCCCGTTGATCTTAACCTGCCCGTAATGCAAAGGCAGCATTTCATCAACAGTAATACCTCGCTGGCCGATTAAAGCTTTCACATTACTGGCGGTATCGTTGGATTTTATCAGCTTTAATACCAGCGGGCGGGTAAAAATTACCAGCAATACAGTTAAAAAAGCAAATATCAGCAGTTGAGTCTCGATCTGCGGGAACCATTCCAGACTGACTCCCAATGCAACCACCAAGGCAGACAGGGACAGGTACAGGAACCAGAAACCGACCGTAAAAATCTCTATTGCGCCGCAAACCAGAGCTACAACGATCCATGCAATTACAGACATGGCAATTCTCCTCCTCTCTGAAAGAAAAGCTATTTGTTTAATATCATAACATATGTGATTAAGGGTTTACTATGCAAGATTCAGGCATCAAATATGCTTCCGGCTATAAACAGGTCGATTATTGTAAACATAGTGGTGATAATGTATAATAACAACTGATAACAAGCTCCGATTCAGTTTTTCCTAAGGTTTAAAGCTATGGAAAGCTGAACGATAAGGTGTAAGGGGAAACCTCTATGCCCCCCGTATGGAAAGGAGTATGAAACAGTCAATCGACTTGATAACACTCTTTGCCAGGAGTGTTATTTTTTTGAGGAGGTAAACATTAATGAACAAAGATGAAGTATTGAAAAAACTGCAGGAGACTGCTAAAGATGGTAAGATCAGCTGTGCTGAGGCCCGGGAAATTATGCATGATTATAAAGTTCCTCATGGGCAAATGGGGAGAATCTGTGATGAAGTAGGAATCAAAATCAAAGGTTGTGAACTGGGCTGTTTTTAGACAGGAACAGGAATCTGTGATGTGAGCTGGGATGGACTTATAGTGGACAGTTAACAAGTTTGTTAGCAGCAGGAGAAGAGGTAATTATGACTGATAAATTTGACCGGGAAATCAACTATTTAAGAATCTCAGTAACTGACCGATGCAATTTACGCTGCCGTTACTGCATGCCCGAAGAAGGAATTGATGACAAGTTAAGCCACCAAAATATCTTGAGTCTGGAAGATTATGCCCGGATAGTAAGGACATCAACCCGGGCAGGGATACGCAAAGTCAGGCTTACCGGGGGCGAACCATTAGTCAGGAAAAACCTTGTGCAGTTGGTCAGATATATTTCGGAAACCCCCTGGATTGATGATATTGCGATTACTACCAACGGGATTTTATTCCCCGGGCTTGCGCAGCAGCTTAAAGAGGCCGGACTCAATCGCATAAACATCAGTCTGGACAGTTTGAAGGAAGAGAGATTTAAGTATATTACCCGCCTGGGCAATTTAAGCCAGGTAAAAACTGCCGTCTTCAAAGCCCTGGAACTAGGACTTAACCCGGTAAAAATTAACACCGTGGTAATAAAAGGTTTTAATGATGATGAAATAATCGACTTTGCAAAACTGGCTCATGATTTTCCTCTGCATGTCAGGTTTATTGAATTCATGCCTATCGGCGATCTGCTCTTCTGGAGAAAAGATCGTTTGATGAAAGCCGACGCCATAAAATCTGTTATTGAAAAACGGTATGATCTGGAAAATGCCAGGAACATACAAGGCAATGGTCCGGCCAGGTATTTTAAAACTATAGGCGGGCAAGGGTCGCTTGGTTTTATAAGCCCTATGAGCAATCATTTCTGTGCCCAGTGCAACCGTATACGAATGACTGCTGACGGAATGCTGCGTGGTTGCCTGTATGAGAAAAATGAAATCGACTTGAAACCCGCATTGCTCAAAACAGATGATGAAGAGATCCTGCGCTTGATCAATAAAACCATTGATAATAAACCTGCCCGGCATAATATGAATGATGGCTGGGGCAAGGAAAATGAACGTAAAATGTATCAAATCGGAGGTTAATATGGAGTTTACGCATATTAATGAGCAGGGAAGGGCACGTATGGTAGATGTCAGTGCCAAAGGAGATACTGCACGTACTGCCATAGCCCGGGCAACAGTAAAAATGCTGCCGGAAACCCTGGAAATGATAAAAACCGGAGGGATTGAAAAAGGTGATGTATTGGCTGTAGCGCAGATTGCGGGAGTGATGGCAGCTAAAAAGACTTCCGAGCTGATTCCTATGTGTCATCCATTAATGATAACATCTGTCGATATCAAATTTTTTTTAGACGAAGAAAATTCACGGATCATAATATTGGCTGCCGTAAAGACAACCGGCAAGACCGGAGTAGAAATGGAAGCACTTACAGCTGCTTCGACAGCGGCTTTAACTGTTTATGACATGGCAAAAGCCGTTGATCGCTGGATGATTATTGAAGAGATCAAACTGTTGGAAAAAGCAGGCGGCAAAAGCGGGCATGTTTTAAGAAATGAGGGAGATAATGAGTAAAGGCACATTATATTCTATATGTATCAGTCCTGAAAGAGGACAGCTTAAAAAAGAAGTGGAGAAAGCTGAAACTATTGATAATTTCGGTATTGAAAATGATGGACATGCAGGCGATTGGGGCCGGCAGATCACCTGTCTGAGATATGAAAGTGTGCTGAAAGTCAAAGAAGAAAAAGGACTGGATGTCGGCCCGGGCAGTTTTGCCGAAAATCTTTTGATCGAGGGGCTTGATTTGGTTGCCATCGGGGTGGGAGGCCGATTGAAAATCGGCAATGATGTCATCTTGCAGGTATCGCAGATCGGCAAAGAGGATCATCCCAGTATAGTAACCAGAACCCTGGGAGTAACGCTTTTGCCTTATGAAGGATTGTTTTGCCGGGTAATCAAGGGCGGCCTGATTGAAAAAGGCGACCCGGTTGAGGTGTTATGATGTTTAAAACCGGAATTTTGATAATGAGTGACAAAGGTGCCCGCGGTGAAAGAGAAGACTTGAGCGGACCGCAGATACAGGCCATGCTGGGAGATGACTTCAGTATTGATTACTATGAAGTAATCCCGGATGAAAAGGAGCGTATTAAAGATAAACTGATATTTTTATGTGATGAACTTAAACTTGATCTGGTGTTAACATCAGGAGGCACCGGCTTCTCCCGCCGGGATGTAACTCCCGATGCAACTTGGGCGGTTGTGGAAAAACCAACTCCAGGAATTCCTGAAGCTATTCGCAGTTATGGACTGCAAAAAACGCCCAAAGCCATGCTTTCCAGGGCTGCAGCAGGAATCAGAGGCAATACTCTGATCGTTAACCTGCCGGGCAGTGTTAAAGGGGTGCGTGAATCACTGGAGGCAATTTTGCCTGCTCTGGGTCATGGGCTGGAGATAATCAGTGGTTCTGCTGCCGAATGCGGACAGGAATAAAATGAAACCGTTTATAAAAAAACGAGTTATTTAAAGGTATAAAAAGAAATCAGCAGGTGCATACTATTATTCAAAAATAACGGGCAAATTTGACAGGTATTTTGATTTGAATACTTGATAAATGTTGCCTAATATTAATACTAGTTATTAGCACTCACTGCTAATGAGTGCTAATAAATAAAAATCAACTATAAGGGGGTATACCTTTGAAGATTCAGCCATTAGCAGATCGTTTGGTAATCAAAGTTGTTGAAGCTACAGAAGAAAAGACCAAGAGCGGACTTTATGTTCCTGATACTGCCAAAGAAAAACCCATGGAAGGTGAAGTTCTGGCAGTCGGACCGGGGGCACTCAATGAAAAAGGTGAAAGAGTTCCTGTGGATGTAGTTGTTGGTGACAAAGTCATCTACTCCAAGTACGGCGGAATGGAAGTTAAGATAGACGGTGAAGCCTATCTGATTTTATCAGAAAGAGATATTCTGGCAAAATTCGTTTAATAAAAAAAGACTAATTAAAGGAGGATACATAGATGATATCCAAAGAAATAAAATTTGGCGAAGAGGCCAGGCGTGCCCTGGAAAGAGGAGTAGACAAATTAGCTAATTCGGTAAAAATCACCCTGGGGCCTAAAGGAAGAAATGTAGTTTTAGACAGAAAATTTGGCTCGCCGACCATTACCAATGATGGTGTAACTATTGCCAGAGACATTGACCTGGAAGACCCCTGGGAAAATCTTGGCTGCCAGTTGGTTAAAGAAGTTGCTATAAAGACAAATGATGTAGCTGGTGACGGAACTACCACCGCAACGGTTCTGGCCCAGGCTATGATAAAAGAAGGGCTCAAAAACGTAGCTGCCGGTGCCAATCCAATGATAATGAGAAAAGGTATTGATAAAGCGGTGGCAGCAGTTGTTGAAGCTATAAAAGATCAGAGTCATTCAGTTGAATCCAAGGAAGCTATCGCTCAGGTTGCAGCCATTTCAGCCAATGATCCTGAAATCGGCAGAATTATTGCTGATGCCATGGAAAAAGTAGGCAGAGACGGAGTTATAACCGTTGAAGAATCACAGTCACTGGGAACTCAACTGGAAGTTGTCGAAGGTATGATGTTTGACCGCGGTTATATTTCCCATTATATGATCACTAATACAGAAAAAATGGAAGCAGTATTGGATGATCCTTACATTCTGATCAATGATAAAAAGATATCTTCAATATCAGAAATACTGCCGGTGCTGGAAAAAGTCGTGCAAACCGGCAAACCTTTACTGCTGATTGCTGAAGAAATCGAAGGCGAAGCACTGGCAACATTAGTTTTAAATAAGCTGAGAGGCACCTTTACATGCGTAGCTGTTAAGGCCCCTGCTTTTGGCGAAAGAAGAAAAGCCATGCTGGAAGATATTGCAATTCTGACTAACGGCCAGGTAGTATCTGAAGATCTGGGCGTAAAGATGGAAAATGTTACTTTGGAAATGCTGGGCAAAGCCCGTCAGGTAGTAGTGAAAAAAGAAGAAACTATAATTATAGACGGAGCCGGCAGCGAAGATGATGTAAAGAACAGAATAGCCAATATCAAGAGACAGTTGGAAGAAACTGATTCCGAGTATGATCGGGAAAAACTGCAGGAAAGAATGGCTAAACTGGCAGGTGGAGTTGCGGTTATACAAGTCGGAGCCGCTACTGAAACCGAATTGAAAGAGAAAAAGCACCGCATGGAAGATGCTCTCGCGGCTACTAAAGCAGCAGTAGAAGAAGGCATTGTCTCCGGCGGCGGGGTTGCTCTGATAAATGTTATTAAAGCTATCGATGCAGTCGAGGCTGAAGGCGATGAAATGACTGGTGTTAAATTAGTCAAGAAAGCTCTCGAAGAACCTTTACGCCAGATTGCCAACAATGCCGGGGTAGAAGGCTCTGTAGTAGTTGAAAAAGTTAAAGAAGCTGCTGATGGCATTGGTTATAATGCTCTTACCGGAATATATGAAAATATGATCGATGCAGGTATTATAGATCCTGCCAAAGTTACCCGCTCAGCAGTACAAAATGCAGCCAGCATAGCTTCTTTGGTTCTTACTACCGAAGCTGTAGTAACCGAATCTCCCAAAGAAGACGACATGAAGGCTATGGCCGGCATGGGCGGCGGCGGAATGCCTCCGGGAATGATGTAAGATAAATAATTATAAAAAACAGCCCTTTTGGGCTGTTTTTTATTGTCCTGAAAGGTTCCCGGATAATTCAGATTATATATTTTGCCGTGGAAATATTAAAAATAAAAGGAGACCTGAAAATCAGGCCTCCTCAGACCGAAGAAAAAAAGCGAAGCTCATTGTTACATCACAAGCCCCGCTCAGTCGCCGTACCTCAGTACGCCTCAATCGTGGGGCTTGCTCGTGCCTCGATCTTCGCTTTTTTTCTTCGGTCTGCCAACTTATTTGACAAACTGAAGAGACCTGAAAATCAGGCCTCCTTTTATATATTGCTGTTATTTACAGGTCATAATATAGTTCGAATTCCACGGGATGCGGAATTTCGCTTACCCGGCGGGATTCACGGCGTTTATTTTCTACCCATATGTCGATCAGGCGCTGCGGGAATACTCCGCCCTGCACTAAAAAGTCGTGGTCTTTTTCCAGGGCATCCAGTGCTTCATCGAGAGATTTGGGCAGGCTTTTTATTTTAGCCTTTTCTTCAGCAGACAGGTTATAAAGATTCATATCGTAAGGGCCAAAACCTTCTGTAACCGGATCAATATTATTTTTGATCCCATCCAAGCCTGCCATCAGAATTGCAGCAAAAGCCAGATAAGGATTGCAGGTGGCATCAGAAGAACGGAATTCAAAACGTCTCTGGTTTGGACTCTTGGCATAAGCGGGAATCCTTATAACTGCACTGCGGTTAGCAGTAGCAAAGCAGATGTTAACCGGAGCTTCATAACCGGGAACCAGTCTTTTATAGGAATTAGTGCTGGGATTGGTGAAAGCTAATACCGCCGGGGCATGTTTCAAGAGGCCGCCGATAAAGTTCAAAGCTAGTTTGCTAAGTTCTGAATAGCCATCTTTATCATAGAAAAGGGGTTTACCGTCTTTGAACATATGCATGTGAACATGCATTCCATTACCGGCTTCAGCAAAAAGCGGCTTGGGCATAAAAGTAGCGGTTTTCCCTTCCTGGAAGGCCAGATTTTTGATCAAATACTTGGCCAGCATGGTTCTGTCAGCCATTTCCAACAATCTGCCAAATTCAACTTCAATTTCAATTTGCCCCGGACCGCCTACTTCATGGTGATGATATTTGACGGGAATATTGTTTTCTTCCATCAAAACACACATGCGGGCTCTTAAATCATAGAGTATATCCTGGGGCGGAGCGATATGGTAGCCACCTTTGAGGGGGATTTTATAACCCTGATTTGGATATTCATCAATACCGCTGTTCCATACAGCTTGTTCAGCATCTATTGAAAAACCGGTTTTATGCGGAGAAACGTTATAACTGATATGGTCAAAAACGTGGAATTCGTATTCGGGTCCTAATCTGATTTCATCAGCAATCCCGCTGGATCTCATATACTCCTCAGCTTTACGGGCAATCGTCCGGGGATCCTGATCGAAGCGGTAATTATCTGGCTGGGCAATGACAAAAACATCACCGATCATACTTAATGTAGCAACTTGAGTGAAGGGATCGTAAACTGCTGTGGAAATATCTGGTATAAAGACCATGTCACTGCGTTCCACTGGTGCAAATCCATAGTTGGATCCATCAAAGCCAATTCCGTAAACCAGCGTATCTGGAGTAAAACGATTTACAGGAATGCTTAAATGTCTCCACCTTCCTGCCAGATCGATGATTTTAAAGTCAATCATCTGGATACTTTTTTCTCCGCAAAACTGCATGACTTCTTCATATGTAGTAAACACTTAATAATCATCCTCCCCAAAAATAAATAACAACGGAATTATAGCAAATTGAAAAAATATAGTAAAGTACACAGTATCATGTATACAATCAATAAATTATGGAATATTATGTTACCCCCTAAACAGTTATATATTGGCCGCTGTTTTAATATCAATATATAACTTTTATTTTATCGGTGCGGAGGTGAAGGGGTGAACAAAAAACGCTGGATAATATCCGGACTTATATTATTGCTGCTGGCCGGCGGGCTAATATCAGCGGATAATCTGCATCAACTATATATAAAGTCACAGCTTGATCCTCTGCTCGAACTGAAAGAATCAACTAATAATATGCAGGAACTGAAATCATACCGGTATGAAATGAAGTCCGGTTTTACAGTTGAACAGCGGGAGGAGGTGATAAGCGAAGTATCCGGTGAAAAAGAAGCTGGAAAAACTCATATAAAGGGGGAGATGGTCAACACAGAAATTGATATCTACTATATCGATCGTACCATCTACAATTACGATTCATTTTCCGATAAATGGCTGGTAATTGAAAGCAGTACCAACAGCTCCGAGGAATTGCTGATCTCTGAGCTGAATCCCTGGTCCAATTTTTCCTTTAAACAGGTTGATGCAGCAGAAAAAACCGGTTTTGAAAAGGTAGATGGTATTGAATGTCTGGTAGTAAAGTGTCAGCCTGCCATAGAGAATCAACTCCTGGAAACCTTATGGCAGAACTTTGAATATCAAATGTGGATAGACTATGAAGACAGAATGTTGAGAAAAGCTGTATTATCAGCTGTTAACCAACAATCACCGGCAACGGTATTAAAAATCGAAGTCCATTTTTATGATTTTAATGAAAGGATGTCGATCGACCCGCCTGATGTGACAGCTAAGAAAAAATAGTTGTGAGTTAAATACGGGGCCTTAA
>DAOPZM010000033.1:0-15624 GCA_035353375.1 Syntrophomonadaceae bacterium
TACGGGGCCTTAACGGGCCCCGGTTTTATTTTTCTGTTTCCTTTAATTGCTGTTTAAGTTACTTGTTGTTATAATCGTTTTGTCAGGAGGGATGACAGATGAATCTGCAGGAAGTAGATGTTCTGATCAGCACAGAAGAAATAAAAGCCAAAGTTCAGGAGCTCGGTCGGCAAATAACCGAGGAATACCGGGGAAGTGACCTTTTGATAATTGGAATTTTAAAAGGGGCCTTCATATTTATGGCCGATTTGATCAGGGAAATAGACATTCCTCTGGAAATTGATTTTATGGATGTTTCCAGTTATGGAGCTTCCACGGTTTCTTCCGGTGAGGTCAGAATCATAAAGGATCTGGATTACTCTATAAAAGATAGAAATATTTTAATTGTGGAAGATATTATTGACAGCGGACTGACGCTTAAATACATAACTTCAATATTATATAAACGGGAACCGGCCAGTATAAAAATCTGCTGTATGCTGGATAAACCGTCCCGCCGCAAAACCGATATCAAGCCCGACTTTTGCGGATATTCCATCGAAGACCGTTTTATAGTTGGTTATGGGCTGGATTATGCGGAAAAATACCGTGAATATCCGGCTATATGTGAGTTGAAAGCTTCAGTTTATAAAAAACCGTAAGACAATAATTGAAAGGATTTATGACAGCCTGATATTGGAATTAAAATTTACATAAGCAAAAAAATAAGGGGGTAGATTTATGGAAAACTATAATAGCATCAAGTGGGAACTGGCAGATGAAGGAGTAGGTCTTTTGACACTGAACCGTCCGCAGGCTTACAATTCAGTCGATGGAGAGATGCTGGATGAGTTGGAATCGTTTTGGCGTACCCGGCTCTATGACACGGATACCCGGGTGATAATCCTGCAGGGAGCAGGCGAGAAAGGTTTTTGTGCTGGTCTGGATATGAAATATTCTATTGAAAATGCCAGCACAATAAGCAATGCGGTTCAGTTTTATAAATTCCAGTCCCGTCTGGGACGGCTGAATCTTGCTATGCGCAGAGCGCCTCAACCTATCATTGCACTGGTACACGGTGCAGCGGCCGGCGAAGGGTTCAGCTTCGTACTGGCGTCGGATATCCGCATCATATCTCCTGATGCACGTTTTTGTGCAGCTTACATAAATATCGGTGTCGGCGGAGCCGATATGGCTTGCAGCTATTTGCTGCCGCGCTTGATTGGAGCCGGGAGGGCTTATGAAATCATGTATCTGGGTGAGTTTATATCCTCACAGGAAGCGGTCGACCTGGGGCTGATATCAAGAGTTGTTGAAAGGCCGGCTTTGTATGATACCGGCCTGGCAATGGCCAAAAAAATGGCAGCTCGCAATCCGCTGGTTTTAAGACTTACCAAGGAAGCCATCAATATGAATCTGGATGCGGGAGGGATGGAACAGGCCATTAATATGGAAGACCGCAGTCAGGTTTTATTGGCAATGGCTTCCGGTATCACATCAACAGTTTAGAAATATAAGCGGATGCTGTTATCTTCCTTTTACAGGGCAAAAAGAATTAGGCTTTACCGTGGTAGTTTAAGTATCATGACCGGTATTGCATTTTATCGTAAAAGTAAACCGGGCCTCATCCCGTGGGATGAGGCCCTCAGGCCGTTCAAAAAAGCGAATTTCTTTGTTACATCTCAAACCCCACTCAATCACCGTGTACCATGGATTCCTCAATCTGGGGCTCGCTCGTGCCTCGACCTTCACTTTTTTTCTTTGGTCTGCCAACTTCTTTGACAAGCTGCGGGCGTCATACCGTGGGAAGATGACATTCCCTCCTGATGAGCCCAACTTAAAGTAATATTATTAAAGGTGATTTATTATACGAAACGAATATTTCCATTATGGTATAATATTTAAAAATGCGGTTTAAAAAAAGTTATAAAGGAGGTAAGAGATGGGTTACGATACGTTGAAGGCTATAGGACTGCGGATAAACTACACCGAGAAATACAGAAAAGAAAAAGCGGAACTGGAAAAGGAATTTCAGAAGCATCTGGATGAATGGATAACATATCCGATAATGGTTGTCAATTATGCTAAAAAGTTTGGCGACTTGCCGGCACTGCATCATAAACCATACGGAAAGTGGGAGACATTTTCCTGGAAACAGATGGGCGAGATTCTATTTGCGGTGGCTTCGGAACTTCTCAACTCCGGAATCAAAGAAGGAGACAGAATCGGAATATTTTCAGTTAACCGGGCAGAATGGCACCTCGCAGATTTAGGTGCCTTACTCATAAGATGTGTTACCGTACCAATTTACGCAACCAATACTGAAGAAGAAGCGGCCTACATAATCAACGACGCTGAAGTCAGGGTTTTGTTTGTCGGCCGGCAGGTCCATTATGACAAATCATACCCTCTTTTGGACAAGTGCCCGTCTCTGGAAAAGATAGTCGTATTCCATCACGGTACCAAAATTCATGATGATGATCGTGTTGTCATGTGGGATGATTTTCTGGCAGCGGGAATAGAAGCTTCCCGTAAAGAAGATATCGAAGAAATCACGAAAAGAGCCAGCTATGATGATATGAGTGAGATCATTTATACTTCCGGAACTACCGGCGAACCTAAAGGCGCTGTGCATACCCACAAGACCATGATGCATAATGCCTGGGGCGTGGGACGGTATACCGAACTAAACAATTTCAACGAGGGAGACTCTTCAATGTGTATGCTGCCGCTGACCCATGTGCTCGAGGGATCATGGTCTTTCGGGATCTTATCAATGGGAATGCAGCTTTATTATTGCGAAGACCACAATGAGATCCTTGAATATCTGGCGGAAGCAAATCCAACGGTTATGAATGCCGCTCCCCGTCTTTTTGAGAAGATATACGCTACTCTATATACTAAAATCAGAGATGCTTCGCCGCTGAAACAAAAAATCTTTCACTGGTCGGTAGAGATCGGGAAACAGCATGGAGATCTGGTTTTAGCCGGTATACAGCCGGGACCGTTCCTTTCCCTCAAGAGGAAAATTGCTGACAAACTGGTACTGCATAAAGTTTGTGCTTTGTTTGGCACGAATTTTCATCATTTAAATTATGGCGGAGCCCCCCTTAATCCGGAAATAGAAAAGTTTTTCTTCTACTGCGGGGTGCTGGTAACGGGAGGCTACGGTCTTACTGAAACATCTCCGGTTTTGGCCATGAATGGTCCGCATTGTTTTAAATTCGGGTCGGTAGGGCCTGCTGCGCCGCTGGTGGATATCAGGATCGATCCTGTTACAGGCGAAATACAAGCCAAAGGGCCCAATATTGTTAAAGAATATTATAAAAAACCTGAAGCCACCAAAGAAGCATTTACTGAAGACGGCTGGTTTAAAACCGGCGATATTGGACATTTTGATGAAGATGGATATCTTTATATCACTGACCGTATTAAAGACCTTATCATTACCTCGGGCGGCAAAAATATCGCGCCGCAACTGATTGAGACTTTGATGGCGGAGGATCATTTCATTGAGTATATAGCCGCAGTGGGAGATGGCAGAAAATATGTATCAGCTCTTATCGTACCGGCTTATGTGAATTTGGAAGATTGGGCAGCTAAACAGGGAATCACTTATACTGGCAGAGCAGGGTTGATAAAGAACCCCAAAGTTATTGAATTTTATCAAAAAATTATTGATAATCGTCAACAGAGCCTGGGACAGGCTGAACGTATCAAGAAATTTACGCTGCTGGAAAATGAATTCTCCCAGGAAACCGGAGAAATTACACCAACTATGAAGGTCAAGAGAAAGGTCGTGCAGGAGAAATACAAGGATTTGATCGAAGCTATGTATGTGGAATAAACCGGGTTCTGCTATATAAAGTTTTATCAATAAACTTTTTTGCTGCCGAAACGCTTAAACAGTGTTTCGGCAGTTTCCTTTAAGAAGAAGAAGTATATGGTTTAATTGCCGGTGTTGACATTAAACTGGCAATAGTTGACACGCATAACCGGCTTTGATAATATCAGGTTAACATAAAAATTAATAACGAACGAAAGTGGGTCTAGGGTTCCGCATGTTTAGAGCATGGCTGGTCCGAGTGACACAGGTGCTGTAAGCACTACACCGTATAGGGATAAAAGCCCAGGCGGATAGGTTTCGAAATACGAGACTGTCCACTTGGGCTGAATTTTTTGCAAGATATTTTAGGAGGAGTTGCCATGGCAAAAGTAGGAATAATTATGGGCAGTGATTCGGATCTGAGTGTTATGAAAGAAGCCGGAGATATTCTTGAGCAGTTTGGTGCAGAATATGATTACACAGTATGTTCTGCTCACCGTTCACCGGCTGAAACTGCAGAATATGCGGCAGCTGCTGCGGGAAATGGCTATGAAGTAATAATTGCCGGGGCCGGCGGGGCTGCTCATCTGCCTGGAGTAATAGCAGCTTATACAATTTTACCGGTTATCGGCGTTCCGATCAAAACCAGCACTCTTTCAGGAGTGGATTCTCTGTATTCCATTGTCCAGATGCCCAAAGGCATACCAGTAGCAACAGTAGCTGTCAACGGCAGTGCCAATGCCGGCTTGCTGGCTGTTGAGATCATTGCTCTGCATGATGAAAATATTCGCCGCCAGCTGCTTAATTACCGGCAGAAAATGGCCGCCGAAGTAATGAAAAAAGATGAATTGCTGAAAGAAATCGGTGCTGATGCATATCTTAAACAGAAGAATTTGAAATAATTTATTAAGCCAATCAGCATAATAATTATTCCAAGCAAAGCGGGGGTAGTAATGAAAGAAAAAGAAAAAATTAGTTACAAAACAGCCGGAGTTGACATTGAGGCTGCCAGCCAGTCGGTGGAAATGATCAAAACCTGGGTGGAGAAAACCCGGCGGCCGGAAGTTTTGACCGGAATAGGGCTATTCGGCGGCTTGTTTGCTCTTGACAGCCGCAAGTACCAGGAACCGGTTCTGGTTTCCGGCACTGATGGTGTGGGAACCAAGCTGAAAATTGCCCAGATGTTGGATATTCATGATACTGTAGGAATCGATCTGGTGGCCATGTGTGTAAATGATGTTTTGTGCCATGGTGCTGAACCGCTGTTTTTTCTGGACTACATTGCCCTGGGGAAACTTGAGCCGGGTTTGGTGGAAGCTTTGGTCAAAGGGGTCAGCGAGGGATGTATCCAGGCGGGGTGTGCCTTGATCGGCGGCGAAACAGCTGAGATGCCAGGCTTTTATAAAGTCGATGAATACGATTTGGCTGGCTTTACTGTAGGAGCTGCAGAGCGTTCACAGCTGATCACCGGCAGTAATATTGACGCCGGTGATGTTATAATCGGACTCCCTTCATCAGGAATACACTCCAACGGCTTTTCCCTGGTCAGAAAAGTGCTGCTGGAAAAATCCGGACTGAAACTGGATGAGTATGCGCCGGAATTAGGCAGGACCTGGGGAGAAGAACTGCTTACCCCTACCCGTATCTACGTAAAAAGCATTTTACCTTTAACACAGGAATTTGAAATCAAAGGTATTGCTCATATAACCGGCGGAGGAATGCCGGAAAATATCCAGCGTATACTTCCTGCGGGCTTACAGGCAGTAATCGAAAGTAAGCAGATAAAGAGCCAGCCGATTTATCAAATTATTCAGGCGGCCGGCGGGATTGATAAAGCGGAAATGTTTAAGACTTTTAATATGGGAATAGGACTTGCAATTGTTGTATCAACGCGTTACTATGATAAAGTGCTTGAAAGACTGGAAAACTCAGGAGAAAATCCGCAGGTAATTGGCTGCATAGAATCGGGGAGTGAAGGTGTAGTTATTATATGATAAGAATTACTGAGCCAGGCCGATTGCGACTGGCAGTTTTAGCTTCCGGCCGGGGCAGCAATTTTGACGCTCTTTGCCAGGCCATTGAGGAGAATAGATTGGAAGCGGATATAGTACTGGTCATAAGTGATAAAAAGGAAGCACCGGTACTTAAGAAAGCCCGGAGCCGCAAAATAGATAATTATCACATGGCAATAAAGGATTTCAGTGATAAAGCTGCTTATGAACAGGAGATAATAAAAAAGCTTAAAGAGTACGACGTACAGTTAGTAGTGTTGGCAGGTTATATGCGTCTGGTCGGCAAGGATCTGCTGGAGGCATACAAATGGAAAATTATCAATATACACCCGGCGCTGCTGCCTGCTTTTCCTGGCCTGGATGCGCAGCAGCAGGCGGTGGATTACGGGGTAAAGTTCAGCGGCTGCACAGTCCATTTTGTCGACGACGGAGTCGACAGCGGCCCTATAATTATGCAAAGAGTAGTAGCCGTATTACCGGACGATGATGCTGAAATATTAGCTGAGCGCATTCTTAAGGAGGAGCACCTGATTTATGCCGAAACGCTGCAGCTGTTTGCTGAAGGAAAAGTATATCTGAAGGGCAGAAAAGTAGTAATAAAATAAGTCTATTTGCATTATAAGGAGGAATGATCATGTCCAGAGTTTTGATCAGTGTATCAGATAAAACCGGTATAGTTGAGTTGGCCGGCAGCCTGGAAAAAATGGGCTGGGAAATAATATCTACCGGCGGGACTTATAACACTTTAAAGGAAGCCGCCATAAAAGTGACCAAAGTGGCAGAGATAACAGGTTTCCCGGAAATACTGGAAGGCAGGGTCAAGACTCTGCATCCCCGGATCCATGGCGGTATCTTAGCCAAACGGATCCCGGAGCATTTAGCCCAGTTAAAAGAACACCAAATAGACCTGATCGACATGGTAGTAGTTAATCTTTATCCTTTCCGGCAGACGATTGCCAAATCGGATGTAACTCATGAAGAAGCCATTGAAAACATTGATATCGGCGGGCCATCAATGATCAGAGCGGCAGCCAAGAATTACCGTGATGTAGCGGTAGTGGTAAAACCGGAACGTTACCCGCAGTTAATTGCGGAATTAAAGGAAACCGGCCATATCAGTGAGCCAACCAGGCTTCAGCTGGCCTGGGAAGCTTTCACCCACACTGCGGCTTATGATGCGGTGATAAGTTCATATCTCGCTCCGGCGGGTGAGCCTTTAAGCGGGGAAAACTTTATTATTGCCGGAGAAAAAGTATATGGCTTGCGTTACGGGGAAAATCCGCATCAGCAGGCAGCATTCTACCGCAATATGATGCCGGGGGCCGGACTTCCCGATGCTCAGCAGTTAAATGGCAAGGAACTGTCTTATAATAATATAATCGATACCCAGGCCGCCTGGTCGCTGGTGAGAGAGTTTGCGCAGCCGGCCTGTGTAATCGTCAAACATACTAATCCCTGCGGAGTAGCCGAAGCAGATAATATAAAGGATGCTTATGAGAAAGCCTTTGCGGCTGATTCTCAGTCAGCTTACGGGGGAATCATTGCCCTTAACCGGCCGGTCGATGAGGCAACTGCAGAACTCATTGCCAAGCCGTTTATGGAAGTAATCATTGCTCCGGATTTTGAAGAAAAAGCTTTGGAAGTGCTGAAGGCCAAAGTAAATCTGCGCCTGCTCAAAATGACCGTGACCAAAAAAGAAAAGTGGGAATTTAAGAGTGTTGAAGGCGGTTTTGTTGTCCAGGAAACGGACAATGACGGTTTTGATATTGCGGCAGCTAAAACCGTAACTGCTGCCGTACCGGATGCAAAGCAGTTAAAAGATATGGAGTTTGCCTGGAAAATAGTTAAACATGTCAAGAGTAATGCTATTGTAATAGCCAAAGACGGGGTGACGGTCGGCATAGGAGCCGGACAAATGAACCGGGTCGGTGCCGCCGAAATTGCACTGAAAGGTAAGGAAGATTTAAGCAGCGGTGCAGTAATGGCTTCAGATGCTTACTTCCCCTTTGGAGATACGGTGGAATTAGCCGGCAGATACGGGGTCAAGGCTATTATTCAGCCGGGAGGATCAATTCGCGATGAGGAAAGCATTACTGGCTGTGACAGATTGGGTATAGCTATGATATTTACCGGGGTAAGACATTTTAAACACGGCTAAAAATAAAATTACCGGAGGGGAAAATGGGCAAGAGAGTTTTGGTAATAGGCCAGGGCGGCAGGGAACATGCACTTATCTGGAAATTAAAACAAAGTCCTGGGATCGATAAACTATATGCAGCGCCGGGCAATCCGGGAATAGCCGCTTTGGCTGAATGTATTGATATCAAGGCTGAACAGGTAGAACAGCTTTTGCTTTGGGCTAAGCAAAATGACATAGACTTTACAGTAGTAGGTCCTGAAATACCGTTGATGGAAGGTATAGTGGACCAATTTGCTGCGGCCGGATTAAGAATATTCGGCCCCTCAGCTGCGGCAGCACAACTGGAAGGAAGCAAAATATTTGCCAAGAATCTATTTAAGAAATACCGGATCCCAACGGCCCGGTTTGAAGTTTTCAATGATCTTAAGGAAGCCCGCGCCTATGCTTATGAATTGATGCAAAAGGGGAAGCCCGTAGTTATAAAAGCTGACGGGCTGGCAGCAGGCAAAGGGGTTGTTATTGCCAACGCCTGGCAGGAAGCAGACCAGGCTTTAAAGAGTATGATGGAAGACAAAAGTTTCGGCGCTGCCGGGGAAAGAGTGATTATCGAAGAATTCTTAAGCGGCGAGGAAGTCAGCTTTTTCGCTGTAAGTGACGGTAAGGACTTTGTGCCCCTGATTGCTGCCCAGGATCACAAACAGGTTTTTGATGACGATAAAGGACCTAATACGGGAGGTATGGGGTCATATGTAAAACCGCCTGTTTTTACCGGGGCATTGGAGGCTGAAGTTATAGAGAAAATTATCAAACCGGTTATCGCCGCCATGCAGGCGGAAGGCTGCTCTTATAAAGGAGTGCTGTATGCCGGACTGATGATAACTGACGAAGGCCCTAAAGTACTGGAGTTCAATGCTCGTTTTGGGGATCCCGAGACCCAGGTGGTGATGCCGATGATTAAAGGCGATTTGCTGCCTATTTTGGAAGCATCAGTTGATGGTGAACTGAAAAACTGCCAGGCAGAAATCGAGGCCGGGAATTGCGTTTGTGTAGTATTGGCTTCCGGCGGCTATCCAGGCTCGTATGATAAGGGACAGACAATAGAAGGACTGGAAAACCTGGCAGATGATACGATCGTTTTTCATGCCGGCACCAGTCTCAACGACGGGAAATTATATACCAATGGCGGACGGGTTTTGGCAGTTGTCTGCCGGGGGGCAGATATAAAAGCGGCCCGTGATAAAGTATATAGTGAAATTGAAAAAGTAAAATTTGCCGGGATGCACTACCGGACTGATATAGCCGGAAAAGCTTTGCGCAGAGGGTAGAGATTATGGAGAGTTCCAAAGCACCATTAATAAGAGTAGGCGGTACTATTATTATAATAGCGCTGCTGCTTTATATGCCCACCAGGGAATTTTTAAAAATGACTTTTATACTGGGTATACCTTTTGTGTTATTTTTGGTTTTGATGAAGAAGAATAAAAAATATTCATTCTTGTGGTTGGTTGCTGTTGTGTGTTTATTCCTGGTTGCAGGCTTTTATATTTATTCACTGACCACGCTGCCCGAGCGTATCGAAACCCGGCATATAATTATTACCGGTGAAGGTTTAATAGCGGATGGCAAATATGATGAGGCGGTAGCTAATTATCGCCAACTGGAAAAAATCGGGGAAATCGATAAAATGAATAAAAAAATTGCCCGGGTAGAAGCAGAAAGAGAAGCTGATAATTTGGTGGAAGAAGCCAGAATATTGATAGAGGCAGGAAATGATGAAGCTGCCCGTGAAGTTTTGCTGAAAATTCCATCGGATACCAGAGCAGCCCAGGAAGCGGTGAAATTACTGCGGGAATTGAATAATTAAATCAATCAGAAGGGGTAGATAAAGTGGTAACACTTAAGGATATCAAGGAAAACCGACTGGTAAGGCAGTACATGGATTTAGGCAATGCTTATATCGGCAACATCGGAGCTATTGAGCATAATATAAATCATGCCGAGTTGTCGGCTGAGCTGTGCAGCCAGGTACTTGCCAGGCTGGGTTATTCCCCGCGGGAAGCCGAACTGGGAGCAATTGCCGGCTATCTTCACGACATAGGCAATCTGGTCAATCGCTATGGACATGGAATGTCCGGCGCCTTGATCGCTTTTAGTATCCTGCTGGATATGGGAATGGAGGCGGATGAAATCGCTGTCATCATGGGAGCTATCGGCAACCATGAAGAAAATTCCGGCGGCCGGCCAGTTAATAACGTTGGTGCCGCTTTAATTCTGGCAGATAAATCGGATGTTCACCGGTCAAGGGTGCGCAAGCAGGATTTTGCCGTTTTCACTCCCCGTGACCGGGTAAATTATGCGGTAACTGAATCTAAGCTGCTGGTAGATGAAAATAAACGTCAGATCACCATGAAAATACAGATCGATACCAGGGTCTGCTCGGTTATGGAGTATTTCGAAATATTTCTTACCAAAATGCTGATGAGCAGGCGGGCGGCAGAATTTTTAGGCTGTGAATTTGAACTGCTGGTAAACGATAACAAGCTTTTGTAGGGGGAGGTAAAAGCTGTGGCATTCACCCCAAAGTGGAAAGATGAGAACAGTGATCTATTAGTTAAAACGATTTTGAGTTTAAAGACCGAAGAAGAAGTATACCGGCTGTTGGATGATCTGTGCACTGTCAGTGAAATCAAGGCCATGGCGCAGAGGATTTATGTGGCCCAGCTGCTGGCTAACAATACTACCTACAATACTATTGCCATAAAGACAGGCGCCAGTACCGCAACCATCAGCCGGGTCAAAAGATGCCTCAACTATGGCTCGGGCGGCTATGAAAAAGCTCTGCAGAGCATAACAGGAGATATTGAAGATGAGAAATAGAGAAATACCTAAAGGCTTAAGGGATCTGCTGCCGGATGAAGTCAAGATCAAAAGGAATATTGAAAACCAGGCGGCCAGTCTTTTTACCGGTTATGGGTATGAAGAAGTGATAACACCTGCTTTTGAGTATCTGGAAGTTATAGAATCCGGTGCCGGCAGCAACATCCGCGAGGAGTTGTTCATGTTTATGGACCGGGAAGGGGGCATTCTTACATTGCGCCCGGAAATGACAGTTTCCATTGCCCGCCTGGCTGCCACCCATATGCAGGATGAGGCTTTGCCTTTAAGACTTTATTACATGGGCAATGTTTTTCGCCATGTGCAGCCACAGAAAGCCCGGTACCGGGAATTCTGGCAGGCAGGTATAGAACTGCTGGGAACCAAAGGGCCTTGGGCCGATGCTGAAATTATCACTATTGCTGCCAAAACATTAAGTACTATCGGCCTGAGTGACTTCAAAATCAGTTTGAATCATATTGGTATTTTCAACAGTATCCTGGAGGAAAGCAATATGAACCATCAGGATATGGCCCTGATTCGCCAGTTGGTTGAAAGCAAAGACCTGGTAGAGTTATCACAAGTTCTGGAATCTTTGCCCATAAATGAACGCCTGAAAGAGACAATTGCCAGTTTACCGGTTTTGCATGGCGGGCTGGAAACGATAGGTAAGATACCGTATCTGGAAGACAGCCCGAAAGCAAGGGAAGCTGTAAGCGAGTTGCTGAAAATATATGAAGCTTTAAATACCTTCGGGGTAATTGAGCATATAGTACTTGATATGGGAGTTTTAAGAGGATTGGATTACTATACCGGCATAGTCTTTGAAGGCTATTCTCCGGACCTGGGTTATGGATTGTTAGGCGGAGGCCGTTATGATAACCTGCTCGGCCAATTCGGTTTCCCCTGCCCGGCCACCGGGTTTGCCCTGGGACTGGAAAGAACTGCACTGGTTTTGAAAGATAAAATAGAAGAACCACGGCGCTATCTGGTCGGCGGGACCGACTTTCAAGCCATGGTGAACAAATGTGATGAGCTGCGCTCATCCGGGTTTATTGCGGAAATGGATACTGAATTAAGAGGACGCGGCGAGCTTCTGAAGATTTGTGAAAAAAAGCTTGATACCAACCTTGTTTATATAGATTAAAGCGTAAAAAATTCGGAAAGCCAGCTTACTGCTTATTAGTTTTGGAGGAGTTATAATGCAGGCAAATTATTTGACTATTGCCCTTTCCAAAGGGACATTACTGAAACCTACTATCGAGCTGCTGGAAAGCATCGGGCTGCCTGCGCAGGGCTTGACCCCGGAAAGTCGTCAGATGGTTTTCAGCTACGAGCCGGAGCGTATTAAATATATAATGTGCCGCCCGACCGATGTGCCTACTTATGTTGAACAGGGAGCGGCTGATTTGGGTATCGTCGGTAAAGATGTCATCGTTGAGCAGCGCAGAGATGTTTTTGAGATGGCGGATTTAGAATACGGCTATTGCAGGTTTGTAGTTGCTGGCCCGGCCCATTTGCATAATATTCCCTTGAAAGAACTGAATTACAAACGGGTAGCCACAAAATTCCCGGTGACAGCAGAGCAATTTTTCCGCAGTCAGGGATTGCAGGTTGAAATAATCACTTTACATGGCAACATTGAACTGGCACCGATCATGGGTTTGTCCGATCTGATAGTTGATATAGTATCTACCGGCCGGACTTTAAAGGAGAACAATCTGGCGGAGATCATAAAAATAATGGATTCCACCACCAGACTGATCTGCAATCGGGTCAGCTACCGCACTAAATATGATGAGATCCAACCTTTGGTTGAAACCATACAAAAGCAAGTGAAAGGCGGAATCACAGCATGAAAATCAGAAGAATTGATGCGAATACTGAGGAACTGAATGTATTTCTGCAGCAAAATCTGTCTGATATGAAACAGTATCAGGAAAGTGTAGACAGAATAGCGGCAGTGGTCAAAGATAAGGGCGATCAGGGCATATTCGAATTAACTATGCAATTTGACGGTGCCAGCCTCAATCGTGACAATTTTCTGGTTTCCAGCGATGAAATCGAGGCAGCCTATAACTTAGTCGACGATGAATATATCAATGCGATTCGTGCTGCCATTGACAATATAGATCTTTTCCACTCCCGGCAGTTGCGCAACTCCTGGATGGAACCGGACGAAAAAGGTAATATAACCGGGCAGCTGTTCCGGCCTTTAAAGCGGGTGGGGATCTATGTGCCGGGAGGCACAGCGGCTTATCCATCCTCAGTACTTATGAATGCTATTCCGGCGCAGGTAGCCGGAGTTGATGAAATAGCCATGGTAAGCCCCCCGGACAAAAACGGTAAAATGAATCCTTATACCCTGGTGGCCGCGGCGGAACTTGATATCAGTGAAATATATAAAATGGGCGGAGCCCAGGCCATTTTTGCCCTGGCCTGGGGGACGGAAACGGTGCCTAAAGTTGATTTGATCAGCGGCCCCGGCAATATATATGTTACCCTGGCCAAAAAAGCCGTTTATGGTGAAGTCAGTATAGATATGCTGGCCGGCCCCAGTGAAATACTGATCGTAGCTGATAAATGGGCTGATCCTGCATATATAGCAGCGGATATGATGTCACAGGCTGAACATGACGTCTTAGCCCGCAGTATTTTAGTTACTGATGATGCCAGCCTGTTTGACAGGGTGGAGGCGGAATTGAACCGTCAGATCAAGGATTTGTCACGCCGGGAAATCATAGAGGAATCTTTAAATAAAAATGGCGCTTTTATTTTGACAGAAACCATGTATGATGCATGCCAGGCGGCAAACCTGATAGCACCTGAACATCTGGAGCTTATGGTAGAACATCCTTTTGAATATCTCCACCGCATACATAACGCCGGAGCAATTTTTATGGGGAGTAATACGCCTGAAGCGGTCGGGGATTATTTGGCCGGGCCGAATCACATTCTGCCTACCGGGGGAACTGCCCGTTTTTATTCTCCGGTTACCGTAGATACTTTTATGAAAGCTTCCAGCTTGATATATTATTCCCGGGAAGGCCTGGAAGATGATGCTGATGATATTTTAAAACTGGCAACAGTCGAAGGACTGACTGCTCATGCCAACTCAGTACGCATAAGAAAGGAGAAGATCAAATGAAGGAAAACAGCCGCAGGGCAGAGATCCAACGAAAGACTGGTGAAACTGAAGTTTTAGTGCAAATAGCACTGGATGGTACCGGCAAGTATCAGATCGATACCGAAGTTCCTTTCTTAAGCCATATGCTGACACTTTTTGCTGTGCACAGCCTATGCGATTTAAAGGTCACCGCCCGGGGAGATATTGAAGTTGATGACCACCATTCGGTAGAGGATATCGGAATCTGTCTGGGGCAGGCCATAAAAGCGTCTTTGGGCGAAAGGCGCGGTATCAGCCGTTACGGGGATTCCATTATACCTATGGATGAAGCTCTGGTGCAGGTAGTGCTGGACTTATCCGGCCGGCCTTATCTGGTCTTTGATGCAGATTTTAAGCAGGAGAAGATCGGCAACTTTTCCACCGAAAATGTGCGTGAGTTCTTTCAGGCCATTGTCAACAGTGCCGGGATAAACCTGCAAATCGATATGATCCGCGGCACTAATTCCCATCATATCGCTGAGGCAATTTTCAAGGCTTTTGCCCGGGCCCTGAAAAAAGCTGTAACTGATGAACCAAGAGTTGAAGGCGTCTGGTCAAGTAAGGGCAGCTTATAGTAACGGACAGCATTGATATATGGAGTGGATACTATGATAAGTTTAAAATATGATGAAAAAGGTTTGATACCGGCTATCATTCAGGATTCCCGCAATAACGAGATCCTGATGATGGCTTATATGAATGAGGAATCTTTGGCAAAAACTATCGAGAGCGGCTATACCTGGTTTTTTTCCCGCAGCCGGCAGCAATTATGGATGAAAGGTGAAACCTCCGGAAATACTCAAAAAGTTGAACAAATCCTTTATGACTGCGATGCAGATACCCTGCTGATTAAAGTAAAACCGGCCGGGCCTGCCTGTCATACCGGGAATTACTCTTGCTTTTACGGGGATTTAAAGGGAGAACTTATTGATGCTCCTGGCTTTGATGATGCTAATATATTGCAGGAATTATACGGAGTTATTTTAAAAAGGTTGGAGGAAATGCCGGAAGGTTCATATACTTCTTATCTGTTCAGCGAAGGGATCGATAAGATACTGAAAAAAGTCGGGGAAGAAAGTGCCGAAGTTATTATTGCCGCCAAGAACCGGGAGAAAAAAGAAGTAGTGTATGAAACTGCAGATCTGATCTATCATCTGTTAGTCATGATGGTCGAACAGGGTGTCAAGCTGCAGGATGTATATGCAGAACTGCGCTCCCGCAGCTAACCAGAGCGTTAAAAAACGCCAATGACTGCGTTGACCGGATTGCCCGCTCCATCGACGTACCTCAGTACGCCCGCAGTCGCGCTCATTCCGGCCGCCTTGTCCTTGACGCTTTTTAACAGCTCTGGGAACCAGACCGCTAAATAAATGAATCTCATTGTTACTTCACAAGCCCCGACGGGTCATCGTATCTTAGTACGACTTAATCGCGGGGCTTGCTTGTGCCTCGACCTTCACCATTTTTGCTCGCTCTGGAGACATAAAAAAATGTTAATACTGCGTTGACCGGATTTCCCGCTCCATCGACGTACCTCAGTACGATTCAATTGCGGAGCTTGCTCGGGCCTCGACCTTCACTTTTTTGTTTAAGCCTGCCAACTTCTTTGACAAGCTGAAAGGTCCGG
>DAOPZM010000034.1:0-15516 GCA_035353375.1 Syntrophomonadaceae bacterium
AGGGAGACACCCTCATCACAGAAGTACAGGTCAGTGAAAACGGCCAGCCCTATACTTTTAATCCCGGCACCGAATACGGGCCGGTCGGCACATACCTGACCAAATACGAAGCTGGTGACATCCTGATCGATTGGAGCATAGACGCGTATGATCAGGTCCGCACCTTTGATGTTTCCTATCGGGTCGTTAATGCGGTCAAAATCCACAGTGACGTGGCCGAGCTGTACCGTAAATTTGTCGGCGAAGCCAATGGCAATACGATTTCCTATGTGCAGGTAAATCTCAAACTGCCGGCCGGAGCTGAGCAGTATAAGCAGGGAGAAGACATCAGGATCTGGGGACACGGTCCCTTGAACGGTGAAGTGGAGTTTGCCGGCACTGACGGGGTTGTGTGGAAAGTCAGCAATTTGCCGCCCTATACATTTTTAGAAGGCCGGGTAGTCATGCCAGTCGCCTTATTTGCCGGAGCCCCGGCCGAAGCTTATACTGATCAGCCGGCTCTTCCCACGATATTGACTGAGGAACAGGGCTGGGCCGATCAGGCCAATAAAGAGCGCGCGATGGCCAGGGTAGAGACAGGGGTTGGAGCCGGCATAATAGCTGGAGCACTGGCAGTCGTGTTTCTGCTGTGGCGTAAATACGGGCGTCAGCATCAGGCCAGTTTCGACGGGGATTATTACCGCGAATTGCCAGCTTCATACAGCCCGGCGGAATTAAGCGTACTGTGGAACTTCAGGAAAATGAAGGCCCAGGATATTACTGCTACCATACTGGATCTGGCCCGGCGCAAATTCCTCTATCTGGAGGAAGCCACGGTCGAAACCAAAGTTCTGCTCTGGGATAAGGAAACCACTACCTATAGCCTGCGTTTCCTGCCCGCACCGCAGCCGGCTTCTTTGCGAAAACCGGAAGAAGCAGTATTAAAGCCGCATGAACAGAAACTGATCGAATTCTTAAAAAACGATATCGGCAAAGGACAGGAATCTATTTACCTGACCGACATTGAACAATACGCTAAGAAAAAAGGTGAAGACTTCTACGATTTCTGGACCGAGTGGACCACCGGTGTTATTGCCAAAGGAGAAGAATACAAATTCTTTGACAGCAACGGCAGTATGTCATTATTAACAATACTTGGCGGGGCGGCGCTTTTTGTTATGGGCTGCATGCTGGTGGCCAAAGCAGGCATAATAGGGTATGCCATGGTGATTTCCGGCCTGATAATCCTTATAATACCCCGCCTTTTCAAACGCCGCTCGATGACCGGGCAGGAAGATTATGTGCGCTGGGAGGCCTTTAAAAGGTTCCTCGAGCATTTTTCGGAAATGCAGCGCCATGAAATACCCAGTCTCATCATCTGGGAACATTACCTGGTCTTCGCCGTCACTCTGGGTGTGGCCAAAGAAGTGATCAAACAGCTGGAACTGGTATTTCCCAATATGCAGGACGGCGACTACCGCTTTGGCTACGGATGGATGCATTATGGTACTTACAGCGGCATGAATGCTTTGAATAATTCCTTCGAAGGTATTGGAAGTTCCTTTGAACGCTCCCTGGAATCGGCACAGAAAGCCGTCAGCAAATCATCATCCGGCTCCGGCGGCGGGGGAGGATTCTCCGGCGGTGGCGGCGGCGGAGGCGGCGGCGGCAGCTACGGAGGCCGCTAGGCAGGGTGGCCGTGAGGCGTGAGGCGTGAGGCGTGAGGTGTGAGGAGTGAGGCGAACCTTTGGCTCATGCGTCGTAAGGGAAGATAGTATCTTCCCATTGCTCTGGCTAGTTGGTCAGGCATGAGGGGAGAACCATCCCCGCGTCACCGTGTTTCATACAAAAGGAGGGAAGTTATGCTTTGTCCTAATTGCGGAGCGGATTCTGATCAGAGCATCAAGTTTTGTGTTGAATGCGGCAGTCCTTTGCCGGGGGCAGAGGATACGCCCGCGCAAGCAGTCACCACCGATCCGGCCAGGGCGAGTGAAACCGGCAGTTTGATCGGCTTTTCCGACCGGATCAATGACCCGGCCTTTGCCAGGTATATGAAGCATTCCGTCACCTGGTCTTTTACTTTCTCGGCCATACTTGCCGTCATCGCCATTGTTGGCTTTTACATTTACGGTGAGACCAGCGGGGAAATGGAAAACCCCCAGGCACTGTACATTGGGCTGGGCATCGGGGGGATGTTCCTGGTGATAGCCCTTTTCCAGACCATCAGTCGCGCCCGTATTAAGGGCTGGGACGGCACAGTAGTCGATAAAAGGATCGAGAAAAAAAGACGTAAAAGGAAATCCGGTAACAGTACATATTCAGTAAAATATAATTTATACACGGTAGTTTTCAAAACCGACCAGGGCAAGATCCTGGAACAGGGCGTGGAAGATGACGATACCCGCTACAACTATTATAATATCGGCGACCGGGTGCGTCAGCACAAAGGTCTGGGTACCATGGAGAAATACGATAAATCAAAGGACGACATCATTTTCTGTAATGCCTGTTCAAGTTTAAACGACATAAATGACGACAAATGCTTCCGCTGCTCATGTCCGTTGCTTAAGTAGTGAGGAGTGAGGCGTGAGGCGGCGGGCGATCGCTGATCGCCCCTACGGACGCGCATTGAAGAATGTACGAACGCAGAGTAAGGAGATGATATGATGGAAACAACAGAAATAGTATTAGGAGTAATTATTCTTGCATTGATATTGATTTTAAGCCGCGGCATCAAAAGGATCATATTCCTGGTCATCTTTACGCTGCTGGTAGCCGCGAAATTATTTGGATTCTGAAATAATGTGTAGCGGGGACTGTCCCCTCTACACATCCCCGCTACACAATTATGGTGATTTGCCGGGTTTCATTATTCCATACCACTTCAGCCCCCAGGGTTTCGCTGATAAACCGTAATGGCACGAAGGTACGGCTGTCTCGTATCACTGCCGGGCTATCTGTCTCGGCTGCAGTACCATTTACGTAAACTGTTTTTGAACCAATGGTCAGGAGAATCTTCTGGTCATCCAGAACGATCTTTGCCTGGTTGTTTTCCGGCTGCCATTGTACATCAGCTCCAAGGGCCTCGGATACAAATCTGATGGGGACCATGGTTCTGGAAGCATCCGGGTCAATATATGGAGCCACATCCATCAAGACTTCCTGCCCATCCGCCAGTATGACTTTTGAGCCAATGGTCAGGATGATCTCCGCCGGGTCTGCCGGTGCGGGAGCTATCTCTGTAAAGTATGCAATTGCGGTGGTATTTTTGTCTATTCTAACGCGGGTCTCACTGTCAAAAATATCTTCTCCCGATATCAGCCATTTAGTAAATTCCCATCCTGCTTGCGGGCAGGCTGTCAGGGTCACCATGGTTCCTTCCCTATAGCTGTAAGTGCCTGCTATCGGGTTGGTGGTTCCATGGCCTTCGGTTTCCATGGTCAGGGAATAATTAATAGTGGGGCTCCAATCTGAAGAACCAGAGTGGGAAGGACGCTGCTCAAAATAGGCGACAGCGTTTATATCACTGTCAACGGTCACTTCGGGGCTGCTCTCGGTAATCGGCGTGCCGTTAATATCCCATTTGACAAATCTCCATCCCGAAGCCGGTACGGCTGCGAAGGAGACTTCGGTTCCGGAGACGACCAGAGCATCAGTTTCCAGGGGTTCCCCGTCAACTTGTGCATTTACAGTGCCTTTTCCTGTTGCCACTGCAAAAGTGACCTGATAGTACTGTGGATATTCATAGGCACCCATGTCCACCGTGTCATTTGCAATACGGGGGTTACCGTACAGGTCGGCGGTTACCCCATAGGCTGCGCCGCCCGCTTCAAAGGGTGTATTGGTACCGGCATCAATGGCAGGAGAGCCTGCCTTAAGGCTTAAGTCTTCCTCGCTTACAAACAAGGGATCGTCGCTGATGTTCCCTTCACCGCCCCCAGCGTAATCCTGGATGAGGCTGAAGGTTATGTCTGACTTGGTGTCAACATCATAAATCTGACCTTCGGCGTTGCCCCAGAAAATACAGTTTGTAATCTTCGGATTGTTGCTGTTATTGTTAAAGAGCCCGCCGCCAGTAACGTTGGCACTGTTGCCGCTGAAGGTCACATTGGTCAATGTGGGGCTGCTATTATTGTTAAAGATCCCGCCGCCCAAATCAGCACTGTTTTCGATGAAGGCCGCATTGGTCAACGCAGGACTGCTGTTGTCATTGTTATACATCCCGCCGCCTTCTCCGCCAGCGCTGTTACCGCTGAAAGTGACAGCGGTCAATGTTGGGCTGCTCTTATAGTTATGAAGCCCGCCACCGGTGTATCCGGCATAGTTTTCGCTGAAGGTGACATCGGTCAATTCCGGACTGCCACTGTCTTCAAAATGCAGACCCCCGCCATAATAGTTGGCAGTGTTCCCGCTGAAGGTTACCTGGTTCAAAACAGGATTGCCGGTGGCAGCCATTCCGCCGCCGGATTCTCCAGCCTCGTTATCGGTAAAGGTCACCTTGGTCAATGTGGAGCTGCTATCGTTGCTGTTTAAAAAACCACCGCCAGAAGCTCCAGCACTGTTCCCGCTGAAAGTTACCTCGGTCAAAAGAGAGCTGCTAAAAAGGTTAAACATTCCGCCCCCGGAACCCCGTGCACTGTTCCCGCTAAAGATAACATCGGTCAATTCCAGACTGCTGTTATAGTTATACAACCCGCCGCCATAACCAGCCGTGTTACCGCTGAAGGTGACATTGGTCAATGTCAGATGGTTGCTGAATTTATTGTACATCCCTCCGCCTTCTGCGTAAGCACTGTTATCACGGAAGGTAACATTGGTCAAAGCAGTTCCGCTGCCGAAATTATACATCCCGCCGCCATAGTCGCTGGAATCACCATTATTGGCATTGCCTCCGGTGATGGTGAAACCATCTAAAATTGCGGTACCGTCTATTCCGCTATTGTTGAAAACGTGGTAACTGTTATCACTGGGATCATCCTCTATTCCAAGGTCACCGCTTAAAATGGTTTCGTTGACTTCATAATCCCTGCCATCCAGATCAACTTCGTTCCCGGCAAAGCCGCCATAGATCGCAACCCCATTTTTCATTTGAAAGGTAAGCGCCCGCGGATCTACGGGACTGTCATTACCGGCAGTATCTTTTACAGGGTAATAAGTGCCTGCTGCCACCCAGATCTGATCTCCGTCAACTGCGACGTCAAGGGCTTCCTGCAGGGAAGTATAGGCATCCTCCCAGCTTAAACCATCCGCTTCACCTGTTGCGTCTGCATCAACGTAGATAATGATACTTTCCGCATCTGCTGCTGCCGGTCCGGTCATGACCATAAGTAAGGCGAGTATTATAAAAGCGAACAGCTTCACAAATGATGCTCCTGATTTCATGCTTCTTTCCATTCCCATACATCGACCCCCGATAAAAACTTTAATTATTATTTTAACTTTCTTTAAAATATTAACGAATCCTGTCAGTATTTTAAAAAATTTGTCTGACGTAGTTGGACGGTTGGACATGAGTGAGGCGAGAGGCGCGAGGAGAAACGGCGCTCATGCGGCGTAGGGGAAGATAGTATCTTCCCGTTAGTTGGTTGGGGGACGAGAGGCGTGAAGTGAGAGGAGTAAGGTGCACAACAAAAAGGTGACAAAATGGGATACGACCCCAAATGTCACCTTTTTGCAAAGAGGAGTTATTCTAAGGGAGCGAGTTACTGCCAGTATTTTACGAAAGTCCGGTACATGATAAAAACCCAGGACACTATGAATATAACCCACAAAAGCGCTGCAAAACCAAGGAAGAACTGAGCAAAATACATTCCGGCAATGATACCCAGACACATCAGACAAATCTTAAAAACCGCAAAATCAAGCACATTAAATTTTCTTCCCGCATTGATGGAACGTTCAATAAAACTCTGCATGATCAGCACATCCTTTCCGGGACAGATACTGCAGTTTACACCTTCATTGTAACTGATTCAGCGCAATAATACCTGTGTAAAAGTTTTCCTTCAGGCAGTAGGGAGCACTTACCAGCCAAAGCGGCCCATTGATGTCCGGAGAAAAGCAAATAATGTGTAATATATGGTAGGGAAAAAGCAGATTTAGTAGAATTAGTGATTTAAAAGGTTTTAATTGGATTTCTTAAAGATATTTTAAGATCGATTTTAAGTGATTTATTTAAGGGGGGGCATGAAATGGCTTTCAGGCCGGATTATTATGAGATCCTGCAGGTACAAAGAGGCGCCAGCCACGAAGTTATTGCCGCCGCTTATCAGCAGCTGCTGTCAAATATCAGCTCTGAACCAGGCGGGAATGAAGAAACCAGGCTGCTGCAGGAGGCCTACGAAGTTCTTGGCGAGCCGCAGAACCGATGGCAGTATGACACATGGCTCGACAACAACAAACCGGACGGTACCCCGTATAAGCCGGACTTATCATCACATCCGGGAGTCAGGGTGATCGATACCAGCCGGGAAAACACCCAGCCGGAGGTAATAGATTCATATAGATTCGGCTTCGAAATGATTGCCAGACAACCCGGCATTACTCTGCTGCTGTTATTGGTTTCCTTAGCAGGAGGTTTTTTTTCTATAGCAGGCAATGCACCGTCAGGAAATAGTTTATTATCACTGGTTGTTGGTTTGGTTAGTATTATATTATCGATTATGATGGTAAAGTTGATCTTCAATATTTTTGATAACCAGGAGATCATCATTAAGAACTTAATCTCGGTAAAAATATTCTTGAGCTTAATAGCCTATGCCATAATATCTTCGATAATCATTACGATCGGGTGTATATTCTTAATCGTCCCGGGCATTATTTTTGCTGTAAAGCTGGTCCCCGGATATTTATTGATCATTGATGAAAGCCTGGGGCCTTTTGAAGCAATAAGCAAAAGCTGGAGCATTACCAAAGGCTACAAGGGGAAAATATTTCTGTTTATATTAGTATATTATTTATTTGTCGGTGTGGCAGGATCACTATTCTTGCTGGGGCCAACCGGGATGAAAATAATGTGGGGCATTTTTATTCTGGTTACGCCGCTTTTCATCTTCTCATCCTTATACTTCTACCGCAATCTGCTGAGTCAGGCCCAGGCAGATAAGGCAGCCGGCCAGAGCCTGCAAAATAATGCCTTCAATTATGACCTGGCCTTCAGCAAAACCACCATGCTGCTTATGGCATTAATAGTAATCGTAGCGTTGATCATACTGTCGAATACGATGGGGACAACGTTTGATTATATGTATCACCAGAATCATATGCCGGGAAACAATTTGAAATGGGTATAAGGGATATTTAACATTTCAGCTGAGAAGGTTTTGATATTATATGGATGATTCAGCTGAATTTTATCAGAGCATGCAATTATGCAAGTGAATTTTATTTATTATTTTCATTATAAATATATATATTGTCTTTATATGTATTTAATATTTATTTAAGGGGGCCTGAGAACGCGGTGGCTCTTCGAGCGAAGCATGCTGAAGTGTGGTAGTGGACTACCACACAGGTGTAGTAGCAGAGTACCACACTTGTGTAGTAGTAGAGTACCATACCTGTGTGGCAGCAGAGTACCACACCAGTGTGGCAGCAGAAGACCGGTGTGGTAGCAAGTACCACACTGGAGTGAGATAGCTGATTATAGAATATATATGTTCCAGGGGAGGTTTTTTAATGTTAAAAGCTACAGGAGTAGTGAGAAAAGTTGACTCGCTTGGCCGCATCGTCATTCCCATGGAAATAAGACAAGCATACGATATTAAAGAAAAGGATTCCTTAGAAATATTTGTAGATGATGGAAAAATAGTTCTCAGAAAATATGAACCTGCCTGTATCTTCTGTAATAATGCCGAAAATATTACCAATTACCAGGGCAAATTAATTTGTAAAGACTGCGTAAGCGATATTAATAAGAAGTACGCATAATTGACCGGGTTCAGGACCAGTACCTGACCGACAAGAATGTGGAGATCACCTGGGTCGAGATATAGCGAAAATATCAATCATAGGGATGTGCTAAATAAATAGCTATTAGAGTATATGCGTATCCTATACAAAGAAAATACGCCGGAGTTTATTTACTTCATTACCTTGTATCACATCTTCAACAAGTATCTTGATGAACTGACCGAGGATAACATAGTCAAGTCAAAAACAGGCTTCAAACAGACTGAAATATGGAACAAGCTTTACAAATTCCAGCAAGACGGTGTTATGGGCGTTATAGATAAGATTGAAAAGCACAATGGCTGTATACTTGCTGACAGCGTTGGTTTGGGTAAAACTTTTACGGCTTTGGCGGTTATCAAATACTATGAGCTTCGTAACGATAGAGTATTGGTATTAGCACCTAAGAAGCTACATGAAAACTGGAGCATATATACACTGAACGATAAGCGGAATCTGTTTATTAAGGACAGATTCAATTATGATGTTCTAAATCATACCGATCTGAGCAGGGACAGCGGTTTTAGCGGAGATATCAACCTTACAACTATCAACTGGGCAAATTATGACCTTGTTGTTATTGATGAGAGCCACAATTTCAGGAACAATCCGCCTTTCAAGGGCAGAATTACACGATATGAAAAACTTATGAACGAGGTTATTAAGTCAGGGGTCAAAACAAAAGTACTCATGATCTCCGCTACACCCGTTAATAACCGCATGAACGATATTAAAAATCAGATAGCCTTTATCACTGAGGGAAAGAACACTGCTTTTGCCGATGTAGGGCTTAATAGCGTTGAGAATATCCTGCGTAAAGCGCAGCTTGTTTTTAACAAATGGTCGCTTCTAACTGATGATGAACGCAACACAGATACTTTTGTTGAAATGATGGACTTGGATTATTTCAAGCTTCTAGACACGGTCACCATAGCTCGTAGTAGAAGGCATATTGAGAAATATTATAACTTGGACGAAATCGGGAAGTTTCCTGAAAGGCTTCCACCTCAAAACAGGTATTCAGAGATTGATACCTTGAAAGAGTTTCCTGCTATTGGAGAGGTAAACAAGCAGATAAAGAAGCTGACCTTGTGCGTTTATTCACCGCTTGCCTATGTAAGAGCAGCATAAGCAATTTTGTTGACGGACGCAGCGAGCTTGATGTCGTCTATGAGATAGTCCTCAAAATGGGGCTTAATCTGACATACCCAATCGAGGAAACGCTTATTGGGGGCAAAAAGGTTTATTCTGTGGGCTTTGGTGCTTTGATGATGTGCCTTGACAATGAAATTACAACCGATGTGGCAGATGGTATGGTGCAGCTACATAATGAAGTGCAGCCTGAAACATGGAAGGTTGTATTTAAGGATAATGGTTTTAAGTCAGATAGCAATAAAACCAATATTAAAGAGATCCTGAAATGTGCTGGGCTTGAGGAAGATGCCTTCACTACTATATAGGAGGGCGTAGCTATGACTGATGAAGAACATATTGAATGGTTGAAATTAATGGACTATATTCATCACTTCAATGTTCATTATACGTTACTATTGAGAAGATACAAACGGTTCACAGAAATCAACACTTTGGGAAATAATGACATTGAAGTGATAACCTATTTTGATATGATTATTGTTCAATTGCGTGCCATGTGCATTGAGAATGAAAGGTATAAGAATACTCAGTCTGTTTTTCATAGACAGGGTTGCAAATTACAGATTCTATGATGATGAGGGGAAGCCACAAAAGGGTATTTATGCACAGCTTTTTGAAAAGCATTATCAGGAATTGATTAAGAAACCCAAGTATAATACGTTGTTTAAGGATATTGATACCGATACTGATGTGGAAAAGGTACATAATGGATACTTCTCTCAGGACAAGAAGGGTATTTATAAAGATACCAACGGCAATACAGCAGCAGACGATGACGCATACAATTTGATTATGAGGGATAAAGAGGAGTTGCTTAGCTTCAATACCAAGCTGCGATTTATATTTTCTCATTCTGCACTTCGGGAAGGTTGGGATAATCCGAATGTCTTTCAAATATGCACCCTAAACGAAACACGCAGTGAGGTTAAAAAACGTCAGGAAATCGGCAGGGGCTTACGCCTCTGCGTCAATCAGGAAGGCGAAAGGGAATATGGCTATCCAGTTAATACTCTGACAGTAATGGCAAATGAAAGCTATGATGAATTTGCCTCCAAGCTTCAGAAGGAATATGAGCAGGACGAGGGTGTCAGATTTGGTGTTATAGAAACTCATACATTTGCCAACATACCTGTCAAAAAGGATGACGGCAGCTTTGAATATCTGGGACAGGAAAAATCGGAATTTATATACAAGATATTCACGGAGAAAAAATACATTGATAACAAGGGTAATGTACAGGATGCTCTTAAAAAAGCTCTGAAAGACAACAAATTGGATATACCCGCTGAACTGGATGAGCATAGGGCGGCCATTGTAGCGGTTTGTAAGAAAGTCAGCGGCAACCTCAACATCAAGCCAGCTGATGATAAGAGGACGATTACGCTCAACAAGCAGGTTTATTTAAGTGAGGATTTTAAAGAGCTTTGGGATAGAATCAAGCACAAAACCACATATTCTGTTGACTTTGATACGAATAAGCTCATTGAAAAGAGCGTGGAGAATTTACAGAAAAATTTGATGATTAATTCATCAAAGCTGGTTTACTCCAAAGCTAAGGTTAATGTATCGGTAAGCGGCGTTGACGCTACGGAAACGCTGCATACAACGGTGCTGGCTACTGATATGAGAGAAAACCTTCCTGATATTATTACCTACCTGCAAAATAGGACAAACCTCACACGTAGAACAATTGTAGACATTAAGATAAAGCGTCTGAAAAAGGAATATAAAATGCTTTACTGATCATCGGGAATAGATGCGGAGCAGACTTTGCAGCGGCAAATGGCATATGTGAGGAACAAGCATCCTAACCGCAGCGAAGAGTGGGACCTGGAAAAGATCATTTATGATCTGGAACGTGACCGTGGCATACGCTGTTGAAGGGGATTTGCTGATGTCGCAAACAAAAAGAACGTCTCTGTGCTTCAGAGTTCTCTCGGAAATAATGACTGAGTTTACACAACTATCGATAAGAGATTGACCATTTAAGTTGCGTTGTCCAAAGATGTCGGGGGAAAGATCTGCAGCAGGGAAAGGGGGAGAGGAATGAAACCCAGGTATCTGACTAAATCGAGGTTCAAGCTGGCTCTGGAATGTCCGGCCAAATTATTTTACGATGGGAAAACTGAATACGCCAACCAGAAGATCGAGGATAATTTTTTGCTCTCTCTGGCCGAAGGCGGTTTCCAGGTGGGCGAGCTGGCCAAATGCTATATTTCTGGCGGACACGATATCAGGACACTGGATTACGAGGAGGCACTGCATCAGACTGCAGAATTACTCAAACAGGATCAGGTTATCATCTATGAAGCGGCCTTTCGATATAAACAACATTTCATTCGCGCTGACATCCTGGTGAAAAACCAAAACAAAATCGATTTGATCGAAGTGAAAGCCAAGTCGTACGATCCGGGAAGAGACGGGGACTTCCTGACCAAAAAAGGAGGAATTTCCTCTGGGTGGAGATCATACCTTTATGATATTGCTTTCCAAAAGCATGTCGTCAAACATGCCTTGCCCGGTCATACCGTTGCTGCGTACTTGATGATGGCGGATAAAAATGCCCTTTGCCCTGCGGATGGATTGAATCAAATGTTTAAAATCGTAACCAGCCCCAATGGGAGAAAAAGCGTATCTGTATCGCCGAGATTATCTCCTTCCGATCTCAGTGATCCTATTCTGATTAATATTAATGTAGACCGTTACTGCGAGATGATCTATGGGGACGGGTTCACAGATGTAAACGGCTTAGTCGATTTTGACAGCTACGTGGACTGGCTGGCGGACAACTACCGGCAGGATAAAAAAATCATCTGCTCGCCGTCAGGGCAGTGTGGCAGCTGTGAATTCAGAGCCACCGCCGAGGAAAAGTCTGCCGGAATGAAAAGTGGTTTCAAGGAGTGCTGGAAGGATGCATTGGGATGGACTGATGAAGATTTCCTGGAGCCAACTGTTTTTGATCTCTGGAACTTTCGCAAAAGGGATCAGTACGTACAGGAACAGCGCATTAAAATGACTGATTTGACTGAGGACGACTTGAATGTCAAAAGTGATGATCAACCGGGCCTTTCACTCAGCCAGCGGCAATGGCTGCAAATTACGAAAGCCAGGGAAAAAGACCCCGCACCCTGGATCGATAAAGAAAACCTGGCCCGTGAGATGGAGTCGTGGGTTTATCCGCTTCATTTCATTGATTTTGAAACTTCGGCGGTAGCGATCCCGTTCAACAAAGGGCGGCGTCCTTATGAAGGTATTGCCTTCCAATTCTCACATCACGTGGTGTACCAGGATGGCAGCGTAGAGCACAGCGGCCAATATCTGAATACAGCTCAAGGAGTGTTTCCCAACTACCAGTTTCTTCGGGCTTTGAAAAATGAGTTGGAGCATGATCAGGGCAGCATCTTTCGCTATGCAGCCCATGAAAATACTTATTTGAATATGATTTACGATCAACTGCAGCATGATCCCAATCCTATCCCGGATCTTAAAGAGCTTTGTGATTTCATCGAATCCATTTCCCGGTCGGGCAAAAACGGAACCGCGCAATGGCTGGGCCCCCGCAACATGATCGATATGTGTGAGCTGGTGAAACGTCACTACTATGACCCTGCCACTAATGGATCCAACTCCATCAAGTATGTTTTGCCAGCGATCCTCAACAGTTCAGATTACCTGCAGGAAAAATACTCCCGGCCCATTTACGGTGCAGCGGGCGGCATCGTCAGCCTGAATTATAAGGACTGGGTCTGGATCAAATACGACGCGGGCGGCAGGGTGATCGATCCATATAAATTGCTGCCGATTATGTTTCAAGATATCAGCGGCAAAGATTTCGAGCTATTGATGAGCGACAGCGAGGCTCTTCGTGACGGGGGAGCCGCCATGACCGCCTACGCTCGCATGCAGTTTGAGGAAATGTCAGAATACGAACGTGAAGAAATCAGCCGTGCGCTGCTGCAATACTGTGAGCTCGACACCATGGCGATGGTCATGATTTATGAAGGGTGGAGGGAGATGCTGAAAACGTAAGGATTATTAGTGTCATATTAATTAGGTATTCTTTTATATAGAAGAAAGAAGGGGGTAGGGAGCGTGGAGAATGATGTAATGAGCAATGATAATGCTAATGCGCCAGTACCGGGAACAGCACAGGAAAGGCCTCTTAACCGAAGATTATGGCTGTGGGTATTAGTAGCTGCACTTCTAATTGCAGCCAGCGGGGCTGGATATTGGTACTGGACAACTACGCCACAATATTCGTTGCACTGCGTTGCCAAAGCAGCTAAGCAGCATGATTTGGTTGCTTTTAAGAAGTATGTGGATTTGGAGAGTGTCACCAATCGAGGCGTAAGTCAGCTCATGGATACTATTCTAAATAATCCCGATGAAGTGCAAAATGATTTTGCCGGATTGGCTAAAGGATTTATTGAGGCACTTAAACCAGCATTAGTTGAGCAAATTACGACGGAAATAGAATCGTATATTGAAACTGGAGATTTTGAGAATGAGAATCAGGATGCCAGTTTCTCTTTGGACAAGCTCTTGAAAGTAACAAACGGTCAATCAGATCCGAGTTTTAGCATTGGAAAGGTTAAAAAAGAAGGGAAAATATCTGTTGTTGAATTAAAGATCGAAGTACCGGAATATCATAAGACTTTAACTGCAGATATTAAAATGAGGGATCGAGATAAATACTGGCAGGTGGCAGAAATATCGAACTTTGGAACATTAGTAAAGGAAATCGAAGCTTTGGAAAAAGCTGAATTGGATGAGTTAAACCTTCCTGTCCAAAAACAGCTAGAGCAAATCGTGATTCTAAATGGACCTATAGTGCAAGCACGTTCTGATGAATGGGGTTTTGAGCAATATCTTGATTTCTATTTTGACAGCAGTATAAATGGAACTGAACCGATCAATGAGATTATTACTGAGTTTCGCATAACGGACGCTGCTGGGAAATTAATATTAAAAGAGAATCCCACATTTGAAGGTGTTTGGGAACCAGGATATAAAGGAGCGCTGACCTGGAGTAAAGATATTAATCCTTTTATTGAATCTGAGACACAGCTATGGGAAACACCAATTGAGCAATTAGATATGCAAATTAAACCCATCAGTGTGAAATTTGCCAGCGGGAAGGAAGTCAAATTACTGGAGGAATTGCCCGAGAAGTAGAACTATTTACAAGGACGTTCTTCGTGGAACAACTTACAAGTAAAAGCAGTCGGAGGGGCGTTTATAAAACTGAAGGGAATCATAAATAAAAATGAGCATGAGGAGGTAGGGAATAGCGTGGCAAAGAAAGAATTGAATTATAAATCAATAGACTCCCTAAAACCGATTGAAGTAGTATGGTTATGTTGTTCGATAAGGGAATAATACCACATATTTCTTCAAGCAATTGGGCAGCCCAAAGAAAACAGGAGGCGTTCATGTTTGATTTATTTTCAGCACTTACCAGACCCTTTAAGATCAAGCGGCTGAAAAAGGAATATAAAATGCTTTACGGTTCATCGGGAATGGATGCGGAGCAGTCTTTGCAGCGTCAAATGGCACGTTTGAAGAATAAACAACCTGGCCGCAGCGAAGAGTGGTATCTGGAAAAGATCATTTATGATCTGGAGCGTGACCGCGGCAGGCATAGCTGAAAGTTGTCGCGTTACTGGGTTATTGACAACAGGAGGGATATATATGATTTTTGAAACAGAACGATTAATACTGCGCCGCTGGCAGGAGTCAGATGCAGATGATTTATACAGATATGCAAGTAATCCGCAAGTAGGCCCGATTGCCGGATGGCCTGTACATACCAGTGTGGAAAATAGTTTGGAAATAATAAAGGGTGTACTTTCTAAACCAGAAACTTATGCTGTTGTTTTAAAAAGCGTCGGCCATGCGGTCGGAAGTATCGGTATTATGATTGGAGATGCCAGTAACATTGGGCTACCTGAAGATGAAGGCGAAATCGGTTACTGGATCGGCGTACCATTTTGGGGCCAAGGTCTTATCCCGGAGGCTGTCAATGAGCTTATTCGTTATGGTTTTGAAGATTTGAAGCTTGAAAAATTGTGGTGCGGATACTTTGATGGCAATAAAAAGTCTCAGCGGGTCCAGGAAAAGTGCGGATTTGCTTATCATCACACCATCGAGAATATGCCATGTTCTTTGATGGGTGATGTCAGGACTGAGCATATTACCTGTCTTACAAAAAGAAAGTGGCGGCAAGCATAGAATGTTGTCAACAACCCCCGCTTGCCTGTGACCCGGAGGGTTATGCCCTATAGGGTATCCCCATGACAACTATGTGCTGTTGAATTTTACGAATAATATACATATAATAATAGCAACAGAAAGGAGCTGATTGTGTGCCGAAAATCAAGCCCGTTTCAGATTTAAGGAATTACAACGAGGTCTTGCGCGATGTTTCCGTTG
>DAOPZM010000035.1:0-15477 GCA_035353375.1 Syntrophomonadaceae bacterium
AGGAGAGATGGCTGAGTTCGGTTGAAGGCGCTCGACTCGAAATCGAGTGAACCAGGAATGGTTCCGTGGGTTCGAATCCCACTCTCTCCGCCAGCGTTAATATTACGGGTTTAAACAGTCGAATAGACTGAACCGTTATGTAACCGGGCAGTAATGGTAAAGCTTGGTTTTAAAATGAGATAATTGATGCTTGCGGTAGTTATACTTTTGGAGTAAAATACTTTAGTCGCAGCAGTACAAAGAGTTGCATAAAAAAGATCAATTATATAAGGAGAGGTGGCTGAGCACGGCTGAAGGCGCTCGATTGGAAATCGAGTAGGCGGCTAATAACTGCCTCAAGGGTTCAAATCCCTTCCTCTCCGCCATCAAAGAATTACCAAGGAGTTTCGGATTTTCGTCCGAAGCTCCTTTTTTATATTTTACAGTTGCTGTAACGCTCAAGCAGACAACATTAGCATTCTAACCGGTGTGCTGATCAAGAGCAATCGCAGAAATAGACAGGAATTGGGTTTATTAGACTAAAAAGGGGAATATGTGTTTACAAAAAAGGATGTTCTGCGAAATATATCGAAATATTGTTATATTAAATGGGAAGATATTCTTGTTCAGGAGATGCTTTAATTATGTATTCAGAAAAAATAACCCGGCAAATATTACAGATAGCGGAATCAATGCCTGCAATTATAGCAACCTTTTCTGAAGATGGATACCTGTTTTGGCTCAACCAGGAAGGATGCAAAAGACTTGGCATTGAAGTCCGTGATAAAGAACAATTTTCTAGGATTAATATAACTCAATTATTTACGGAATGCTCTGCGGAAAAAGTGCTTAACCAGGCTGTTCCCATAGCCAAAACCAAAGGAGAATGGAAAGGGCAAGGCTATTTATTAACGCAAAAACACCATAACATTCTCTCATCAATATATATTCGTGCTTTTAGGAGATCTGAAAATAGTTTAGAATTCTTTTGCGTTACAATTAAAGATATTGAAAGCCCAATCAATGAAACAGCTATGCAACAAGAAATAAAATTTGGGTCTCCTGAGAAAAACGATAGTATAACATCAAATATTTCTCGAAGAAAGTATCACATAACTGACCTGATAGATTTATCGCTTCTTCATCAGTTGTTCAATTCTTTTTATGAACTGACCGGAATATCATATGCAGTTCTTGATAGCGATAATAATTTTCTGAGCAGTGAGGGCTTTACTGATATATGCACTAATTTTCATCGTATTTGCCCATTAACAGAAAAAAGGTGCAGACAAAGTGACAGTTATATTTCGGAGCATCTTCGAGATGGCCCGTATGTTGGCTATAAATGTCTGAATGGACTTATAGATTATGCGACACCGATAATAGTAGAAGGCCAACACCTTGGCAGCATCTTCGCCGGACAGATATTTCATGAGTCGCCCGACGAGGAGTTTTTCCGACGGCAAGCTATTGAGGCCGGATTTGATGAAGAATCATACCTGGAAGCTGTACATAAGGTCAGCGTTGTGCCGGAAGAAAAGGTTAAATCAATTATGGAGTTTTTCTCAATTCTTGGGCAGATGATCTCAAAAATAGGGGTTGAGAAAGTCAGCCGGTTGGAAGCAGCAGAAGATAAGTTTTTAAAAGCCTTTAACATGTTCCCTGATCCCGCTACTATAACAGCTTTAGATACTGGAAATTATGTTGATATAAACGACGCATGTATAGAAATCTTCGGGTACAAAAAAGATGAAATTATTGGGCGTTCAGCTGTTGACCTGGGTATTTATTTAAGCCTTGATCAACGAAACACCGTATTGGAAATGATAAAAGAAAACGGGTATATTAGGAACGTCGAAATCCCTTTTCGATGTAAGTCCGGACAAATTAGAACCCTTCTATCTTCAATGCATACGATTATAGTTGAAAATAGCCCTTACTTGCTGGGGGTTTTTAGGGATATTACCGATCTTCGTATAATGGAAGAAAGGCTGCGCAAGAGTGAAGCAGAGCTACGCACTATTTTTGAGACTGCGAATGGGATAATCTTCACATTATCGCCGGAAGGAAAGTTTATGTTTGTTTCCCGTGGCTGGACAAAACGCCTTGGTCACGATATTTCGCAAGTAGAGGGGTGTTTATATAAATCCTTTATTCATCCTGATGATGTTTCTCTTTGTACACGTTATTTTGAAACGGTTATGCTCACGGGAGAATCCGAGAAGGGAGTGGAATACCGGGCTAAACATCAGGATGGAAGCTGGCGCTGGTTTGTATGTAGTGGAGCAGCTGTATTGGATGATGAAGATAATAGATTATATGCTGTTGGTATTGCAGATGATATAACAGAACGCAAACAGGCTGAAGCAGAGATAAGGTATCTGAGCTATCATGATAAACTGACAGGTCTATATAACCGAACTTTTTTTGAAGAGGAACTCAAGCGCATTAATACTGAGAGGCAACTACCTTTAGGATTGATCATAGGAGATGTAAATGGACTTAAATTAATAAATGATGCCATGGGACATCTGGAAGGAGACAAGGTTCTAATAAAGGCGGCTGAAATATTTAATAAGGCATGTCGGCATGAAGATATTATTTCTCGCTGGGGAGGAGATGAATTTATTGTTCTTTTACCTCGATGTGACAGAGCAACAACTTTAAAAGTATTTAAACGAATAAATGATTCTTTCTCAAGGGTTAATAACTTGCCAATACCTATAAATATATCATTGGGGCTAGCAGTCCAAAATAGCCTTGACCGGGATATAAGAGATGTAATTATGGAAGCCGAAGAGAAGATGTATCGTAATAAACTTTTACAGAGTAGAAGCACCCGTAGCTCTTTTATAAAATCACTGCAGAAAACACTCTGGGAAAGAAGCCACGAAACCGAAGAGCATTGCCAACGCATGCATGAAATGGCACAAAAAATTGGCAGAGCCCTTGAACTAACTGATAGTGAACTGGATAATTTGAAGCTTCTGGCCGCTCTACATGATATAGGTAAAATAGCGATACCTAATAGTATTCTTGATAAGCCCGGAAAGTTATCGCCAGAAGAATGGGATACTATAAGAAATCATCCCGAGATAGGCTATCGTATTGCCCTTAGTTCCCCCGAACTGGCTCCAATAGCAGAAGCTATTTTACATCACCATGAATGGTGGAACGGCCATGGGTACCCCTTGGGACTGAAGGGTGAAAAGATACCGCTTATATCACGAATCATTGCTATTACTGATGCATACGATGTTATGACAAACGGTCGTCCATATAAAAAAGCAATGAGTAAAGCAGAAGCATTAGCCGAAATTAAGCGATTTGCAGGGACTCAGTTTGACCCTGAACTGGTAAGAAAGGAGCTGTTTTTTGATTAGGGTTCGACTCCTTCTGTAGGACATAATTTTGAAAACTGACCTTTTGTTTCAAAATGAATAGCTGCAGAGTAGCCGGAATAGTAAGAAATAACAGGGAATACTGCGCCAGAATAAGAAGTAGCGCGGGATGAGGAGTAGATATTGATTATATAAAGCTATACTTCTCCAGTAAAATTACCTTACCCAATGATCAGCTTCATAGTTCCTCAGATAAAGGGTGTGTTTCCGTTAAATGTTTCATCTCATATATAAGAAACCCTGCGGTTAACAAACAAGACAGGCTATCCGCAATCGGAGCAGTTCTCCAAACGCCTTCTATTCCCCAGAAGTGAGGAAGGATTAAGAGCAGCGGGATAAACAGCAGAAACTGCCGGGACAGGGTAAGCAGGGCGGCTTGCGGAGCCTTGCCCACCGCCTGGAAGTATTGAGAACCCATAATTTGAAAACCTATAATAAAGAACATACTTAAAAATACCACCATCGCGTGTGAGGTTAATTCGGTAAGCGCCAGGTCCCCTCCGCTGAATATACCTACAATTTGTGTTGGCCAGATTTGAATAGCCAGATACCCGGCTACGGAAACACCGCTGGCTGCTATTATCGCTCTTGCCAGGACCGCTTTCACTCGATTATAATTTCGGGCTCCATAATTAAAGCCTATCAGGGGTTGAGCACCCTGACTGATTCCAATAATGAGCATAATTATCAGAGTAATAACACTTATTAAGATACCTACCGCTGATAGGGCCAGGTCACCGCTGTATGCCGCAACAGTCTTGTTCAGAAGCGCCTGCTGAAAACAGTTGGCCAGTTCCAGCACAAACGGGGCGAAGCCTATGGCAATAATACTGAAAAAAATCGTCCTTTTTGGCAGCATGTTTTTCAACCTTAATTTAATATGGCTCCGACCAGTCCAATAATAGCTCAAAATCCAGAAGGCTGAGAATATTTCGCCTGCAACGGTTGCTAAAGCGGAGCCTTTAATACCAAATCCCAATTTAAAAATAAAGAGGTAGTTTAATATTCCGTTTATAAGGGCCCCCAGAACCTGAGTAGACATGGCCATAATGGGGCTGCCCTCCGCACGAATAAAGTTATTCATCCCAAAGCTAAGACTCCCGAAGACCGACCCTAACATGATTATGTACATGAAATCACGGGCATAAGGTAAGACTTCGGGGCTGGCCCCGAACAGCTTCAGAATCGGCTCAGGAAACATCAGGTAAATGACCGATATAATTAAGGGGAACAGTATTAACCATAGGGTCGCGTTACCAGCTATTATTTCGGCTTCTTCCTTCTTTTGTTCACCGAGCCGGATGGAAATCAAGGCAGTAGCTCCCACCCCTATAAGTAAAGATACGGAAAACAGAATCATCATTATTGGGAAGGCAACTGTTGTGGCTGCGATAGCCAGAGACCCAACCCCACGCCCTACAAAAACGCGATCTATAATGTTATATAAAGCACTGCACAGCATCGCGACAATGGTCGGCCACGAAAACTGCCACATAAGTTTGCCAATGCTTTTTTGGCCCATTTCTATTGAATGTTGCATACCTTATAGACCCCCTAAAGTGTTAGCATAAATTGAGCAAAATAGCGCAAAATTTCTATAAATCTGCTCGGTTTCAGCTGATCAGTTCATGAAAGAATATATTCATTTTGTTTGTAGCATTATAAATAGCGCTATCCATCTCCTGCTTACCTGCCGGACTGAGCTTGCCCCATTGAAATATTATAGTGGGCGCGGGAATCCATGCCCTGTTTTTCTCAGCTGTTCATAACCAGTTTCATTGCATAAGGGATTTTTTACTGAAATCTTTCATAATAATTTCTTCTTCTTAGCATTATCATAATGTTCTAGTAACCATGACGTTATGTCAATAGGCGGAGGGGGCAATATATTTGTTATAATAAAAGATATTTATCTCGCTTAGGACTAACCGTCAAAAATTCATAGATTTAATTCATTCAAGTTTTGCATGAATTAAAGAAAAAAGCTTATTATGTTATAATATTTTAATATTATCTACTTAATCAGGGAAGATTCTTAAAACGAAGTAAATGTAAATGCGCTTAAGAACTTGAGCAAAGAAGGATAAATGTGAGTATGCTTATTTAAGGGAGGAGAATCAGATTAACAATAGATTCCAAGAATCTTTACGGGATATAAACACCTTTTCGGTAACATGGGAACTTGTGCCTGGTAGAGGGGCACGTGAGGAAATGCAGGAGAACGTGTTAAAGGCAGCGCAGTATGCCGTGGCAGAAGGAAAGGTTCATGCTCTGACCATCACTGATAATCCCGGTGGCAGGCCGGCACTAACGGCTTCAAGCCTGGGACAGGAAATACTGCAACTGGGGATTGAGCCACTAGTACATTTCACTTGTAAAGATAAAAACCGTAACCAGATTGAGGCTGAACTTTATGCGCTGAACCGGGCAGGGATTAGGAACCTCTTAGTGATGACCGGCGATTATCCGATGGAAGGATTCAAGGGGCGTCCAAAACCTGTATTTGACTTGGATCCAATCCATATACTGGAGCTTATTGAAAAAATGAACCAGGGACTGGAGGTAACGACCTCCCAGGGGATGACCAGACACCAACCAGCTGATTTTTTCGCAGGCAGCGTTGTTTCCCCCTTTAAAACTTTAGAATCAGAACTGCTGGGGCAATATTACAAATTGAAGAAGAAGATTAACTATCATAGCAGATTCATAGTTACCCAACTGGGATTTGATGCCCGCAAGTTCCATGAGGTGCTACAGTACATTCGCATGCTGGATCCTGAGATCCCGGTAATTGGAAATGTCTTTATCTTAAATTATGGAACCGGACGCATGATGAATTCCAATCAACTACCGGGAAGTGTAGTTACAGATAAATTGCTGGCAGAGCTTGATCAGGAGCGGAAAGCGGCGGACAAGGGAGAGAGAGCCAAGCTGCTACGGGCGGCTAAAATGTATGCCTTTATGAAAGGTATGGGTTTTGCTGGTGTACACATTGGCGGCCATAACATAAAATATGAACAGATCAAATATATTATCGACACTGGCGAGGAACTAAGCGCTGACTGGCGGCAGTTTATCCCTGAATTTGATTACCCGCAACCGTGTGGATTTTATTACTTTGAACCAGATCCGGGAACGGGGCTTAACACCATGATACCGGTGAAGCGTGAGGAACTGAACCCTGAACTGCCAGTAGGTGCAAATTCCCGCTTGATGAGGAAGATGCATCACTTGTTTTTTACTCCGGGTCGGAATTTATTTCCGTTGATGAGCCGTCTATATGAGGGGAAAAAAGATTCCCGCCGGTACTATTTAGAGCACCTTGCCAAAATCATCAGTAATGACTGCAAAGACTGTGGTGATTGTGCCCTGCTCGATTTAGCTTACCTATGCCCGATGTCACAGTGCCCAAAGAACCAGCGTAACGGCCCATGTGGAGGCAGTAATAACGGTTGGTGCGAGATTTATCCAGGGGAGAAGAAATGTATGTGGGTGAGGGCATATGCCATTTTAAAAGCGTACCGGGAGGAAGGTATACTTGAGGAAGCATATTTACCTCCGGTCAATTGGGAATTATATCAAACTTCAGCTTGGTATAATTATTTTACCGGCCGCGACCATTCTGGCGTGAATAAAAAGGAGAAAAAATAGATACAGGGCATAAAGGGGGAGTGAATATTATGGCAGTAAATTCGAACCATAAGGAAGACTGGGATAAGGAAGCATTTTTGCAGGGCTTGAAGGAAGTGCCGCCTTGCAGCCGTATTATGCAGTCACGGCTGATCAAGGTAAATGCCGAGGAGATGTATATGATTATTGCTTTCCCGGTGGTGGATTATTATTCTAATCCTGCTGGATCAATGCAGGCGGGGTTCTATTCAGCAGCTTTTGATAATGTCTATGGACCTCTGTGTTTGATGGCTTCAGGCACACCAAACAGTGTTGCCATTAATCTAAATACCGAGTACCATCGCCCTGCTTTTCCAGGAGACGAAATTGCCATCACGGCCCGGGTAATACGCAAAGGCCGTAGCAGGGTGTTCATGAGCGCAGAGGCATATAACCAACAAGAAAAGCTGGTAGCAACATCGACATGTAATTATTTGTTGTTGGATAGTATAAAGTAGTGCTCGAAATTGAGTGACAGAAGAAGCCGGTGCTTAAGAAAATGGATAAGGAGAGACGCATGCAGCACTTAAAAGAAAAAATATTAGCTGAAGGGCAAGCAATAGGTAACGATATATTAAAAGTGGACAGGTTTTTGAACTATAAGATTGATATAAATTATTTAAATTAAATTGGACAGGAATTTCATCAACTTTTTATTGATTCAGCGGTAACAAAAATTCTCACGGTGGAAACTTCAGGCATTGCAGTTGCCTGCATAACCGACCAATACTTTGAGGTATCGGTTGTTTTTGCAAAAAAAGGCTGACCAAAAACCTAATAGAATCAATGGAAGCTGGTAAAATTACTTTTACATAAAAATTGCACTGCCAGTATCAAAGGTTTTTATAACGGACGAGTATTACTATTTTTGTTATATTGCATTAGCAGGGAAAAGGAGTTACAATAAATAAGCGTTAGCATCGTTATGACAATAGTTTGATCCCTGCCCTTTAGGGAAGGGTTTTCTTGTCTTTAGGTTTACCGTGCTAGATGGGGAATTAGCGGTGCCCTGTAACCTGCAACCCGCTATAGCAGGGTCGAATTCCTGAGCTGAGGGCTTATCTTGTGAGGCCTGGCTCAAGTAAGTGGCGAAGAAGTTTGGGTCCTGTGCAATGGGACATCTTGAACCGTGTCAGGTCTGGAAAGAAGCAGCACTAAGAGATTAATCCTGTGTGACGCAGGGCAACCTGGACGGAGTTAACTGCATGAGTAACGCTTGGAAGGTATTCTCGAAGCCAGGTGCACGGTTTTAATAGTATATGATTTAGTAAAAAGCAGGATATGACCTGCTTTTTTGCATAACAGGGGATTATTGTTTACGGGCAGGAAAGAGAATAAATATAGAGAAAATAATAATAAAGTCAGTTCACATTAATGTAATGAAAAGGAGGCTCCTTTATGGCTTATCTGGCTTTGTATCGTGCATGGCGTCCTCAAAAGTTTGATGAAGTAGTGGGACAGGAAAGCACAGTTACAGCCCTGCAGAATGCACTAAATGAAGGGAAACTTACCCATGCGTATCTTTTCACTGGTCCAAGGGGAACTGGAAAAACCAGTATTGCTAAAATTGTTGCCAAAGCAGTTAACTGTGAGAACCTTGAGGCAGGGGAACCCTGCAATAAATGTTCTTCCTGCCATGATATAAATAATGGTAATTTTATGGACGTAATCGAAATTGATGCTGCGTCAAACCGCAGCGTTGACGAAATGCGAGATTTAAGAGAAAAAGTCAGGATACTACCTGCACAGGGAAAAGAAAAAGTATATATTATTGATGAAGTCCATATGTTAACTCCGGAAGCCTTTAATACATTGTTAAAAACCCTGGAAGAGCCGCCGGCCAGGGTGAAGTTTATTCTGGCAACTACAGAAGCACATAAGATACCGGCAACTATTCGCTCACGCTGTCAAATATATAATTTCCGCCGATTAACTGGTAATGAAATTGTTTCCCGCTTAAAACAGGTTGCTTCGACTGATAGGGTTCAAGTAACGGACGATGCTTTGAAACTAATAGCCAGGCGGGCTAATGGAGGACTGCGGGATGCATTAAGTATGCTTGATCAGATATATTCTTACAAAGGAGAAAAAATAACCAAAAAGGACGTCTTAGATGTTCTTGGGATAGTCGATGATCTATTTTTGGCACAGCTTATGGAGCAGGTGTTTGCGGCCGATACCGGTAAAGTAATCAATATGTTGGGAGAAATCCTTAATTCGGGAAAAGAAGCACAACAGTTGGCTAGAGAGGCATCGTTATATTTGCGTGATCTTATGCTTTATATAATATTGGGTGATGAGGCAGAATTTAGTGTAATAACCGAGGAAAGCATGCCATATATAAAGCAACAGGCAAAAATCAAAGAGGAAAATATATTCGAAGCTTTAAAAATCATGATGGAAACGGGAGACAAGCTTAAGTTTAGTGATGGGAATAAATATTTACTGGAAATCTCTCTTTTAGATATTGCTGCTATAAAATACCCAAAAGCAGAGAAACTCAAAGCAAGTGAACCGGCAATCATGCAAATTTCAAAGCCGGAGCAATTACCTAAATTAAACAAAGATGAAACCCGGGAGGTAATGTGGAATAAAATTCTGCAGGGAGTAAAGGAACAAAAAGTTCCCACTCATGCATTACTTTGCCAGGCTAAACTATTAGGAACCAAAGAAAATGTTATGTTTATTGGGTTTAAAAAAGGGTACAAGTTCCATAAAGAGCGTATGGAGGAAAAAGCTAATCGTGACATAGTGGAAAAAGTAGTAAAGGAACTGTTAAATAAAGAGATGCAACTGCAGTTTATTTTCTTGGATGAAGATAAATATAATGATATAGTTGCTAAAAAGGCAATTGAATATTTTGGAGAAGATATTGTTGAGATAAAAGATTAGGAGGAAATTATTATGGTGTTTAATCCTGGTATGGGCGGAGGTTCTATGTCAAAAATGCTCAAACAGGCAAAGCAGATGCAGGAACAGCTTAGTAAATTACAGGAGGAATTAGAACAAAGAGAAATTGAATCTTCTTCGGGAGGTGGAGCAATTACATTGAAAATAACCGGCAAACAACAAATCACCGCTTTAAAAATAAATCCTGATGCAGTTGATGCGGAAGATATTGAAATGTTAGAAGATATGATAATGGCAGCTGTTAACGAAGGGATAAGAAAATCACAGGAGATGGTATCTTCAGAAATGGCTAAAATTACTAATGGTATGAAAATACCAGGATTATAAAAGTACAGAGATAAAATCAAATTTTCTGTTCTTATATAGGAGGAATGATATGCGGCTTGCTCGACCGTTGGAAAACCTCATAGATGAATTAATGAAACTTCCTTCTATTGGCCCCAAAACAGCACAAAGAATGGCCTTATATATTCTGAAAGCACCTGAAGCGGATGTCAGAAATTTGGCAAAGGCGATAATTGAAGCTAAAGAAAAGATAGCGCCATGTTCTAATTGCGGTTATTTGACAGATACAGATCCTTGCGCATTATGCCTTGACGATAAGCGGGACAGCAGTATTTTATGTGTTGCGGAAGAAGCGTCAAATATTATTGCTATTGAAAAAACCGGTTTTAATGGACGTTATTTTGTTATTAACCAGAAGTTTAGTCTTATGGACGACAATGAGATTGACAATGCGACATTGGAAAGATTTAAGACTAAATTAGCTGCTGGTTCAGTGCAGGAAGTAGTACTGGCTTTGAATCCTGATATTGAGGGGGAGGTAGTTACCAGGTATTTAGCAAGGATTGCTAACCAGTTTAATATAAAAATAACCCGCTTGGCACATGGTCTGCCTGTTGGCGGAGATATTGAGTATGCTGATGAAATAACTTTGAGGCGGGCAATTGAAGGACGACATGAATTTTAGCATTAAAAATTAATTCTGGAATAGAAATACTGTAGGGACTCTGCAGTTTTTCTTTTTCAGGAGGTAAAAAATTTGCGTTTACTTAAAAAAATGTTACCAGCAGCTTTGGGATTATTAGTTCTTAACCCTAAAGGAAATATCAGGCAAAACATTCAAGAGGATTTACTGAAACAGGCTCGGCAGGAGTTGAGTCAAGCCTACAATATATTTAGCAATGTTTCAGATCCTGAATTAATCGAAATCGCTGTTCTCAACATAAAGGTTGCCGAAAAAAGGTTTGATTTCTTAGTTAGAGAAATGAAGAGACAACTGGATGAATAAAATAATTGTTGGATGGGGGTACTGTATTGGAGTCTTTAAACATAATCATTGCTGCTTTGTTTCTATTGATAGTTATTTACATAATTGCTCAAGTAGCTTTAAAACCAATTAAACTATTATGGAAAATTTTGCTCAACTCAGCAATAGGGATGTTGCTGCTTTTACTTACAAATTATTTTGGTGCCTTCATAGATATAAACATCCCAATTAATTTATTAACTGTATTAATTGCTGGTTTCCTCGGTATCCCGGGAGTAGTCCTTCTCATTTGCTTCACATTTTTAATCGCTTAATAATGATTTTTAATAAAAGCTTATTAACAGCTTTTTTTTTGTTTCAATTTAAATTAAAATAGCCAAATAAGAATAATATTTTATAAAAATATTAAACAGTATATCCCATATTAAAATTTTAGTTAAATGTGAGTAATAATTCAGTATTATTAATATAATTGTTGACGCACAATTAGGTACTAATTTATACTAATAGTAATTAATTTTCTGGAGGAGTAATTGACGAAACAAATTATAACCAGATTCGTTGAAGCATATGTAGGAGAATATGCTAGTGGTAAAAGCGAAATGGCTATTAATAGGGCTCTGGAACTAACCAGGCAAGGTCGGCAAGTTACTCTGGTTGATCTTGACACAGTGGAGCCCTTTTATACATTAAGGTCATTGCAAGAGAAACTTGAGAATCTGGGGGTTAATTTAATATGTCAATCTGCAAAAGATGCTTTTGGCTTGGGAGAAACAGGTGCAATGCTTAACCCAAAAGCCAGATGGGCATTAAGACATGATGGTGATATAATACTAGATATTGGCTATGGGGTTAATGGTGCACGCACATTAAATTTAGTTGAAGGTGCTAATGAATCAACAGAGTTAAAGGTTATGTTGGTAATAAATTATACTCGCCCAATGACAAACTCCAGGGAAAGAATCAAAGAATATATTAAGAGTTTTGACAGAGTGGATTTTATTGTTGCCAATACTCATTTAGGAGAACAAACAACTATTGAAGTTATAATTGAAGGCAATGAAGAAATAATAGCAGTGGCTGATGAACTTAGTTTGCCGGTCGCATATATGGCGGCAGACATAAGCCTGGTTGCAGAATTGCAAAAACATAAATTTGCGGTTCCAGTTAAACTTATTAAAAGATATATGCCTGAAGCAATATGGTCTTAATTGTTTTTATTGGAGGTGTTAATTCAAGTGCAAAAGGTTATTGGTGAAACCAAAAAAGCTTTTCTAACAGGAAATGAAGCGATAGCTTGGGGATGTTTGGCAGCTGAGGCCGAAATGATGTTTGGGTACCCTATTACCCCGCAAAATGAAATAATGCATTATTGGACCCGATTGGCTCCTAAATATGGTAAGGGCTTTCTGCAAACCGAAGATGAAATATCAGCTGGCTTTACAGTATGTGGTGCCATACAAAGCGGTGTAAAAGCTTTTACAGCAACTGCGGGCCCAGGTAATGTTTTGATGCAGGAGCCTTTTGGTATGGCGGAAGCCATGAGACTTCCTTTCTTTGCTATTATTCAGCAACGGGGCGGGCCATCTTCAGGAACTGTTATATATTCTCAGCAGGAAGTTACTCTTACTACCCATGGTGGTAATGGTGAAGGACATAGAATTGTTTATTCTACTGCAACTCATCAGGAACTATATGATTATACGATAAAAGGATTCAATACAGCGTGGAAATATAGATTCCCAACTTTCCTATTAGGTGATGGGTATCAGGCTAAGATGAGAGAACCGCTTGAAATGTATGAGCCTTCGGAGCGGGGGATTGATATTATCAAACCCTATCCATTACTTGGCTTAGGAGGACATATTGGCGAAGATAGGGAACCGCAGCATTTAAGAAATATATATAGTATGGAAGAAGAACTTTACGATGTAGTATTAAAATTTGATGCAGAATACAATTCGATTGGACCCGAACTTATCGAATACAACGAATTCAACTGTGAAAATGCAGATATTATAATAATCTCTCACGGGGTTGTCTCACGTGCTGCTGAAGATGCAGTAAAAACGCTGAGGGCTCAAGGTATAAAAGCAGGATGTTTCAGGCCTATAACCTTAAGACCTTTTCCGCGGGAACAATTACTGGCTGTAATAGAAAAAAGTTCTGCTAAAAAGCTATTAATTGCTGAATCAGCAATGGGGCAACTGGAACGTATTGTTAAATACGAGACTTATGGTCAGACGGTACCGATAGAAACCTTATTTATGCCAGGTGTTGGAATTGTTGATTATGATATTATTACAAAGGTAAAAAGCGTCATTTAAGCTTCGATAAGGGAGGTATTAATAATATGGTTGCACCTGCAACACCAAAATCATGGTATTTGCCAAGCAAACCGCATAAATTTTGTCCGGGTTGCGGGCATGGAATTGTGCTGAAGGCTTTAGGTGAAACAATAGATGAACTCGATATTCAGGACAAAACAATTTTTGGTTGCGATATCGGTTGCTCATTACTATCTTGGGATTTTTTAGCCTGCGACAGTACCCAGACTCATCATGGAAGAACAACACCGGTTATGGTAGGTATCAAAAGAGCCCGCCCAGAACTTATTACTATTGGCTATATGGGCGATGGAGGCGGCTATTCTATCGGGTCTCAACATCTTCTCAATGCTGCTGTTCGAAATGAAAAAGTTACATTGATTCTGGTTAACAATACCAACTATGGTATGACCGGGGGCCAGATGGCACCTACTACCTTGCCGGGTCAAAAAACTGAAACCACACCTTATGGACGTGATCCGCAATTAACAGGATATCCCACCAAAGGCCCGGAATTCATAAGCGCGCTAACACCTGACGGTGCTTATGTAGCAAGAGCAACGGTGTCGAAATATAAACAATTAAGAAGATTTTTACGCAATGCTTTACGTAACCAAATAGAAGGAAATGGTTTCTCATTTGTAGAAGTCCTGTCAACCTGTCCCACCAATTGGAGAACTAATGCTCAGCAAACCTGGCATTTTCTTGAAGATGAAATGGAACAATTTTTCTCAGTGGGGGAAATAAAAACTCCCTTTGGAAAGGGGGATAAATAATGGCATTAATTAAAATTGCCCTCGCGGGTGAAGGTGGGCAGGGTGTACAATCAGTAGCTGAAATAATTGCTGAAGCTGCATATAACGAAAAGAAGCAAACCCTTTATATACCTAACTTTGGCTTGGAACAGCGAGGAGGGGTATCAATAGCTTTTATTCAGGTAAGTGATACGCGTATTGGAGCACCAAAATTTAATAAAGCCGATGTAGTTTTAGCTCTTAGTGAAAGAGCCATTGCCAGAACTGCTGCGTATTCTGATGAAAACACATTATTTGTTTATGATTCAAGCTTTAAAATAAACCCTGACGAACTGCCGAAGAAGGTAAAACGGATTCTTGACCTGCCGGCAATAGAAACTGCAAATAATGAATTACATCCCAGGGTATTTAACATTATTATTATGGGAGCGGTAATTGGATTAACTAATGTAGTAGGTTTTGAAACCGCTAAAGAGGCATTAGAGCATAAATTAGGGTATAAATTTGAGAGTAATCCTGAACTTAGAACGCTCAATTTTAAAGCTCTGGAGATTGGGAAAGAGATAGCTGTTAAATCCCTGCAGGAAGAGGTGTTTAACCATGCATAAAACGAGAACAATAGAAGCAAAATCAACCCCAATGAATAAAGCCATCTTTCACATATTCCCAGAGTATTGTAAGGGTTGCGGACTATGTAAAGAAAAATGCCCGAACGATGTTTTGCGGTGGTCACATAGTCTGGGTGTATATGGAACCCCGATAGTAGAACCAAAAGATGAAGACAGTTGTATTGCATGTCTCATCTGTGAAATGGTTTGTCCCGATGCTGCAATATATATTGAGAAATATCCTAAAGCTAAAAATAAATAAAATCGGAAAAATTTAAAGCAATAAACTTTAACACAGGGCGGCTATAGTCGTCCTTTTTAGCGCAAATAAATCAACAAGCTATTTAATGCTGCAATAAACCGGGATAATTTAATATTCATAAAAATGCATAAAAATTAGCGGTAAAATTATTGTCAAAAAATATACAACATTATATAATGATAATCGTGCCACGCATGAAATATGCAAAGACCTTATTTATTACCTCCTTTAAATGAGCGAAAATCGCTTGACAGTGAGGAAGGGGCATGATAAGATAATTTTTGCACGTAAGCGAA
>DAOPZM010000036.1:0-15453 GCA_035353375.1 Syntrophomonadaceae bacterium
GGTCTGGTTATTCGGCAGGAGTCAGTTTTATTTCACTGGCCAGGGCAAGCAGTTCTTCATGGCTCAAATTGCTTTCCAGGCTGACCAGATACTGGCTTTCTTCATATACTCCGATTATTTCCAGATGTTCAGTTGATGGAGCAGTGCCGGCAGCTGCAGACATAATGCTTTCCTCTGACACTGCAGCCTCAGCAGCGGTATCAATGGCGGTATAAGCGTTAACAGTGATTTGTACAGTATCGCCAGTATTTTTTTCCGTATAAACAAATATATTGTCCGAATTAGAGGTTAAAACATAATTATCCGGCAGGTTATCAGGGATCAGAGTTACCTGCTGTTGTGGTTTGACCAGATTTACCGGATAAGAACGATAGCGGTCAGGAGTGGCTGCTATTTTGGCAGATGATGATTCTTTAGCTGCCGATGTGCTGCTGTCCGGCTGCATTTGCCCGGACAGGGGAACCGGCGAATCTGCATCATTTAACATGGCTGTTTGCAGATGAGGGTTGACGGTTGCCGAATTGCCATATTCAGCTTCAGAGTTAAGGTTCGCCGTTGAGCTGCCGGTACCGCTCATAACAACATTGCCGGACGGGGTGCTTTTGTTCTGATCAAGAGGAGTGTTTTCGGGTTGAACAGAACCTGTTTCAAGATCCGTATCGCTTGAATTCAGATCAAATAGTGCTGTTCCCGGCGGCGCTTCCCGAGTACTGTCTTTAACTGCCACTTCCATATTCTGTACTCCGGAAAAATTATTGAGCAGAGCGGGTAATGAAGCAGCCAGCAATAAAACTATTGCTGCAGCAGCGGCCCAATATACAGCTGGCCTCCTGAACCGGCCAGGTTTTATAATTTGTATGTCTGTTAGGGCAGGAACAGCAGAAGCAGTCAGTGAAGCCATTACCCGTCCGGTAAAGTCTTCACCCATATCTAATACAGCAGCAGTCATAGCTTCTTTTAATGCTTCATTTTCCATGCGGGTAAGCATAGCCAGGTTGCTGCAGACCTCGCAATCAAGCAGGTGTGCTTCAATTTCCTGCAATAGTTCAGGAGACAGCCGGCCATCGCAATATTCGAAAATATATTTATCTGCTTGCTGGCAGTTCATCCGGCATCCCCCTTTGCATTAGTTTTTTCATATAAAGATTGCGCATAGCTTTCCTGGCCCTATGTACTTTCACCTCAACATTTTCTTTGCTTATGCCCAGAACTTCAGCAATTTCACCATTACTGTAATCCATCTGATAACGCAGGGCGATTATGACCCGGTAGTTTTCAGGCAATTCCATAATTACTTCATTTATAAACTGGCTTAGTTCAGTCCGTTCAAAAATCGTCTGCGGGTCATCGACATCACTGCCGCTGGTATTATCCTGGATATATGTTTCATCAAAACTTACATTGATGGCCTTTTTCTTTTTTCTTAAGGCACTTATGGTAGTATTTACAGCAATTTTATGTATCCAGGGGGCAAACTTTTTGCCCATATCAAATTGATATAGTTTCTCATAGACGATCAGAAAAACTTCCTGGGTGATATCTTCCGCTTCCTGATATTGACCGATGATCCTATATACTATGGCAAATACGGATTTTTTGTATTTATCAACTAATTCCTCGAAAGCGCCAAGGTCACCATCCAGAGCCTTAGCGGCCAGCAACTCATCACTTATCAAAACTTCCAGCTCCCTGATTCCTTAATTATTAATACGGCATACTTATCAATAGCTTACACTATAGCGGAAGAAAACAACATATTCAATAAATTGCTGCAGACAGCACTATCCAACCTGACATGGTTTTATGTTAAAATAATAAGCAAATATTCATTAATATCGCCAAAAAGACACGAGATGGGAGTCCGGTTTTGAAAATAATTGTTGATGCCGATGCCTGCCCGGTCAAGGAGATAATAGAAGTCCTGGCAGAACGCAAAGATATAAAAGTCATTATGGTATCCAACTACAGTCATCAAATCAGCAGCCACTATGCAGAAAAGGTGGTAGTGGATAAAGAGTCCCAGGCCGCAGATATTACTATTGCAAATATGACGGAGCCCAGTGATATTATTGTCACTCAGGATTATGGCCTGGCATCTATCGTGTTGGGCAAAGGGGCCGCCGCGGTCAACCCCAGCGGCAAAATTTATACAGAGCAGAATATAGACATGCTTTTGATGCAAAGATATTTAAATACTAAAGCCAGACAGGCAGGCCAGAAACATATCAATCCCAAAAAGAGGACGGTTAATGATAATAACCGTTTTGAGCAAAGTTTTAAGTTATTGCTTGATAAAAAAGAATAAGTTTGATTTAAAATACTAATCAGATAAAATGAGTAAGGGTATAATTTAAACGATAACGATCAAGGTTATAACAAGCTATTATATATAAAAAGGAGGATTATAATGTCAGATGCGTGTAAAACCTGTTCATCCGGCGGCTCGTGCAATATTGACCCGAACGATTGCGGCGCAGCGGTAGAGATTGAAAAGAGCCTGATCGGTTCTTTGAACAAAATTGAAAATGTGATTATAGTAATGAGCGGTAAAGGCGGAGTCGGAAAATCCTCAGTCACCGGTCTGATCGCCAGTGAACTGGCCAGACAAGGCAAAAAAGTCGGGGTGATGGATGCTGATATAACCGGGCCCAGTCAGCCCCGTGCGTTCGGCCTGGCCAATGTTCAGTTAAGAGGCTCTGATTTCGGTATAATTCCGCCGCTTACCAAACTGGGGATAAAACTGATATCCATAAACTTCTTCCTGCCCAATGAAGATGACCCGGTTATCTGGAGAGGGCCGATACTGGCCGGAGCCGTAAAACAATTCTGGGAAGAAGTAGACTGGCGGGAACTGGATTATCTGGTCGTAGACCTGCCCCCGGGAACCGGTGATGTACCGCTGACGGTAATGCAAACGCTGCCGGTAAAAGGCATAGTCATTGTCTCGTCACCGCAGGAACTGGCGGTAATGATAGTTAAAAAGACTATGAACATGGCTAAAAAAATGTCGATTCCCATCCTGGGCTTGATTGAAAATATGAGCTACGCCATATGCAGTCATTGTAATGAAAAACTGCAGATATTCGGCGAGAGCCAGGGCGAAAAAGTAGCCAGGGACACTGCTGTTGATTTCCTGGGCGGACTGCCCTGGGATGCAAAATTAAACCAGGCAGTTGATCAGGGGGAAATCGAAAGCTATGATTCGTCAGATATTAAAGATATAGTGGCTAAAATAATAGCTAAATTAGATTAACCGGGAAAAAGACAATAAGAGATATATCGCCAAACAGCTGCAGAATATTTATTTTTAAACAGAAATGAAAGGCATATTGTATAAACTGCGTATATATATTAAAATAAATATATGTATAAAGGGCTTATTTCTGACTGCAGCAGACTGGAGGGTGATATAAATGATAACCAAGCTGTTTTTGGAAATTAAAAATATTTTAGCTGAATTAGCTTCGACATTAATTTTGGGTAAAAATAAAGACGCTGCCGGATTAGCAATGATCCTTTCGGAAAAAAGCCGGGCCCTGGCAGAGGAATTAGGTAAATAGGAATTATATAGATTACAGTTAACACTGTCTTTGCATAGGCAGTGTTTTTTTATGCCAAAAAAACCAAGCAGTATCGGAAAAAACAGGACAATTAAGGGAAGAGTGAGGCTCTTCCCTTAACCGTCCTGTTGAGTGGTTGAAGAGGGGAAATTTTATAGGACTGCCACTGATTTTTGGATTTATAAATGAACATATGACCATTTATATAAATATATATAAACAATGTGCATATGTCAATAATTTTAATGCAATAAGATAAAAATGACGAGATAATTTGGCTTATTGGATTTCAAAAAACTTGACAGGGAAGGGTTATGATACTAATATTTAAATATGAGCAAATGCCCATAATAAATAAATGCTATTTAAAAGCACGTGAATAATTAAGGCTCTGATTTTGGGGATGGATCTTTTTGGAACAGCCAGAGATGGCTGGCAAAGAATAGGAAGCCGGAGTAATGGAGAAAGCCATGAAAAGAATTGCAATTATATCGATACATCCCGGGGCAGGACAGACAACACTGACTGTCAATCTGGGAAGTGCGTTGGCTCTTAAAGGCAGCCGGGTTTTGGTTGTAACTGTGGGTGACAACCATAAATTATATGATTATCTGGATGCAGCTGCCAGGCATAAGAGTAATCATGATTTCCGTGATGCGAATGATCCTATTGTTAAAAAAACCTGGATGGGGATGGATATACTTGGTTTTACGCCGAAGAATAATAAACCTGCTGAATCTGCATGGTTAACATCATTCATGGTAAAAACTGATTATGAATATATGCTGCTTGTACCGGCCGACAAGTCTGATTGCAAGCTGCTGGCTGATTTTTATGAACACCTGATAGTCTGCGTTGATTTCAGCAGTGAGAAAGAAATTGAAGCATTGATCGCACTGGATAAAGAAATGCAGCAATTGCCTGTAAATAATAAAAGCGTCAGCCTTATCGTGCCCAATAAGATGAACAGCAAAGAGTGGGAGCACAACAGTCATGAATTATTTGCGCTGGCCGACTATTTTGGGGCTGAAAAGATCGCTGATCCGATTCCCATCTGCGAAAGAGTTCATGATCTGCCTAAGCTGGGGATTACCATATGGCAGCTTAACCGGCAAAATTTGCAGGATGCATTCAGACGGCTGGCAGCAGCAGTGGAAATGCTCTGATAAGGGAGGAGTTTATTCATAGAATTTTCTTAGACGCTTTGCAACATACTTAAATTAAATCTAATAAAAATATCAGACAGGAAGGAGGGATACTAATGCCTAACAAAGATGGAACCGGCCCGAATGGTAAAGGAGCAGGAACAGGCGGAGGCAGAGGAGGCTGTGCAGCAGGCCGCGGTAAAGGCGGCGGAGGACAGGGTAACAAAAGTGGAGGCCAAAACAGCCCCGGAGGAGCCGGACGCGGAGGCCGCGGCTTAAACAACGCAAGCAGGAAACAACAGGATAAATAATTCTGATAATGGGAGAGGTTATATCTCCTCTCCCATTTGCTTTATGCAGATACTTAAAATAATTGTGAGCCCAGTTTAAACAAAGGAGGAAACCAATGAAAATTGCTATACCGACCGAGGATAAATCAATGGAAAAAGGCGTGTGCATGTCCTTCGGCAGGGCACCTTACTTTCTTATTTATGACATGGAAACTGGTGAGAGTATGTTCGCGGAGAACAGCGCAGCCAATAGTCGAGGCGGTGCCGGGATAAAAGCGGCACAGGCGGTGGTGGATACCGGGGCCGAGGCCCTGCTGACCCCCAGATGTGGTGAAAATGCTGCCGGTGTGATCCAGGCGGCCAATTTAAAAATATACAAGACAATGAATGATTCCATACAGGATAATATCGATGCGTTCAAATCAGGCAAGTTGTCCTTGCTGGATGAGATACATGCCGGATTTCATGGTAAGGGCGGGGAGTAATATGAAGACAGCTGTGCTCAGCGGCAAAGGCGGCACAGGCAAAACTCTGGTTTCGGTAAACTTGGCTGCAGCCTCTGAAGAAGCCGTATATATAGATTGTGATGTTGAAGAGCCAAATGGATATCTTTTTTTCAAGCCGGAAAAGGTTGTTGCAGAAAATGTCACAGTAAAAATACCGCTGGCGGATGAAGGACTCTGTGATGGGTGCCGCAAATGTACAGATTTTTGCAAATTCAATGCCCTGGCCTATATAAATGAGAAACTGCTGGTTTTTAATGAGGTGTGTCATTCCTGCGGCGGATGTGTTCTCATTTGCCCGCAGAAGGCCCTGACTGAAAGGGATAAAACTATCGGTGAAATTCAGAAAGGGGTTTCGGAGCAGGTTCAGGTCATTACCGGGATATTAAATACTGGTGAGGCTTCCGGTATCCCGATCATAAAAAATCTTTTGCAGAGAATACCTTCCGGACATGGGGATATATTTATCGACTGTCCGCCCGGTAGTGCCTGTATTGTTATGGAAAGCATCAAGGACGCAGATTACTGTGTTTTAGTGGCCGAGCCGACCTTGTTCGGTGTGCATAATCTCAGCCTGGTTCACGATTTGGTAAAGCTCTTTGGCAAGCCTCACGGTGTGGTTCTTAACAAATGTCTTGAAGGGGATAATCCTTCCGAGAAGTATTGTGAAGAAAATAATATTAAAATATTGGGCAAAATCCCCTATGACAATGAATTGGGGACGTTGAATTCAAATGGTTTGATTGCTGCCAGAGAAAGCGAAAAATACAGGGGAATTTTTGCTGCTCTGCTGCAAGTTGTAACCGGGGAGGTACGCAATGCAACAATTATTGATTCTTAGCGGCAAAGGAGGGACAGGAAAAACAACTGTGGCCAGTGCCTTTATCAAACTTTTGCATGCCAGGGCTTATGCTGATTGTGATGTAGACGCGCCTAATCTGCACCTTGTTATGAGTCAGCACGATGAGCCAAAAAGTACCGACTATTACGGAATGCCCAAGGCGGAAATAGACCTTGACTTATGCATCAGATGCGATTTATGCAGACAAAATTGTCGCTTTGATGCTATTAATTCTGGAATTGGAAATATAGAATATGCGGTAGATTTTCACGCCTGTGAAGGCTGTGGGGTCTGTGAAGTAATTTGTCCGGTGGAAGCCATAAAACTTAAACCAGCCATAGCCGGTGAATTGATGCTTTATGTGGGCGAGGCTGTCTTTTCCACCGCTCAGCTTAAAATGGGCAGCGGTACCTCAGGGATGTTGGTGACCGAAGTGAAAAAGCAGATGACCTCGGTAATCAATGATGCTGATATTGCCATCATTGACGGATCGCCAGGCATTGGCTGTCCGGTTATAGCATCCTTAAGCGGGGTGGATATGGTTCTTATCGTTACCGAACCTTCTGTGTCCGGCATCAGTGATATGGAACGTATCATTAAAACGGCACAACAATTTCAAACCAAAATTGCCGTGTGCATAAATAAATATGATACCAACCTGGGCAATACCAGGAAAATTGAATCGTTTTGCCAAGTAATGCAGCTGCCCCTTACAGGAATGATCCCTTATGACCCGGAGGCGGTAAAGGCGGTCAACAACAGCCAGAGTATTGTGGATATAAACTGTCCTTCCGGGCAGGCCGTCCGGGAGGTTTTAAGGCAGACAATGCAGATATTGCTGGCGCCGGATGACCGGAAAGACGGTGCACGTTGGATCAAATAATGGCTTGATTCAATCACAGTTGATTAATAATATAAAAAAGGAGAGTAATCAATGAGCGAGAATTGTGATCAAAGCTGCAGCAGCTGCGGCGAAAACATTGCTGACAGAAAGGAAAACACGCCAGATTTTTCAGAGCAGCCGCATGCAATGAGCAGCATAAAAAAAGTTATCGCTGTTATAAGCGGCAAAGGGGGAGTGGGAAAATCCCTGGTAACATCGATGCTCGCAGTGACAATGAACAAAAGAGGCTTTAATACTGCCATTTTAGATGCAGACGTTACCGGGCCATCAATACCGAAAGCTTTCGGAATCAATGATAAAGTCCGGGGCAGTGAACTTGGCTTATACCCGATAAAAAGTACGACCGGTATCGATATTATGTCGATCAATCTGTTGCTGGAAAATGAGACTGACCCCGTAATTTGGAGAGGACCGATAATTGCCGGCACGGTTAAACAGTTCTGGACAGATGTAATATGGGCAGATATTGACTTTATGTTTATTGACATGCCGCCGGGAACCGGAGATGTTCCTTTAACAGTATTCCAGTCCATCAAAGTCGATGGGATCATAATTGTTACTTCGCCGCAGGAACTGGTCTCAATGATCGTATCCAAAGCGGTTAAAATGGCTGAAGTAATGAACGTACCGATTATCGGACTGGTAGAAAACATGGCTTATTTCAAGTGCCCGGAATGTGACAAGGAATATAAAATATTTGGTGACAGCCATATTGACCAGATCGCCCGCCGACATAACCTTGAAATTCTGGCTGTTATGCCTGTCGATCCAAAATTGGCTGCAGCTTGTGATAATGGAATGATAGAACAGTATGACAGCAACTGGTTTGACCGTATAGCGCAGCTATTGGAACAGGAAATGCTGGAAAAAGAAAATTTAAATGAAATAACAACAGAGGAAAAGGGAGGTAATGTAATGAAAATTGCAGTAGCCAGTGAAAATGAAATGGTGACAGAACATTTTGGACATTGTTTAAATTTTAATATTTATGAAACTGAAAACGATAAGATCGTAAAAAGTGGATCCATAGCCAATCCGGGGCATAAGCCGGGGTTCTTGCCGGTATTCCTGCATGAACAAGGGGTGGATGTTATTATTTCCGGCGGAATGGGTGCTGGTGCCATTGATCTTTTCAATGAAAAAGGCATAGAAGTAATTGTCGGGGCCAGCGGAAACGCCAGGACTGCTGCGGAACAATACCTGCAGGGCAGCCTTAAGTCCACCGGTTCGGTTTGTCATGAACATCAGCATCATGATGAATGCGGACATTAAAAGTATGATACAATTAAGCGAAATATTAGAGTATACAGTTTGTGGACACAACCTCTGATAAAGCAAATCATAAAAATGAGGTGATAGATTTTGGCCAGGGAAGCTAAATGCAGAAGAGTGGCTGCAATTCCTCCGGTTAAAGCATATAAACCGGTGGGTGTTCCTGTATCCTGCCTGGAAGAAGTAGTACTGAAAGTTGAAGAAGCAGAAGCTATCCGGCTGAAAAGTCATCTTAATCTGGAACAGGAAGAATGTGCCCGGATGATGCAGGTATCGCGGCCTACCTTTCAGCGCATCCTGAGTGAAGCCTATGCCAAAATTGCCGATGCTCTGACCAATGGGAAAGGTATTCGCATCGAAGGTGGTAGTTATTGCCTGGGTAATGGCTTTTGCCGCCGCCGGGGCAAAAAACTGGCACCGATGGAAAACTGCGAATACTTTGATGCCGGTCTGGAATTGCCGGAATTAAAAAAAGACAGGAAATTGCCCGGCAATCTGTTGGCAGTGGCTGCATTAGGCACCAGTACTGCTTCACAGTTGGGAGCACGCTTCGGACAATGCACTTATTTCTGGTTATGGAATCCGGATACTGACGAATACAGCCTGCTGCAGAAAACCCATGCTGAAGGGACTCCGGCCTCCGGTACCGACAGTGCTCAGGAATTGATCAAGGCTGGTGTCGGCAGCGTTATTGTAAATCATATAGGGCCCAAAGCTTTTATGATATTACAGAGAGCTAATATTAATGTCTATAGTGGTGCCGAAGGTAAAACTGTGTCTGAAGCATTAAATATGTTCCGCAGCGGTCAGCTTTATAAAATGGAATCAGCTGATAATTAAATGATTGGGGGAGGAGCGTTTATGAAAGTTAAGGTTTTGATTCTGGTGGAAAATACTACCCCGGCTCCGGGATTTATCGGAGAATATGGTTTCTCCGCCCTGGTCAAAGTGGATGACAAAAAATTTCTTTTCGATACCGGCTCTGAAAGTGCGCTGCTGAATAATGCGGCACGGGCAGGAATCGATCTGGCGGAGATCGATGAACTTGTTATCAGCCATGGCCATTTCGACCATACCGGGGCGGTTATTCCTTTCCTGGAAACGGGGAAGAAGAAAATTTATGCTCATTCCAATATTTTCACAACCCGCTATGCGGTGGCAGGAGAATATAAAAAAAATATCGGCATCCAGTTTCCGGTTGAAGAAATTGAGGCACACCAGGCAGAAATGATATTTACCGACGATTTTACCGAGATATACCCGGACGTATTTTTGACCGGGGCGATCCCCAGGCTGACCGGTTATGAAGATGTAGGCGGCGGTTTCTTTGTTGAAAATGACGGAAAGCTTGTGCCGGACAGTCTGGAAGATGATATGGCCATGGTCATAAATCATCCGGAAGGGCTGATCATAATCGACGGCTGCGCTCATGCCGGCATAATCAATACTATTGAATACGCGCGGAGCAAAACCGGGAAGTCCGAAGTACTGGCTTTTATCGGTGGCACGCACCTGTTAACGGCCTCGGAGGAAAGGCTTAAGAAAACTGTGGCCGCCCTGCGTGACCTTGATGTACAAAAGATTATCCCTTGCCATTGCACCGGCTTTAACGCGGCAGCGATGCTGAAAAATGAATTGGGCGGGCGGGTGATCAAGGGCGAGACTGCCATGAACTTCCGGTTTTAATTAAATAATTACAGTCAAGGGGCACTCATTGAACTGAAGTGAGCGCCCTTTTGTTTTGTCTGCTCATAAGTATTTATAACCTCATATTTAATGGCAACAGTATAATAAAAATAATCTTAACAATTTCTTGAGAATTTTTTGATATTGTCATGACACTTATCTTTTAGTATCTGATCAGGATCCCGAAAGAAATTTAATAGGAGGTAAGAATTTATGAAAAAGAGATGGACTATAGCAGCTGTATTAACATTGTCATTGTTACTATTGGGCGGAATGGCATTAAGTGCTTCAGCCGCCGCCAGCAGCAACACAGCTGCTTCCCCGGCCGGCTTATTGCGTCAGGGAATTATGGCGGGTCAGCAACGGGCGCAGACAGCTTTGCATGTGGTAGCCGACCTGACCGGCCTGAGTATCGAAGATATCCGGACAGAGCGTGTGGAAGGGAAATCTTTGGCTGCCATTGCAGAAGCAGAAGGAATCAGTGAACAAACCGTAATCGATAAAGTTATTGCAGAACGTACTGCCGTTCTTGAGCAGCTAAAAGCCGATGATAAGATTACTGATGCTCAGTATGAGAACTGCATCAGCAATATGCAGGAAAGAATAAAAGCCAATATCGAAAGGACAACAGTCGGTCCCGCCAATGGCAACAAGACTGGAGGAAGAGGCGGCTGTATGCAGGGAAATGGCCAGGGGCTGGGGCAGGGCTCCGGAATGGGCAGAGGAATGGGGCAAAACCAGGCCAATTGTCCGTATAATACCAGTATTTAATAGCAATGCGTTGAAAGGGTGCCCTTTTAAGGGGCACCTTTCTTCATTATGGATTTATAACGTTGGGATGTTATACTGATAACAAGTACGTCAGAACATTTAGTAAAATCAATTAAGCAGCACAGGAGTTGGTTTTGATGGAATCAGTTATTTTGCTGGCTGAAGATGAAAAAAAACTCCGGGATATGACAGCCCAACATCTTAAACAGGAAGGCTATAAAGTAGCTCTGGCAGCTGACGGGCTGGAGGCTTTACATCTCTGGCAGGAGATAAAACCTGATCTGCTGGTACTGGATCTGATGTTACCTAATTTATCAGGCTGGGAAGTCCTGAAAAGAATAAGACAAAAGCATGATACACCGGTTATCGTTCTTACCGCCCGGGCAGATGAAATTGACAAATTATTAGGCCTGGAACTGGGCGCTGACGATTATATTACCAAACCTTTTTCCACCCGGGAACTAAGTGCCCGGATAAAGGCAGTATTACGCCGCAGCCGGCCCAATGAGCAGAGCTCGTTAATCAGTTTTTATAATCTCAGCCTTGATCCGGAACGGATGGAAGTTTTCATAGGAGAAGCAGCCCTGCAACTGACGGCTACCGAATTTAGAATCCTTATGCTGCTGGCCGAGAATCCGGGGCAGGTTTTTTCCCGGCTGCATATTTTGGAAAGGGTATTCGGAGACATGTATGAAGGCTATGAAAGAACCATAGATACTCACATCAGCAATATCCGCCATAAAATTGAGGCGGCTGCCATCAGCCAGGTAAGCATAAAAACGGTATATGGCATAGGTTACAAACTGACCGCGGGAGAATAGCGACATGGTGAAATCGGAATTGGCTCAAAAAATTACTGCAACTCTAATATTGATATCAGTATTATTGGTTATAGTCGTGACATCTTTTATGCTGCTGATAACCAGGCAGCAGTTTGCGGATTATATTCACCGCTATGATCAGGCGATCCTAAATCAATGGCTGCCTATTATAAACGAGTATTACGAGCAAAACGGTCCGGAAGGCCTGCAGGAATATCTGGAGTCCAATACGGCAGGCAATAGTATAAACGTCGGTATGGGCAAGCGCCGGGGACAACCGGCTCTGGCAATGAGAATAAAACAGGTGCAACGTCTGATCGTAACTGATATGCAAGGTATGGTAGTGGCGGACAGCCGGGGATTGCTTATAGGAAAAACCCCGGATTTTGATTTATCCGACGCCAGTTCCGGAGCTATATTAACTGATGGTTTGCAGGTTGGGACCTTGTACGTGATAAGTCCGCTGGGTTCCGGCCTGGCATCATTGGAAAATGATTATATCAGCAAATTAACTGCCAGCGCGGTTTTACTGGCCTTGTTTGCAGCGCTGTCAGCTTTGCTATTGGGATTAATACTGGGTAAACGGGTCAGTGCTCCGCTGGGGGAATTATCTACAGCTATACACCAGGTGGCAAAGGGAAAGCTGGACAAAAGAATAGACCTGCAGGGCGACCAGGAGTTTATACAACTGGGACATGATTTTAACTTAATGGCGCAGAGCCTGGAAGAAGCAGACGAACGCCGGAGGAGATTAACAGCTGATTTGTCGCATGAACTGAGAACTCCGCTGACATTTTTGCGCGGACAGCTGGAAGGCATGCAGGCAGGCAATATCCCCGCGGATAACGAAAATGTTACTTTGCTGCTCGATGAAGTCATACGGCTTACACGGCTGGTCAAGGAACTGGATAATCTGGCCCTGGTGGAAAACCATGCTGTTTCACTTAATATGACCACATTCCCGGTTACAGAGCTGTTGGATCGTCTGACCCCGGTCAACATTGCCATGCAGGATAAAGGCATCGAATTTACAATAGAGGTCGGAAATGATATTCAAAAAATAACTGCCGACCTCGACCGACTGTTACAGATATTGCTTAACCTGCTGACAAATGCCATGCAGCATGTTACAAGCGCTGGTTTTGTTACATTATCGATCCAACGGCGCAAAGATCATCTGCAATTTGCGGTAGCCGATAATGGTTCGGGAATTCCTGCCGGGGATTTACCTCATGTATTTGAACGTTTCTATCGGATCGATGACAGCCGCAGCCGCCGTGAAGGGGGAATGGGACTGGGATTGGCAATAGCCAAAGGGTATGCTGAGGCTCATAACGGCAAAATGTGGGTTGAGAGCAGCGTTGGCTCCGGGACAACATTCTATTTTACCCTGGGGTGTAAATAGCTTGATCTACAGTTGGGCGGCGATGGCTTCAAGATGGGCGATGGTTTGCTGACGGTCAAGTTTACCCGGGGAGTCCTTGTCCGGTGAGTCCTTGAGCAGCAGAACGTTCATGTAATCCCAGAAAGCTGCAGTCAGGTTGCTTTCATTGATGGCAAATATCACCGAAGGTGACGAAGCCTTGGCCACTAAAACCCCAACATCTTCCTTGACACAGACCACACTTTCCCCAAGATGATCATCATTGGCAAAATAGACATGATAATTTTTACAGGTTTTCAGCAGGCGGATAATATTTTCAAGATGCAGTTTGTATTCCTCCGGCGTATAAAACAGCGGCATCCTGACCGGCATATCGGAGAAATTGATTACCGCTTTTCCATTAAATATGCTATCCAGGTCCGGCAGGGGAAATATTTCGGTAAAACGATGCTCTTGCAGCAAAGTGTTGAAACGGATGCTTTTTTCCTTATTATATGAGATCAGGTATTTAAGCGAAGGATCCTGCAAGCGCTCGATTAACCGGGCTGTCAATTGAACCGGCATGGTAATATTGGTAAGGGTATTGGATTTAGTTATGGTATCGCCTTTTTCAGCTTCAAATTCCGCCAGGGTTTCCAGATAGTTTCCCTGGTTAAAGGGATTGAATATACGCATCAGGGGGCGGCAGAGAGATATGAAATCATCGTATTCCTCCTTCAGCGCCTGCACTGCGTCTTTGCGGGTGAAAAGCAAATTGGCAGTATTTTCAATGTTGTTTCGCACAGAAGAAGAGGTTACAGCTGCAGTTTCGGGAGCTATGAATAAAGTCCGCCGGAAGATGCCGTCCCGGGTTTTCGGGTAATAATACGGTTCTATGGAACCGGTCATGTAGATCGGCACCCAGCCCTTGATACCGGTAAGCATTTCATCAATATTGCGATTGATGGTATGGATCATTTTTATCCGGTTGCCATTTTTGAGAACCTGAAACATAAGCGCTGCCCAGCGGGTCAAATAATCAGGAGCGTCTGACAGCCAGCTTAAGTCCTCATTGCTGTACAACAACAGGGTCTGCGGAGTATCATTGTGCATAACCAGCGACAAGAATTTAAGTACTGCCTCGCGTTTGCCCGCAGCACCGAAGAATATTTCCACATCAGACAGGGAAGCGGTGTCAATGGCCGCGGTATCTTCCTCGTTTGCCGGGCTGGGCTTTTTGAATTGAAAATGACCTACTTCTTCCAGAAAATTATCGATCGAATCAGACCTGGATATTACCGGTTCCAGCAGCCACTTACGAAGAAAGTCTTCCATAGTCTCAGATTCGTGTGGCTTAATCTGGGAGCTGTTTTTTACGGCTTCGGCCAGGGCAGCTTTCTGATAGGCAGAGCTTAAGATACGAGCGAAATACCTGGCCATGGCCGGGATGTAACCGGAGTGTTCCACCGGGGTGCGGACTCCACGGCGCAGTCGGCTCACAAATGAAGCATCCAGGGAGATGGTGCGTGCCAGTTGACTGTTGGATGTTCTGGTAAGGTTCATTAATAAATCCAGCTTTTCGGCAAAAGTCACAATCCACCCCTCCTTATAAAACATTTTAGCATATCAACCGACAAGTATTCCATATATTTGGCATAAATCGTGCCAGAAATTTGGCAATGCCAAATGACGTTCAGGAATAGCATCGAAAATTGTAATTGCTAAAATTTAAGCAGAGGTGATAATTGTGACCTTTGAAATCAAGATAAAAGCTGGGTTCTTTAAAACTCAAAACTATTATCTTACTGTTGAAGCGGGGCAGATAATTTTAACCCCCCGGGAAGACTCGGAAAACAGGCGTCTGGTGATAGAGGACCATAATCTGAAGTCGGTAAGCATCATCAGCAGAAACACGTATTCCGGTGAACTGGAAATCACCACTCACAGCAATACATATATCGGCAGTATTAACTTACAGACCGGAATGGAGGAAATAACCAAAAAATTAGCCCAGGAATTTGGCGGCAAATTTATTCTTCAGTGCGGAAACGTTTAAGTATTAGTGAGGCGTGAGGCGTGAGGCGTGAGGGGGCGGGCGATCACTGATCGCCCCTACTGTAGGGGAAGATAGTATCTTTTCGTTACCTGAGAACAGTTGGTGGGTGAGGCGTACCGCGTAGGGAGTGTAGGGGCGGATATCATCCGCCCGCCGGTATAGGCAGTATGTTTTTGTAAGGAAACAGGCGCCTGCCAGACGCCCTTAGCAAAAAACGCAAAGGAGCATATCATTGTGTGGA
>DAOPZM010000037.1:0-13899 GCA_035353375.1 Syntrophomonadaceae bacterium
TCCCCCCCGCCGCACCATAAAAAAATTAAGTCTTTGCAGAAATACAAAGACTTTTTTGTTTGCCTTGGTGGTCGATGGCCAGGCCTCCAATAAAAGCGAAAATCATTGCTTGATAATCAATTTCCACTGATTGACCTCCATGAATAGCCTTGGCCGCGACAAAACAATATAATTATCCACGCATAATAAACAGACTAAAATAATTATTCCATGCAACTGTTTAATGTTTAGAATTTAATTGCTGATAATCACCATACAATGTAATATATGGTCGTAGCAACGCCCAAAGAAATCGCCAGCCAAAAAAGAGTTCTCAGTAATTCCCTTTTAACTTGCGCAGTTAATTTCCCCATTTCCATTCTCCCGACCTCCTTTAGATAAGCAAATAAAAAATGGATAACCTATTAATAGACTACCCACCCTGGCATGCCGTTTCTCACAGAGAAAACCATATTCTACATTCGGGAACTTAGGTTTTTCTCCTCCGCATTGCTGACTTTCATCAGCTCGCTTTGACCGCAAAATAATATTAATTTAAACAAAGATAGCATAAATATTTTGAAACTTCAATAATTGTTGCGTCACCATAAAAATATAGTTATTCAGGATTTTTAACATTAGACACACTTGAATAAAATGATTATTGGCCCTGACAATCAGGTAAGGGGAGAAACATAAGGAACCAATGGCAGAATCAGTACGCTTACTTTTCACACTTGGTGACCGTATACATTAGAATTGCTTTTTTTAGCTGGTAATCTGGCGGCAGTTTGCTACTCTTTGTAAAAATTTCTGAAGTTGGGATCGGCTATGTTTAAATTTAAAAACTCATAAAATAAGCGAGGTAATGATGGACAAGAATTAAATAATATCAATGATCGAATTGGAGATATTATCTGTGTTTTTGCCATTTTTTTAATGCTGCTGGTCGTCGTACAAATGTAGGGACTTTGCTTCATTTAGATTTCCGGGGCAGGTTCAAAACGGGAGTAATTGGGAGGCATTGGACCTATTTATAGGTAATGGCAGGATTATTCTGTTCATATGAGGACTCAACTTGTGACTTCGCTGAATACAACCGCTCAGCTTATTTGGGAAAATAAGTATTATTAGCTATACTATTACTGCACAATAACAAATAAATGCTGTTCTGTTGGCGCCGAGTCTTATACACAGAATAAGAGCGGGGGAACCATAATCGGGGTGAATCTCATCAGTAAATAGATGAGTAGGGCTACCTTTTAGCCCGAATCCGTCAGCTAACTTCGTAGGCGTAAAAAGGGGAGAATAGTGCTTTTCTGGCCCATCTCTTCGGGCTTTTTCTTTTTTCCCCCAAGAAAATAATATATTGGCCAGTGGAACTGCTTTGCAAATGGAGGGAGGGAGAATAAAAGCTATTTGCTCTTTTGTGAGCAAGATTATTCCTAATATGTATTTAGACAGGAGGAAAAAGAACATGAAAAGGACCAGAAAGCTTTCTATAAGTTTACTTATATTGGTATGCTTTAGCTTTGTATTGATAGGTTGCGGTCAGAAAGATCAAACAGATAATTCACTGCAAAGAGTAAAGGATGCAGGAGAGATTAGTTTTTCTATGAGCGGTGGTTATCCGCCTTTTAATTATTATAATGACCAGAATCAGTTGGTAGGTTTTGATATTGACGTATGTAATGAAGTTGCAAAAAGGTTAGGAGTAGAATTCAAACCGGTTCCCAATGAATGGAGCGGGATAATAGAAGGACTTCGTTCAGGAGTCTATGATGGGATTCTGGGTAGTATGGCCATTACTGAAGAAAGAGAAGAAGTTGTTAATTTTTCCATACCTTACTATTATTCCGGAGCACAGTTGTTGGTGCATAAGGATAGTTCCTATAATGCACCTGAAGAACTTGCGGGAAAGGATGTCGGTCTGGTTACGGGAACCACATTTGAAAATGATGCAAACAAACTGAATGCTGAGATAAAGCTTTACAAAGATGATAATCAGACATTAATGGAACTGCAAAATAAAAATCTTGACGCTGTTATTACAGACCGAGTGGTAGGAATAAGTGCTATAAACAATGGGGAGTTTGATATCAGGCTTTTGGGGAATCCTCTGCGCAGCGAAGATATTGCTGTTGCTTTCAGGCAGGAAGATGATGCTTTGAGAGAAGCAGTTAATGAAATACTGCAGGAAATGCATGACGACGGGACATTGACTCAGCTCAGCACAAAATGGCTGAATGTAGATATTTCGGTAAAATAATGATGGGGTTGGCAGAAAGTTAGAGGAGCAATAAAAAAATGGAGTTTATCAATGACTTAATTAAATATATACCTTTTTTTCTGCCGGCAGCATGGATGACTTTAAAAATAACTGTCCTGGGGATACTGATCGGGTTGATTTTAGGTTTAGTCATGGCGCTGTTGAGGTTGTCCGATAAATGGTGGATCAATCTGTTGGCCCGGGTCTATATTTATGTTATCCGCGGGACACCTCTCCTGCTGCAATTATTTTTTCTGTTCTATGTATTAAGACAGGCGCTGGGACTGGATTCTTTCACAGCTGCATTTTTAGCTTTGGGGGTTCATAACGGAGCTTATATCGCAGAAATCTTCCGCGGAGCCATCCAGTCGATTGAATCAGGACAGATGGAAGCTGCCCGTTCACTGGGAATGACATACTTTAAGGCCTTGAGAAGGATTATATTGCCGCAGGCTTTAAAAAGATCCATTCCGCCGCTTGGCAATCAATTCATCATTGCCCTTAAGGATTCATCCCTGGCCAGTGCAATAACCATAAATGAAGTATTGCTGCAGGCGCAAAGACTGGCGGCAGCCAATTACAAGATGCTGGAGATGCTGACGGTAGCAGCTATATTTTATCTGTTTTATACGAGTATTTTTACTTTGGTAGTAAACCGGCTGGAATTCCGTCTGGATGTTGATAACAGGTTAAGGGGGCAAGAAGCATGATCAGAATTAAGAATCTGCATAAATCATTTGGCAAACTGCAGGTATTAAAAGGAATCAGCCTGCAGGTAAAAAAATCTGAAGTGGTGGTGATCATTGGTGCCAGCGGATCCGGTAAAAGCACACTGCTGCGTTGTATAAACTTTCTTGAACAGCCGCAACAAGGAACGATAGCAATAGATAATAAAATAATCGATAAGAATAATGATCATGAAATCAATTTAATGCGGATTCAGGTAGGTATGGTTTTTCAGCACTTCAATCTTTTCCCTCATATGACGGTGCTTGCTAATGTTATGGAAGGGCCGGCCCAGGTCAAAGGGATCAATAAGTTTGAAGCTCGTAAGATCGCCCAGCATTACCTTGAGAAAGTAGGGTTAAGTGATAAAGAGAAGTGTTATCCTTCCGTTTTATCCGGGGGACAGAAACAGAGAGTCGCTATTGCCAGAGCCCTGGCGATGGAACCATCAGTGCTTCTGTTTGATGAGCCTACATCAGCTTTGGATCCTGAACTGGTAGGTGAAGTGCTGGCAGTTATGAAAGAACTGGCAAAAGAAGGCATGACAATGGTGGTGGTAACGCATGAAATGGGGTTTGCCCGAGAAGTTGCCGATCGGGTCATATTTATGGATGATGGGAAAATAATCGAAACAGGCACTCCGCAACAAGTTTTTGATTCTCCCCAACACCAGCGCAGTAAAGAATTTTTAAGTGCTATAATCTAGTTTATTACTGAAGGCTCCTTAGGGGGTCTTTTTTTCAACCCGGGTAATTTTACGATGGAATGTACTCTGTCAATTATTGTTGTAATCCACTAAAATATTTATATTAAATTTAAAAAAGTGAGGAACCTATGAAAGGAATTGAAACAATATCACTGATCGGATTGGGAGCATTGGGCAGCGCCTTTGCCAGTCAGATAGCAAAGTTTTTGCCATGGGAAAACATTAGAGTGATTGCCGGCGGTGAACGGGCTGAACGTTATAAAACAGAAGGAATAGATATTAACGGAGAAAATCTCAAGTTTAATGTATTTGCCCCTGAGGAAAAATGTGAACCGGCTGATTTATTAATATTTGCAGTGAAATTTAACCAGCTTGATGAAGCAATTGAACAGGCGAAAAATCATATCGGTAATGATACAATAATTATTTCTTTACTAAACGGTATTACCAGCGAGGAAATAATTGGCTCGGTTTATGGTATGGAAAAAATGATCTACTCGGTTTCCTTTGGCATCGATGCTGTAAGAAAAGGTAATTCGGTAAATTATCAGAATTTAGGTTCAGTTGCCTTCGGGGAAAAAATAAATATACTTGATCGTTATTCGGATAAAGTGCTGCGACTTAAGGAGTTTTTTACCAGGACACAAATAAACTATTCAATACCTGAAGATATGCTGCGTACTTTATGGTGGAAATTTATGCTCAATGTCGGTATAAACCAGACTTCAGCAGTGCTGCATGCTCCTTACGGGGTATTCCAGAGTGTGAAAGAAGCTAGAGATATTATGATCGCTGCCATGCAGGAGGTGATAAACATCTCGGCAGAGGCAGACATAAATCTGGGACAGGCCGATATCGAGGAATTACTTAAGGTTATCGGCGGTCTTTCTCCCACTGGCAAGACTTCCATGCTGCAGGATATTGAAGCCGGCAGGCAGACGGAAGTTAATATATTTGCCGGCACAATGGTTGAATTGGGAAAAAAATATGGCGTTCACACACCGGTCAACCAAATGCTTTTGGCTGTTATCCGTGCTAAAGAGGAGATGTTTGAATACCTTTTGCATATGTCTGACTAAAGCTGACTAAAGCTGACTAATAATCACACATAGTATTTGCTTGAAAGCATTCTCAACTTACAAATATTTAAAAACATATGTTAATATGTGTTAAATATACCGCGGTAAATTTTCTCGTAAACCGGCGGTATTTTTTGCTGACAAATCGTTGCTCATTTCGCAAAATCAGCCTTAATAGCAAATTAGCAGCTATGCAAATAATCTTTGACTAATATTGACTAATAAAATAATGGGTATTATAATTTAAAAAGGAAGTTAATTTAACTGCTGAATAAGTTGGTTTGACGAAAAATAAATTCAGCTGTTTTTAGCTTATTGAATCAAACTGACAAGGAGGTTATCAAAATGGCAAAAGCTTTAGGTATCGATCTGGGTACGACTAATTCAGCAATTGCGATCATGGAAGCTGGCAGTCCTGAAGTTATAAATAATGCTGAGGGTGGCAGGACTACTCCTTCAGTAATTGCTTTTAAAGGTGAGGAAAGACTGGTGGGTCAAATTGCCAAGCGCCAGGGTGCCCTGAATCCGGAAAACACTTTTTATTCGGTGAAAAGATTTATCGGCAGAAGATTTTCAGAAGTTGCTGACGAAAGAGCACTGGTTCCGTATAAAGTAGTGGCAGGCAAAGATGATGCAGTGAGATTTCAGGTAAATGACAAGCAGTATTCTCCCGAGGAAATATCAGCTATGGTATTGAAAAAACTGGTCGAGGACGCTTCCCGTTATATTGGGGAAAAGATAACTGATGTAATTATTACCGTTCCTGCCTATTTTAATGATGCCCAGCGGCAGGCCACCAAAGATGCTGGCAGAATTGCCGGGTTAAATGTGTTGCGTATTATTAATGAACCGACTGCTGCTGCTTTGGCTTACGGCCTGGACAGCAAGAGTAATCAGACCATCCTGGTCTTTGACTTGGGAGGCGGTACCTTTGATGTATCGATCCTCGAAGTTGGCGACGGGGTTTTTGAAGTAAAATCGACCAACGGCAATACCCATCTGGGTGGTGACAACTTCGACAAACGGGTCGTAGACTTTCTGGCAGATGAATTCAAGAAAGATTATGGTATAGATTTGCGCAAAGACAAGCAATCATTGCAGCGTTTAACCGAAGCGGCTGAAAAAGCCAAAGTGGAATTATCAAGTGTAATGGAAACACAGGTCAGCCTGCCCTTTATCACGGCTGATGCTGACGGCCCCAAACATCTGGAACTGAAGCTTACCCGGGCAAAGTTTGAAAACCTGATCCACGATTTAGTTGAGGCATTGAAAGCACCGGTTGAAAACGCTTTAAAGGATGCCCGTCTGACCAAACAGGATATCGATGAAGTGATTTTGGTTGGAGGTTCTACCCGGGTACCGGTTGTACAGAAATTGGTCAGGGAACTAACCGGCAAAGAGCCTAACATGAGCGTAAATCCCGATGAAGTTGTGGCAGTCGGAGCAGCTATCCAGGCCGGAGTATTGTCCGGGGAAGTCAAAGATGTTGTGCTGCTGGATGTTACCCCGCTTTCTCTGGGGGTCGAAACAATGGGCGGTATAATGACCAAAATAATCGAAAGAAATACCACTATTCCGGTGCGAAGGAGCGAAGTATTCTCAACGGCGGAAGATAATCAGCCGGCGGTCGATATTAACGTACTGCAGGGGGAAAGGGAATTAGCCCGAGATAATCGTTCACTGGGACAGTTCAAACTGGATGGGATCCCGGCGGCAATAAGAGGAGTTCCGCAAATAGAAGTTACTTTTGACATTGATGCCAACGGCATTTTAAAAGTCAGTGCGCGGGATAAATCAACTGGCAAGGAACAAACTGTTACTATCAGCAATTCGTCCAATCTGGATAAAGCTGAAATTGACCGGATGATAGAAGATGCTAAAAGGCACAGCGAGGAAGACCGCAAGCGCAGGCAGGAAGCAGAAGCCCGCAATAATGCGGATTCAGTATGCTATAATGCCAGCCGTCAACTTGACGCTATGGGAGAAGCGGCGGGAGCTGATCTGGAAAAAGCCCGCGAAGCAATAAACAGCTTGCGTAAGTTGTTGGACGAAAAAGCATCGATCGAGCAAATCGAAGCCAAGGCAGGAGAGCTGGAAGCAATTATGCAGAGTCTGGGAAATGTCGGTGCCGGTGAAAGCCGCAGTGAAGCTGCAGATGCTGAAGTAATTGATGCCGAGTTTGATGAAAACTAAAGTTGTTAATAGGTTAGGAGGCTTGAAATATGGCAGTAACCTTTCGGGATTATTATGAAATATTAGGAGTTCCCCGTGATGCTGATGCCAAAAAAATAAAGGCTGCATACCGGAAGCTTGCTCGCAAATGGCATCCTGACCTGCATTCCGGCAAGGACAAGGAGCAGGCGGAAGAAAAATTCAAAGAGATAAATGAAGCCAATGAAGTTTTAAGTGATGCCGAGAAGAGGTCTAAATATGACCGTCTCGGCAGCAACTGGAAAAATGGTGATCAGTTTGACCCTGGTGACATGGGCAGTACCTACTATAACAGCAGGGATTTTAACCCTGCTGATTTCCAGGGTTTCAGTGATTTTTTTGCCAGTATTTTTGGCAGTAAGCCCGGAGGCCGCAGAAGCAGCAGTTATTATGAAGGGCCGCTTAAGGGACAGGACGCTGAAAGTGAAATTGAACTGACCCTGGAGGAAGCATACCATGGCGTTACAAAATCTTTGCGCTTGTCAACCGGCAGTATATGCAGTGAATGTAATGGACGCGGGATAAATGGCCGAACGGTATGTACCCGCTGCGGAGGCACCGGCTCGACTCCCATACAAAAAAATATTGAAGTAAATATACCGCCCGGGGCAACCGAAGGAAGAACTATAAGGCTTAAAGGGCAGGGCGGAGAAGGTTTCGGCGGCGGCGAACGCGGTGACCTGTACCTTAAAGTAAAACTGTTAGCCCATCCCTTGTTTACCGTAAAAGGCAAAGATGTGGAAAATGTTTTGAATATCAGGCCGGATCAGGCAGTTCTGGGCGATAAAGTTGCCGTTCCCACGCTGGAGAAAAATGTAATCGTTTCTATTCCGCCGGGAACTTCCAGCGGCAAAAGGTTAAGGCTGAAGGGACTGGGCTTGCCGGGATACGGAGGACAGAAGGGCGACCAGTTTGTAAGGATAAATATTGACATCAAAGCAAATATCAGCGAAGAAGAAAAAGAACTATACCGTAAAATAAAGACAATTTACGAAAAGCAGGGGGGTTGATTTATGAAAATGGTACGAGTAGTTTTCCCGGCCGAAGAAAACTGGCTGCCTGTATCCTGCCTTCCTGTTCATCCCGGAATCCTGGAGATCCTGGAGGAACTGGGAGTAGTAGAAGTAGTAAATGAAAAAGTTGCATGCAGGGATTTATACAGGATAAATAAGATCAACAGGCTGCGTGATTCGCTGGGCATTAATCTCAGCGGGGCGATTTTGATATGTGATTTACTGGAAAGAATATCGGAATTGGAAGATGAAGTTCGCCAGCTAAAGGAAAAGAGGTAAGAAAACATGGATATGGAGAGACTCACGCAAAAATCCCGCCAGGCTTTGCTGGATGCTCAAGAACTGGCGGCAGAAAAACATCACCAGGAAGTAGGCGGAAAACACCTGATGATGGCCTTGCTGGAACAGGAAGGCGGAGTAACAGTGCGCTTCCTGGAACAAGCGGGGATAGAGATATCATCATTTAAAGACGGCTTAAATCGATTGCTGGAAAAGATTCCTTCAGTATATGGTTATGAAGGTTCGATATATATGAGCGGGACAGTATCACGCATTATAACCCAGGCAGAAAAGGAAGCCCAGAGCTTGAAAGACGAATATGTCAGTGCAGAACATCTGATTTTAGGCATTCTCAGCGAAGGCGAAAATGACCTGAAGGAATTTTTGACCCGTAAGGGTTTGAGCCGGGAAAAACTGCTCGGTGCCATGCGCAGTGTGCGCGGTTCGCAGCGGGTGACAAGTGACAACCCGGAAGACAGCTACGAAGCGCTGGAAAAGTATGGGCGCGATTTGACCAGGATGGCGGCAGAAGGCAAACTGGACCCGGTTATCGGACGGGATGAGGAGATCCGACGGGTTATGGAGATATTGTCCCGGCGCACCAAAAACAATCCGGTTCTGATTGGTGAACCAGGTGTAGGTAAAACGGCCATAGTCGAAGGCTTAGCCCGCCGTATTACTGCGGGAGATGTGCCCGAAGGCTTAAAAGGCAAGCAGTGTATTGCCCTTGATATGGGTTCACTGGTGGCCGGAGCTAAGTACCGCGGAGAGTTTGAAGAACGCTTAAAGGCAGTATTAAAGGAAGTTGAAAAGTCCAACGGGCGCATCATTCTTTTCATTGATGAATTGCATACAGTAGTTGGTGCAGGTGCTGCCGAAGGCGCAATGGATGCCAGCAACCTGTTAAAGCCGATGCTGGCCCGGGGAGAACTGCGTGCCATTGGAGCCACAACCCTTGATGAATACCGTAAACATATTGAAAAAGATGCAGCTTTGGAAAGAAGATTCCAGCCGATAATGGTAAACCAGCCTTCAGTGGAAGATACCATTTCTATTTTGCGTGGTTTAAAAGAACGTTACGAAGTACATCACGGGGTAAGGATCCAGGATGCTGCTCTGGTAGCGGCAGCGGTTTTGTCTGACCGCTATATCTCTGACCGGTTTTTACCGGATAAAGCAATTGACCTGGTTGATGAAGCAGCAGCCAAACTTAGGACTGAAATAGACAGTATGCCAGCTGAACTGGATGAAGTGACCCGCCGTATCATGCAGCTGGAGATAGAAGCGGCAGCTTTGAAAAAGGAAAAAGACGATGCTTCTCAGGAACGGTTAGGCAATCTTTTGAAAGAACTGCAGGATCTGCACAGTGAATCAGATGCCATGCAAGCGAGCTGGCAGGCAGAAAAACAGTCGATCGCCCGGGTACAGAAAATCAAACGGGAGATAGAAGAATGCCGTACTGAAATGGAAAGAGCGGAAAGAGAAGTGAATTTAGACCGTGCTGCTGAATTAAAGTACGGTCGCATAAATGATCTGGAACGTAGACTGAAGGCCGAGGAAGAGCATTTGGCCGGCAAACATCAGGCCAGCCGTTTGTTAAAAGAAGAGGTCGATGAAGAGGATATAGCCAAAGTAGTAAGCCGTTGGACCGGCATCCAGGTCAGCCGATTATTGGCCGGAGAACGTGAAAAACTGATGCATTTAAGTGATATCCTGCATCAGCGGGTCATTGGACAGGACGAAGCAGTCGAAGCGGTAGTTGATGCAGTGATAAGATCTCGGTCAGGACTAAAAGACCCTAACCGACCGGTAGGCAGCTTTATTTTCCTGGGACCGACCGGGGTGGGGAAAACCGAGCTGAGCAAAGCTTTGGCAGAAGCGCTTTTTGATGATGAAAGAAGCATGATCAGGATCGATATGTCCGAGTACATGGAAAAACACAGCATTGCCCGGTTGATAGGGGCCCCGCCCGGATATATTGGTTATGACGAAGGCGGACAGCTGACCGAAGCAGTAAGGCGCAAACCTTATACGGTAATTTTGTTTGACGAAATAGAAAAAGCGCATAATGATGTATTTAATCTGCTTTTGCAGATACTTGATGACGGGCGTTTGACAGATGGCAAAGGCCGCACAGTCGATTTTCGCAATACAATTATCATTATGACTTCCAATATCGGCAGCCATGAAATTCTGGAATACCAGGCAACAGGTGGAGAATACGAGGAAATGAAAGCCCGGGTGACCGGTATGCTGAAAGGTTATTTCCGTCCCGAGTTTTTAAACCGTGTTGATGAAATTATTGTATTCCATGCCCTTGATCAGGAGCAGATCAAAGCTATTGCTGAAGTGCTCTTGAAAAACCTGGCTCTGCGCTTCCGCAAAAATATTGGTGCCCATCTGTGCTGGGATAAGGAAGCTTTGCAGTATATGGCTGAAAAAGGCTATGATCCTGCTTATGGTGCCCGCCCATTAAAAAGACTGGTACAGCATGAAATCGAAACTATGCTGTCCAAAAGTATAATCAGGGGAGACATTGAAGCCAATGATACTGTAACCTTGAGTGCAGAAGGAGGGCAATTAGTAATCAGAACCGAAAATAACGGTAATTGATTAAAAGTATAAAAGTACCATATTAAGTGAAATTGTTTGACATCCTCACAAGTATGAAGTACAATAAGTTTGCCTTGTTCTTAGTATGCCTCCTTTGCGGGGAAAAATAAGTCCAAGAGTTTACTCCTACAAAGGGGATGTTTATTAGTGGCCGAAGACAAATACCTAACATGTAAAGACTGCGGAGCCGAATTCTTATTTTCAGCTTCAGAACAAGAATTCTATGCAGAGAAGGGTTTCGAGAATGAACCCGGACGTTGCCCGGAATGCAGAAGAGCCCGCAAACAACAGCGCAGCGGATACGGCGGCGGCGGCGGTAACCGCAGGGAAGAACGTGTAATGCATAGTGCAGTATGCGCTTCCTGTGGAGCTGAAACCAAGGTTCCATTCGAACCGACTGGCGAAAGACCGATTTATTGCAGAGATTGTTTCCAAGCCAGGAGAAGCAACTACAGATAAAATGACGAGTTTACAGGGATCAGTTTTTACTGATCCCTTTTTATTTGGCTGCGAAAAAAACACCCGCCGGCAAAGGCTGCTTGCTTAGTTTTAATTGTCATCCATATCCTCAAACCTCCTGTTAGATTAATCATGTCAATTTAATTGAGTTTTACGTAAATGGTATATTGCCAAAAAATTTCAATATTTTCATAAAAAATAATTCGACAGTGATATAATAATAGATAAAATATTAAGATTAGTAAGATTATTTTGAAAATGGGGGGATCAACTAGATGAATACTTATATGGAGGAATACAAAAGGAAGTTAGTTACACCCGAACAGGCAGCAAAACTGGTGACTTCAAACAAAATTATTGACTACGGTTCTTTTGCCTGCAAACCGGTAGATTTTGACATTGCCCTGGCAGAACGTGTGGGGGATGATCTCCAGGGTGTTTCCATACGTTGTGCCGGAACAGTCCTGCCGGTACCTCAGGTTATACTTAAAGACCCGGAACAAAAAACCTTTCAGTATTTCAGCTGGTATTTCACTGCTATTGACCGCAAAGCCGGAGATTTTGGCCTGGTAAGCCACTTGCCTTTCAACTACCATGAAGCAACCATGATGGCATACAATCCTGATTATAAAAGAGCCTGGCCGGATATATGGGTTTGTCAGACTACACCTATGGATAACAGCGGTTGCTTTAATTTTGGTTTAGGTAATTCACAACTGCGGGGCATGGCGCTGGGTGCTAAAATCGCGATGGTGGAAGTAAATGAAAATATGCCGCTTTGCCTGGGCGGTAGTGATGAATACGTACATATCAGTGAAATTGATTACATTATTGAAGGCAGTAATACGCCAATCTTTTCTCTTCCCCAGCTTCCTGAAGCCTCACCCGAGGAAAAAAAGATTGCTGAACTGATAGTGGAGGAAATACATGACGGATCCTGCCTGCAATTGGGTATCGGATCTCTGCCCAATGCCATAGGTTATCTTTTAGCTGATTCTGACCTGAAAGACCTGGGGGTACAGGGAGAGATGTTCTGCGATGCCTTTGTTACTATGTATGAAGCCGGGAAAATTACAAACTCCAAGAAAGTCCGCGATTTCAACAAGAGTACTTATGCCTTTTGCCTGGGGACTCAGAAGACCTATGACTTTCTTAATGCCAATCCGCGTTGTGCTTCATATACGGTCGACTATACCAACAATCCAACCAATGTAGCATTAAATGATAATGTTGTTGCCATAAATAATATTTTGGAAGTAGATTTATTCTCCCAGGTGTGTTCTGAAACCTCAGGATTAAGGCAGGTATCAGGCACCGGCGGGCAGCTGGACTTTGTAATTGGCGCGTTTCATTCCAAAGGCGGTAAAAGCTTTTTAGCCTTTACCTCAACTTTTAAGGATAAAGAAGGAAATGTTCACTCCCGTATAAAACCGCTTCTTACGCCAGGTTCTGTAGTCACTGTTCCCAGAACGGTAGTTCACTATTTGGTAACTGAATACGGCAAGGTAGATCTAAAAGCCCACTCAGTATGGGGCAGGGCTGAAGCGCTTATAAATCTGGCCCATCCACAATTCAGAGATGATCTGCTTAAATCCGCCAGAGAAATGAAAATCTGGTCCAAGACAAATCGTATTCCCTTTTAATTTATAATTGTTTTGGAGCTGCCTTGCAGGCAGCTCTTTTTTTTACATATTTTATTTTAAAAGTACTTTTAATTGTGATATATTGGCTACAAAGATATATAGTTTAAAGGGGTGCTGAATGAATGAGCAAGTACCAGACTTATAAAGAAACCGTTTTAGAATACAGCCGATTATTATCGCAAAAAGGTTATACAGTTGGAACTGGCGGCAATACTTCCATGTTGATCGAAGGAGAAAACCTGGTAGCCATAACACCGACCAGTATGGATTATTTCGGAATTCATGTCGATGATATTTGTATTGTAGACTTTAATATGAATCTGTTGGAGGGCAAATTTAAGCCTTCCATTGAAACTGAAATGCATATAGAAGTATACAAACACCGCCAGGATGTTAATGCCATCATGCATACCCACCAAATTTATGCCAGTATATTTGCCCTGATCAATGAGCCTATCCCGGCAATTTTTGACGAAGTCACTTTCAATGTCGGGCATACCATTGATGTCGTACCTTACGGGTTATCAGGGAGTCATCAGTTATCGCACAATATAGTGCACCAATTAAGTAACCGCTGTAACTGCTATATCGTCCAGAATCATGGAGCATTAAGCCTGGGGTTATCAATGGAAAATGCATTTCGTAATGTTGAATTGCTGGAAAAGGCTGCCCGTACCTACTATTATGCTTTGACCACCGGCAGGCCTATCACCAGACTGCCGGAAATGGTAGTCAACGGTTTATGTGAAAAACTCTATGAGCGGCAGGACAATGAAATAGTCCGCAAGAAAGGCTTGAAGCTGGGGTAAGCTGAAAGTTGAAAGTTGATCCGTGTATGCATACGGCGTAACTGTAGGGGCAGACGACCAATGTCATAAAGCTTAACTTACACAAAATGGAATTGCCCCAAAAACACAATAAA
>DAOPZM010000038.1:0-13361 GCA_035353375.1 Syntrophomonadaceae bacterium
ACGGGCAAGTCTTGTTTTAAAACCAGCAGTTCGCGAACATTTTTTAAGACTGCTTCGCTTTCCACCTTTATCATGAGCCATTTGGTGCCGTTAAAGGGGCGAGCCGACCTTACTATATCCAGAACTGCCGGTTCAAATTCGTTTTTCATAGCTTCAACGATGGGAACCAGATCCAGTTTAATAACAATCAGTACAATGAAGCTTTCCCTATCCGGATAGAGAGTGCAGAGCGATTTGCCGGACTTTTGATATTTGACATTCCAGCCTCTTTGCATGGAGCATTTACTATAGCTCATTTTGGGTTTGGCTTTATATTTATTCTGCAGAAAAGAGTTGATATCTTTCCACCAGCTTAAAGCGGGTTCTTTGATGTACCCGGAAAGTTCTTCAAAGGCAAGGTTATGGCTGGCGTCAAATATCAAATCATTGTCGTTCATTGCAAACTCCTTTTATTTTAAAAACATAACTATTTTGGTCAGCAATTCGCTTTCGGGAGTATTGTCGGGATCGTTAAGATAAAATTCGTAGCATGTACCTGTCCAGGTATAGTTGTTCACGGCAATATGCTCCATAACAGCGTTGTAAGCCGGTTCGATTTGGCTGTAAGGGCCTTTGTACAAGCAGGATAACTGTTTGCCGGCCGGAATTGTACTGGGTTTGATTTCACCCTTTTCCACTGATGGCACGGCAACAGGAAAGCCCACCTCAATGTCCAGATCTTGTATGTCCATATTAAAATAGCCCACAAAGGGTGCTCCCAATGCCTGAACCCCGGTTTCATTCATATAATTCATAAGCGCATCAAAAGCCTTGCCCAGTACTTGCGGCAGATCCGAGGCTGCACTGCGGGTGCGTATGGCTATGGTGTTTTGGGCTTTCTGTTCGGATAATTCGAATTCATATGTCATTTCATCGTCCCCCTAAGTTTATTTTTACTAAATTATACTACTGGTAATATGACAACTATATGGCATGTTCAGGATGTGTATAATTTAATAATTTCCGCTGCTATGTTGGCGAGCATAATTTTTACGTGAGGAGGGTTTAATACTTTAAGGCCGGCCCCAAAACTTAGTAAATAACCATATATCCAGTTATTATCGGGCAGCGTGATCTGCACCAGGATGCTCCCGTCATCTTGTTGATAATAATCTTCCCCAAAGCATTCTTCAACAACATTTTTCATCTCCGGTATAAAAAGCAAGTCAAGCTCAACCAGGTCAGTGTTGGGCAGCCATTCGTTTTCCAGTTTGATCGAATCGGCCTGATCTTTTCTTGGTTCGAAGGCCTGGTCTGTGATCTGCATTTCCTTTATCCTGGTCAGTTTAAAAAGACGATAATCCTGACGCAGCAGGCACCAGCCATGAAGATACCAATTCTGGCCTTTCCATAACAATGAATACGGCTCCACCAGACGCTGGGTAGTGGCCCCGTTGGCATCACGGTATGAAAATGATATGATTTTGAAATCCTCAATAGCCTTGCGCAGCAGAGAAGTTTTTTCTTTCATTTGCTCATTTCCGCCCCAGGGCGACATATCGATTATCATCTGCCGGGTCTTTAAATTAAGCATTTCAAGCTGGGATGAAGAAAGGGGATATTTCAGTTTTCCCATTAATACATCAAAGCGGTTATCCGGCAAAGTGGTGGCTACTCCTTTGAGGCTGGCGATGATAGCGGCCATATCATCCGCAGTGAGGACACTTTTATCGATGCGGTAACCTTCTGCTATACCTATGCCGCCTCCTGCCCCTTGGTAAGTCACGATTGGGATCCCGGCAAGATTGATGCTCTCGATGTCGCGCAGGATAGTTCGAACCGAGACATCGAACATTTCAGCCAGTTGTTTGGCCTGAACACGTTCTCTCGTGAGCAGGACTACGATTATGGAAATCAATCGATCAATTTTCAAATCCATGACCACCTGTCTGCAAATGTCTGGCAGCTCTGCTGCTTACCAGGAGCCATAATGCGTGCAAATATTTGTCCTGTTCAACCTGGGGATCATCAGGATGCAGTTGTCTGTATAAAGCAAAAAGATCCTGCAGCTCATTATAACGAATGCGTCTTACTGATGGGGACATGGTTACCACCTTAAGTATAATTTTATTATTTAATTCTCCAATACTCGCTGCAATCCTTCTCATTACAGGCAAGGCGGGACGGTTTTTGACTTGCGCGGAATCGATTTGATTTAAGCCGTTATTAGTGATAGATTAAAATTGGAAGTCGGTTTGGAAAAAACAGGCTTTTTGATCATGGTTACTCTCTCACGTTGGGAGGAGGAAGGTTGCCGTACATAGAATTAGCGAAGTATCATCCTGCAAAGCTGAAAATCGTGATTTACGCGGAGGGAAAAGGATTGGAGGGTGATAATATATGCTAAAAATTCTGAGCAAAGACTTTCAGGGGGAATTTTATCCCGCAAAAACAAAAGGCAAGGCAATGATTGTTGTCAGCGGAAGTGAGGGCGGAATTAAATGGGCAAGCAAAATTGCCTCGGTGTATTCTGCTTATGGAATGTCATCGCTTGCTGTCGCATATTGGAAAACGAAATACACGTCGCAATCTCTTGAGTTGATTCCGGTAGAAATTATTCAATCTGCTGTGCTTTGGTTAAAGGATAAAGGTTATTCAAAGGTTGGTATATATGGCATTTCAAAAGGTGCAGAGCTTGCTTTGATTTCAGCAAGCTTGATCCCTAAGATTGAATTTGTTATTGCCGTTTCACCATCCTGTTGTGTTTTTGAAGGAATTGCCAAACCAGCCTACAGTAGTACTTCCAGCTGGACATGGGGCGGTCAGCCGTTGCCGTATGTTTCTCTTAATGATATTCCGGTAAACATGTTAAAGGATACTTTAAAAAACCGTGAATTCGGCTTTGTAAAACAATATATTGAGGTTCTTGCGACAAAGAAAAATGAAGAAAACACGATCAAAGTTGAAAATATAAACGGCCCCGTACTCTTGCTGTCGGCAAAGGAAGATGCTCAATGGCCTTCGGCGGAAATGGGAGAAATGATTTGCGACAGGCTTATGGAAAAGAAGTTTCCATTTTCATTTCATCACGAGGTCTTTTATCCTGCCAGCCATATATTATGTCCGGTTAAAACCAAAATGGGGCTTGTGTATCGGATGGAAAGACAGCACAGAAAAGAATGCGAGATGTCAAGAAAACGGGCTCTGGATATGTCTTTGGATTGGCTGGCAGTGTTATGAGCATACTGGGTATTTGAAAAATAACAACTAAAGCGTTACATAATCCATTTACCCGGTAGGCTAAGCATGGCTGTGGGGGTCAAACGAAAGGAGAGATTAAAATGAGTATTAAAACAGATTGGAAGCAGTTCTACCTTGGAGGAAAATGGGTTGAACAAGGAGGACGCGACACTATAACCGATAGAAATCCTTTCAATGATGAGATAATTGCCCAGGTGCCGGCAGCAACGATCGAAGATGTGGATAACGCTTTTGAGATCGCAGCAGAGGCTCAGGCCAAGTATGCGAATCGCTTACCTCAGGAAATGGCCCAACCAATCTTGGAAGCAATCTCGATTATTGAGTCCCACTGGGAAGATATCAGCCGGCTTCTTATGATAGAGTCAGGCAGTACTTTGGGAAAAGCAATATTCGAGGTTCAGCAGGTTGCGCTGCCAATGATGCATGAGGCGACCAGTTTTCCATACCGCGCTTTTGGAAGCCATATGCCTTCCGTTATACCTGGAAAAGAAAATATTGTTAAACGAATTCCGGCCGGGGTAGTAAGTGTTATATCTCCCTGGAATGTTCCCCTGCATCTTTCCATGCGCGCTGTGGCTCCGGCCCTGGCACTGGGCAATGCAGTTATCCTTAAACCTTCCTCTGATACTCCAATAACAGGCGGTCTTTTACTGGCCTGGGTTTTTGACCAAACCAGTTTGCCCAAAGGACTTTTAAGTGTTTTGCCGGGAAGAGGCGGGACAGTTGGAGATCGGGTTGCTTCGCACCCCAAAAACAGAGTAGTGGCTTTCACGGGTTCCACGGAAGTAGGTGCAGGGGTGGCCGGTAAAGCTGCCTCTGTAATGGCCAAACCAGCTATGGAACTGGGGGGTAATAATCCGCATATTGTTTTAGCAGATGCCGATCTGGATCGTGCCGTTGCCGGCGGCATATTTGGTTCATTCTTCCATCAGGGCCAAATCTGTATGCGAATCAACCGCCATTTGGTTCATCGTTCCATCTACGAAGCTTATGTAGCTGAATTTACTGAACGGGCTTCCCAGCTGTCATTTGGCGATCCAACTGACCCGCAGACAATTATCGGCCCCGTCATCAACAAGTCACAGAAGGATCAGATCATGGATTTTATCCAAAAATCTATTGAGCAAGGCGCGGTTTTAACTACTGGAGGCAAAGCCCATGGACTGGTCATAGAACCTACCGTTTTACGCGATGTGACCAACGAAATGCCAGCAGCCTGGAATGAGGTATTCGGCCCGGTGGCTCCAATCATTCCGTTTGATACCGATGAAGAAGCCATTCGTTTAGCCAATGCTACATCCTACGGTTTGTCAGCATCTGTACACAGCAGCGACCTCGAACATGCTCAGCGGGTAGCTTCTCGTATTGAATCCGGAATGGTTCATATCAACGACCAATCCATCCACGATGAACCGCATATACCATTTGGAGGCGTGAAGATGTCGGGTACGGGGCGTTACAACGGCGAGGCAATCCTGGAGGAACTAACCGAACTTAAATGGATATCCATCCAGCACGAACCACGGGAGTACCCATTTTAACGGAATAGGGACTCATTTTGGCGGGCTTAAGTGAATTAAGGATAAGCAGAATTGTGCGCGGATAAGCAAGTCAAGAACCGTTCCCACTTGCTTACGGCCGTCAACCAGGCTGCTTTCCATGCGAATGCAGCCTCTGGTTTCAATATTTTATTTTGTATTATTTTGTATTATTATAAAGGAAAAAGATGGGGAGGTTTTATAATGTTATCATTACCGACTCCATATCTTGCCTGCCTGCTGCTTTCCGGTTTCTGCTGGACTCTTACCTACATTCTCATCATCCGCCGGGGACATATGGATAAGGCCCACGGAATGCCTCTATGGGCGTTGTCCCTGAACTTCGCGTGGGAGTTTAATTATTCATTCATAACTCCTGCTCCGGCACCGCAGCTTTATGTTAATATTGTGTGGTGTCTGGCAGATATGGTGATCCTCTATCATTTTCTCAAGTATTGCAAGATCGATTATCCGAAACTGGATACCAAGAAAATGTATGGGCTGGTCTTCCTGGCATTTGCTGTATGCTGGCTCTTCGTAGTTGCATGTCAGATGGACTTCTGGCCTTATGCTTCAGCAGATTATCCCCTGGGAATGGGCCGGGCTTATTCGGCTTATGCAATGAATGTCAGCATGTCGATTCTGTTCGTATACTTTATCCTGGGAAGAGACAATGTTCTGGGGCAGTCTTTATACATAGCAATAGCCAAATGGCTGGGAACTATCTTTGCCTGGATACCTTTTGCCATATATGCCGGCGTTGTTCCTGGGACTCCTGATCCTTCTTCATGGTTCTTCCCGCTGACATATGTCACGATATTTATATTCGATGTCATTTATATATTCCAGGTCTATTACAAAACAAAAGAACTCGGAATGAATCCCTGGAAACGAATATAGCGAGCAGAAGGACGTAAGCTGTACGGGCGCACAGTGTGCGCCCCGTTTGCCGCCAAATCATTTGGCCTGCCGGGGCTGCGGATTCACATAATAGTATCTGGTCAAAAACAAAGAGGCCTGCAAGCCTCTTTATCTATGATAATTATTATGGGATCAATTTCGACAGCAGATCCCTGCTGAGAAATCAACCTTATTCGAATTAATCAGTTTCTTTATTTTCTGTGAATTGGGCTACTGTTTTAGCTTGAACCTGTAATGCTTCAGCGATTCCTTTCATTGATTCTGCTATTGCTTCATGGGCTTTCATTGCTCTCCAGGCGGCTATTATAAAGAATACTGCTGCTGCTATGCTTCCAAACAAAAAAATTAACCAAATCACCATTAATACAATGCTAAATCCCTGGGCCATCTGCATGTACGCTTCACTCCATTCCTTTTCTTATACGATTCGTCAAAAAGGAAGGACTTTCCTGCCTGTTTGGCAACAAGTATTTTTCTTAAGTTAACAGGTCGGTCGGTGCCCGGAAGGGATAGCCGCGGTGCATCCGGTTAAAGCGACAACAGTATCTTCCAGCTGTCTTGTTACTGTGTAGCTCTAGCACAGTCTTGATTTCAGCATTTTCAGCCATTTACTCTCCCACCATTTAATCTGTAACCGCTATTTGCTATTATAATAATGTTAAAAAAAAACAGGAGAATTACCATGTATGAATTGATACAAGCCGGTGAGCGCACCTGGTACATAAACAGCCCGGCCAAGATGGGGATTTTTAAGATCAATGAGCAGGAGGTCTGTTTGATCGACAGCGGCAATGACAAGGAGGCGGGGCGGAAGATCAATAAGCTGCTGGAGGCCAACCATTGGACTTTAGCGGGGATTATAAACACCCACTCCAATGCTGACCATATCGGCGGCAATAAATTTCTGCAGCAAAAGACCGGCTGTAAAATAATTTCCACTGATATCGAAAATACTTTTGCCCGGCACCCGATATTGGAGCCTTCTTTTCTATACGGCGGTTATCCCTTCAAAGGGCTGCGCAACAAATTCTTGATGGCTCAGCCTTCAGAGCCGACTTACAATATCGACGATCATCTGCCGGAGGGGCTGGAATATTTCCGGTTGGGCGGTCACTATCTGGATATGATAGGGATCAAAACTGCAGACGATATTTGTTTCCTGGCCGACTGCGTCTTCGGCGAAAACATCCTTGACAAATACCATCTGTCCTTTGTCTATGATGCAGAGGCGTTTTTGGCCACTCTGGATTTTGTGGAACAGCTGGAGGCGAAATTATTTGTCCCGGCCCACGCGGAGGCTTGTGAGGATATCCGGCCTCTGGTGAAAGTCAACCGGGATAAGGTATATGAGATTATGGACCGTATACTGACTATCTGCAGTATGCCGCTATGCTTCGAAGACATTTTGCAGGCAGTTTTTGATCATTATGAACTGACCATGGACTTTAACCAGTATGTACTGGTTGGCAGCACGGTGCGTTCCTATTTGTCATATCTGTATGACCAGGGGAAAATGACCTGCGAAATCAAGGATAATAAAATGCTGTGGCAGACTATGGCTTAATTCAACTTTATTTACAGCGTTTAAAGAAATCTTTTCCGGTAGAATTACAAGCTGTAAGCTTGGTACTGAGTTGCACCAGACGTACTGGCTGTTTTTACTGGTGACGGCTATGGGCCCTCGGATGAACTTTCACCGTAATAATCAGCCAAATGAACCAGGTCACTCAGATCTACGGCCTGGCTGCTGTCAAAATCTGCTGCCTGCAGGTAATTAGCCTGACCAAAGCTGGAACCGTAGGCATCGGCCAGCAGCACCAGATCACTTAGATCTACCTGGCCGCTGCCGTCAATATCTCCGGCCCTCATAACAATAGGATCACTTGCTGTTGAAATCTCGGTCAAAGAGCTTGTAACCGATATATTCTGCAGCACGGTTTTTAAATGACCCGGCAGTGTGAGTTCCAATGTATAGATACCATCAGGCAGTGTCAGTTCAAATAAGCCGCTGCTGTCGGTAGTTGTGGTATCGATCTCACTGGTGCCTGATTTGGCAGTAACAGCAATACCGGAATAATCGCCATATGTATTTTGATAGCGGGCGTAACCTTTTACATTTACGGCTGGTGCAAAGGAATTGATCACATCAGCCCTTCCATAGCCAAAAATATTATCATAGCCTGAGCTGCCAAGGTCTACAGCGCCGGTCATAATTTTGGCTCTTACCTGATCAGCCGTCTGATTCAGATCCTGTGACCAGCCTAGGGCTGCAATAGCTGCCACATGAGGTGCTGCAGCACTGGTACCGTAGAAAGGATTGGAAAAACCTCCCGCACCGGTTACCGCTACTCCATCGGCACCGCAGATGTCAGGTTTCTGACGGGTACCAGTCAGCATAGTCACCGGACCCCGGGAAGAATAAGGCTCTATCGTACCGGGATCAGAGGCTTCTACTGCCCCGCAGGCAATGACTTCCGGAACTGCTGCATGGCCGAAGATTGAGTCGCCCGGGGTTCTGTTATTAGTATATACACCGGCACCATTAGCCCCATATACATACATCTCCAGTATTTTCGGTGATGCCGCACCGTTATAATTATAGACTGCTAATTCTCCATCCAGCTCATCTCCGGTATTGTTGGTGTAATTAATAAACTCCAGGGGATCTCCACTCCCGCTTTGGGAATTTCCACTGTAAGCAAGGATATCTCCTGTATCAGCATTCCATAAACCAAAGTCATAATTATTGGCTGAGTAGTCAAACCTATCGTTCCACTGCAGAACTGCTCTGACACTGGCAGCCGCGGGGAGATTTACATACAGTGATTTGTTATGAAAGTTATTGCCGTCATTAACGTATGTTCCCTGATAGTGACTCGCTCCGTCATTGCCGGCGGAGGAAGCATAGATAATATTATAAGTATCTATTACAGATGCTACATGTTGTGCGATTACCCCATCTTCAAAAAAGGGCTGGGTGATCCATCCTACATCATCACAGATAATATTACAACCGGCTTCCGCCAGCTCGGTGATTGCTTCATTAAATGCCAGAACATTATTGCCGCAGTCATGAAAATACAGTTCTGCACCGGGAGCCAGATCATATACTATTTCCAGCATGGCAGTCCCTTCGTCACCGTCAATGGAGTTGCTCCGAACATGCAGGTTAGTCGGCAGATTACCGCTATTCCGTGCAGTGGTCCAGTTATCCACTCCATCGGATATTATTCCTATTTTGATCCCTGTACCATCTTTTCCGGTTTGGCTGCGGAACAGGTCTGCCCGGTGGACAGCGTCACCTTCACTGGTCACTGTGCCGGTATTATGAACAGGAGGCTCTACTATACTGATACTGCTCACCGCGTCCAACCCGGCCAGGTTTTCCAGCTCACTGACCTGAACCCAGGCAGCGGCCAGGTTATATTCACTGCTGCTGTTTACTACTTCTGATACATAGGAATCAATTTCGTTCATATCAGTACCAGGTATCAAATTAATATATACGAAAGCCTGAGCGGAAAGAATTCCTTCCTCAGAACGGGTAATATAAGTTTCATCGGAAAGCTGTCCCTGATCCTGCATTTCCCGGATCAGATCATTTTTAGATTTCCCCGGGGGAAGGAATTCTTCATTTAATAACTGCAGTAATCTGGTTTCAAGTTTATTCTGGGCGTAATTCAGTTTAGCCTTTTTTTCATTTAGCTGTGCAATGTCTGACATAAATATCTGCTTAGGGTCATTTACAGTTTGAGTCACAATAACTTCAGGCTGTTCAGGGTTATCGCCGGAATCCGGCGGCAGGAGTTCATCAGGATTATCAACGCCGGGGGTATCATCACCGGGAAGGGCTCCGCCTGGTGTGTCATCACCAGGTATTTCGTCACCTGGAATGTCTCCGTCGGGAGTCTCATCACCGGGAGTGTCGCCGTCACCCGGAGTTTCTCCGCCTTCAGGATCTTCGCCTTCGCTGGTTCCGCTGGAATTCTCGTTATCGAGATCTTCGCTGTAATTATCTTCGCCTTCAGCCGGAACAGCAGAAACATCTTCTTCAGCAATACGGAGGCTTTCCAACTGCTGAAATTCACTGTCAGCAGAGATTACTGGAATATTTAAGTCTGTAACCCTGGTTCCGTAAATAGCTGAGATTGCTCCTGGACCGGTAAACATCGCTGCCAGCATCATCGTAATCATTAAAAGGGTAAATAGTTTTCTTCTGTTTTTCACCAAGAACGCCTTCCTCCCGCAAAAATCCCAATGCCTAAATCCCGTACAATAATAAAATTCGACAATAGGAGAAAACATCCTTTTTTTCTAAAATTAATCACAATATTTTTTAAAATCGTCACTTGGATTTCAATTGGTTTAAAGAGGTGGCAGGCCTACAATTTATTTATGTAATCAGATAGTTTATCTAAAGAGGGGGTAAGTACCGGTGTGGACCTCGCCAGTGCTTGCAGCTCCTGCGCCAGCTGCTGCATTTAAGAAGCCGGGCGCCGCAGAAGGATCCCCTCTGCTGGCGCTCTTTCAAGGTTTCAGCACTTTTTTCATTGGCGCCTCTTTTTAAGCAAAATAGGATTTTCATAAACTTTTGGGTCATTTCCTCGTCTTCAGCTCTAACAGAAAATATAATAAATGTACCTTCTTAGCCCTGATCAGGGCACAGACTGTATTTCTGTAGCGGGAATCAAAGCGTTTGCTGGCACAGGCTCGCTGGACTTCCTCCCGATCAACAACTTCCTTAAGCCAGCCCAGCCGCTCTTTACGATCAAAATTCATCTTGGGATGAAAGGATAATTCCAGTGCGCGGAACAGGCGCTGGGTATATTCTTCCCGGAGAAGATCAAAAGCTGTTTGGTTATCAGGGTTCCAGGCAGCAAACAGGTCCATGCGCAGCCGCATGGTCCTGCTGATCTCGTCGATATAGTCCACCGGTAATTTACCCAGTATCTTTTGATAATCATCTTTATTGTAAGTATAGAAACAGCGGTCGATAAAGCTCACTCTGTCCGCGATATCCAGGTATCGGGTTACAAATATTTCCTCAGCATGCCTGCGGACGTTGGGAAACCTGATATTATGTTGTTTGATCTTATTTAAAACAAACATCTTGTTCCAGACAGCCCGCTGGATGGTGTAAATATTACGGTCATCTTCTTTGCCGTAGTTCCGGCGGATCTCGCCGGCGTCCACGGTGGCGCTGGCATAGCTCTTGCTGTAAAATACCCGGCCTTCAGAGTTGACAGACTTATGCCCGCAAATAACCAGATCGCTGTTATCCCGTTCCATGGTATCCACCATGACCTCGATCGCATCTGCTTCGAGATTGTCATCTGCGTCCATGAAATAAACATAATGTCCGTCGGCCTGTTCCGCACCGGTATTACGAGACATGCCGCAGCCCTGGTTGTCAGTATGCACTACTTTGATGCGCTCATCCCGGCGGGCAAATTCGTGACAAACTTGCAAAGTGTTGTCAATGGAGCCGTCATCCACCAGGATGATCTCAATATTGGGATAAGTCTGGGACAAAAAATCGGCGATACATTTTCCCAGGACCTGCTCAAGATTGTAAACCGGTACGATGATGCTGACCTTTTTCATATGGCAGCCTTCTTTCCTTTAAGTCCCTGCTCTCATCCAATATTCTAATGATTCACTATATTCTGTCAGAATCCACTTTTCGCATGGGGATATACGCGTAAGGCGGGCAGGCTATCCCAGCATGGCCGCCACGTATTCCCCAATGGCCAGACTGGCGGTGAGGCCGGGGGATTCGATGCCGATCAGGTTTATCCAGCCGGGGTATCCCAGTTCGCTTTCCTCTTTGATCACAAAGTCTTTCATTGCTTCACCCGGGCCCTGCAGCTTGGGGCGAATGCCGGCGAAATCCGGCAGCAGGTCTGCTTTTTGCAGGCCGGGGATGTAGCGGCTGGCCGCCCGGAAGAACTCTTCACCATGGCTTTCATCTACGCTGTAATCCAGCTCATCAACATAAAAGGCATTGGGGCCCAGGCGCAGGCCGCCGCTGTTATCCATGCTCAGATGAATGCCCAGACTGTTGGCAGCGGGGACTGAGTAAACCAAATGTTTTATGGCCATTTTGCGCTTGATTTTGAAGTATTCTCCCTTGCAGGGGTGGATCCCGTAGCCCTGCTCTTTCGTTTTGATGCCGATCAAGCCAGCGATCTCTTCAGCACCCAGGCCGGCGCAGTTGATTACCTGCCGGGCATGGATGGTTTCCTGCCCGGTGACTATTTCATAATCACTGCCGGTATAAAAGGCTGCTTTGATCATGGTGCCGAACAGGTAGATGACACCAGCCTGCCGTCCTTCATAATAAAGGGCCTGCATGTACCCGGGCGCGTCTATCGTCCCGCTGTCCGGGAAGTAAAGCCCGGCAATGCCAGCGATCTCCGGTTCCATTTCATTGATCTGCTTTTTGGTCAGGTGCCGGACGGATACATCATTTACCTGGGCATTATCATACAGCCGGTCCAGTTGCGCTGCTTCGGACTGATCGAGCGCCACCAGTATTTTGCCGATTTTTCCGTGTGATACCTGCCGGGGGGCGCAGAACTCATACAATAGTTGGTTGCCGCGCACGCAGAGCCGGCTTTTGAGCATTTCCGGATGATAGTAAAACCCAGAGTGGATTACTTCGCTGTTGCGGCTGGATATTTCCTGGCCGTATTTGCGGTTGCGTTCTATTACAGCTATGGTGAGCCCGGGCTGCCCGGCGGCCTGCAGGGCGGTAGCCAGTCCCACTGCTCCGGCACCAATAACGGCTATGTCGACTTTGGTCATGTGCTTCTCCCTTTATAGAATTTGTCTGTAAGGTAATATAAGTATAAATGCCCGGCGTCGGCGGAGCAAGTGAATATCCGGCCGCAGCCGTATGCAGGTACTTTTGTAATTCAGGCAGGATTTGCCACATTTTTGGCGAAATAAAGGTTGTGATATTTGAAGCCCGGGAGAAAGGGGAAAGCCGATTGATTTCCCGGACGGCTGTATGTGCGGATAAAAGGAGAGGATGGAATTGCCGAATCGATTCATGTCCGACATAATCGGCGATCTGAAACATAAGGAACAGATCAGTTGGACGGAAATGAAAAAAGAGCTGGAGGACAAGGAGTATCTGAAGATATATAACATATTCTCCAGGCTGCTCAGGGAAGAAGATTTCATGTTCCCTTACGGTATCCACGGCATGGCTCATACCAAAAGGGTTTTGATGCTGGTGCTCTGCCTGGGGCTGAAGCTTGAAATCGGCCGGGAGGATTTGCTGTTGCTCTCGCTATGTGCATTAATTCATGATATCGGGCGTATTGATGACAGCGTGGACCCGGAACATGGACAGGCCAGCTTTGCCAAAGCCGCACCGATCCTGGAAAAGACCGGTTACGATATGGAACTGATGCGCTACATTATTGAAAATCATTGTGTCGATGACAAAAAAGGCCACGCCAATGTGCAGAATTACGATTTATCTGATCAGGTAAAAGCCTGGCGCCTGCTTAATATTTTCAAGGATGCCGACGGTTTGGATCGCCTGCGCATCAACGCTCTGGATCCGGGTTGCCTGCGCCATGACGAGGCGCGGGGACTGATACGGGTAGCCCGCGAGTTATTAAGGGAGATTCGCTGATTTCTCTGATTAAA
>DAOPZM010000039.1:0-8171 GCA_035353375.1 Syntrophomonadaceae bacterium
TTATCGCTTTAGCCCCTTTAGCTTTGCGTCGCCGCCTTTCGGCGGTTTTGCCCTTATCAAATTGTTTCATTTTATAAATAAAAAAAATCTGTTCGCCAGCTGGCGAGCAGATTATAAATCATTCATCGCTGCAACTGGCTGGCATTGCGATATTATCGCTTTAGCCCCTCTAGCTTTGCGCCACTACCTTTCGATAGCTTTGCCTTTAATAACATTTTACTTCAACACCACTTTTTGTCAACACTTTTTATAAATATTTTTTATATTATTTTAATATTTCTATTTTTCAATTAGTTATATGGCTTTAAATCATGAATAAATTTTATTAAAAAAAAATAAATATCTTACAATCAGAAAGGAAGTGAATTTAATGATTCATACCAATTGCGCTTTACGTCTCATATCCGATTATGTCAAACAAGGTGCCCGCGAGAGGCCGTACCATATTGCATTTATATACAGTAACAATAATATTACTTATGAGCAATTCGATCGGCAAGCAGAAAAACTGGCCTGCTATCTGCTCAAAACCGGCATCGCCAAAGGGGATCGAATTGCTTATTTATCAACTCCCCGTCCGGAATTTTTCTATCTTTATATGGCAGCATCACGTATCGGTGCCATAATTGTAGGTATCGGCACCCGCCAAAGCGATAAGGAGATTGAATATGTCCTTAAAAACTCTGGTGCTTCCTACGTATATACTCTTCATTCCATGTACGAATTTGATTACCAGGAGAGGTTTGCCAGGATACTGCCTGAATGCTCTGATGTAAAAGGGCTGGTAATATTTGGAGGTGAAGCTGAACTGGATAATGCTATCGCTTTTGATGAAATTATGGAAGGTGAATATTCAGAGTTTAAAAATGTCCTTTTAGAAAGAGAATCGCAGGTATCAACTGACGATGGCCTTATTATTGTATATACTTCCGGCAGCACCGGTGTCCCAAAAGGAGCTTTGATGTCACATCAAAACATCATCCATATGAGTTTGGTTGAACTGGGTATGTGCGGCACTGCTGCAGATGATATATGGATCAATCACCTGCCGGTCAACCATGTCAGCGGAGCCACTGAAGTCGGCGCAACAGCAATCATCGGTAATTGTACCCAGGTTCTGGAACCTTTCAATCCCGCTAAAACCCTGGAGCTGATCGAACGTCATAAAGTAACCGTTTTAGGTCAGGTTCCTACCATGTTTGCCATGGAATTCGCTTTGCCAGATTACAGCAAATATGACCTTTCTTCTCTGCGTATAGTTGTAATCAGCGGTGCCCCCGCTCCTATGGAAACTCTCAGACAAATGCGCGATACGATGTGTGATAACTGTTATAACTGTCTTGGATTAACAGAAGTTTCAGGTTTGATTACCTACACTGCTCCTGGTGACAGCCTTAAGACTTTGAATCTTACTGTTGGCAAAGTTGCTCCCGATTTTGAACTCAAACTGACAGATAATAACCGCCGGGAAGTTCCCCGGGGAGAAATTGGAGAAATTGCATACCGCGGCACTTCAGTTATAAAAGAATATTTCAAACTACCTGAAGCAACCAAAACTGCTTTTGATAATGAAGGTTGGTTTTATTCCGGAGACCTGGGCAGGTTTGATGAAGACGGCAACCTTCTCATGGCGGGCCGTTCCAGGGAGATGTATATAACCAACGGGGAAAATATTTATCCGGCTGAAATTGAAGATGCTATCATGCGCTTCCCGGGCGTTATGTTCTGCGCCTGTGTGGCAGTTCCTCATAAGATCGCCGGTGAAATTGGCCGGGCTTATATCGTTCCCATTCCCGGTAAAGAGATAAACCTTGAAGAACTAAAAGAGTTTTTAAAAGAATATCTGTCCAGTTATAAAATCCCGCGTGAGTATGTTTTCCGTGATACGCTGCCCATGACGATGCTGGGTAAAATCGAAAAGAAAATCCTGCGGCAGGAAGTTGAAGCAGAATTGAAATCTCATAAGCAGGCTGAATAATTAATTGGAGGGATAGTTGTGCGTTTAAATGGCAAAACAGCAATCATAACCGGTGCCGGCAAAGGAATAGGAGCAGCTATTGCCAGAAGGTTCGCTGCTGAAGGGGCCAAACTGGTGATCTGCGATCTGAATAAAGCAAATATAGAGGCTTTAGTTGAAGAAATTAAAAAGAGCGGCGGAAATGCCTCAGGTTTTATAGTCGACGTCACTGACCGGTCGGCTATCGATGCCATGGTAAAACAAGCCCTGGACGAATTTGGCACTATAGATATCCTGGTAAATAACGCCGGCGTTTTAAAAGATGTGTTGCTGCACAAGATGGCAGAAGAAGACTGGGATACAGTTATGAACGTTAATATGAAAGGCGTATTCAATATGTGCCAGGCGGTAGTAAAGTTAATGAGGGACAAAGGCTATGGCAAAATCATCAATATCTCTTCTGCTGGCCGCTTCGGTAATGTTGGTCAAACCAATTATTCTGCTTCCAAGGAAGCTATCGTAGGATTCACCCGTTCACTGGCCAAAGAAGCCGGTGGTAAAGGTATCAACGTAAATGCCATTGCTCCGGGTACTATTGAGACTGATATGTATTATAATATACCGGAACATATCAGAGATATAATGAAACTCATTACCCCTCTGGCAAGACCGGGAAAGCCCGAAGAAGTAGCTGATCTCTGCCTGTTTTTGGCCAGTGATGAAGCCTCCTATATTACCGGCCAGGTAATCCACTGTGACGGCGGTATATTTATGCCATAGCACTTCAAAGGGAGGGGTAACTCCCTCCCTTTTTTAAATGTCTTTTGCCGGTCTTAGCATCAGGCTCTTATTTTGACTTTAGTTCCTTCAGCCAACTGTGTATCAGCATCTTTGACCACTATCACTCCTTTATCAAGACCTTTTATAATTTCAATATTATCACTGTCATAAATTCCGGTTTCAACTGTCCGGATAATGATTTTATTATTTTCGACTGCCATTACTTCCTGCTGGTTATCTGCATTGGTACGAATAGCATCCCGGGGCAAAATCACGACATTTTCCTTTTTAACTGTATTGATCGCCACCCGTACTTCATATCCCGGCTTCAGGTTTTGTACATCCTCCAGCCTGATTATTACCGGTACTCTTCTTTGTATAACACCCAGAGCCGACGTTTTTTCTTCTGCCTGCGGATAAACTTTAGTTACCTGACCTGTTAAAACCTTATCTTCCAATGCGGTTGATGTAATGGATGCGCTTTGTCCTTCAGCAACTTCTGCTATATCATCACTTAATACATCAACCCTTACTTCCAGTTCTTCACTGGCTGCAATACCTGCTAAAGCAGCGCCGGGCATAATAACCTGCCCTTCATCACAATTCAGATACATCAGCTTTCCGTCAGCAGGACTTTTAATTATTAATTTTTCATTACTTAACTCAGCTATATTAAGAGCGTTGGCAAGACTTGTTTCCTGCTGCCGGGCAGCCGCTATGTTTTTTGTTAACTCCTGTATACTGTTTTTAAGCTTCTCCTCCGCTAAAAGAGCATTATCATAATCCGCCTGGCTGGCGGCACCGCTATTATATAATTTTTCTATCCTTTCAAGGTTTATTTGAGCTGCGCTCAGTTCCAGCCTGATTCCATCAAGACTCCCCTGATAGCTGGTGACAGCTGATTCAACTTGAGCCAGCTGGGTTTTGGCATTGCTTAATTGCAGCGCTATTTCAGGATTATCCAATACAGCAATCACATCTCCTGTTTTTACCGGCTGGCCGACTTCGACCGGAAGAGAAATAACTGTTCCGCCTGCAGCTGTATACAAATCCTGGCCGGATTTGGCATATACCGTCCCGTTCTCCACAACCGTGCGCTGAATCACCCCTGATTCAGCTTTTACGGTTTCAACCTCTACAGCTTTTGTAAATGTCAATACTGCGATAATTAAAATTATAATTACGGTAATCCCCAAACCCCAATAAATTTTTCTGCGGCTTTTCATTTATTACTCCTCCCCTAATCCTGGTTTTTCAATACACTAACCAAATCAAGTTTTTCTATCCCTCTTATAGCGAAGCGGTGGGCTGTAAAAATAAATACTGCCGCCCCCATGGCGGATATAAGATATGATAAAGGGTACACAACAGCTGGCATATCGTATAAGTCATTGCTTAATGCTGATATATACATTTTGGTTAAAATTCCTCCGGCCGGCAGTCCAATTATAATACCCAAAAGACACTGCAGGATATTTTCTTTGAGCAGCATTCCCGAGACTTCACCGGAAGTAAAACCCAGGACCTTTAATACAGCCAGTTCTTTTTCCCTTTCATTAAAGCTGATGACGGAAGAATTATATATAACCGCGAAGCCTAAAATTAGGGCAAATATGATCATAATAGCTACGGCAAATATTGTTGTACCCATCATGGATAAAATATTTTGCCGTTCTTTTTCACGGTTAAGTATTGAGGATACCTGCGTCATTTGACTGATTTCCTTCTCAATCAATTGCTCTTTGCCCGGTTCTATTTTGATCATGGCCCCGGTAACCAGATTGGCTTCTTTAATAATACGGTTGGCTTCTTCTATATTAATATACGAACCTCCTCCAAACATTTGAGTGCTGATTCCAGCTATTTTAACTTTTTCCAAATGCGTGGCCCCCATTGGCAAAAGTGTTTCCACCGTTACCTCCTGACCTGGTTTCACCCCTAATTTGGCAGCAGTATTCTTATTAATAAGGATTCCGGTTTCCGGCACTTTTATCAGTTTGCTATTGTCATCAAACAAGATCTTCAGCGATAAATCAGCAGGATAAGCTGTCAAAAGCTCATTCTCGCTGCGGCCCTGAAAATGGATTTTAGCCGGCAGTTCAAATAAACCCTCAACTTTTAAGACTCCATCCAGCCGGCTTATCTCCAATAAATCGGCTGATTTGACCGGGGCAGAAAAATTAGCCTGCAGGTCATATTTGCGATCCAGATCAAAATACCTTGATATCATATAATTTACTGAATCATTGGTCCCCAGAGCCATCATTATCAAAACAATCGCCACCAGTACTCCAAAAAAAGAAAGTAAAAAACGTCCGCGATTTCTGTGAATGCTTCGCAAACTCATTTTCCATTGCGGAGAAAGCAGCGGCCTTATAAATCTTTGCGATTCGATCAGACTGCGGCTTCCTGTTTTGGGAGATTCAGGGCGCATAGACTCGGCCGGATTAATAACAGTAACAGCATTTGCAGCGCTTAATCCGGCTAAAACTGATACAGTTATGCTTAATAGAAAGGCATTGCCTATTACTCCCCAGTTATAGCCGGCCAGCTTTTGCGGTAAATTAAAATACAGGCTATACGTATCGGTCATATACCCCGACAAAAGCAGACCTAACCCAGAACCTGCAATAACTCCTGTTAAACCTATCAAAACCGAATAAATGATATAGTGAAATTTTATTTCCCAATTATTATATCCTATAGCTTTCATTATTCCGATTTGCAGGCTCTGAGTTTTTATCATTCTTTTTAGGATAACAAATTGAATCGCCGCCGCGATAAGCAAAAAAATGACTGGCAATACATTGATTACGGAACGCAGGCCGTCTAATTCCGCCTCCAGCATAGCATGACTTATCTGCTCGTCACGGGGATAGGAAGCCAGGACCCCATAAGGCTTTAATATAGTCTCAATCTCCTCGACTGTTTGTTTTTCATTAACGCCGGGCTCAAAGTCGATAAGCAGCTGATTGATTTCACCAGACATATTCAATACCTGCTGGGCCTGGCGGGCAGGTAATATAAAAATACCGAAATTAAGGGGCTCGGGAAACATGGCAGCAGCATCTTTAACTACATAGATGAACTCCGGCCCGGTTGCCGCTCCTACCACTTTAACATTAAACTGCCGGCCTTCATTTACCAGATCAAATGTATCGCCCGGGGTCAGCTTATTGGCAGTCATAAACTGCGGGTCAACAACTGCTTCTATTTCACCGCTTGGCGAATTGCTGCTGAATATTCTGCCTGCCATCATATGAATTGTATTCAGGCTGTCCTCATCATTTGTATCGTAAGTGATCACCCGGGCAGTTGCTTTTTCGCCATTGCTTTTGACAATTGTCAAGTCAGTCATTATCCTGCCGGTAACTTTGTTGATTCCGGCAATCTTTTCTATCTGTTTCACGATCCTGTCCGGTGCCTTGACCACATGTATATAATAATCAGCAAAGTGGTTTTTGTTATAGAAATCTTCCTGACTGCTGCGTAAATTCTGGTAGCTGACGCTCATGCCAACATATACCATTATTCCGATAGCCACAACTGTTGCTACCGCAAAGAACTGGCCTTTTTTCCTGGTAAGATTCCGCAGTAATTTTTTAGTCAGGATACTCATTACCACTCAATCCTTTCCGGATCGATCGGATTCTGGTTAACGGTTATATCAGCTATTTCACCGCTGCGCATACGAATGACCCGGTCCCCCATGGCTGCAATAGCACTGTTATGGGTAATCAAAACTACAGTGCAGCCGCTTTTTTGATTGATTTTCCGTATAAGAGACAGTATTAAGATGCCGGTTTTATAATCAAGTGCACCAGTAGGTTCATCGCATAGTAGTATACGAGGGTTTTTGACTACCGCTCGGGCAATCGATACACGTTGTTGTTCCCCGCCGCTGAGCTGTGAAGGAAAACTGTCCCGGCGGTCCAGCAGTCCCACATCCTGCAGGCATTCGTCAACTGCAAGCGGTGAATCCACTAATTCAGAAGCCAGTTCAATATTTTCCCGGGCAGTCAAATCAGAAATGAGATTGTAGAACTGAAAAACAAAACCTACTTCATTGCGGCGAAAATAGGTAAGCTCATTATCATCAGCAGTACTGAGGTCCTGGTCAGCAAAGATCACTTTGCCTTCTGTAGGCAGGTCCATGCCGCCCATTATATTCAGCAAAGTACTTTTTCCCGAGCCGCTGGGGCCCAGAATAACCGCCAATTCGCCCTTGTAAAACTCTAAAGTGCTTGGCTTCAGGGCTTTAACTTCAACTTCACCCATAATATAGGTTTTACTTACATCAACTAGCTGCATGATCACATTTGCATTCATATGCTTCTCCTTAATCCCATATATTTTAAAGATTAAGTTATAGCTGGTGCTACCCTTACCTGATGGCATATTTCCCTGATCATTATGATTATATTTTAGCATAAACAGCGTTTCATAATTAATGCATATATTAAATTAAACGGCAATAATTGAGCGTTCTTATTAATTATGTTAGAATATGATTTAATTATTATTGCTTATGATTGTGTTCAGGAGGTTATTTGAATTGAAAAGAATTGGCCTTTATTTGTTTACCAATATATTAGTGCTGACTACTATTGTAATCGTCACATCGGTCCTGGGGGTCAACCGCTATCTTGACGCGCAGGGAATCAATTACTTCAGTCTGCTGATTTTTGCAGCTATCGTCGGTTTTTCAGGTTCGATCATATCTCTGCTCATGTCTAAAACTATGGCCAAAACCATGATGAGAGTCAAAGTCATAAATCCGCAGGGCAATATGAGTGCAAATGAGCAGAAACTGCTTAATACTGTTTACCGTTTTGCCCAGCAGGTTGGTATCGAAAAAATGCCTGAGGTCGGTATCTATCCCTCTGATGAAGTAAATGCCTTCGCCACCGGCCCAAGCAGGAATAACTCACTGGTAGCAGTATCCTCCGGACTCCTGGCCCGAATGGATCAAAATGCTGTTGAAGGAGTTCTGGCCCATGAAATAGCTCATGTAGCCAATGGTGATATGGTAACGATGACCTTGCTGCAAGGGGTAATAAACACATTCGTAGTCTTTTTATCCAGGATCGTATCTTATGTGCTTTCTTCATTGGTTCGCGAAGAAATGGCCGGCATAGTGCATTTCATATCGGTAATCGTATTTCAGATACTTTTCTCCATACTTGGCAGTATTGCCGTAATGGCATTCTCCCGTCACCGCGAGTTTGCCGCTGACCAAGGCGGTGCGCAGATAGCCGGCCGGCAGAAAATGATCCACGCTTTGGAATCGCTGAAATCCACCGTTTCTTTAGTCGATAACAGCCAGGAAGCTCTGCAGACTTTTAAAATCAGCGGTGAAAAAAAGATTGGCCTGGCTCAGTTGCTGGCCAGTCATCCCTCTTTAGATGACAGGATAAACCGGTTAAAAACCGGC
>DAOPZM010000040.1:0-7358 GCA_035353375.1 Syntrophomonadaceae bacterium
GACTGGAAACGGAAGTAATCAGGCAGAGACAAAGAATAGAGGAACTGACAGCTGAGCTTGATAAATGGCATATTATGGCGGGGAAATTGTCTGATGTCTTTTATAACAACCAACTGCCTATGGCAGTTAGTAATTTCGATGATGGATTAATTATTATAGTTAATAATACCTTCTCGGACGTAATGGGTTACAGCAGGGAAGAAGCAAGAACTAAAAGCATTTATGATATTCAGTTGTGGGAAGATCCCGCTGAAAGATATGAATTAATCAAAAAGGTTGCTGAGAATGGTTCTTTTTCAAGACCTACCTGCAGCTTCATAAAGAAAGACGGGGAGATGCTGCATGGTCATTTAGCCTACAGTTTAATTGAATTGGACGGTAAAAGGTATTTGATTACTCTAATTATGGACTCAACAGAGAAAATTAAAATGAGGAAATCATTACAGATCGCCAACGAAATGTTCTCCAAAGCTTTTTATAACAATCTGATCATAATGGGTATTTCCAGGCTTGAGGATGGTGTTTATATTGATGTCAATAATGTTTTTGCCGATAAATATGGTCTTGCACGGGAAGAGATAATAGGCAAAAGTGCTTTTGAGCTGGGAATTTGGACAGATTCAGAAGACAGGCTGAAAATGTCTGAGCAGCTTCATACAGATGGTTACATGGAAAACCAGGAATACAGATTCAGGAATAGAGACGGAGAAGTCGGACATGTTATAACAAATTTGAATGTATTGGAAATATACGGTGAAAAATGTATTGTAATTTCTGCCATGGATATTACCCAACGCAAAATAGTCGAGGAGTCCCTGAAACAATCAAGAAAACTGCTTCTGCAAATATTTAACAGTAATCCGCTGTCGATAATTGTTGTATCGACCAAAGACCAAAGGATCATTGAGGTCAATGACACATTTCTGGTTCAATATAATCTGGTCAGGGAAAATTTCACGGGGGGGGAAAAAATATATTTGTATGACTGGTTTGGCCGTGATGAAATTTATGATAGTTTTAACGCAGTGATCGCGCAAGGCTTTATACAAAATCGTGAAATCAGCTATCAATTAATAAATGGTGAATCCAGGATCAGTCTGGTGTCAGCAGTTTTGATTTCCTGGGAGGGCGATGAATGTGTGCTGGTTATCAGCAATGATATTACCGAGTTGAGAAACTATCAGAAAGAGATGGCCCGCCTGGATAATCTGAAGCTTATAGGTCAAATGTCAGCCGGGATGGCTCATGAGATCAGAAACCCCATGACTTCTATCAGAGGGTATCTGGAATTATTCAAGATGCGGGACAGGTACAAGAATGATATAGAGGTACTGGATCTGGTGATCGGGGAAATCGATCGGCTCAATGATTTAATTACAGTTTTTATGTCTCTGGCCAAGAATAGAGAAATCGATTTAAAACCGCAGAGCTTAAAAACCACGATAATGAATCTTATGCCGTTGATACTGGTCGATGCATATCAACAAAACGTGTCAGTTGAAGTGGATCTGCAGGATACTGAACAGGTCATGATAGATGAAGCACAGATCCGGCAGCTGATATTCAACCTGGCACACAACGGGTTGGATGCAATGCCGCTGGGGGGAATTCTTACTTTCAGAACTTATCAGGACTACAACGGGGTCAATCTGGTCATACAGGATCAGGGCAACGGAATCTCATCAGAAGTATTGGATCAGATAGGCACGCCATTTTTTACTACCAAGGATAATGGAACCGGTTTAGGCCTGGCTGTATGTTACAGCATTGTCGAAAACCATAATGCCAAAATCAATTTTAAGACCGGTGAAAATGGTACTGCATTCACAGTTACTTTTCTTCGTGTTTCGAATAAATGATAAAGCTATTGAAGCTTTAAACAGATAAAAATTATCATGTATACAAAATTTGATTAGCCAAAATGCAATAAATTCTGGCATAATATATTCTAATTACTTTGTTATTTAAGTACAGTGAGCGGGAATTTATATTTAAAGCATCTTTCCCGGTCGAGTATTATTATAGGAGATGACGAGATAATGGAGAAAATTATGATCCAAAAGGCCGATGCCGTTGGGGAAAAGCCGGATCAAAACAACCTTGGTTTCGGCAGATATTTTACCGACCATATGTTTATCATGGATTATACGGAAGGCAAAGGCTGGCATGATCCCAGGATCGTTCCTTACGGGCCGCTGCAATTAGATCCTTCAATTATGATCCTTCATTACGGGCAGGCAACGTTTGAAGGGCTGAAAGCTTATAAGACCCCGGACGGAGGAATCCAGCTTTTCAGGCCTTCAGCCAATATGCACCGGATGAATATATCCAATGAAAGGCTTTGTATCCCGCAGCTCGATGAAGAATTTGCGGTAGAAGCTTTAAAGAAACTGGTCGCGATCGATAAGGACTGGATACCGGAAGCGGAAGGGACCTCGTTATATCTGCGTCCGTTTGTAATTGCCACAGAGCCTCATCTGGGCGTACACCCGGCCAAGAATTATATGTTCATGATCATTATGTCACCTGTCGGTGCTTATTATCCTGAAGGCATTAACCCTGTGAAAATTTATGTTGAAAGCAATTATGTTCGTGCCGTTAAAGGAGGAATGGGATATACCAAGACGGCGGGAAACTATGCCGCCAGTATCAAAGCCCAGGAAGAAGCAGAAAAAAGAGGCTTTACCCAGGTTCTCTGGCTGGATGGGGTAGAAAGAAAGTATATAGAAGAAGTCGGCACCATGAACGTATTTTTCAAAATTGACGGGGAGGTTGTCACACCAGCCCTGGAAGGAAGTATTTTAGCCGGGATAACCCGTGATTCCACTATTCAGCTGCTTAAGCACTGGGGGATGCCGGTTGCCGAAAGAAGAATCAGTATCGATGAACTGTTTGAGGCGTATACGGAAGGCAAACTGGACGAAGCCTTCGGTACCGGAACTGCTGCCGTTATATCACCCATCGGAGAAATGACCTATGGAGAGAATAACATGGTGATAAATGAAGGCAGGATTGGTCCTACAGCGCAAAAATTATATGATACGATTACCGGAATTCAAAGTGGTATTATAGAAGACCCGTTTGGTTGGACTGTCAAGGTCGAATAAACAGCAGCTAGAATAATAAATAATAATATGCGGAGCAGGTCAAAAAGACATGTTCCGTTTTTTTTTTGCCGCATAATCATGGACTTATAAAATAAGTAATTGCCCAAGGAGGAAAATAAACCAGTTTAGTTTAATGGTTTTTTAGATTGATAAAATAAAAAAGGATTAATAAGAGAAATTAAAGAATTATAATATATGAAATAGAAATAAATATTATTTTACAACAGCATTCAGCAATTATCTTTTTCGGATCTTTTCCCCTTGCTGAACAGCTGAATCCGGAACGGAGGAAGTTTAATCATATAGCGGCTTAAATGTAAAATATTTAAAATTAGGGGGTATAACATGGATAACAGAAATTTGGCTGCCACCATTCATTCACAGGTTAAAAAGTATGCTGACCGGAAGAATGATGCCCTGTTTTACAAGGAAGGGGATGAGTGGAAAGGCATCTCCTGGAAAGAATTTGGCGAGCGGATAGACAATGCTGCCCAGGGACTGCTGGAGCTGGGGGCGCAGATGAATGACATGATCGCAATTTATTCAGGCAACCGGCCGGAGTGGGTTATAAGTGATTACGCCATCATGAGTATCAAATGCGCAACGGTCGCTATTTATGCCAGCAATACGGCAGAACAGGCGGAATATATCGTCGATGATGCCAAATGCAAAATCATTTTTGTTGATGATCAGTACCAATATGACAATGTTATGAAATTTTATAAAGGGAACTCCAAGATCGGACATGTGATAGTGTTTTCCAAATCGGTAAAGATCGATGAGAATGATAGCAATATTATGTATATCGATGATCTTTATGAACGGGGCAGGAAATCCAGCCAGGCGGAGGAACTGCAAAAACGTCTCAATTCCATAACTGCTGATGATATTATGTCTGTCATCTATACCTCCGGTACCACCGGTGATCCGAAAGGGGCTATGCATGCTCATCGCAGTTTCTTTGTTGAAATCGATGCCCTCAATTCACGATTTCCCATGGGTGAAAATGATATAGAAGTGGTTTTCCTTCCCTTAAGCCATGTTTATGAAAAAGCCTCAAGTTATTGGATGCATTCTGCTGGCGCGTCTCAGTACTTCTGCAGTGATACCAACAAAATTGTGGAATATTTCGGTGAGATCAGACCTACATACATGTGCGGCGTTCCCAGGCTGTTCGAGAAAATGTATGCTGCCATTTATGCCAAAATGGAACAAGCCGGGGGCATGAAGAAAAAAATATTTGACTGGGGCATTGCAACTGGCAGGGAATATGAATTTGCCAAGTTTCGGGGTGAAAATATCCCGGCATCGCTGGAGTTTAAACATAAACTGGCTTTCAAGCTGGTACTTAAAACAGTAAGGGAATTGCTGGGCGGACGGCTGAATTTCTTTTCCGCCGGCGGTGCACCGCTGGCCAGGGAAATTGAAGAATTTTTCTTCGGAGCCAATATCTTTATTGCCCAGGGGTACGGCCTTACAGAAACAGCACCAATGGGTTCATGCAATGCGCCCAAGGACTTTAAGTTTGGCACGGCAGGCAGGCCGATCGGCGGCAATGATGTAAAGATTGCCGATGATGGAGAGATCCTTATCAAAGGCGACAATGTCTTCAAAGGCTACTGGAACAAAGCGGAAGCCACCGCCGAAGCAATGACCGAAGACGGATATTTTAAGACCGGGGACATAGGCCTGATTGATGAGGATGGGTTCCTTAAAATAACAGACCGGAAGAAGGATATCATCATAACCGCCAATGGCAAAAACATTGCGCCTCAGCTGATCGAATCAAGAATCGGTCAGGACTATTATTTTGAGCAGATGGTTGTTTTCGGCGACAAACAGAAATATCTTACCGCCCTGATCGTGCCAGCCTTCACAGCACTTGAGGAATATGCCAAATCTAAAAACATCGCATACCAGGGAATCAGCGATTTGCTATCCAAGCCCCAGATCATTCAATTGTACGCCGATAGAATTGAAGGACAATCAAAAGACCTGGCCCATCATGAAAAAATAGTCAAGTTCACGCTGCTGGATCATCTTTTTACAGTAGAAAATGGTGAAATGACTCCCAGCAACAAAATCAAAAGAAAAATAATTGCCCAGCACTACGAAGATGTTATTAATACAATGTATGCAGAGTAGCATAAGAAGCATCAGCTTATAGTGAGAAGGTGATGATATTAGTATTGATAGGTGGTCTTGCTGTTGATTTATAAATAACTATCAATATTGAAATGTTATGAATACAAATGATTATTTGCAGCAGCATGGAAATTACCTGGCCGAACAAGGAATATCATTTGTTACTGATATAAAACAGGAGGGAAAAGGTGCTTTTGTTGCCAACACGTATTTTTTTACGGTTGGTAATAAGCACTATTTGATCGATCCGGGCTGCGGGAGAAAGAGAATCAAACAAATCAAGGAACAACTCCCTTTTAACCATTATGATATACTGGTCACTCATTCACATCTGGACCATAGCGCTAACAGCGGAATTGCTGCCGGGAGTGATTCAAAGGTTATATTCCATCCTCTGGTGACGGGTAGAATCAATAATCTTCAGCGGAATTATACCGGAATAATGCCTGAAATGATAAGGCAATTTGGAATAAGCGGAGCATTTGGCCGCACCGGTATGGCAGGACCGCGGGCAATCAAACTGATGCAGTTTTTAAAAAAGGCATGGCCAGCCTTGTTTGATCGCATTGTGTATATGATGAGTCAAATTATGCGCCGCATCAAGAACGGAGCAATATATCCGCCGAAAAAGCATGCGTTGTTTCTTAATGAGGATGAATGCAGGGATTTGGAATTTGCTGATACTGGTTTTCGGGGATGGCAGTTAAACAGCCAGCTGTTTTTACTTGAGACTCCGGGGCATCAGGATGATCATCTCTCAGTCTATATTCCTGAGCAGGGAATCATGTTCTCCGGGGATCTGATCAGCTTCCTGAATCCCAATGACATTTTAGACGGCAGTATAAAAGAGACCCGGGCAGGAATGTTGAAAATGCTCCAGTTAGCTGAAGCCGGGGGAATTGATATATTAGCGCCCGGCCATGACCTGCCGGTTATTGGGAAAGACAACGTTGTCGCTTATCTGAAAAGCGTGATTGCAAAACAGGAAGAAGCTTTTAATACAATAGCTGCCATTGTAGCTGATTGTGAAGATAAAACCGATTTTGAAGAGATCATAACCAAAGTCTATTCTCATGAGTCTGACCTGATAAAAAGATTGATAAAAATTAATTTTCCCCGTTCAGTTTCTTTTATTGATGTTTACGTGCTCATTTATCTCAAAGAGTACATCATTGATAATGAGAGGGGATCAAGCGGCACTATATTAAGCTGAGTATGAAAGGTTGTAACCTGATGATTGAAGAAAAATATCTTGAGCCGACTTATTTTATCGATTGCGATCATCCAGTTATAAAACAGACGGTTTTAAAGCTGACAGACGGATGCAATACTCAAAATGAAATGCTTAAACGGATATTTCTTTTTGTCAGAGACGATATCCCTTACAATATGTACGCAGTTTGCGGCGATAAGGAATACTACAAGGCATCAAAGATCCTTAAAGCGAGAAACGGCTACTGTGTACAGAAAGCTATCCTATTTACTGCTCTGGGACGAGCAGCCGGAGTACCTTCAAGACTGGTACTGGTTGCTATCCGCAATCATCTCACTCCCGCTGAAGTTTTAAAAATGCTGGGCGGCAATCTGTTTTTCCCGCATGCTTACAGCCAATTCTTTTTGGATGGCCACTGGGTCAATGTTGCGGCTACCTATGACAAACCTTTGTGTGAAAGGATCGGGGCAGCTGTACCGGACTTCGACGGGCATACCGACACCCTGTTGCCCAAGACTGATCTTGCCGGCAGACAATTTATAGAATATGTTGATAACTACGGTACTTTTGCAGACTTCCCCTGGGGATTCATCATGGAAAAGCTGCCGGACTATTACGGCGCGAGTTGGGAAGATTGGTTTGGGAACGAACCGGTTTATATCCGCTATAAACGTAACGGCAGCGGTATCGGATAACATTATATCTGCCATCCACGGAAAGGCAGCAACTGAGCATAATTTTTCAAGAAAACAAGCCAGATAGATTACCATGATGGTCGGGATACCCCGGCCATTCAGACCGTCAAAAAAAGCGAATCTCATTGTTACATCACAAGCCTCGCTCAGTCGCCGTACCTCAGTACGCCTCAATCGTGGGGCTTGCTCGTGCCTCGA
>DAOPZM010000041.1:0-6891 GCA_035353375.1 Syntrophomonadaceae bacterium
AAATACTGTTCATTCTTATTTGTTGTTTTCTGTCCATTTTAGTTTAGCAGTTACAACGGGTCGAACAGATATCTTCTGAACAGCAAATCTCTAAATATGAGCATATGAAACACCTCCAAATCAAATTTTGTTTGTATGTCTTATATATATTTTAAACAGGGGGGTGGACATTTATTGTACATCTGTGATACCGGCAAGGAAAAAAATTTAGGCAGGAGTTTGGAAATAATAATAGAAAAATATACAAACCAGGATAATAATAGCAGAAGTATTGGACGGCAATGATCAGTGGGCTGCGAAGGGGACCAAATAATGAAGAATAATGAAAACAGCAGTGCTTTTCTGAAAACTACCCGCATGTTAAGCATGTTTGAGCGACTGGCGCAGGGAGAACTGCTGAAAAAATCAGTTGAAGCTGAGCGTTTTGGAGTGAATGTCAAAAGTATTCAAAGGGATATTGAGGATTTACGAAGTTACCTCCAGGAAGCTTATCCCAATGAAACAGGTACGGAAATATTCTATGATCACCGCCGCAAGGGGTACTGTCTCTATCGTGACCAGCAAAACTGGCTTACTGGTCCGGAAATTTTAGCCATTGCCAAAATCCTGCTGGAAAGCCGGGCTTTCACCAAAGAAGAAATGAATCAGCTCCTGGATAAGCTTGCTATGCAGAGCAGCCTGGCTGAACGCCGCAATATAAAGGAATTGATCCAAAATGAGCGTTTTCACTATATGCCGCTTGCGCACCGTCAGTCTTTGTTTTCCCGCCTCTGGGAAATATCTGATGCCATACGCCGGCAGGTTATTATCGATATCAGCTATATCCGCATTGGAGATCATAAAAAAATAGAACGCCGGCTGAAACCTCAGGGAATTATTTTCTCCGAGTATTATTTTTATCTGGTGGCCTATATTCACGAGACTGATTACGAATTTCCGGCCATTTACCGAATGGATAAAATAGAAAATTACCGGCTAACCAATGAACATTTTCATATACCGTATGAAAAGAGGTTTCAGGAAGGAGAGCTGCGCAAAAGGATACAATTTATGCAATCCGGTTCGCTGATGAAGCTGCGTCTGCGCTTTTGGGGCGAATCATTGGAAGCTGTACTGGACCGTCTGCCCACCGCTCACATCATCAGGCAGGACAGTAATTCTGCCGTTATTGAGGCCGAAGTCTTCGGGCGGGGCATTAAAATGTGGCTATTGAGCCAGGCGCAGTACCTGGAAGTACTGAAACCGGAAGACTTTCGCAAGGAGATGCGCGAGACTGTCGAGGCTATGGCCGGGATTTATAAGGAATTTAAAAATGAAAACCAAAAGACACCACTATAAAAAGCGGTGCCTTCTGGCTTGAACATGAATCCTATGATGGAAGAGTGAACTTAAATTAAATATGGATATATGTTGTTATATGCTTATTTCTGATAAGGTGTTACGATCCATTTCAGGCAGCCTTCCTTTTTGCCGCCGAAAATATCATAACCCTTGACAATATCATTTAATGGAGCACGATGCGTGATCAGGAAATTGGTATCGATTTTGCCGGCCTGAATCAGCTTGATCAGTTCGGGGATCCGGTTGGCATTCAGCAGCCCCATGCTGATGCTGATATTTTTGATCCATAAGGTGTTCATCGCCAGTTCCTGAGGTTTTTCAAATACGCCGATAAAGGAAACATTGCCGCCGGCTCTTACAGCGTCAATGGCCATGTCATATGTTGCTTTGAAACCGTTGGCTTCAATGGTTCTGTCAGCACCGCGGCCATCGGTCATGTCTCTGATGACTTCGACGGCGTTGCAGTTTAAGGGGTTGACTCCGACATCGGCAATACCCTGCTTGACAGCGAAGTCCAGCCGTTCCTGATTGATATCAACTGCGATAATTTTGGATGGTCCCCACAAACGGGCAGTAGTCATACCGCACATTCCAACCGGGCCGCATCCCATAACTGCAACGGTATCACCAGGTTCAATTTTGGCATTTTCAGCACCAAAATAACCGGTTGATAAAATGTCACCTACGAATAATACGTCTTCCTCAGTTAAGCCATCGGGTATGGTGAACATGCCCAGATTGGCATGAGGGACCCGTACGTATTCAGCCTGGCAGCCGTCGATCATGTATCCGAAAATCCAACTGCCGGTGGTGCAATGTGAATAGATGCCCCTTACACAATAGAAACATTCGCCGCACTGGGTCACACAGGAAACAGCTACCTTGTCGCCGACTTTGTTGTTTCTTACCGCGGGACCAACTTCTACAACTTCTCCCACAAATTCATGACCGATAATTCTGCCCGGTGCCACTTCAGGCATTCCGCCGTGCCAGATATGGATATCGGTTCCGCAGATGGTTGAAGTAGTTACCCGGACTATAGCATCATCGGGCTCAATAATTTTTGGTACCGGCACATCCTGAATTGCTATTTTGTCAGGTCCGCCATAAACCAAGGCTTTCATAGTGTTACTCATTACAATTCCCTCCCATATAATGTCTTTTTTTAACCAGGTGACCCACTCTTCCGAAAATCTCCCGGCTACAAACATTTTTTTATTAGCCTTTAAAAAACAAAAGGCCGGGGGAGTTAAATGCGTTAAACGCACATTATAACCCACCGGTCTTCTTGGAGCACCCTGCGCGAGGGTTCTCTTCGGACTACCGAAAATGAATTCAATTTTTAATCAATGACGGTTTTTTCAGTCAGTATTTTGTCGAAAACAATAACATGCATCCAGAAGTCCCCTTCAGGTTCCAGTTCATAAGCATGATGAACTGCCTTGGCATTTAATCTGGCTTCGAAATAATGAACATTATCGACAGAGTGCTGCTTGACCACTTCCATCCGGGCGGCTCTTACGACTTCTTTTCCCGATGGAGTCTGAGTTATGTATATTTCCGGCATAGTTAAAAAGCCTTCGCCGCGAATGATCAGCATATCTTCCCAGATGACAATTTTGGTATAGTCTACGCCTTTACCCAATTTTTCTTTAAAGTATTGTTCCATATAAATTTTAAACTCATGCTGAAGCTGCCGGCGTTGCTGTTCGTTCAGCTTCTGCCCCGGGGCTGTTATACTCTGGTTGTCTTTTACCAGTTTAATATTCCCAGCCATTTAAAATTCCCCCATTGTGTTTAAAAAACGATTATGGTTGCTATAAAACAACAAAAACCAATATCCAAACGCCCGAACAGACATTTAAATATTGGTTTCCCTTTGAGCTACCATAAGGTCTCTCCTTAGCCACCAGTATATCTATTTGATCCTCTTATTATATTAAAAGATAAGACAATAATAATAAAAAGTCAACAAATAATTTTATAGGCGGCATAGTGAATTTTAATTATCCGCCTAAGAATCCAATGTGAATCTCCAGGCGCAGAACCATTCTTCCGGGTGTTCATCCGGAGGACAGCCAACGCATTCAGTTTTGATGCGGTCGTCAATTTCTGTAGCAAAGCGGCCGTATTCAACCAGACCGGCGGATTTGCAGGGGTAATCAGCCATGCCTTTACGCTTGCGGGCGGACTGTACCCGGCAGTCGTTCATCTGGAAAACGATGCTGCCCGTGCTCTCTTCAATTATCGACTGCACATTGATCCTGGCATACATACGAAAACTTAAGGCCTGTTTTAAACCTTCCAGACCGGCACGCTCAGGCAGCCCCAGAAAACTTTTGATCATCCGGGCTTCCACCTGGGAAAAACGGTGCCAGCAAGAATCGTTGCAGCGCTTGGCATCATTCATGCCGTAATGTTTTTCTACTTCCTGGAACCACAGTCCGTCCTGGGCCAGCCAGTTCTTGCCCAGCTCACCTGTCAGTTCCACCAATTTTTCTTGTGGTATCTCCAGCAGGGGAGCCGGGATCCCGTCTTTTACCTCAAACCCCAAAGCCTTACCCAGCCGGTCCATTTCAATGCGGTTGTACTTTTCAGTCACTGCTTCCAGGGCATTCAGTGCCGGTTTCATTCCCAGCTGATGCTCCACTTCCCGGAACCATAAAGTATTATGAACCGCCGCGCGATTGGCCATATTGATAATAAAGCGCACCAGGTCCTCCTGGCTTAGATCCTCCAGTTTCGTCTGCTTTTCTTCTGCCATAGCAAAACCTCCCCGTATAATGATGTTGATAAGCAACGAACGTTATCCCTCTCATTGCTTATTCTAGCACTTTTTCATACTTTAGGCGCTGATCAAAATAAGTGTTGATTTTATGAACCTTACCGTCCCCATCTCATCATACAAAAGCAAGTCAAATCAATTTTATCGGAAGAATGCGACTCCATTAAATGAAATCCGAAGTGCTCATAAAGCGGAACATTATCAGCATTAAATGTCTCCAAGATGATCGGCATTTTTTTCTTTTCGCAAGCCTGTATGACGGGCATTAATAGTTCTCTGAAAGCCCCGGTTCCTTTCAAACTTTTATCAATTGCAATGACTAATAAGTGAAATACTTCCCCGTCAAAATATTTCAAATGCCAATTTTGCGGTATAATTTCATTTTCCAATATAGCTTTGCTCTGCAATATCAGAAGCTCTTCTTCCGTAGCCTTTTCTAACAATTCCCGGGATGACTGCTGCATTAATTCCAAAAAAAGTGTTTCCGGTAATTCTACGGATGAATACCCGATTAATAAACCTTTCCCGTCCTCCAGCAATCGCACAGCATTATGCTGACTAAAAGCTTGTATTTGTGCCTTGCACTGCAAAGAAAAAAGAAATTCAGCACGTTCCAAATTACTGACTTGAAACATTACACCAGGATCCTCTAAAAACCGTGTTGTCATAAGCTTCGTATACTTTTCCAATAGCTTGTTCTCCTTCCGTGTAAAAAACTTACTTATTGCATCTATTATTTTATGCCTCCAATAAAAAGAAGTCGGAAGACTAACGCGGTGAGAGGCTCGGTACGATAAATTTACAAGGCGCTAATGATTGACATACAGCCCATGAGGAAAAACAGCAGCAGGCTTATGCGGTTAAACAAGCTGCCGCTCATGCTGGTCCCCATGCGGCTGCCCAGCAGGATCCCCGCAGCGCCGATGAGCAGGGAAGGCGACATGGTGACCGCCAGCCTGATGACTTGCGGGGTAAACAGCCCGCCCCAGTACATGAACGGCACCGTAATGACAGTGGTCAGCAGAAAGTAAAAAGCCAGATTGGCACGGAAAACTTGTTTTTCCAATTGTTGATTACTGTAAAAAAGGATGACCGGTGGCCCGCTCATGGTGATGCTTCCGTTTAAAAGCCCGCTGATAAAGCCGGCCACAGCATCGCCCAGCTTCTCATTTCTGATCTGCACCCGATACCCCGAATAAAGAGCCCAGGCCGAAACGATAACGATGATGCCTACAGCGATTTTTAAAATCGATTCATCCAAAATGATCAGCAGCCAGGTCCCCAGCGGGATGCCCAGGATCCCGGCCCCACCAGATAGCCCATGCCTTTTAAGTCCAGGTGCCTGTAAATAGGAAGCAGCAAAATAATGTCAGTGATCACCCCGTACAGGATCAGCACCGGCACCAGTACCTTCAGCGGCAGCAACAGGTTTAACAGCGGAACCGCGATCAAGGCAAAGCCGAAGCTGGTCACTCCCATAATGACCGAAGCCAGAAATATGATCAGCATGATCAGGATAAAAATTGTCGGCTCCAAAATAACACCACTCCCAAACGCAGGCTTACTTAAGAATATAACGCAAAGAGAGGAAAGGGAACAGCAGAATACGCAGTTAATATTCCCGAATATAGAGGGAATCAGAGCAAATAATGGAATCATCTCAATAAAGAAGAAAATACTTTTATCATGCACCTGCATGTCCACCTGATACCGCGCTAAATCTTACCAGAACGTATTTAATCGATCTGGCTTTCATATTTTACCTAGGCGTTTATTGAATATAATTCGTTAAATAAAGAAGGGAAATTTAGGAAATGTGTAGAAAGTTAGAGTAAAAGAGAGTGTGGAGACGCTTCATATCGAATTTCTTTTTCAATGATAATTATGTCTATTAGGCGAAGTTAGTGTGATTAAAAATACATAGAAAAATAATGGATGGTTAAGGTGCTTGAGTCCTAATGCCGGAAAAATGGAAAGGAGACTTTCTTGTGGGGCATGAACGAATCGGTTTTTTGCCAAGGTCAAAGCAATGGCAGAATATTGTTCATGAGCTAGAAAAGTATAGCGGGGATTCAATGGACGTTGCTAAAATCGCAGAGAATACGCTTTATTGCATTCGCTCTTCATTTAACAATATAGCTTATCATTTCGAGTTGCGAGAAATAGCAAAGTATCTGCGTCTGACGAAAATTGCAGCCTATGAACCAACTCACGAAAACAGAAAATATGATTTTTCATTTTCAGAAGGCCGTGGCCTCCAATTAGGCCTTGTATATGTTGTTCCAATCATGATTGGATTAAAAATATGTGATTCGCGTAGGTATTCTGACTTTATTAACGGAAAGGATTACACTCCGCTGCAGGAAGTAGCTTATTGCTTGAGGGAAAATTTTTTTGATGGGCTTCTTAGTATAACTGAGTCGTTTAAGGAAAATAACGAAGGAAAAACAGTAGTGTCGTTGGATTCAAAGTTAAAAGAGCTATATAATGCTTTGTTTGTTACCAACTATGACAATGGAAAGTATAACGTTTCTGTGGGCGAATACTCGTTCGGGCGCAGTACGAAAGAAACTCTTATTAGAACAACTAGTTTATTATCAAAATATGCCAACACTGATATAGACTGAGGGGAGGCCTAATGAATTCACAAATCATTATTACGCAGCAATTTTGCGGCCCTCACAATTCCGGCAATGGGGGCTATACCTGCGGAAGATTAGCCAGCTATATAAACGGTCCGGCTGAAGTTACGCTGAAGCTACCTC
>DAOPZM010000042.1:0-5553 GCA_035353375.1 Syntrophomonadaceae bacterium
CCCCGTGCTTCCTCGGGCAAGGTTCGCCCGCCGCCTCACGCCTACTATCCTCCGCAAGTCCGGAAGCACAGGGGACAGTCCCCCGGCTTCCCTTCGGGAAGCAGCTGGGACAGTCCCCGTGCTTCCTCACGGTTTACTTGCAGCGCTGTTTGATTACCTGTATTGCTTTCAGCAGTTCGCTGTCATAGGACGGGCATGCGGCTTCGGCCTTCAGGCAATGTTCAAGCGCCCTTTTTTTCTTCCCCATTGCCTCGTACAGAGCAGCAATATAAAAATGATTTTTACTGAGTGAGTCATGCAGTCCTATTTCTTCAAACAACTTTATGCCGCGCGAAAAATATTCGATCGCTTCTGTATATTCATCCATCTCCGAATAAATAAGGCCTAAACTTGTATAACAAATAGCTTCGTCCTTTTTAAAATTCAAGCCGGCAAAAATTTTCAGGGCCTTGCGGCACAGGCTCAAAGCTTTTTTATAATCGCCCTTTTTGCGGTAGATAGTGCCCAGGTTATCGTAACTGGCGGCCAGATGGTACGGGATATCAAGCGCCTCCGCTATATCCCTGGCGTACTGAAAATATTGCAATGCCTCATCATTCTGCTGCAGTTCGCGATACAAACAGCCTATCGTATTCAGGCAGTCGACCAGCAGATGGTCGGGGCCTTCATCACTCAGTATTTCCAGCTGACTGAAAAGCGCCTCAAAGGCTTCCCTGACTTTGCCGCGTATTTTATAAAAAAGGTAATAGATCGAATAAATGCTCACCAGACCTTGCCCATATTCCATTTGTTCAAAAATATCCCGGGCCAGATCCAGATGCTCTAAAATCTCCTTGTCTTTGGCGCCCGTATAGATCAGCGCCGTGGCAATATTCTTGTTGATGATCGCATAGCTGTCAGAAAAAGCTATATCCATTAATTTATCTTCATCCATATGAGACTTGAAAATATCCCGGGCCTTATAAAAATATTGAAGTGCCTGCCGATAGTCAAATACCGAGACATAAACCGTACCTTTATAATCGTTGATTTTGCCTTCTGTTACCCAATCCTCAAGCTCCCTTGCCGCGGTCTCCCCATTTTCAAAACACTGCAGGGCATCTTCAAAGCGCCTCATATTACGATAAACCAGGCCCATTTCGACATAACTGAACATTGCTGCACTTTTATCCTTCTGGCTGTCAAACTTCGCCTGCGCTTTTCTTAAGCATTCCAGCCCCTTGTCATTGTAACCCAGTTCCTTGTAGCGCCGGCCCAGAACCAGGCAGGCACTGATAAATTCCTCCGTGGTTTCCGTTTCCTCAAGCAGCTGAAGCAGCGCTTCCAGAATCATGACCGCCAGTTTATCATTCTCCTTGCCCCGGATATCTGCAGCAGCATCGATCAATAATTTATGAATAACTTTTTCACCGGAAAATATAAGTCCCGCTTCGCCCATAATGATTTCCCTCAAGCTGTCGGGATCATAACGGGACAATTCCAGGAGGAATATATGCAGGGCCAGTTCCGCACTTTCAGCACTGGTTTTTACAACCTGACTGATAAAATTAATAAGCGGGGAACGATCTGCCGTACACCGTTTGAAATAATAGTAAAGTACAAACTCCATGGTTTCATGGTTATATAAAAAAGTTCTTAAATCCTGATTGTCCACCGGCCGGTCCTGCAGGCATTCCATCAAATACCCCAGCTTCCTGCCGCGGATAAGGTCGCGGGACGTATAATAAGCCTGGACGGCATGCTCTTCAAAAGCCAAAACACTGTTATCATCAGCATAATATTCAATAAAACCGGTACGGTAAAGAGTCTCCAGAATATCATCATTTAACTCGGCGATACGATCCTTCAGATCCAGGACAGTCAAAGCCACCCCGAATTCAGAATTATTCTCCGCAAACAGTTCCCCGCCCAGGCGGCACAGCATCTCGTCCACCCTCTGCTCACTTATCCTCAGTTCCGGAGCCGCCAGAATTTTAGTACAGTAATCCTCAATTATCCGGTATTTAAAAAACATTTTCGGCAGCTTCTTATCAGAATAGACCTCCATAATGAGCCGCAGTTTCCCGGGATTTAACGCTGAATCGCTTAAGCTGCCCGGCAGATCCTTATCCAGGGGAGAAGGCATCCCTTTGCCTTTGTAAAACTTATAAAGGCCGCCGATCTGTTCCTCGTCCAAAGCTTCCATCAATACGAATGAATTCAGATAATAAACTGACCAGTCAAAAGAATTTAAATTTATCCCATTAAGCTCGACACTCTGAACACCCGAATCTTCCAACAACCCCTGGGGCTTGACCAGATCGCCCGAATTTCTAAGCAATTGATATTTTAACGAGTAAATGAGCTTTATCGGCATATCAGCAGTTACGGAAAGCAGAAAAGCATTGACTTCGTCGATAAACCGGTTGACCTCGAGCCGGCCAAACTCATCCACCCCATCAAAGAAAACCAGCAGCTGTTTCGGGCTTTCCCCTTTTTGGTTTTCCGCCGCCAGGCAGCGCAGAAGATCGAAAAGATCCTGCCGCAAACAAGCTTCGATCGATTTGCGGATATCAAGCTGTTCCCCCACATCCTGGCTGGTAAAAAACAGCACAATATCCCCTGCCTTCATCTGCTCCTCGGCAGCGTGGCAGAGCAGATTGGTTTTGCCGCTTCCAGCTTCACCGATAAGGAAAAAAGCCTTTTTTCTGGAACGGAAAAAATCCTTCATATTTTTCTCATTTACAGAACCAGTCAGGTAATACAGATCCGCCTGATAACGCCGGCTTATCAACCGGCCGCGGATATTTTTCAGGCTGAAAGCCCGGCTCAGCTGAAAAATCTCATCAACATCCATATCCCTGTGTTTTCCGTCCAGCAATATATCAAGCTTTTCTTCCAGCTCTTCCAGTCTTGCCAGCGCATTTTTATATTGCTCCATCAGCTCCGAACTGATCTGCAGGTTCTCCAGGCTGCTTTGTCTGATGATCCCCAGAATATTTTTTACATAGCTTTTGTAAATATAGGTGTAACGCTCTTCCTTCAGGTATTCATTGAATATGGTAGTACATTCTCCTAAGATATTTTCATAAACGTATTCTCTAAGAGCAGGGATACGGCAGTTGGCAAAAACTTTTTGTTCAAGGGCCGGCTCGATCACCTTGATAAAAGCCTCTTTATCCGGCTGCAGACTGTTGTACGCAATCACCTCTTCGACCCCGACGTCAATGATCGGCCATATAGTACTGCTTATTTCCTTAAAATCAAGTTTCAGGACTTCATTGATATACTTCACTTTATCGCGGTTTAAACTATCCTTGTTGATATCTCCGTACTGTTTGATACAGCTGATCAGCGATTCCGCAAACACACTCTGCCATAACCGCTGGATATCATGGTTAATAATACTGGTGCCCTTTTTAAAGTGCTTCTTCAACTCATTTATCTTTTGACTGACCACACCATCGGCAGTATGACGGTATGTCTGGTTAAGCATAAACCCTATTATCGGCCCCGCCATAATATCAATAATAACCATTCACTCCTCTCAGGAAGCAGGGGGACGTTCTTTTTGCTTCCTTTTTGCTTCTGGAAGCATGAGTACAGACCCCCGGCTTCCCTTCGGGAAGCAGCTGGGTTACCCCTTCGGGGCACAAGCAGTTTTCCCCAAGCTTCCTTCCCCAATCTTCCTCACGCCTTATGGTTAATCGCCTGACCAACTGTTCTCAGGTAACGGGAAGATACTATCTTCCCCTACAACGCGTGAGCCAAGGTTCCCCTCACGCCTCACACCTCACACCTCACCTAAAACCCATCACGCCTCACTGTCCTGCGCAAGTCAAGAACCGTCCCCACTTGCTCCCAGGATTGTTTCCCCAATTTAATTGATTCTATTTTAAGGACTATTCCCCTCTTTTTCCCCAATATTTACCCTTCATTTTAATTGGCGGATGCTTTCGCTGCCCCCGCCCCCTTGTACCTGCAGCCAGGGAACATTATAATGATTCTTATCTGAATTATACGGAGCCAGGCTTATAGCAGTGACCCGCAGTTCGTCAGGCTATCCCGGGCAGGCCATTACCGGTGGGATATGACAGATCATCCGGCTCCGGCAGGAAAGGTAAAACGATATGAGTAATACAGAAGCAGAGATCCGGCACCGACTGTTTGAGCTGCAGGATCTGAAATACAGAGAATTTACCTGCAAACTGGTGCCAAACGTTGACCCGGCAACCGTCATCGGCGTACGCACTCCCCAACTGCGGAAACTTGCCCGGGAGTATTCCAAAACTCCACAGGCGGCAGAGTTTCTCACGATCCTGCCGCACAAATATTTTGAGGAAAATAACCTGCACGGCTTTCTGATCGAGACCATTAAGGATTATGATGCCGCGATCCGGGCGGTTCAAGTATTTCTTCCATATATCGACAACTGGGCGACCTGCGACCAGCTCTCTCCCAAAGTCTTCAAAAAGCACTTACCGGAGCTCTATGAGCAGATAAAAGTCTGGCTGAGGTCCGACCTGACATATACAGTCCGGTTTGGCATTGAAATGCTGATGAGCTTTTACCTGGGCAGCGAATTTCAGGCGGAGATGCCCGACATGGTGGCAAACATTCGCTCAGAGGAGTATTACATCAATATGATGATCGCCTGGTATTTTGCGACGGCACTGGCCAAACAGTATGACGCCGCACTGCCGTTCATTCAGAAACAGCGTCTGGAGAAATGGACCCATAACAAGACCATTCAAAAAGCAATTGAGAGCTACCGCATCAGCGACGAGACCAAAGCATACCTGCGGACACTGAAAGTGAAATAAAAAGGACGCAAACGAGAGGATGTCTCTCTTGTTTGGTTCAGTTGAAGCAGGGAGATAAAGGCGATTAACCGTGAGGCGTTAGGGGTTGTAGGGGCGATCAGTGATCGCCCGCCGCTTCACGCCTCACTTTATCCAAAAGATTTAAAGCCACCGCTAAAACGAACCATTTCTCAGCCTGGTCATCGGGATTGTGGGGCGAACTTATAAGCTTTTCAGTGATGGCCCGCTGTATAAGCTGCTGTTTCCAGTCCCCTGAATCATTACCGGCTAAAGCCAGCGGCCAGGGGAACATAGTGCCCGGGCAGACAGTCGCGTAAACATCGCTGTGCCTCATAATCCGCAGCGTTTTTTTGTAGTAATCCTCAAGGTATTCGATAAGAGACAACAAGACCTCGATTTGCTTGATTTCCGGTGCCCGGCTGACAAAATTTCCGGTCAGGCAAATGCCGATGCTGTCGCTGTTCGCTTCACTTCCGGCATGAGCGCCGATTTTATCGACAGGACGGCCCCTTTCAATTGTTCCGTTCTTCCTGATGACGAAATGGTACCCGATGCCGCTCCATCCCTGGTCCAGATGCCAGCGGTGGATCTCCTGAGCGGAAACATCTTCGCTGGCAGAATGATGAATAATGATGCGGTTGGTTTGGCGGCGGTCCGTCAGGGTCCCAAAACTAAGCTTATAATCCAGAATATTCATCGCACTTCACCTCCCAGCTTATCATATGCCAGGAAGCAGGAGAACGTTCTTTTT
>DAOPZM010000043.1:0-4305 GCA_035353375.1 Syntrophomonadaceae bacterium
AGCGGACGGACTGCGGATATTTGCCGGGAGGGTAGAAAACCAGGATTATGTGGCTGCGCCCTGGATTCCAGAAAAATGTTTCGCGGATGAATCTGAAGTGATTAGAGATGAGATAGTCTGGGCAGCTTTGGACTGTCCCGGAGCGTGGGCCATCTTGGCCCGGAAATTAAGGCCGATACTGTTGGGACGTTTGGCAGTAGAAATTATTAAACCGGTAAAAGCCGGTCAGGTATTAGTTGTGACTGGCTGGCAAATCGCTGAAGAAGGCCGCAAAATACAGACAGGAACAGCCCTCTTCGATGAAACCAACGATCTTTGTGCTAAAGGCCAGGCTGTATGGATTGAGCTGAAGTAAGCTCCCTTATATCCATTCTTGTATTCCGGCAAAAACAATAAGATCCAGTGCATTGAAAGAAAAGAGCATCCGATTAAATGATTCCGCTTTTTTTGGTTCCAGCCATGTACAAGAACCGTTAATCTAATTGAAGAACAGAAGAAACTTAGGGATCAACTGCAAAGACAATTGGCTTTGGAAAGCAGAGATGTGGAAAGGTTAGATAGCATTACCCTCCTTAATCTTTGGCATAGCCTCAGAGGAACTAAGGAATTAGCAAAACGCAAAGAGCAGGAGGAATATCTGACTGCCAAATTTAAGTATGATGAAGCAAATGCTGCCCTGATAGTACTTGAAGCAGATCTAACCAGAATGGATAACAATTTGAACGCCATGGGGGATCTGGACACTAAATACCAGCAGGCGGTACGGGACAAGGAAGAGTACTTGCTTGGCTCTGGTGGCTCTGAGGCCCGGCACTTGTTTGAGATGGCTGAACAGTTGAGCGGGGACTCCATAATTCCAGTGAACTGTGTTATTTTGGCTCATCGGCAACAGAACAGAAGGTGCAAGTTGGAAGGCTGCTTTCTAGCGATCTAAACATAGCCGTCTTTTTAAGATGCTAAGATTGGGGGTGGGAAACCAATGGAGATAGGTAAAATGAATGGTAGAATTCCATTGCTATTATCGTTACTCGTTTGTTGCGTATTGGGTATATTGGGGTGTAACACGAAGATGGATACACAAGTAATGCCCGTTTCGGTCATAGATAAGATTGACCTTGAAATTGTTGGCGTTAAAGAAATGCCATCAGGTATTCTGTATAATATTATGCTTACCAATAATAGCGATTATACAATTAAACAAAATGCGGTTTATTTAAGTTATCCTATCATCAAAGAAAAAAGCGCCATTAAGAATGTATGCAAGGTCGAGACAACATACAACAGGCTGAATATCAAGGCTGGGGATTCAATAATGTTGAAGTGTCTGGTAACAAAAGAGAATTACGAAAACAATCCTCTGCTGGATATACAGCACCCCAACCTCGAAATTAAAGGGTACATGAACGAAGTTAACGAGATTAACCACTTCGAAAAAAGCGTTAGCGCTGAGCTCCCAAAGGAGGCGGAACAACCTCTATGTGCGAAACCAGTAATTTATCTATACCCGGCCAAGGAAGAAGTTGTGTCGGTAAAGCTTGGTTTTGACGGTAAAATGGGTTGTACATACCCGGAATATAAAGATGGATGGAAGGTCATCGCTGCTCCTGACGGAACCCTGGTCAACCTCGATGATGGCAAAGAATATTCTTACCTCTTTTGGGATGGGGTTGCCCCCGATACCGGGTGGGATTTTTCCAGTGGGTTTGTAGTGGCGGGTAAAGATAGCGGGGCTTTTCTACAGGATAAATTGGCATCTATGGGCTTGCTTCCTAAAGAATATAACGAGTTTATTGTCTACTGGCTTCCTCTGCTTGAGAAGAATGAATTTAACCTCATCACATTTGCAGGCAAAGAATACACGAACGCAGCCCGCTTGAAGATCAATCCTAAACCCGATTCAATACTCAGAGTGTTCATGGTCTTTAAGTCACTGGATAAACCGATTGAGATACCACCTCAGCAGATGAAGCCATTTAAACGCCGGGGATTTACTGTGGTTGAATGGGGCGGTACAGAGTTGAAATAATACTTTTTCAACCAACACAATAGATGAACACATTTTACTTGAATAAAGCAGGTGATACATCAAAGTTGATTGCGAAGAAATATATGACGTATTTCAAATAGAAAGCGCTTCAATAATATCATCCCCTGATCACTCTTTATTTTTCAATTCATAAATTACCCAAAATAAACCCTTTGAGTTATCGAGTAAGGAGGAGTTTTGCTAATGGATGTGCATGAACGCTTAACGGAGGCGGTACGCTTATTAAAGGAAAGAGAAAAGTGGCTTCATCGCAGAGAAATAACCAGTAATCTGATTCGGGAACAGAAGAAACTTAGGGATCAACTGCAAAGACAATTGGCTTTGGAAAGCAGAGATGTGGAAAGGTTAGATAGCATTACCCTCCTTAATCTTTGGCATAGCCTCAGAGGAACTAAGGAATTAGCAAAACGCAAAGAGCAGGAGGAATATCTGACTGCCAAATTTAAGTATGATGAAGCAAATGCTGCCCTGATAGTACTTGAAGCAGATCTAACCAGAATGGATAACAATTTGAACGCCATGGGGGATCTGGACACTAAATACCAGCAGGCGGTACGGGACAAGGAAGAGTACTTGCTTGGCTCTGGTGGATCTGAGGCCCAGCGCTTGTTTGAGATGGCCGAACAGTTGGGCTGCTTAAAAGCCGAGGAAAAAGAACTGCAAGAAGCAATTGAAGCCGGTAAGAAAGTGGAAAAAGCATTTTCTAAGGTACAGAAGAGCTTGGGCAGTGCGCAAGGATGGGGGACCTTTGACTTGTTGGGGGGAGGCCTTATAACTACTGCGATAAAGCATTCACGCATCGGTGATGCCCGGAATGAAATTGACCAGGCCCAGCTGTTGCTGCGCAAATTCCAGCGGGAACTGGCTGATGTCAAACATACGATTGATACCATTGAAATAGGCGGATTAGAAACATTTGCCGATTTCTTTTTTGATGGGTTATTATTCGACGCAATAGTTCAGTTTAAAATCAACGATGCCCAGGATCGCACCAGGCAGCTGCAACGTAAGCTACAGGAGATTAATCACGACCTAAACATGATGAAGGAGCAAAACAGTCAAAAACTATTGGATCTCGATCAAGAACGTAGGCAAATAATAGAAAAAGCCGGCCCCGGGAATTAGCCTTAAGGACTTCAATCGCGCAAAATCTCCAGCTTAAGTAATGAAAGAGGAGTTCCCTATGGGCTGCCATGAAATAACCTGCGAATCATCAGCATTGTTCCATTGCCATGGATATTTGTGACAGATCAAAACAAGCGGCAGTTTTTATCGTAATTATAAGAAATTGAACAGCTCCCACTGTTTTCCAGTGGGAGTTGTTTTTATTTGCAAAGCATTCTGACGCGTCATCCAATTCTAAAACTATTATGCAAATTTATTATTATACATATAACTTATAGTTAAATTTATTCATTGACGCTCATCTGATAACTGTTTAGGATTATTAGTAGATATGACTTAAGTCGGGGGTTGTCAAATGAATTATATTGGAATCGATATTGGCTCTACCGCCGCCAAGACAGTTGTCCTGGACGGGGAAAAGGTAGCGGCCTCTTTTATTTTGCCTACCGGCTGGAGCAGCAAGGAAACGGCTGCCCGGATCAAAGACCGGCTAGACGGGTCGGGGATTGATGTGGGATCTGACCAGACCAAAGTCATCGCTACCGGGTATGGACGGATCTCGGTGGATTATGCGGATAAAGTTTTGACTGAGATCACCTGCCATGGTAAAGGCGGGGCTGCATTGATGGCCGGGGACTGTTTGATCATTGATGTGGGCGGGCAGGATACCAAAATAATAACGGTGGAAAAAGGAACGGTAGCACGTTTCTTAATGAATGATAAATGCTCGGCCGGCACCGGCAAATTTATCGAGATCATGGCCAATCGTATGGGGGTCGACATAGACGAGCTTTTCACGCTGGCTCAGGCCGGTACGCCCATTCCCATCAGTTCCATGTGTACGGTTTTTGCCGAGTCGGAAGTCATCAGCCAGATCGGCGCCGGCAAATCGAAGGAAGATATTGCAGCGGGGATCGTGGAATCAGTGGTTTCCCGGGTCGCTCTTTTGGCCTCCCGGCATGACTCATCGGCTAAATGTATTCTTACCGGGGGCTTGAGCATTAATCCCTATTTTGCCAGGCGGCTGGCTAAAAAATTGGGACAGGAAGTTGTTACCCACGAGATGGGTATTTATGCCGGCGCCCTGGGAGCAGCGCTGCTGGCAGCAGATAAATTCAAATAACCTGCCGTCA
>DAOPZM010000044.1:0-3314 GCA_035353375.1 Syntrophomonadaceae bacterium
AAAAGGCAGATTTGGCTGGGATTTCATTCATTCCCCTGAACGTCTTACTACGCCACTTATCAGGGAAAATGGTGAATTGCGTCCGGCTTCCTGGGAGGAAGCGCTTGATCTTGCGGCCAGTAAGCTTAAAGCTATTAAGGAAAAAGAAGGTTCTGATGCCTTGGCTGTGTTCTCTTCAGCTCGGGTCACCAATGAAGAAAATTATCTGGCTCAAAAATTTGCCCGGGCGGTATTGGGCACCAATAATGTTGACCATTGTGCACGTCTTTGCCATGCCTCCAGCGTAGCCGGTATTGGAGCGGCATTCGGCAGTGGTGCCATGACTAACTCAATTGCCGATTTTACAGGAGATTCAAAGTGTGTATTTGTCATCGGCAGCAATACTACTGAAAATCATCCGGTTATTGGCTACAAAATTAAAAAGAACGTGCGGGAAAAAGGCGCCAGGTTGATAGTAGCCGATCCCAGGCGTATTGACCTGGCTGAAATGGCTGACATTCACATGCAGTTCAGGCCCGGCACAGATGTAGCTTTATTAAACGGGATGATGAATGTAATCCTGACCGAAGGGCTGGCAGATCAGGATTTTATTGCCAAACGGACCGAAAACTTTGAGGCCCTCAAACAGGTATTGGAGAAATATACTGCCGAATATGTGGAGACTATTACCTGGGTTCCTGCGGAAGACATCAGGAAAGCGGCCCGGATATATGCTCAATCGGGTGCCAGCGCCATTTGTTATTCGATGGGAATAACCCAGCACAGTACCGGCACCGATAATGTCAAATCCTGTTGTAATCTGGCAATGCTCACAGGCAATTTGGGAAGACCCGGAACCGGCGTAAATGCTCTGAGAGGGCAGAACAATGTTCAGGGTGCATGTGATATGGGAGCCTTGCCGGTAACCTATCCGGCTTATCAGGCGGTAACTAATCCCGATGTCCGGGCTAAATTTGAAAAGGCATGGGGTGTACCTTTATCTCCGAACAACGGTCTTACGGTTACCCAGACCATTCCCGCCGCTCTGGAAGGCAGAATCAAGGGCTTATTTGTACTGGGAGAGAATCCCATGGTCAGCGACCCTGACATAAGCCATGTTGAGGAAGCCATGGAAAACCTGGAGTGCCTGATTGTTCAGGACATTTTCCTGACCCAGACTGCTCAAAAAGCAGATATCGTCTTACCGGGATTTTCGTTTGCAGAGAAAAACGGAACTTTCACCAGTACCGAGCGCAGAGTACAACATATACGCCACGCCGTCAGCGGCCCCGGACAGGCCATGGATGACTGGAAGATAATATGCGAACTGGCCAACCGCATGGGATACCCTATGAATTACAACAGCGCCGAGGATATTTTCGCCGAGATGAGCACTCTTACCCCATCATATGGCGGCATGAATTATGAACGCTTACAGGGACTCGGATTGCATTGGCCCTGCCCCACAACTGAACATCCCGGGACTCCCATTCTGCACACCGAGAAGTTTACCCGGGGCCTGGGATTATTCCATGCCGTTGAATTCATCGAGCCGGTAGAACTTCCAGACGCAGACTATCCATTTATACTGAGTACCGGGCGGAGTCTCTACCATTACCATACCGGGACCATGAGCCGGCGGGCTTCAGGTTTGCACGCTCACATGCCGGAGAATTGTGTGCAGATAAATACATTAACAGCGGCACGGTTGGGGATAACAGATGGCGAGATTGTTCGTCTAAGTACCCGCCGGGGAAGTATAGAACTCAAGGCTCAGCTTGCTGACAGCATGAAAGAAAAAGTGCTCTTCACCTATTTCCATTTTGCCGAAGCAGCTGCCAATCGTCTTACCAATGCTGAGGCCCTGGATCCGATATGCGGTATTCCGGAATTTAAAGTCAGTGCTGCTAAGCTTGAAAAAATTTAGTTCATAAAAAATTTTTAAAAGGCCTTCCTCAGATGAATAAACTTGAGGAAGGCTTTATTTTTCTTGAACTCAATTCTTAATTGATAAATAATAACCTGTTATATTGAATACTTAAATTTATTAAAGTATAATTTAGTGAAATAAACATCTCCGATAATGGCAAACTTGGTGAAAGTCAAGGACGCAAAGCCACGGGTCTAAAGCAAATGCTATGATAGCCGGGCTGCCGAAGAGAAACCAGTTTTTAAAACTGCATTCTTCGGAATGCAGTTTTCTTTCGGTGGAGATGTAAAAAAAGAAAGGCAGGTTGATCGAATGAAAAAAGTATTGGTACTTATGTTGACCCTCATCTTCACCCTTACCATGTCCTTAGGCGCCTTTGGAGCTTCGGACAAATCCAGCAATGGCAACGGTAATGGCAAAGACAAAGAAAAAGCAGCGAGCAGTTCTGTTACAAAGTCCGATAATTCTAAATTAAAGGAATTTAAACAGGAAATGAATGAGGCTAAAAAAGCACTGATCTCCGAAGCCAATGAACTTCAAGCTAACAGGGATGAGCTTCAGGTTCTGTATGATGCTTATATACTGGAAAACACAGAAGCCAGTCTGGCCCTTGCGGCAGATTTATTGCCCCAGATAAGCGACCTTGACAGTCAACTGGCTGCTAAGCGGGCTGCTGTTAAGCAATGTATAAATGAGAGATATATGGTAATAAAAACACCATATTCCGGGGAAGAACTATTGGCCTTTGCAGACGCTGAAGCTTTGATTGCCCAGATGTATGCTGACATTACTGATAAAGGGCTCAGCACCATTACTGTCAGGAACAATCTGATCAAATTGGAAGGCCCTGCTTATCTAAAAGGCAGTAAAATAATGTTTCCGATACGGGCTTTGGCTGATATAGGAGCAACAGTCAATTGGGATATTGAAAGTCAGACTGTAACTGTCAGTAAAGATGGCACGGTGGTGGTCTTTGCCATCAACAGCATTACAGCTGCTAAACAGCAGGATATGCTGGAACCGGCCATTGCGTTCGTTGTGGATGATGCAGATACAGGGGCTTTGACCGGTACTGTGACTGGCAGCATAACTGATCCAGTCAGCGGAGATGTAACCGGGAATGTTAATTTTGTTATAACAGCAACTGCAACTGATTTGATCCTCGATGAAGCTGGAATTGTGACTGACGGTACATTGACACCCGTAACAATAACCGGTGAAATAACTGATCCGGTGACAGGAGATGTTATTGGTACAGTATCCGGAGAGGTATCCGGTACACTGGCTGCCCCTGTTATTACTATAGCAGCATCTTCAATTAATATGGATACTCCTGTGCCGACTGAACTAAATTGTGGGCGGACCTTCGTACCTCTGCAGTCGCTGGCAGAAATTTTTGCCATTG
>DAOPZM010000045.1:0-2171 GCA_035353375.1 Syntrophomonadaceae bacterium
TGATTTCCTGCTTTATATGCCAAAATATGTGCTCAAGTATACAGTATTATAATCAGGAGACTTTATTCTTATGACGGGCAGTTCTTTCCCGGCTGGTTTTATCCAGTATCATTTTACGCAAACGCAGGCTTTGCGGGGTTACTTCCAGTAATTCATCATCGGCCAGAAACTCCAGGAAATTCTCCAAAGACATGGCAAGAGGCGGCACCAGCCTCAGTGCATCGTCGGAACCTGAGGCCCGGGTGTTGGTAAGCTGTTTCTTTTTGCATACATTAACGGTAATATCTCCGCTGCGGGCATTTTCCCCCACAATCATTCCTTCATATACTTCAGTGCCGGGACTGATGAAAAGCACTCCCCGTTCCTGGGAATTATAAAGACCGTAAGCAACGGCCGACCCTGTTTCGGAGGCAACCAATGAACCACGGGTTCGATTATTAATCTCACCTTTAAAAGGTTCGTAATTGTCAAAAATATGATTCATAATTCCCGTACCCCTGGTTTGAGTCAGAAATCCAGAGCGATAGCCAATCAATCCCCGGGCAGGAATGGAGAACTCTATTTTTACCGTATTGGTGGTAGAGTTATCTATACTAGTCATTTCCCCTTTGCGTTTGGAACTGTATTCAATGACAGTACCCATAAACTCTTCCGGGACTTCGATAAATAATCTTTCCATCGGTTCATGTATTATACCGTCGATTGCTTTCATAATTACTTCCGGACGGGTAACAGCAAACTCATAACCTTCCCGCCGCATAGTTTCAATCAAAATAGAAAGATGCAGTTCTCCCCGGCCTGATACTTTAAAAGCATCAGGACTAAGTTCTTCGACCTGCATAGAAACATTGGAGAGCAGTTCCCTTTGCAGTCTGTCTTTCAAATGTCTGCTGGTAACATAAGCTCCTTCACGTCCAGCCATAGGACTGTCATTGACAATAAAGTTCATTGAAATGGTTGGCTGGTCGATTTGCGCGAAGGAAAGCGGCTCGACCCGTTCCGGTGAACATATAGTTTCGCCAATATTTATATCTTCGATACCAGATATGGCAATGATTTCACCGGCAGCGGCAGCATCGACCTCCACCCGGCTTAAACCTTCAAAGACACTGAGGCAGCTAATTTTAACTTTAATTTGCTTACCTTCATTATTGCATAGGATTACTTCCTGCCCTTTACGGATTTCACCCCGGGCAATTTTCCCTATTCCTATTCTGCCCACATAATTATCGTAATCTATAGATGAAATAGCAATTTGAAAAGGCTCGTTAGGGTCGCCTGAAGGCGAAGGTATGTTAGCGAAAATAGCATCAAGCAAAGGATTCATATTTTCAGAGCTGCCATCTAAAGAATCCTTGGCAATTCCCCACTTGGCTGATGCATATATTACAGGAAAATCTAATTGCTGCTCACTGGCATCAAGATCAATAAATAAATCGAGCACTTTATCTATTACTTCATGAGGCCGGGCATCAGGACGATCAATTTTATTTATAACTACTAACGGTTTCAGCCCTGCAGCCAAAGCTTTTTTTAAAACAAAACGAGTCTGCGGCATCGGCCCTTCAAAAGCATCAACCAGCAGCAGTACTCCATCAACCATATTTACTATTCTTTCTACTTCTCCTCCAAAATCAGCATGTCCCGGGGTATCGATAATATTAATTTTAGTATTGCCATAATGAATGCTGGTGTTTTTGGATAATATAGTAATGCCACGCTCACGTTCCAGGTCATTGTTATCCATGACCCGGTCAGGCATGTTCTGGTTGAGACGGAAACACCCATTCTGTCTGAGCAGTTTATCAACCAAAGTAGTTTTTCCGTGATCAACATGAGCAACTATGGCAATATTCTTAATTCTATCAGCGGTTAACATGAACCAGAACCCCTTCTTGTAAAAAAAGTAAAAAAGCAGTACCACTTATTATAACAACCTCATACAATCTTTACAATTAAGAAATAATAATAATTAATGCTGGCGACAATAAGAGTTATAAATAAATGTGCCAACTAAAAATTATTTTTAAATTGTAATGCTAAATAAAAATTAAAGAAATGAATAATATTGTGTTGACATTTGTTTAAGAGGCATGATAAGATAACTCTTGCCGTGAGCGAAAGCGAGCGGGGCAAAGTTCTTGATAAAACTTAAACAGCAAGACTAAAAG